>NZ_CDBO01000055.1 GCF_000819885.1 Aeromonas fluvialis
GGCGGGGCCACTATTGAAACGCTCAAGGCGTATGTGGCCTCGCAGAACACACCAGATTAGCACCCCTTATCTCCCCGCCCGATTGGGCGAGCGTTTACGGGGCATCTGCTAAAGGGTTGCCAGTCGCCCCAACCAACGACTCCGGTGCTGCGGCCTGGCAGCATAAACACCATAACAACAAGAGTCTGTGCACGACCCATCCCCGCGAAGCGGCTCATATGGTCGAGTATTGGACAGGAATGGCTGCGTCACCAGTGAGATAGTAAAGAGAGGATGCACCGGTTGGTGCATCTTTCAGAGCTCGTGAGCGTGAAATCCCTTTCGATAGCGTGCTTCACAGCGTGGGCAGCGTTGCTGGGTCGGGTCTTGCTCCAGCAAATCGATGGTGAGTGGCTCTTCGCAGTCGGAGCAGAGGCCGTAGATGCCGAGATCCATCTGGCAGAGTGCCGCATCGATCCGCTTGAGGCGCATTACGCTCTGTTCAACTTTCGGCAGATCCAATCGGCTGGTGAGCTCCACCAGTTGATCCTGCTCGCAGTGATCTACCTTCTCGGCACATTCGTCACGGCGGCAGGCCTTGAGCTGACCGATCAGATCTTCTCGTACTTGGGCCCAGTCGGACAGCAGGCGATTACGCCATACGGTCAACTGTGCCTGCGTCATTTCACACACATTATCCCCCATAGGACAGACGACAGATGGGGGCAGTATAAGCAACCGATAACACTATCAAGATGATATGCGTCAAGTTAAACGTGGTTAGCCGTGACTTTTGGCCGCTTGCAACAATGCCTCGCGAATAGGCGCAGTCTCTTTCAGCACCCGGATATCACGAAACAACAGATCAGCTTCGGGGTATTCTCGCTTGAGATAGCTGAACCACTGCTTGATGCGACTGGGATAATAGTCGGCCTTCTCGCTCGCCAGATCCTGCTCGGTGTAGCTCACCATCAGTTGCAGCACCTCGGCCCAGCTCATGTGCGGGCAGCCGTTCTTCATCACGTTGGCCAGATTGGGCAGGGAGATGGCGCCGCGCCCCACCATCAGGGCATCACAACCGGAGACCCTGGTGCAGGCAAGGGCATCCTGGTGATCCCAGATTTCGCCGTTGGCGGTGACGGGAATGGGCAGGGCACGGCGGATGGCATCCACATACTCCCAGTGGGCAGGGGCCTTGTAACCTTCGCGTTTGGTGCGGGCATGGACGGCCAGCTCGTTGGCCCCGCCTTGATAGACCGCCTGGGCGTTTTCCAGATAGAGTACCTTGTCTTCGTAACCGAGGCGGATCTTGGCGCTCACCGGCAGATGGGCGGGCACCGCCTCGCGCACCGCCTTGACGATGCGGTAGATGGTCTCGGGCTCTTTGAGCAGCACCGCGCCCCCCTTGCTCTTGTTGACCGTGGGGGCTGGGCAGCCGAAGTTGAGATCGACCCCGGGGGAGCCGAGCTCGATGGCCCGCAGCGCGTTCTCGGCCAACCATTCAGGATGTTGCCCCAGCAGTTGTACCCGCACCGGGGTGCCGGCCCGGGTCTTGCCGCCCTGCAGCAGTTCAGGACAGAGGCGGTAGAACACCTTGGCGGGTAGCAGTTGGTCGACCACCCGGATAAATTCGCTCACACAGAGGTCGTACTGATTGACGGAGGTCAGCACCTCCCGCATCAGGTGATCCAGCACCCCCTGCATGGGGGCCAAAATAACGCGCATAACCGGTTCCGAAGGGCATACAGAGAAAAAGAGCGCAGATTGTAGTGGGGTTGCGGCCCGCTGTCAGCACCCGCTCAAACTCTGTTAGGCTAGAGGGAGATAAATCACCCAAGGAGAAGGAATGCAGCGTTGGTGTCTGATGGCGCTCGGGTGGCTGGCATTTGCCACCGGTATTGTGGGCATTGTGCTGCCGCTCTTGCCGACTACCCCCTTCATGTTGCTGGCGGCGGCGCTGTTTGCCCGCTCATCGCCCCGTTTTCATCGCTGGTTGCTGACCCATCCCTGGTTTGGCCCGCCGATTGTCGATTGGCAGCAGTGTCGCGGCATTCGTCGCCAGGCCAGACGGCGCGCCATTATCTTCATTTTGCTCACCTTTTCGGTGTCGCTGGTGGTGGTGCCACTGCTGTGGGTCAAGGGGCTGCTGGTTGTCATAATGGTGATCCTGCTCACCTGGTTAATGCGTCTGCCAGTGCTGGAGCCGGTTGCAATGGAGAAGTGAAGTCCATAAGCTATTGCAGCAATAATGCTATGGAGTCGGCCTGTCACTTTTGCGTGACGGGCTTTTTATTTCCCGCAGAAGGGAATTGAGAAAAATGGCCACCCCTGGGTCAAAAAAATAAGCGGTCAACACATGAATCCGGAAACCCTGAAATTTATCGAAGCGAGCATCAAGACCATTCCCGACTATCCGAAGCCGGGCATTCTGTTTCGTGACATCACCAGCCTGATCGAGAATGCAGAGGCCTTCAAGGCCACCATCGATTTGCTGGCAGCGCATTATCGTGATCAAGGGATCACCAAAATTGTTGGCACCGAGGCCCGTGGCTTCATTTTCGGTGCGCCGGTCGCCTTTGCCATGGGCCTGGGCTTTGTGCCGGTACGCAAGCCGGGCAAGCTGCCGCGCGAAGTGATCGAGGAGTCCTATGCCCTCGAATACGGCACCGATACCCTGCAACTCCACACCGATGCCATCGTGCCCGGTGACAAGGTGCTGGTAGTGGACGATCTGCTGGCGACCGGCGGTACCGTCGATGCCACTGTCAAGCTGATCCGCCGTGCTGGCGGCACTGTGGCCGATGCCGCCTTCATCATCTCCCTGCCGTCTCTGGGTGGTGATGCCCGCCTGACCGCTGCTGGCGTCAAGGTGGTCTCTCTGGTCGAGCTGGCTGGTGAGTAATGCCTCTTCGGCCCGATCCTCAGCATCGGGCCTGCGTTGAACCGGTGCCCTTGCGGGCATCGGTTTGAAAATCAAGCGATCCCTCCCGCTCCAACCGATCGCCGATACAGCCGCTCCGCCATTTGTGTTAGCATCCGGCCTCAATGCCCTGTCTTCCCTGCATGATGGATTTATGAGCTATCAGGTTCTGGCGCGTAAATGGCGCCCCCATACGTTTGAACAAGTGGTAGGCCAGCAACATGTGCTGACCGCCCTGACCAACGCCCTGGATCAGGGACGGCTGCATCACGCCTATCTGCTGAGCGGTACCCGCGGGGTCGGCAAGACCACCATCGCCCGTATTCTGGCCAAGAGCCTCAACTGCGAGCAGGGGATCAGCAGCCACCCGTGTGGCGTCTGCGACACCTGCCGCGAGATCGATCAGGGCAACTTTGTCGACCTGCTGGAGATTGACGCGGCATCCCGTACCAAGGTGGAAGATACCCGCGAGCTGCTCGACAACGTGCAGTACCGCCCGGCCCGTGGCCGCTTCAAGGTCTACCTCATCGATGAAGTGCACATGTTGTCGCGCCACAGCTTCAACGCGTTGCTGAAAACCCTGGAAGAGCCCCCTCCCTATGTGAAGTTTCTGCTGGCAACCACGGATCCGCAGAAGCTGCCCATTACTATTCTTTCGCGCTGCCTGCAGTTTCATCTGAAGAGTCTGGATCAGACCCAGATCGCCAAGCAGCTCGAATGGGTGCTGGATCAGGAGGGGCAGCCCTTCGAGCCACGCGCCCTGCTGGCCCTGGCCAAAGCCGCCGACGGCAGTATGCGCGATGCCTTGAGCCTGACCGATCAGGCACTGGCCCACGGTAACGGCAGCGTGCGCCTCGACAGCGTTCTGGCGATGCTGGGCACGCTCGATCACCGCCATCTGCACCAGCTGCTGGAAGCCATTTTGCGGCAAGATGCCCCCGCGACCATGGCCAAGATCACCGAGATCGCCACCCTGGGCCCCGATTTTGATCAGCTCCACGCAGAGCTGGAAGGCTTGCTCCATCGCATCGCTATGGCGCAGCTGCTGCCTGCCAGCGTGCAGGAGCAGGGGGCAGATGCCGATTCCTTGCTGCAACTGGCCAAGGCGATGAGCCCGGAAGAGGTGCAGCTCTGCTACCAGATCGTGCTGGGTGGTCGGAAAGATCTGCCCTGGGCCCCCGATGGCCGCACCGCGCTGGAGATGACCTGCCTGCGGATGCTCGCCTTCTCCCCAAGGCGCGATGCCCTGCATCCGGCCAGTCTCACCGCGCTGCCCCCGTTAATGACGAGCAGTGTGGCGAGCAGCGCCACGCCGGTTGGCACCTTGCCGGGAAAGCGCCCGGCCGCTGAATCGGCCGCAGTGGCACCGATCAGCGGCGCCGTGCCTGCACCGCTAGCCAGCCCTGTTGCCAGCACGCCTGTTGCTACCAGTGCAGTGCCCGCGGTTGATGTCTCCCTGCCTGCGATGGTGGATGACATCGGCAACCCCGCAGATAGCGAGGAGGAGGCGCAAGCCGCCGAGCTGTTCAGCCAGCAGGATGAGCTGTTGCGCGAAGCTGTGGGCATGGGGTATCAACCCGAGCCTGCGTTGCTACATGCGCAGCCCGATGTGCCAGCGCACTCAGCCGTACAACCCGCTGATGCTGATCGAGCGCCTGCCGCAGCCGATGCTGACTATTCCCGTGGCGAGTCGCTGACCGCCACCTTTGAGCCTGCAGCTGGGCCCGCGCTCGAAGCGACAGCAACGTCTGTCGCCGCTGCTGAACCGGTATCAGCGGTATCGAGCATGCAGAGCCTGCTTGGCAAGCGAAATATGCTGCGCAGCCGCCAGCGGGGTCAGGATGCTCCGGCGGCGCCCGCGCCTCGCGCAGTGCCGGTTGCACCCGCTCGCCCTGTCGCGCCCGCTGCTGCTCCTGTCGTCACCCAACAGCCAGCTCCGGTCGGCCAACCGGCCGGGCAGGGGATGGCGACGATGGGTCACTATGATGATCTGCCGCCAGTGGATCTCTATGGCGACGGTTACGAGCCGCAGGGTGACAATGGGGAATACGAAGAGTACCTCAATCAGGGCTTTGCCGAGCAAACTCCGGTGATGAGCCAGGCCCCCGTCACGGCACCGGCCCAGCCAACCGATCTGCCACCCTGGGATCTCGACGGGCAGCCGAGCTATCGACCCGGCGAGCGCAGCGCTACGGTGCCTGCGGTGACGCCAGCCCCAGCGATCCAGCCAGTCGCGCCCGTTGCGACTACGGCGGTGGCTGTGGCCCCTGTGGTGCAGAGCGAACCCCCTCAGCCGGTGATGGAGACCATCGACTGGGATGAACTCGAGAGCGACAGCGAGCCGCAAGAGGGAGAGGCGACCCGCCTTATCCCCTCGTCACTGCTCAATGGTTGCGGCGACCCTTGGGCCGAGTTGATCGCCCACACTCAGGTGGGTGGGCGGCTGCGCCAGCTGGCCATCAACTCGGTGATGACGCGGGAAGGGGACAAGGTACTGCTAACCCTCAAGCCCGAGCAGCGCCATCTGGTCAGCGACAAGGCGCGCGCCGATCTGGCCGAGATCATTGGGCCAGCGCTGGGGCAACCGGTGCAGGTCGAGGTGACGCTTGGTGTGGTGCCTGACAAGGAGACCCCCCTCGAGATCGAGCACCGCCTCTATCTCGGGGTGCGCGAGCAGGTGACCCGGGATCTGGATCAGGATCCTAACGTACAGTTTTTAGTTCAGCGGTTTGGTGCCGTGCTTCATCACGAGAGCATCGAGCCCCTCAACCGCTAAATTCCGTGGCCGGGAGTTCGCTTCCGGTTGAAAAGCAGTTTGGCTGTCCCCATCTAGGACAGACAAGCCCACAGCCCGGCGCTGGGTGCCGGATTTCAAGACGAGAGACGACATATGTTTGGTAAAGGTGGAATGGGGAACCTGATGAAACAGGCCCAACAGATGCAAGAGCGTATGCAGAAGGCGCAAGAGCAGCTGGCTCAGATGGAAGTGACCGGTGAGGCCGGTGCTGGCATGGTCAAGGTCACCATGACAGGTAGCCACAGCGTCCGTCGCATCGAGATCGACCCCTCCCTGATGGAAGATGACAAGGAGCTGCTGGAAGATCTGGTCGCCGCCGCTTGCAACGATGCCGTGCGCCGTGTGGAAGAGCAGAACAAGGCCAAGATGGGCGAACTGACCGGTGGCATGCAACTGCCGCCAGGCTTCAAGATGCCCTTCTAAGTCGACTCTCCCCGCGCATTCTTGCTCCCTTGTCGCTGGCCATTTGGGCCACGGCAAGGGGGGCGGCCGAGAGACCCAAAGACGCAGCCGTTATCGCCTAGGCGATACGCTGCGTTTTTTTGTGGGCGCCATGCTGGCGCGGACGGGATGGATCTGCACGCTTGCGGGTCGCAGTCGCGACAGGGCGGGCAAATAGCGCCATGAATCTCTGTACCTCGGGGAAGCTCGCCCCTATTTGTCGATACCCGCTATCGGATATCCCGGTTTGGCGTGGCCGGGCGGGACCGGCATAATGGCGGCTTGCCGTATTGAGGAGATTGTATGAAATATATCGGAGCCCACGTCAGTGCGGCCGGCGGGGTAGAGAATACCATCGCCCGCGCCCAGGCCATCGGGGCCAACGCGTTTGCCCTCTTTACCAAGAATCAGCGTCAGTGGCAGGCAGCCCCTTTGTCGGATGCCACCATCCGCGCCTTCAAGGCGGCCTGTGCCAAGGCTGGTTTTCTGCCAGAGCAGATCCTGCCCCACGACAGCTATCTCATCAATCTGGGCCACCCTGACCCTGATGGTCTGGCCAAATCCCGTGACGCGTTTCTCGACGAGATGAAGCGCTGCGAGCAGTTGGGGCTTTGCTATCTCAATTTCCACCCCGGCAGCCATCTCAAGCAAATTCCTGAAGCGGCCAGCCTCAAGCGGGTGAGTGAGTCCATCAACTGGGCGCTGGAGCGCTGTGAAGGGGTGACGGCGGTGATCGAGAACACCGCCGGGCAGGGGTCCAACCTCGGCTGGTCCTTCGAGCACCTCGCCACCATCATCGAGGGGGTGGAGGACAAGAGCCGGGTCGGAGTCTGTTTCGATACCTGCCACGCCTTTGCCGCTGGCTACGATCTGCGTACCGCAGAGAGTTGCGCCGCCGTCTTTGCCGAGTTCGACCGCACGGTGGGTTTTCACTATCTCAAGGGGATGCATATCAACGGCGCCAAGTGCACCTTTGGTAGCCGGGTCGATCGCCACCACAGCCTGCGGGAGGGCAATCTGGGGGAGGCGGTGTTCCATCACATCATGAATGATGATCGCTTCGATCGCATTCCGCTGATCCTGGAAACCATCGACGAATCCATCTGGGGCGAGGAGATCAACTGGTTGCGCAGTCTGACGCAGTGATCCTCAGCGAGCAAATAACAGAGAGGGAGCCGCGGCTCCCTCTCTGCTTTTCCGTCATTGGTGTGCTGGTTTGCCAGCGGTGCTCTGCGCGGGCGTTACTCTGCGCTGACCACCTCGGCATCGTTCACCTGAGCCCGGCAGAAGTGGATAAAGTGGCGCAGAGAGGCGGAGTGGTACTTCTGCTTGTGCCAGATCAGGGATAGCTGGCGCGGGAAGCGACGGGCGAGGGGCAGGGCGACCAGTCGACCATCTTTGAGTCGATCGGAGACGGCCAGTCGGGAGATAAAGGAGATGCCCAGCCCCTTCTCCACCGCCAGCATCACCGCCTCCAGGGTGTTGAGTTCAAGCCCGGCCTGCCAGTGGGGCAACTCGGGCTGGATCTGTTGGATAAACTGCTCGTGGCTGCCCGATTGTGCTTCACGCAGTACCCAGATCTCGCCTCCCAGTCGGGGGAGGGAGAGATCCACCTTATCGGCAAGCGGGTGGCCGGGTGGGGCCACCACCAGCATCTCGTCCTGCAGCCAGGGTTCGGCGAGCAGGTCGGGGTGGTGATTCTCCCCCTCGATCAGTGCCAGATCCAGCTCGAAATTGGCCAACGCGTGGCAGAGCAGGTGGGTGTTGTTGATGGTGACCTTGGGGGGCAGCCCCAGCTCCTGCTTGCTGCTGGCGAGCAGGGTCGGGAGCAGGTAGTTGCCGATGGTCTGGCTGGCGCCAAGGCGCAGTTGGCCGCTCGGCTCGGCATCGGGGCTGAACAGGTTCTCGATATCCTGCATCCGGGTCAGCAGCTCCTCGGCGGCCGGTTGCAGCAGGCGCCCCTCGTTGTTGAGCTGCAATCTGGGGTGAATGCGGTCAAACAGCGGGGTGGAGAGCTGGCGCTCCAGCTCCTGCAGTGACTGGGAGACGGCCCCCTTGCTCAGGCAGAGCTCGTTGGCGGCGAGCCCCAGGTTGCCGTAACGGGCAATGGTGGCGAAGACCTTGAGTTGTTGCAGGGTCAGCTTCATGGTGTTTGGTTTTCCTGAACATATAATTCAATTCATTTGGATATCCTAAACGACATGCGGCCATTATCCTATCGCCATAGTCTGATAGAGAAAGGTGTCATCATGTTCGCAAGAACCCGTAAATCCTTAGGCAAAGCGCCGACTCCCATGGCGGGTTTGGCGTTGGGCATTGCCAGCCTTGGTTGGTGTTGGGAAAATGCCGGTCCCTTCGATGGCCGGATGCAACTGCTGGGGGCCGCCGTTGCGGCCGTGCTGCTGGTGATCCTGACCTTCAAGTTTCTGCTTCACCCCCGCCTGTTGTTACAGGATCTCGCTCACCCTGTGGTGGGTAGCGTGGTACCGACCTATGCCATGGGTACCATGGTGGTCTCCAAGGCGCTCGGCATGCTGGTTCCACAAGCCGGGGAAGCCCTCTGGCTGTTTGCCGTGGCGGTTCACCTGCTGTTCCTCGCTACCTTTGTCTGGCACCGCGCCAAAGAGTTTGAAATCCACCACATGGTGCCGAGCTGGTTCGTGCCGCCGGTGGGGATCATCGTGGCTGACGTGGCCTTCCCGGGCGGTCAGTTTGCACCGCTGGCCAACGGTCTGCTCTGGTTCGGGATCATCTGCTACGGCCTGATGCTGCCGCTGATGCTCTATCGTCTCATCTTCAGCCATGAAGTGCCGGATGCCGCCAAACCGACCATCGCCATTCTGGCGGCCCCTGCCAGCCTCTCTCTGGCCGGTTACCTGACCGTCAGCCAGGCGCCGTCGCTGCTGCTGGTGGCCGTGCTGCTGGGGATCGCCATCCTGATGACCGGCATCATCTATCTGGCCTTCATCAAACTGCTGCGTCTGCCTTTCTCGCCGGGTTACGCCGCCTTCACCTTCCCGCTGGTGATCGGTGCTACCGCCCTGTTCAAATTGGCCCATCTGGTTGAAGGTTTTGCGCAAGGGAGTCACTATGTCGAGCAGCTCCGCGTGCTGGCCCATTTCGAGCTGGGGGTTGCAACCGTGATCGTCGGGTATGTGGCACTGCGTTACCTGATGTTCTTTCTGCCGCTGCGGATGCCCGCTGTCGAGGGGCACCCCTCGCATCGTTAACACCGTTTGATGCTCTTGTGCCCCTGATGAACACGTCGTCAAAATGACCCCGCCAAGCGGGGCATTTTGTTATTTTTTCGCAGATTAATGAATTGACCGTACTTTTATTGGTTTGTCTGGAAATTCACTGGTATTACCTGTCAGGCCAACTACAATGCCTCACCATTTTTCGCTTGACTCTAATCGATGACCATCCAAGAAGACCCCATATTTCACGCCACTTTCAAACCGCGTTTGTTGCATCCCCGTTACTGGTTGAGCTGGCTGGCGCTGGCGGTCTTGATGGTGCTGGCCTTTGTGCCGGTGCGATTGCGCGATCGTTTGGCCGACCTATTGGCACCGCTGGTGTTTCGTATCTCTAAAAAACAGATCTATATCGCCAGAACCAATCTGGCGATCTGCTTCCCGCAAAAGAGCCCGGCAGAGCGCGATGCCATTGCACTCACCTCGATCCGGGTTGGCCTCAAGAGCATGCTGGGATTCGGCGAGTTCACCATGCGCAGCCAGCGTTATCTGATGAACAGGATGCAGGTGAGTGGTTGGGAGCATATCGAGGCGGAGCGGGCTGCCGGTCGTCCGGTGATCCTGGTGGTGCCTCACACCTGGCCGGTGGATGCCGCCGGTTACTGCTTCACCCAGCGCGGGGTGCCCATGTGCACCATGATGAAACGGGCGCGCAATCCGGTGTTTGACTGGCACCTCAACCGTGCACGGGCCAAGAACGGTTGCCGCGTCTATGAGCGCAGCGCCGGGATCAAAGCGGTGATCAGAACCATCAGGAGCGGTCGCAGCTTCTTCTACCTGCCGGATCAGGATCATGGTCGCAAGAAGAGCCTCTTTGTTCCCTTCTTTGGCTATCCCAAAGCGACCCTGCCTGCCTTGCCCCGTCTGGTACAGGTCAGCGGTGTCAAGGCGGTGCCGCTGCTGGCCTGCTATGACGAAGCGAACCACTGCTACCGACTGGAGATTGAGGCACCGTTCGACAATTATCCCACCGAGGATGGGATGGCCGATACCTGTCGGATGAACGACATGGTGCAGCAGCAGTTGACCCGTCACCCTGGTCAGTACATGTGGTTCCTCAAGATCTTCGATACCCGTCAGGATCAGGAGGGGAGGAACGGCCTCTATGAAGAGGGGATCCGCCGGATCCGCAAGGGGTTGCCGCCCCACGGCTGACCCTGAGTTTGCATCTATTGAAATGGCCCCAGGTGGGCCATTTTTTATGATTACGGGTCTGATCTGCGGCTTGCCGATCGGCGGCCACGCTTCCCAGGGTAGAAAAAAATGTCAGGATAACTACAATAACCGTTTGTTTTTGATGACTTGATAGCCGCTATGTCCCCGTTAGATCCGGTATTTGATACCTCATTTCATGTTCGCCTGCTGCATCCCAAATGGTGGGGCAGCTGGTGCGCGCTGGGCCTGCTCTCACTGCTGGCATTTACCCCCGCGAGGCTGCGGGATCGCTTTGCCGATCTGATCTCACCGACCCTGCTGCGCGTCTCGAAAAAGCAGGCCTATATTGCCGATACCAACCTCAAAATCTGCTTTCCCGAGCTGGATGCCGCCGGGCGCCGGGCTTTGCTGCTCAAGTCGATTAGAGTCGGTCTCAAGACCTTCATGGGCTTTGGCGAGCTGACCTGGCGCAGCCGTACCAGGTTGACCCGCCGCATCAAGGTCACCGGCTGGGAGCATGTGCAAGCGGAGCAGGCCGCGGGCCGCCCGGTGATCCTGGTGGTGCCTCACACTTGGGCGGTCGACATGATTGGCCGCTACTTTTCCCTGATGGGCATCGAGATGTGCACCATGATGAAGAGCCCGAAAGATCAGGTATTCGACTGGTACATCAACCGCGAGCGGGCCAAAGGGGGCAAGGTGTATGAGCGCAGTGCCGGTATCAAACCGGCGATCAAATCGATCCGCGCTGGCGCCAGCTTTTTCTATCTGCCGGATCAGGATCACGGCCGCGAGGCGAGCGTGTTCGTTCCCTTCTTCGGTCACGCCAAGGCGACCCTGCCGGCCCTGCCCAAACTGGTGAAACTGACTGGCGCCAAAGCGGTGCCCATCTTCGCCAGTTATGACGAGGATGAGGGGTGCTATCTGCTGGAGATCGAGCCGCCTTTTGACCCTTATCCCACCGCCGATCTGCTGGCAGACGTCAATGCGATGAACCGGGTGGTGGAGCGGCAGGTAGCCCGCCATCCCGAGCAGTACATGTGGTTTCTCAAGATCTTCGAAACCCAAGAACACCAAGAAGGGCGCAACGGGCTTTACCAGGCAGGGATCCGGCGTATTCGCCAGGGTTTGCCGCCCGAACCTTGAAAATGGGCCAGCTTGCGGGCCATTTTTGCTGACACAGGCACCTCGCGTCTGGCCTGTTACAGGTGGCTTTTAAGGCGGACAGGTGGACAAAAACAGCGCAAACAGGGGATAACAGGGTTTCATATGAAAGGGAGAGGCGGGTGAGCGTGCACGGAGCTATCTTCGAGGGCGTAAATAGGGTAAAAGGGCGACCATGAAAATTCCAAATCGAATCCAACCTCTGGTTGATGACGGCCTGGTCGATGAGGTCGTCAGCCGGTTGATGAGCGGCAAAGAGGCCGACGTCTATGTGGTGCGCTGCGGCGACGAGATCCGCTGCGCCAAGGTCTATAAAGAGGCGTCCAAGCGCAGCTTCAAGCAGGCTGTGGTCTATCAGGAGGGGCGCAAGGTGCGTAACAGCCGCAGCGCCCGCGCCATGGAGAAGGGCTCCAAGTACGGCCGCAAGCAGCATGAAGAGGTGTGGCAGAACACCGAGGTCGACGCCCTGTTCAAGCTGGCGGCGGCCGGGGTGCGGGTACCACAGCCCTATGTCTGCCTTGATGGCGTTCTCTTGATGGAACTTATCACCGACGAGGATGGCCATGTCGCGCCGCGCCTCAATGACGTGGCCCTCACCCCCGAGCAGGCGGTGATCGATCACCACAAGGTGATCCGTTATGTGGTGCGGATGCTCTGCGCCGGCCTTATTCACGGCGATCTGTCGGAGTTCAACGTGCTGGTGGATGAACATGGCCCCGTTATCATCGATCTGCCCCAGGTGGTGGATGCCGCAGCCAACAACCAGGCCAAGGCGATGCTGGCGCGCGACGTCAACAACATGCGCAACTACTACGGCATGTATGCCCCCGAGCTGCTCAAGACCCGCTATGCCCAAGAGATGTGGGCGCTGTTTGAAGATGGCAAGCTCACTCCCGAAAGCGAGTTGACCGGCCACTTTGAAGAGTGCCGCGCCGCCATCGATCTCGATGCGGTACTGCACGAGATCGAGAGCGCTGAAGAGGAGGCCTATGCCCGTCAGGCCTGGCTGAAGGCAGAGCAGGAAGACAGCTACTAATGGTGTCGTCACTGTCTCAACAAGAGTGCCTGCGGGGCTAATGCAAGTCAGTTGAGGGATGTTGAGTCCCAACCTGTGGGGGATCAGTGCGACAGAGTGAGGGAGGCATGATGCTTCCCTCTTTTTATTGCATGCCTGTCAGACCAAGGGTTACAGCCAAGTTGACTCTTTCATCATGGTGTCGCGAGCAATGCCGCCGTTTTGGCGGTAGAGTGCCCCCCTGCCAGGATTTGTGTTAATCGCCGGTGACAGTGGGCAAGCGCATTACGGTGGCTTCCCGCCCAAGATGGGTTAGCAGACGGCGTACATCGTCGAGACGGATGATCAGGGTGGCGGTGTTGATCAGCGGGTGACACTGCACCTGCTCGGCCTGCCAGATGGCCTCGTCCACCACCAGCTCTACCGCGTTTTCCCTATCGCGCACCATGGCCAGCAGGGTCACCGAGCCCGGGGTGAGGCCGAGTACCGCATCGAGCCGTTCGGGGGAGCCAAAGCTCAGCCGTTTGACGCCAAGGGTGCTCGCCAGCGTCTTGAGATCGACTCGGCTCTCTTCAGGTGTTACCACCAGAAACAGCCGCTCACTTTTCGGGTCACGCAGAAAGAGATTCTTGGTCTTGGCGGCGGGCAGGTCTGGTAGCAGCCTGCTCGCCTCCACACAGGTGAAAACGGGGGGGTGATCGAAACGCTGGTAGGGGATGGTTAGCTGATCCAGCAGGGAATAGATTGCCACAGAGACTCCTTTTGTCGGCGAAGAGTGGTCATAACGGGATGGGCGGGAATAACGACCGGATCGAGCTTACCAGTTTGACTCCAGCCTCGCAGCCAGTGTGACGATTGCGAGCAGGCACTGTATGAACGTACAATGGTCCCATTCTCTGACAGCCCCTTTACGCTTCATGACTGCAACCCAGCCCACCGTACCCGCCACCCCGCCGCGCGACGGTTTTATCCTGACCCGTTATGGTCGGGACGTGCGCGGCCGCAACGGGCAGGCTGCCACCACCGAAATCGTGATGTGGCTCTGGAGCGCCCAGGGGCCGGTGCGGGTGGTGGTGCCGGGGCAGGAGCCGGTGTTCTTTTTGCCACAGAGCCATATGGCAGAAGCCGCCGAGCTGTTCAAGGGGGCCGGGGTGAGCGGGCGATTTCGTCGCCTGCCGATGCACACCTTCGATGGTCGCCCTGTGGTGGGCTGCTATTTTGCTACCCTGAGCGCCTTTCATCGTGCCATCGAGCTGTTGCTGATCCGCGGGCTGGAGCACTTCGAGGCGGATATCCGGCTGCCAGAGCGGTTTCTGATGGAGCGCTTTATCACCGCCGGTGTGCGCTTCGATGGCCGGACGGTAAAAAAGGGGGGCAAGCCGGGCTACTGGGAGGTCAACGAGGCACGCTGCGCGCCGCAGGCGGTGACGCCCACCCTCTCCTGGGTGTCGCTGGACGTGGAGTGCGCCATGGACGGGGCCCTCTTCTCGGTTGGTCTTTACAGCGAACAGGACGCGCGGGTCATCATGATTGGCACCCCGGAAGCGGATGCCGAGAGCTGGGGCACCCAGGTCCAGTGGGTGGCGGACGAGAGCGCCCTGCTGAGTGCGCTGGAGAGCTGGTTCAGTCTGCATGACCCCGACTTGGTGATTGGCTGGAACGTGGTCAACTTCGACTTTCGCCTGCTGCTGCGCCGCGCCGAGCTTAACAAGCGGCGGCTGCGGCTGGGGCGCGGGCGCGAGCTCTGCTTCTGGCGCTCGTCCCGAAGCGATCCCCAGACCGGCAACGTCATCATCCCGGGGCGCATGGTGCTCGATGGGATTGACACCCTGAAAAGCGCCACCTGGCAGTTTGCCAGTTACAGCCTGGATGCGGTGGCGAGCGAACTGCTCGGCCGTGGCAAGGATATCGAGGATGTGGCCAATCGGGGGGAGAAGATCACCGAACTGTTCCACTCCGACAAGGAGGCGCTCGCCCGCTACAACCTGGAAGATTGCAAGCTGGTGTGGGAGATCTTCGACTACTGCCACCTCATCCCCTTTGCTATCGAGCGTGCCTCCCTTACCGGCCTGGAGCTGGACAGGGTAGGGGGCTCGGTGGCGGCCTTTACCAACCTTTATCTGCCGCGGCTGCATCGCGGCGGCTATGTGGCCCCCAATCTGCCTGCCGATGGGGGGCTCGCGAGCCCCGGCGGCTATGTGATGGACTCCAAACCCGGTCTCTATCGCCATGTGCTGGTGCTCGATTTCAAGAGCCTCTATCCCAGCATCATCCGCACCTTCTGCATCGACCCCATGGGGTTGGTGGAGGGGCTGCAACACCCAGACCACGCCATACCGGGCTTTCGCGGCGCCCTCTTCTCCCGCGAGCGGCACTTCTTGCCGGATCTCATCGCCATCCTGTGGGCGGCGCGGGATCGGGCCAAGGCGGCCAGCAACAAGGCACTCTCCCAGGCCATCAAGATCATCATGAACTCCTTCTACGGCGTGCTGGGTTCGGGGGGCTGCCGCTTCTACGACCCCAGGCTCGCGTCATCGATCACCCTGCGCGGCCACAGCATCATGCAGCAGACCCGCGAGTGGATTGAGGCGAAGGGGTTCGAGGTGATTTATGGCGACACCGACTCCACCTTTGTCCATCTGGGGCGCGAGACCAGCCCCGATGAGGCGGACGAGATCGGCCAGCGACTGGCCCAAATGATCAACGATAACTGGGCTGCACTGATCAAGCGCGAATTCGATCTGCCGAGTTATCTCGAAATCCAGTACGAGACCCACTACCGCCGCTTTTTGATGCCCACCATCCGCGGCTTGGAGAAGGGGAGCAAGAAGCGCTATGCGGGGCTGGTTGGCAAGGCCAGTGAGGGGAGTGAACAGCTGGTGTTCAAGGGGCTCGAATCGGTGCGCACCGACTGGACCATGCTGGCCAAGCAATTCCAGACCCGCCTCTATGAGCTGGTGTTTCACGATGAAGATCCCAGCGGCTATGTGCGCACCATGGTGGATGAGACCCGCGCCGGCCGCCACGACGATCTGCTCATCTATCGCAAACGGCTGCGTCAGAAGCTCGAAGAGTATCAGAAGAATGTGCCGCCCCATGTGCGGGCGGCGCGGCTGGCCGATGAGGAGAACCTGCGCCGCGGTCTGCCCCAGCGCTATCAGCATCGGGGCGCCATCGCCTATCTGATGACCCTCAATGGCCCAGAGCCGCTGGAGTACCGGCGCAGCGCCATCGATTACGAGCACTATATCGACAAGCAGTTGCGGCCCATCGCCGATGCCATCCTGCCCTTTATCGGCGAGTCGTTCGACCGGATCTGTGGTCAGCAGCTGGATCTTTTCTGATTGGTGCAAGTTGGCACTTTACTTCCCATGGATACTGGATAAAAATACAGTTATAAATCATGGAGAAGTTTCCTATGCGTCTTGAAATCATCATCGACAGAAAACATCAGATCCCGACCTCGACCATGGAGGCGCTGCGTCAGGAGCTGCTCAAGCAGCTTGGCGAAAAATTCCCAGACATCCATGTGCGGGTCGCGCCGGGCAGTGCCATGGCCCTGACCGTCAGCCGTGCCAGCAAGGAAGACAAAGAGCTGGCCGAAGCCATGGTGCAGGAGGTATGGGAGAACGCCGACAGCTGGATGCCGGAAGATAACGTCGCCTCCTGAGCCCTCACGGTCAGCGGATAACTCGGGGCGTTGGATACATGGGCGGTGGATAAACGGGCATGCCTGCTAACGCACCGCTGATACCCGGACAACAAAAAACGCAGCCAAGTGGCTGCGTTTTTTGTGGGTGGTGAGAGGCTCGCGTTGGCTTGTCTGGCTCTGGGTTGAGCCATGTCCGTTACAACCCCGCCCAGCTTTTCAGGCTCTGTTGCTGCACCCGGCGATTGGCTTCGCGGATCTCCCCTTTGGCGCGCAGATCGGCCAGTGCGATAGGCAGTGCGGCGCGGATCTCGTCACTGCTCATCCCGGCTTTGAGGGCCGGGTGATAGGCCATCTTGAGCAGCACATAGTCCAGCCCGGTCAAAAAGCTGTCGATGCTGTTGTCATTGAAGATGGAGGGAAACACCTTGTCCGAATCGTTGGGCAGCCCCATCACCTGGGTGAACTCCTCCACCACGCAGCCGAGAAAGCGCCCCTTGGCCCGGCTGTAGTCTACCGGAATGATGATGGTGGCACGGCTGATCTCGTGTTTCGGATTGGTTGCGAAGTTGGCAAGGCAGAGCCCCTCCTTGAGCGCCATCTTGACCGATGGATCGCCCCCCATGGTGCGGTTGGCCCAGCTCTTCATCTTGCTGTAGTCGGTCATGATCAGGGTCAGGTTGGGCTTTGCGGTCACCATGCTGATGGGGTGGCCGGTGATGCGGGCCAGATGGGCCGCCTGTACCTTCACCACGTCGGCCTGCAGCGGCTTGTCACCCGACTCGTTGATAAGTTGCAGCCGGATCGGCTGCTGCCAGCGGGCAAAACGGGTCTGCCTGACTTCGCCATACTCCCGCTCCATGGCGATGGCCATAAAGCTCTTGGTGAGATAGCTGTCGCTCTGCCAGCGCTGATCGGCACGGGCGCTGTGGCCCGCGAGCAGAAGCAGCAGCGCCAGCAGCCCGCGTGAAGTGAAGCGGGGATAGTCAGCGCGGCCCAAGTCGGCCATTACCAAAGTGGCAATAAAGCGGGTGGCGGCAAATGGCATGTTTCCTCCCTGAAACGGTTATCAGCCTAGCGGTTGGCCTTGTCGATATCGCGCCAGGTGAGCCAGAGCCTGAGATCAAACTCCAGTTGATGATAGTCCGGCTCCATGTGTTGGCAGAGCTGATAGAAGCTCTTGTTGTGATCCTTCTCTTTGATATGGGCCAGCTCGTGCACCACGATCATTTTCAGGAACGGGGGCGGTGCCTCCTTGAACAGGGCGGCGATACGGATCTCGTTCTTGGCCTTGAGCTTGCTGCCCTGCACCCGGCTGACGTAGGTGTGCAGGCCGAGGGCATCTTTGATCACGTTGATTTTGCCATCGAACACCACCTTTGACAGGGGCGCCGAGCTCTTGAGGTAGCGGTTCTTCAGCTCCATGGTGTAGGCGAGCAGCGCCTTGTCGCTCTGGACCTGGTGGCTATCCGGGTAGCGTTTGGCCAGCATCTCCCCCAGCTTGCCCGCTGCAATCAGCTGCTGTACCTGTGCCTTGAGGGGGTCGGGATAGCCGCCCAGATAAGTCAGTTCCGCCATGGTGTCACTCGTCACATCAAAAAGAGCGTCATTGTAGTTATCTCGGACGGGCTTGCCTACTGTGGGCCGCCGCTGCAAGGGGCTCTGGCGCAAGAAAAAGGGCGGCCATTGCAACAATGGCCGCCCTGCGGGGCGTATTGACGATCAGCGTCGGCGATAGAGACCCGGATCCACCTCTTCATAGTGGCTGGTCAGGTATTGATAGAAGGCAAGATGGAAAGGAGAGCTGGGTTTTTTCAGCTCCTCGCTCACCCGATCCGGCTTGGCGATGATGAACTTCGGATTCTGGCGCTGGATATCGGCCAGCACTCGCTCGCGCACGTCATAGGGCGGATTGACGTTGGCAAAGAAGAGGTAGGCGGAGGCTGGCTGGCGATCGGTCCAGAGATAATATTGCGGCTGGATGCCATCGACCCAGATCTTGTCGCTCGGGACTGTCTCGGCCTTGATGCGATCAACCCGTACCTGCGCGGCCGGATTGAAAGGGCGACCCTTGAGGGTGCCTTCCCAGGCGTTGTTGATCATCAGCAGGAGCATGGCCAGCGTCGCCAGCCAAGGGGTGGCACTGCGCACATCCCAGGCGCGCCAGAGGGGGATGAGGATCAGCACCGGCAGCGCCCACAGCAGGCTGGTGCCGAGCACTTCGTTAACCCGTTCGAGGGACCACTCCTTGGTGCTCCAGCCAAAGACCAACTGCTGGGCCAGCAGCCAGCTGGCGGTGAGCACCACTAGCGAGATGCAGAGCAGGCCGACACCGTCTGCCTGCTGTTCGCTGCGATCCAGCAATACCGCCAGCGGCAGCAGCGCCAGTTGCAGATAGAGCACGTCGTAGTGATCGAACACATGGCCGGAGACCGAGTTGGCGATCAGGGTAAAGAGCACGCCAAACAGGGTCGCCAGCAGGGCGGGCAGATACCACTCCTGACGGCGGCTCAGCATCAGAATGATGAAGGCGGGCAGCAGCATGATAAGGCCGGTGCGCAGCAGGCCGACGGCGCCCACCATGGGGGAGAAGCCATTGCCATAGCTCCCCTCGAAGAAGATGTCGAAGGCGTAGTATTTGAAGGCCGCCAGCAGATCATGCTGCTGGAAGTAGGCGTAAAGGGGGCCGCCAATCAGCGCCAGCCCCAGCAGGCTGGAGATAAGTAGCAAGATGGCATCGCGCCACTTCTCATGTAGACACCAGTGGCAGAACAGCACCAGATACCAGGCGCCCCAGAAGGCACCGTTGTTGGTACGCATCCAGGCAACGATGGCGAAGGTGAGGGCCGCCACCAGTGCGGGCCACCAGCGAAATCCCTTGTCCAGCAGCAGGGTAATGAAGGCCCACTGGGCGATAAGGGCGAGATGGAAGGTCCAGTCCTCGGTCATGTTGCCGTAGTAGTAACGGGTGCCGTAGAGAGCCAGCACCGCCAGCATGGCGCCGAGGCGCGCCTTGAACGAGAGTCCGAGCTGGGCAAAGGCCTGCCAGCTGGCCAGCAGTCCGAGCCAGCAGAACCCCCACTCCAGCGCCCAGATCCCGACAAATCCCCCCAGACCGTAGCCCAGCGCATCGAGGGCGAAGATCATCGGCCCCTTGATGTCGATCATGTCGCGATAGAGCACGCCCCCTTCGCTCCACATCTTGCCCATCACAGCGAACAGCGAGGCATCAAATCCCGGCGCCATGGCATGGAAGAGCGGATTGCGCAGACAGAAGAGCAGCGCCAGCAGGGCGGTCAGCAACACGATGGCTGGCTTGATGCCCGGGTTGACGCGAGGAGGGGTGAAACGGATGGAGTGATTCATGAAGTCGCCTGTTCCTGCAGCTGGTCTTGAAAGCGGGCCTATCTTGCCGAGCTAGTGAGTGCGATGCAATGGGGCTGGCCCGTGTGGGGCAAATATTGTCGCAAAAGCCCGGTTCCTGGAGGGAACCGGGCGATGGTTGCGGCCATATTGGCCGTCAGGCAGCATGGGGCAACAGCCATCACCCCGACATCAACGGATGTACTCAAGCAGGGGGGGCTGCGCTTCCAGCGAGGGCAGATGGCGGGCCCAGCGGATAAAGGCGTCGGCCAGGGTGATGCCGAGCTCCTGATTGTGCTGGGTCAGGGTGCGCGCCAGTGCGGTGTAGCCCTCCTTGCCGGAGGCGGTATAGGCGCTGGATACCCCGCGATAGATCTCATTGGCATTGACCGCTTGCCACTGGCCGGGGGCGGCTTCCCACTCCAGTCGGGTGATGCGCTGGCCCTTGGGTAGATTGGCCTGATAGGTGAATCGCACCCCGGCAGTGTAGGGGAAGCTGCCGTTGCCATTGCCGACCACGCCGTTGTTGGTGGCGTTGTCGATGGCATTTTCCAGTGCTTCCGCCAACTCGTGACCGTGCACCCGATAGAGGGTGAGGGGAATGGCAAACGGCAGCAGGCGCCCGGCAATATCCGCCTCACTCAGCGGGCCCGGCTCCAGCGAGCAGCGCACGCCACCGGCGTTGTGCAGGGCAAAGTCCACTTCACCCACCTGCTCTCGCGCCGCGGTCAGCATGGCGCTGGCCACCAGCGGTGCCAGCATGCTGCCATGGGGCATCTTGCTGTCGGGCAGCCGTTGATGGGGCAGGGGAGTGTCGAGCCGGGTGACGATGCGCTGGCTCATGGTCTCGATCTCCGGCCGATAGCGTTTGGCCAGATGTTGTTCAAGCTGTGGATCCGGCTCGCAGAAGGTGAGCCCGGCGGGCGGGGTGGAGGCAAACGGCCAGGGCTGCCAGGGGAGCCACTCCAGCTGTCCCTCACTTTGTACGACACGGCCCGCCTCATCGAAGGTGAGTTCGCATACGCCGAGGCAGAGGGCGCTGTGACCGGCGTGCAGAATGGCCACCCCGTTGTTCATCAGCGGATAGGTGCCTTCGCTTGGCAGGCCGAGGGGGGCGAGATCCCCCAGCAGGCTGTGGGTGTGGCCGCCGATGATGAGGCTGAGCTCAGGGAAGCGCTCGGCCAGCAGCTTGTCTTGATCCAGCCCGAGGTGGCTCAGCAGCACGATATGCTGGATCCCTTCGCGCTTTATCTCCCGCAGCACTTTAGTGAGGGTGTCGGTGACGGCGTGGAAACGGGTATGAGGATCCGGGTTGGCGATGGCAGCCATCTGGGGCAGGGTGATCCCCAGCAAGGCAAAGGAAACCCCGTCGATCACTCGGCGATGCCAGGGCTGATGGGCGTCGTAGAGGTGGGGGATATCCCACAGCCCCAGCGGCGTGTCGGCAGGCTCCTGACTGTTGTCCAGATTGGCGGCCAGCACCGGAACATCGAGCTGACGCAAGAACTCCACCAGCGGGCCGTTACCCAGATCGAATTCGTGGTTGCCGAGCACCATGGCGTCGGGGGCCAGCATGGCGAGCAGGTCGGCGTTGGCGCGCCCTTTGAAGCGGTTGAAATAGAGCGAGCCCTGAAAGGTATCGCCACCATGCAAGAAGAGACAGGCATGGCCTTGGCTGGCGGCCTTGACACGCAATTGGGTGAGTCGGGTCAGGATCCGGGCATAACCGCCGCATTGGGTGCGCCACTGGTCTTCAGAGACGGGAGAGAAGCTCATCGGTGCGCCATCGAAATGGGAGTGGCAATCACTGAAATGGGCAAGTTGAACCGTAATACTCATCTCGGTCCTCCTTAGGGGGGAAATGAGCGCCGAGTCTACTGCAAAGGGGGGGGAGGATACCAGCCCGGCAGGGTGCCGGGCTGGTCAGCGATCAGGCGGGCACCATGATCTGGGTGGCGACGATCACCACCAGCAGGCCGACGGCGACCGGCATACTGGTGCGCTTGACCACCTCGAACGGCGAGAGCTTGCCCATCCCCGCACAGGCGACCACCACGCCAGAGACCGGCGAGATGGTGCGGCCCAGGTTGGATGCCTGCAGCATGGGGATCACCAGATACGCCGGATTGATACCCAGGCTGCTGGCCAGGTTGGGGATCAGCTCCACGAAGGCGTAGAAGGGGGCATTGCCCGAGCCGGTGGTGAAAGCAGCTAGGGTGGTGATCACCACCAGTGACAGCATCATGATCATGCCGCCGGAGCCGAGATCCTGAGCGTGGGTCAGCAGGGTGTCGATAAAGCCGATGGTCATCAAACCCTGGGCGAAGACACCGGCGCCGACCAGCAGCATGACCACGCCAGCAAAGGCGTCAGCCATGTTGCGCCAGCACACCTGCAGGCCGTCCAGCAGTTCCTTGCCATTGCGGATACGGACGAGTTCCAGCAGGCTGGCCAGCACCATGCACATGACGATGATGGTGACGATATCCAGCTGCGGGCCCCATTTGCCGTCAAATATCAGCACCCCGATGATGGGGGTGAACGGCAGGATGGCGTAGAAAGCGGGGGCGGTCGTCACCAGATCACCCGGTGCGACCGGCTCGTTGTGTTCACCGGATTTCTGGTCAAGATAACGCTGCCAGAAGAAGTGGGTCACCGCCATACAGGCGATCGCCACCAGCGAGATGGGCAGGGTCAGCTTGAAGGCAAAGTCCAGCAGCGGCATGTTGGCGGCCTGGGCGGCCATCACCACGTCCCCTGAGGTCGGTGACAGAATGATGGCGGCTGGTGAGGCGCACACGGCTGCTGCCGCGCCACGGGAGATCCCCATGTTGACCATCAGCGGGAACAGGGTAGCCATCAGCAGCACACCGAGGCCGGTGGCAGAGCTCACCGCCAGCGACATGGCGCAGGCCACCAGATAGGCAGCCACCAGCAGGATATAGGGGGACTTGATGATGCCGAGTGGTTTGCTGGCCAGCTTGACCAGAATGGTGTTGGCGCCGATATGGCTCATGTAGCCTGCGAAGCCGCACAGCACCATGATCAGCATCCCCAGTCCACCGCCCCGCTCATTGAGCAGGAAGCGGACGTATTCGAAGATATCGGTCGCGATATAACCGGTGCTGACCACCTTGCTCGGCAACACCGGCTTGCCCATCATGGCGGTGATGACCAGCAGCAGCAAGCCGCCGCTCAGCAGCACTCCGGTCGCGGAGTATCCTTTGAAAATGGCACGGCCCACCACCAGGGTGACCAGGGTGCCAACGATGAGTTCCAGCATATGTTGCCTTCTGATTGGATGAGAGTGGCGTGAGTCTATTCCGATAGAGGTAGGCTGGCGACTGGAAACCGGATGTTGTGTGAGCTAAATCAACGTTTACCCCCGTGAACAGAATTAAAGAAAGGTAAAGGTACTTTACCCAGCGGGTTTGGCTACCTACACTTGCCAGCCTTGGTTGTCTTTTGAGGCTTTTATATGGCGATTGGTGATTTTTCAGGCATTAAACGCTCTATTTTCCTGCTCGCGATGCTATTTTCACCTACTTGCGTGTTTGCGGTAACCAATGACGGTTTTCATCAAACCGGTCCTCATCAGGCGGTCGCCATGCGGCGTCTCATGGCTCCTCACTCTTACGGCGTACTGGTGGTCGCCGAGGGGAACAGACCCCGTTTTGCCGCGCTGGCATCCAAAACCACGGAAGCAAACTGCCTGGCCCGTCATGCCATCCGGGTAGATGGGGTCGCGCTGCTGATCACCCCGAGATTCTATGCCAGAGAGGGAAAACGGGGACTGTGCGAGCTGTGGCTCAATGAGGGGGCAGATCAGGACTTTTTTGCCAATCGTCTTAAAAATGATCATTTTATTCAGATAGATGGTCATGATATCAATGTGAAAAACTATCACCTCGACTGGCAGCGCATCAGCCGTCATGCTCAATAAAAATACAGTTTTAGCCTTGTGCCATACTCTGCTCACGTAACCTGTGAGCCTGCTCTGATTTCTGGGCTCATCATGGTATTGCGCCGCCTCGTCGTCACACATAGGCTATAGCCGTCATCTGTGTGGCGGTGGGGTTCACCAAGGTTGGTACTCCGCCCGTGCAATCAAGGAAGGTAGTCTGGCATGGTCAGCAAGGTTTATGGAGTAGTGGGGGTCGGGTTGTTGCTGTTGCCCCTGATGAGTCAGGCTCAGCCGAGCCGGCCGCCAGTGGTGCCAGAGTCCCGCATCAATGTCCGTTTTTATGAGGTCAATGCAACCAGTCCGGAGCAGCTTGCCCGGGCGATTGCCCAGAGTGCTCCCAAAGTGAATGGCAAGCCCGTGCTCGGCAAGGCGAGTTATCAGGTGGACTGGCAGCTGGATACCGAGCAGTTGCCGGGTCGCTGCCAGCTCAACCGGGTGACGGTGACCACCAACGCCACCGTGTTGCTGCCCCGCTGGCGTCAGAGTGCGAATAGTAACGATCCTGCCCGCCAGCGCTGGGGGCAGCTGCTCTCCAGCATGTTTGACTACGAATCCCGCTTCAAGGAGATGGTGCTGCAAGGGGCTAATCAGATTGGGGGCGTGATCGCATCCCTGCCCGAACATGCCGATTGTCAGGCGCTGCGCTATGCCGCCTGGGCGGCAGGCAGCGGCGAGTTGAACAAGATCAAGGGACGGCTCGACGGATTCCAGCGTCAGACGGGTTACGGCGAACAGCTCGGGGTGCTCTGGCCCAAGTGAGCGCTATCTCAAGACGCAATATCCAGCATCGCACGATTGACAAATAGAATGGCCGCCCGATGGGCGGCCATTCTATTTGCTTGCAGAGTCCGGTTCAGACCAGCGCTTTGCCCTTGAGCAGCTTGCGTACCCAGTAACGGGCTGGGTGGAGCGCTTCCAGCAGATCGGCGGCCAGCGGCAGGGGATCGCCGCAGATCTCGCTGGCGAGCAGCTCGCCACAGAGCGGCGCCGAGCAGAGACCCCGCGAACCGAGCGCTCCCAGCACATAAAGGCCGGGGTGAAGGGGGAGCGGCTGGGCGTTGTGCTGATCATGCTGCAGCTGCGCATAGTGATCCGCCAGACCTTGCAGTCTGGCCACCGGCCCCACCACCGGCAGGTGATCCCGGCTGGCACAGCGCACCCCTACACGCGCGTCGTTACCACTTACATCCACCTCAACGGGCCAACACTGATCCGGCAGACAGGTTTGCAATCGCTGCTGATTCTGGGCCTGCTCCTCGGCGCGAAATTCGAGGCTGCTCTGGTTGCGGCCATAACTGGCGCCGATGCAGTGCTGCTCGTTGTGCATTGGTGTGAAGTAGCCATCGTAGCAGAGCACGGTCTTGAGCTGACGCAAGGTCGCTGTGGTCGGTACATGGCTCACCTGACCGCGCACCGGGTAGAGCGGCAGCTCGGCGAAGGGGATAAGTGCAGGCAATTGATGACCGGCGGCAACCACCAGGTTGGGGATCTGCCACTGGCGGCCATCCTGACTCTTCACTCGCCAGCCATCAGCCAGCTCGGCAATGGTGTGCACCCGGGTGTGGTACTCCACCTGCAGCAGGCCGCTGGCCTGCGCCTCTGCAATGGCGGCGCGGGTGAGGTCTGCCGGACAGAGCCAGCCCCCCAGCGGATAGCTGACCCCCTCGTGTCCACCGGGCAGGCCTGCGATCGTGGCGGCTTCTGCCGCGGTCAGGGGCTGCATCAATGCGGGCGGGAAGGCGCCCTGAGCCATCTTGGTCAGTTTGGCGCGGGATTTGTCGTCAAAACCGAGTTGCACCACACCGCATAAATCAAAGGCTACGGGATGACGTGCAGCCAGCGCCAACAGCCGTTGCCGGGCATAGCCAAAGGCCTGCGAATAGAAGCGCGATAGCGCATCGTGTTCGCCATTGAGCAGGGGATAGAGCGCGCCCTGGCGATTGCCGGAGGCGCCGGTGGCCGCTTCGCCTGCGTCGCACAACAGCGTCACCTTGCGGCCTCGCTCGGTCAGTGAGAGGGCGGTCATGGCCGAGGCGATGCCACCGCCGATGATCACCACCTCGCCATCCCGGCCAGCCGGGCGTGCATAGTGGTTGGTGATGGTCTGCGCCGGGGCCTTGGCACTGCGCTCACCGATCAACATGGCCCAC
The DNA here is from genome assembly GCF_000819885.1 of Aeromonas fluvialis. Classification (GTDB taxonomy): domain Bacteria; phylum Pseudomonadota; class Gammaproteobacteria; order Enterobacterales; family Aeromonadaceae; genus Aeromonas; species Aeromonas fluvialis. The sequence continues at coordinate 25,852 of NZ_CDBO01000055.1, forward strand.
TTGGTGCCGTGGCCCTTGGTCTTCTTTGTGGCAAAACCGGCATCAATCAGACCACGGCGGACAAAACCGGCGCTGGTAAAGGTGGAGATGGTCGCATTCCCGCGCGCGAGACGGGCCAGACTGTCAAACAGTTCAGGTGTCCACATCTCGGGGTTCTTGGCCGGCGCAAAACCATCCAGGTACCATACGTCGACCAGACCCTCTGTCCCGTGGGGGACCTGCGGCAACATATCCTGGATGTCGCCAAACCAGAGATCGAGACGAATGCGGCCACCGGCAAAGTGCAGACGATGGCAGCCGGAGAGCGGGAGCGGCCACTGTGCGATGAGATCCTGGCTCAAGGAGGCCAGCTCGGGCCAGGCGGCCAGTGCTTTGTGCAGATCCGTTTGGGTTAGTGGGTATTTCTCGAAACTGATGAAGTGCAGACGGGAGCCGTTGCCGGATTGGGGCGCCTGTGCCAGGAAGGCTTGCATTGTCGCCAGAAAGTTAAGGCCTGTGCCGAAACCTGTTTCACCGATCACGAAACTGTCTCTATCGTGGTGCGAAAATCGCGCAGGCAATCGGTTTTGCTGCAAAAAGACGTAGCGGGTTTCACTTAGACCGTTATCATTGGAAAAGTACACATCCCCGAAGTCACTGGAGACCGGAGTTCCCGCTTCACTCCAGTCCAATCGGGCATGTTGTAAGGATGTTTGACTCACGTTTTCCTCGGCTCGCGTCACAAAATCGCGGGCATTCTACGTGAAAGCAGACCAGTTTGGCAGCCGAAAGCGGGTAGACTTGGCGCCAGTTTTTCCAGACGAGATGAATTAATGAGAAGAGCAGTGATCACCGGTATCGGCGTCATCTCCAGTATCGGCAACAACAAGGAAGAAGTGCTGGCCTCCCTGAAAGCAGGTAAATCCGGCATCACCTATTCCGAGCAGTTCGAACAGCACAACCTGCGTAGCCGTGTCTGGGGTAACATCAAACTCGATCCGTCTGAACTAATCGACCGTAAAGTCATGCGTTTCATGGGTGACGCCGCGGCTTACGCCTATCTCTCCATGCAGCAGGCCATTGAAGATGCCGGTCTGCCTGAAGATCAGGTCTCCAACGAGCGTACCGGCCTGGTGGTCGGTTCGGGTGGTGCCTCCGGCAAGAATACCTCGGAGTCTGTGGACATCGCCCGTGAGAAAGGGGTCAAGCGTGTGGGCCCTTACATGGTGCCGCGTACCATGTCCTCCACCACCTCTGCCTGCCTCGCGACCCCGTTCCAGATCAAGGGGGTCAACTACTCCATCAGCTCCGCCTGCGCCACCTCTGCCCACTGCATCGGTCACGCGCTTGAGCTGATCCAGCTTGGCAAACAGGATGTGGTCTTCGCCGGCGGCGGTGAAGAGCTGGACTGGTCCTCTACCATCCAGTTTGACGCCATGGGTGCCCTCTCCACCAAGTACAACGACACGCCGGAAAAAGCGTCCCGTACCTATGATGCGAACCGCGACGGTTTCGTTATCTCCGGTGGCGGCGGCATTCTGGTGATCGAAGAGCTGGAACATGCGCTGGCCCGTGGTGCTCACATCTATGCTGAGCTGACCGGTTATGGTGCCACCTCCGATGGCTATGACATGGTCGCCCCGAGCGGTGAAGGCGCGGTGCGTTGCATGAAGATGGCGATGCAGGGTGTGGGCAAGGTTGATTACATCAACACTCACGGCACCTCCACCCCGGTGGGTGATACCAAAGAGCTGGAAGCTATCCAGACTCTGTTTGGCGCCAACGGTCCCAAGATCTCTGCCACCAAGGCGATGACCGGCCATGCGCTGGGTGCTGCGGGCGTGCACGAGGCTGTCTACTCCCTGTTGATGATGGAACACGGTTTTATCGCCCCCAGTATCAACATCGAGACCCTGGACGAGAAGGCTGAAGGTCTGCCCATCGTGCGCGAGTACGAAGCGGCCGAGCTCAATACCGTCATGTCCAACAGCTTCGGTTTTGGTGGCACCAACGCCTCACTGGTATTCAGCAAATTCAAAGGCTAAATCCGGTTGATAGGGAAAAAAGCGCCTCAGGGCGCTTTTTTTGTGTCCGGGATTTGCCAAATCCTTGCAGAGCAGAGCATCCGCCATCGTGGGGTAGGGTGTATAGTTGTGGTAGTTTTCAGCGCAGATGGCGGGTGTCAGGTGACGTCACATCAATGAGCCAACTCCGCATCCCGTTAGCAAGTTAGCAAGGCAGATAGCACGAAGGGAGCCCGAGGCTCCCTTCTTTGTTAGTGGTAATTTGATGGCCGTTGGCTAGAACCAGAAACCGATGATAAAGGAGCCCGCCAGCGTCAGCATCACGTTGGCCACCGCATAGGTACCGGCGTAACCGAGCGCCGGAATGGAGCTGTTGGCGGCCTCGTTGACCACATCCATCGCCGGGGCACAGGTACGGGCACCGGTGATGGCCCCGAGTAGCAGGGCCGGGTTCATCTTCAGTACCCAGACCCCGAACAGATAACCCACCAGCACTGGCAAGGTGGTCACTAGCATGCCGGAGAAGAGCACCACGGCGCCCACTTCACTGAGGTGATCGAGGATGCCGCCACCCGCCTTGAGGCCGGTGCTCACCATAAAGACCGCGAGACCGAGATCCTTGGCCAGCCGCAGGGCGCCGGGGGGCACATAGCCCACGGTAGGGTGGTTGGCCCGCAGATACCCCATCAGAATGCCCGCCAGCAGTAGGCCGACGGCGTTGCCGAGGCCAAATTCGATCTGGCCGAACACCAGTGAGACGGAGCCGATCAGCAGGCCCAGCACGAAGAAGGTGGTGAAGGCCACCAGATCCGTGGTCTGGCTGTGGATGCTGATAAAGCCGATCTTGTTGGCCAGCAGTTTGACCCGCTGTTTCTCGCCGCTGATCTGCAGTACGTCGCCTTTTTGCAGCATGATGTTGCGATCGAACGGCATCTCGATCTGGGAGCGTACCACCCGGTTGAGGAAGCACCCTTTCTCGGTGAGGTTGAGCTCCACCAGATGGCGGCCTACCACGGCGTCATTCTTTACCACTATCTCTTCGGTGACGATCTGCAGGTCGAGCAGGTTGCGATCAAATACCTCTTTACCGTTGCGGTAGTTTACATCCAGCTTCTCGTGGCTCTCGGGATAGCCCACCAGGGCGATCTCATCCCCTTCCTGAATGACGGCATCGCCATCGGGACTGGCCAGAATGCCGTTGCGGCGGATCCGCTCCACATAGCAACCGGTATGGGGATAGATGCCGGTCTCTCGCAGGGTACGACCACCTATCCATGCCGCCAGCTCGGGGCCGACCCGATAGGCGCGGATGATGGGCAGATAGGTCTTGCGACTCTCGCTGTCGGAGAGACCCCGCTCACGGGCGATTTTTTGTGCCTCGGTATTGAGGTCGAGGCGAGCCAGCGAGGGGAGGTAGCGCACTACCAGCATCAGGCCCACCAGACCCACCAGATAGGTCAGGGCGTAGCCGATGCCCATACTGTCTAGCACCGCCTGCATATCGGTTTGATGGGGCAGGTTGAGCAGACCGCTGCGCAAGGCATCCTGGGCACCCACCAGCGCCGGGGTCGAGGTGAGGGAACCCGCCAGGATCCCCGCCGCCATGCCCGGTCCCAAATTGAAGAACTTGGCCAGCCCCACCGTCAGCAGCAGGGCGGTCAGCAAGATCACCAGGGTCAGGGTGATGTAGTGGATGCCGTCGCGCAGGAAGACGCTGAAGAAGTGAGGGCCCGCCTCGATCCCCACACAGAAGATGAACAGCATAAAGCCGACGTTTTCAGTGGTGGCGGCAAATTCGAAGCCCATCTGGCCGAACAGCAGGGCGGTAAACAGCACACCTATGGTGTTGCCAATCTGAAAGTTGCCAATTCGCACCTTGCCAAGCAGCAGGCCGAAGGCCAATACCACGAACAGCAGCAGGGAGTCGCTTTGATGTAGCAGTGTCACAAAATCTATGGTCATGCCCGGAAAAACCGAGGAAAAAAGGTGGGGCCGATATTGTGCCGGATCTATCCCCAATAAAGAAGCGCAAGGGAGCGATTAATCGGACGTTATCGGACGCTATTTAATTAGTAGGTGGCAGGATAAGAAGGCTTCAGGAGGAAAGCAGGTGATTATGGCTCTTCTTCCCGCTGTCAATTAGTGAAACATGCTGCTGACTGCCGGGCTGGCGTCGTTATGGAAGCGAATTTAGATTCTGCTGCATAGCCCCTCGCCACAGATCGGTTTCAGCAGATTCAACCGGAGGTTCTCTTGGCGGAGAAAGAGTCAAATGACGAGAGAGGCTTTCCATTTGCCCATGGTGAAAAGGGCTGGCAAAAAGATGTCTCTGAAAGGTGTCAATAGAACCTGTCACTCAGCTGTTACGGAGGGCGGGGCAAAACAGCATAAAATCAGGTTAGCCTGCAAAAAGGTCCCCCGTCGCTGGGGATAACAGGCAATCCCGCGTCCTGACAGGGCTTGCTGCACTTACCCACAGAATCTGTGGATAACCCTGTTTATGAAACTTGTTCATCGCCCTGAAAGCCGCGCCAGCACTGGGATGCAAGGGCTGTTCAAAAAATACCGGAAGAAAAATGTTTGTATAAAAATCAGATAGTTAGATGCGACAGGAGAAAACTCTGTCGGGCCGGAACGGGTAACAAAAGGGAGCGTCAGCAGCAAGAAGGATCTTGTGCATTAAAATTTGCAGGAGAGGGCACTAAAGTGGATAACTTGCACCGAGATGGTGAGGAATTGGCTCCCCCGACTGGACTTGAACCAGTGACATACGGATTAACAGTCCGCCGTTCTACCGACTGAACTACGGGGGAACATCAGGCAAGGAGGAGCATCATACAGAAGGTGTCCGAGGTGGTCAAGCCATTCGCGGGATGATGGCGCGGGTGTACCGCTGCCAAACCCTCGGTTACACTGCGCACCTGCTGTTTTGTGTCGGGAGTGTTCATGAGCAAATTGTTCAAGTTAGCCAGCCAGTTTCAACCCGCCGGGGATCAGCCTGCGGCGATTGCCCAACTGCTGGATGGCATCGAGTCGGGCCTTGCCCACCAGACCCTGCTCGGGGTGACGGGTTCAGGCAAGACCTTCACCATGGCCAACGTGATTGCAACCCTGAACCGCCCGACCATGATCTTGGCGCCCAACAAAACCCTGGCGGCCCAGCTCTATGGCGAGATGAAGGAGTTCTTTCCCGACAATGCGGTGGAGTATTTCGTCTCCTACTACGACTACTACCAGCCGGAAGCCTATGTGCCGACCACCGACACCTTTATCGAGAAGGATGCCTCCATCAACGATCACATCGAACAGATGCGATTGTCAGCCACCAAGGCGCTGCTGGAGCGGCGTGATGTCGTGATTGTTGCCTCGGTATCGGCCATCTATGGTCTGGGGGATCCCCAGGCCTACCTCAGCATGATGTTGCACCTGAAGGTTGGCGATGTGATCAACCAGCGGGATATCCTGCGCCGCCTCGCCGAGTTGCAGTACACCCGCAACGACATGGCGTTTCAGCGTGGCACCTTTCGGGTGCGCGGCGAAGTGATCGACATCTATCCTGCCGAATCGGACAAGCTGGCACTGCGGGTGGAGCTGTTTGACGAGGAGGTGGAGCGGCTCTCCCAATTCGATCCCCTTACCGGTGCCATCGAGCAGACGGTGGTGCGTTACACCATCTACCCCAAGACCCATTACGCCACCCCGCGCGAGACCATCCTCGGTGCCATCGAGCATATCAAAGAGGAGCTGCGAGGCCGCCGCGAGCAGCTGTTGTCACTGAACAAGCTGGTGGAGGAGCAGCGCATCAGCCAGCGCACCCAGTTCGACATGGAGATGATGCAGGAGCTGGGCTACTGCTCCGGCATCGAGAACTACAGCCGCTATCTCTCCGGCCGGGCGCCGGGGGAGCCGCCACCCACCCTGTTTGACTACCTGCCGGGGGATGGCCTGCTGATCATCGACGAGTCCCACGTCACGGTGCCGCAGATCGGCGCCATGTTCAAAGGGGACAGATCCCGCAAGGAGACCTTGGTGGAGTACGGTTTCCGGCTCCCCTCGGCGCTTGACAACCGGCCGCTCAAGTTTGACGAATTCGAGGCGCTGATGCCGCAGACGGTGTTTGTTTCGGCGACCCCGGGTCCTTACGAGCTGGAGAAATCTGGCGGCGATGTGGTGCAGCAGGTGGTGCGTCCCACCGGCCTGCTGGATCCCCGGATCGAGGTGCGTCCGGTCACCACCCAGGTGGACGATCTGCTCTCCGAGATCCGCAAGCGGGTCGTCGTGGCGGAGCGGGTGCTGGTGACCACGCTGACCAAACGGATGGCGGAAGACTTGACCGAATATCTGGCGGAGCACGACGTCAAGGTCCGCTACCTCCACTCCGATATCGATACCGTGGAGCGGGTGGAGATCATCCGCGACCTGCGCCTCGGCAAATTCGATGTGCTGGTGGGGATCAACCTGCTGCGGGAAGGGCTCGACATGCCGGAGGTGTCGCAGGTGGCCATTCTGGATGCGGATAAGGAGGGTTTCCTGCGCTCTACCCGTTCGCTGATCCAGACCATAGGCCGCGCTGCACGCAACCTCAACGGCCAGGTCATTCTCTACGGCGATACCATCACCAACTCGATGAAGGTGGCAATCGAGGAGACCGAACGGCGCCGCGCCTTGCAGCATGCCCACAACCTCAAGCACGGCATCACCCCCACAGGGCTCAACAAGTCGGTGGGGGATATGATGGACATGGGGGGCAGCCGCAGCGCAGGCAAAGCGGGTAAGGGGAGTCGCAAGGCCGCCGAGCCGCAAGGGGAGTACCATGCCCGATCTGCCAGCGAGATCACCAAAGAGATCAAACGGATGGAGGAGCAGATGTTCCAGCATGCCCGGGATCTGGAGTTCGAACAGGCGGCGGCGCTGCGGGATCAGATCCAGCAGCTGCGCGGCGAGTTGATCGCGTCATGAGCCCCAAGCGCTGGTTGATCTGGCAGCGACTGCGCCGCCTTTATCAGGGCTTTCGCCACCCCGCCACCCCCTGGTGGGCGAGGGGGCTGGTGATCCTCATTCTGCTCTATGGCATCAGTCCGGTGGATCTCATCCCCGATGTGGTGCCGCTGCTGGGCTGGTTCGATGACGTGACTCTGCTGCTGGCCCTGATATGGGGCTGGGAGCGCTGCCTGCCCCCCTCAGTGCGCAGCGACCTGGAGGGGGCTCCCTAATCAGCCAGGGCTGACCCACTTTTTCCCTGCGCACAGAGGTCGCGTGTGACGGAGAGGTAAGAAAAACGGCTTCATTTGAGGGCTGCCTCGGTGAGGTGAATAAGAGAGAAATCCGGTGATTGTGGCCCGGAGATCATTGGCGTAGACTCCACGCCGTTCACTTCACTGGTATAGAAAAATGGATCTGCTCCTCTTTGCAATCGACTTTATCTTGCACGTTGACGTGCATTTGAAAGAGCTGTTCGAGCACTACGGCGTGTGGGTATATGCCATCCTGTTTCTGATCATCTTCTGTGAAACAGGGCTGGTGGTGACGCCCTTCCTGCCGGGTGACTCCCTGCTGTTTGCCGCCGGTGCGCTTACCGTGGGCAGCGTGCTGGATGTGCACACCCTGGCGGTCGTGCTGATCATTGCCGCCGTGCTGGGCAACGTGGTCAACTACACCATAGGCCACTTCTTTGGCGAGCAGCTGTTTCGCAATCCCGATTCCAGAATATTTCGTCGCGACTATCTGGAGAAGACCCACGCTTTCTATGCCAGACATGGTGGCAAGACCATTATCATTACCCGTTTCCTGCCTATCGTGCGCACCTTCGCCCCCTTTGTCGCCGGCATGGGGGCCATGACCTATCCACGTTTTCTGGTGTTCAATCTGGTCGGCGGTCTGTTCTGGGTCTTGTCGTTCGTCTATGCGGGCCACTTTTTCGGCAACCTGCCGGTGGTGCGACACAACTTTACCCTGCTGATTTTCGGCATCATCGCTATGTCGCTGTTGCCCATGGTGATTGGTGCGGCCAGAGCCCGGATGAGCACCGCCAAGGCGGCTTGAGCATGGCGCTTCTGCGGCGATAGCCTGTTGACGACGAACAGGGTAGTCACAGCTAGACAAAGTAAAGGGGAGCCTTGATGGCTCCCCTTCTGCTTATCCGCTTCACTCACATCAGCCATGTGGCTTAGTTGCAGCAGCGTCCTTTTACCAGATTGCCGATGGCCACCACTGCAAATACCAGCAAGTAGGCCGCAAAGATGATCACCAGCCATTGCGGCATGGAGAGGGTCATGAATTGCCAAGTCACTTCGGCACAATCCCCTTGTGGCATAAACAACCAGGGGATCCACTGATCGAGCGGGGCCCAGGCTGGAAAATCCGCATACGGGCTGCACACATTAAAGGGGGAGGGATTGACCTGATAGTCCACGTGCTGCAGCGCCAGTTGCAGGCCACGAAACGCGCTATAACCCCATAGCAGCAGGGCACTCCAGCGAACATACCACTTCTGCGGTGCCACCATGCCGAGCAGACCTGCCATCAGTACACCCAGGGTGGCAAGACGCTCGTAAACGCACATTACGCAGGGGGAGAGTCCCAATACATGCTGGAAGAAGAGGGCGCAGAGCTCAAGAAACAGGGCTGATGCGGCCAGCAGACCCCATGCCAGCCGATGGGCGGCTACACGGCGGAGAAATTCGATCATCTCATTGATCTCTCAGAACAAACAGTGGCTGAATTAGAGCAGAGCGGGACAGAAAAGAAAAGGGCCCATATGGGCCCTTTGGCTGTGACGGATCAATGGAGGGCGGGCTGTACCGCGGGCAGTGCACTCTCCATCACCAGCCATCCGTGCTGATAGAACCAGTCGGTGGCCGGGCCGAGCAGCAGCTCAACCGCGAAGAAACCGACCACTCCGAGCACTAGCGTATAAGGGAGTGCCATCCAGACCATGCGGCCATAGGAGAGGCGCAGCAGCGGCGCCAGTGCCGAGGTGAGCATGAACAGGAAGGCGGCCTGACCGTTGGGGGTGGCGACCGACGGCAGGTTGGTGCCGGTGTTGATGGCGACCGCCAGCAGGTCAAATTGCTGGCGATTGATCGCGCCATTGAGGAGGGCGGTTTTGACCTCGTTGATATAGACGGTACCGACGAAGACGTTGTCACTGACCATGGAGAGGACGCCGTTGGCAAAATAGAAGAGGGCCAGCTGATCGTCCGGATCGGCATCGAGTACCAACTGGATCACCGGCTTGAACAGATGCTGATCGATAATCACAGCCACCACGCAGAAGAAGACCGCCAGCAGAGCGGTAAAGGGTAGTGCCTCCTGGAAGGCTTTGCCCAGCGAGTGCTCCTCGGTGATCCCGGTCAGGGAGGTCGCCAGCACGATGACGGAGAGGCCGATCAGGCCAACGGCCGCCAGGTGCATGGCCAGCCCGACGATCAGCCAGACCGCAATCAATGCCTGAACGATCAGCTTGGCTTTGTCCTGCTGGGAGCGTTTGGCATTTTCATGCAGGTTGTACTCCTCCATGATGGCGCGCACCGACTCCGGCAATTTGGCACCATAACCGAACCATCCCATCTTCTCGACCAGTACACAGGTAAGCAAACCGCAGATAAAGACGGGGAGCGAGACGGGGGCCATGCGAATGGCAAACTCGCCAAAGTGCCAGCCAGCCTGCTCGCCGATGATGAGGTTTTGCGGCTCGCCCACCAGGGTGCAGACACCGCCCAGAGCGGTACCAATTGCGGCATGCATCATCAGGCTACGGAGAAAAGCACGAAATTGCTCAAGAGCCTGACGATGATCTTCTTTCACCTCCTGATCATGGGTGTGATCATGTTCGTGACCAAATCCCTTTCCTGATGACACCTTGTGATATATGGCATAGAAGCCGGTGGCGACGCTGATCACCACGGCAATCACGGTCAGGGCATCGAGAAAGGCCGACAGGAAGGCGGAGACCAGACAGAACGAGAGGGAGAGCAGGATCTTGGAACGTACCCCGATCAGCAGCTTGGTAAAGACATAAAGCAGCAGCTGCTTCATGAAATAGATGCCTGCCACCATGAAGACCAGCAGCAGCACCTCGATATTGGCCACCAGTTCATGTTTGACCTGCTCGGCTGAGGTCATGCCGATGAGCACGGCTTCGATCGCGAGCAGACCACCTGGTTGCAGGGGGTAGCACTTGAGGGCCATGGCCAGCGTGAAGATAAACTCAACGACCAGTAACCAGCCCGCAATGAAAGGATCAAGGTGGAAGGCGATCGGATTTATCACCAGAAATAGCAAGATAGCGTTCTTGTACCATTGTGGTGCATTGCCCAAGAAGTTCTTGGCGAATGCCTGCCCTAGGCTTATTGGCATGATGATGGGTCTCAACTTTGTTGTTAGGGTCTGCTTCTATGCAGTTAGGGATAGCTCGACCTGTGCGTCTGGATGGTGACCTTTATCTATCTGATTCCTCGTGATTTTAATCAAAAATTATGTCGATGATAAACACTAGCCGATGATTATCTGCCCATTTGCTTGTTTTGTAACCACCCGTTTGGGGTTGGCTGACTCCCTTATGGCGATTCAATACATAATGCCAACACTATATTTGCCATATGTGAGCGGAGGACAGACCTTATGCTTGCCAGCCATCATCGCTTTGATATCATTCGTCAGCCTTTTTACGCATTACAACAGAGTCAATTCATGGTTATAAAAGCGCAGAGCCCAGCAGGGTTTGCCGAGGAATACATTATCGAGTCCATCTGGAACAATCGCTTTCCTCCCGGATCTATTCTGCCCGCCGAGCGTGAATTATCCGAGTTGATCGGGGTGACGCGGACGACCTTGCGCGAAGTGTTGCAGCGACTGGCCCGTGATGGCTGGTTGACAATACAGCATGGCAAGCCGACCAAGGTGAACAATTTTTGGGAAACCTCCGGCCTCAACATTCTGGAGACCCTTGCCCGTCTGGATCAGGACAAGGTACCGGATCTGGTCGCCCAACTGCTCTCCGCCCGTACCCATATCTGCACCATCTTTATCCGGGGGGCGATCCGTCATAATCCGGAGCAGGCCGCCGAGATCCTGCGGGGAGCCGATGCAGTCGAGAACAATGCACAAGCCTATGCCGAGTTCGATTATCGCCTGCACCATCAGCTGGCGTTTGCTTCCGGCAATCCGATCTACGCCCTGATCCTGAACGGTTTTAAAGGGTTATACAGCCGGGTTGGCAGCTACTACTTCTCCGATAAGCAGGCCCGCGAGACCGCAGATGCCTACTACAAGACTCTGCTCAATCTGGCCGAGACCAAGAATCACGAAGCTGTGTTCATAACCGTTCGTCAATACGGTATCGAGTCCGGTAAGTTGTGGACTCGCCTGCGTCAGGACATGCCAAGCGACCTGTGCGACAACTGATCCCTTGTCTGTTTCGAACAAAAAACGCGCCAATCGGCGCGTTTTTTGTTCGTGGCAGGTTGTTAATGGCCCTGGTCGCTGGTGGTAATTGCTTGAACTACATGGGTATTTAACCAAAAAATTGATCTGGCGCAAACAAGTCCTGCATTTATCACTTTGGTGGCATAGGACCCAGCCGTCGATTAAGGTCAAATGGTGGCATCAAGCGCGGAAGCAATATCCGCCAGAAGGAACACACCTTTCACCGGATGAAGGATACAACAATGAGTCTGCTTGAACACACTATCTGGACTGTATTGGGGTATGGGGTTATGCCTTTTATCTTCCTGAGTGGGTTTGTAGCCGTGGCAGTCACCTGCTGTGTGCTGCTCAACGCGTTCGGGGTACAGTCCGCCGAGAAGTGAGTCGCTTCTCCATGCCGCCAAATGCCAGTCTTCGGACTGGCATTTGTTTTTTGTGTCTTATAAAGCACTTATCCCGGCAGGGAAGGGGAATCTTTGGCCTGGATGGTCGAACCTGGCGCTGATTTTGATTACACTGGCGCCCGTATTTCCCACTCCCCCCTCTCTTATCAAGGTGTTCAAGGTTTTCTATGGCTCTCAAGGCAACCGTATTCAAGGCCCAGATCAGTTTGTCTGATATGGATCGCAATCTCTATCAGGACTTCTCCCTCACGCTGGCCCGCCACCCTTCCGAAACCGATGAACGGATGATGATCCGGCTGGCGGCTTTTGCCTGGCATGCCGCCGAGCGACTGGAGTTCACCAAGGGGCTGAGCGCCGATGACGAGCCCGAGCTCTGGTGCAAGAACTACTCGGACGAGATCGAACTCTGGATCGAGCTGGGCCAGCCCGATGAAAAGCGGCTGAAAAAGGCCTCTAACCGTGCCCGTCAGGTGGTGCTCTATCTTTACGGTGGGCGTGGCACCAGCGTCTGGTGGAAGCAGAACCAGGGCAAACTGAGCCAGCACGACAACCTCAGCATCATCGAGCTTTCCGACAGCCAGACCCTGCCGCTTACCGCCATGGTCGAGCGCACCATGCAGCTGACCTGCACCATCTCCGATGGCCAGCTCTGGATCAGCAATGGCTCGCAGGAGGTGACGCTGGATCCTGTGGTGCTGATGGGCAAATCGGCCCGCGAACTGTAACGGATAACGCCCATGTTCAGCGCCATGCTCAATATCGTCATGCCGGTGTTCGGGGTTATCGGGCTCGGCGCTCTCTATGGGCGGTTGAGACCGGGGGCGGCGCTCGGTTATGTCAATCGGGCCAATATTGAACTGTTTACCCCGGCGCTGGTCTTCTCCGCGCTGGTCAAGTATCCGCTGGCGCTAGCTGAGCATCTGCCGCTGATTGCGGCCGGGGCGCTGGTTATTTTGCTACCCGGTCTGCTGCTTGCCCTGCTTCGGCTTAAAGGGATTGAGCGGGCTGCGCTGATCTTGCCCGCTATGTTCAGAAATACCGGCAATCTTGGTATCCCCTTGATGGTGCTGGCGTTTGGCGAGCAGCAACTGGGGGCCATCGTGATCCTCTTTGTGCTCTCCAATCTGCTACACTTTTCGGTCGGCATGTTTATCCTCTCCGCCAATACCTCCCGCTGGCTGTGGCTGCGCAGCCCTGTGCTGTGGGCCGCGCTGGCCGGTTTGCTGGTGGCCAACCTGCATATCGCGCTGCCGGAATATGTGGTGACCACGGCCTCGCTGCTCGGTCAGATCTCGGTGCCCCTGATGCTCTTTGCGTTGGGCATTCGTCTGATGGAAGGAGATCTCGATCATCTTGGGTTAGCGCTCAAGTGCAACCTGCTCTATCTGCTGGCGGGGGGATTGTCACTGCTGTTGGCGATCTGGCTGCTGCCTCTCAAGGGAGAGTGGATCCCTCTGTTGATGTTGTCTGTCTCGCTGCCCCCAGCAGTCTTGAATTACATGCTCTGCGAGCAGTATCACTGTCAGCCGGACAAGGTGGCCAGTATTGTGCTCGGCGGCAATGCCCTCTCGGTGCTGGTGATCCCGCTGGCGGTCTGGTTGGCGATCCATCTGCCGGGTTAGTGCGCAATACGCTCTATGGTTCTGTTTTTACTGGTTTTTATTCATAAATCTGACCCTGCAAAGGATGCGGATGACTTTCCCTTTTCGTGATCCCTCCCGAAGTAGTTCCGCCAGAGATCCCTTAGTATCTGGCCGGCATGGCTCCCTTTAGGGGGAGGATAACAAGAACAAAAGGAATGATGAATGAGATCCGTGAGCAACCAGTGTCTGTTGATGCAGATCCAGCCAACCATCTTGCGTTTTGCCAAGATGCTGGCGAGTGTGCTGCAGCTTGAGGTCGAGATTGTGGATGCCGATATGGTGCGGGTGGCTGGCACCGGGCCCTATGGCAAGTTCTTCGGACGGCAGCTGGAGGGGGATTCCCGCCTGCTGCGCTATGTGATTGATAACCAGCGGGAGAAGATCGTTACCCACACCAGCGATGATCCCGTGTGTGACGGCTGTACCTGCAAGGAGAGCTGCCGTGAGCGTGCCTTCCTCGGGGTGCCCATCATGGTGGACGAGCGCTGTATCGGGGTGATCAGTCTGGTGGCCTTCAGCGACGAGCAGCAGGCGCGCCTCAACAACAATCTGCAGGATGTGTCTGATTATGTGCGCCACATCTCCACCATCTTTGTGGCCAAATTGCTCGATTCGCGCGGGCTGTCGGATGGGGTCAACAAGGTGTTCCTCAATCTGATGACCAACATGGATCAGGGCTGCTTGCTGCTCGATGACAAGAGTCAGCTGCTCTACGCCAACGAGGCGGCGCTCCATCATCTGGGTTGCCAACAGGAGCAACTGCAGGGGCGTGAGGTGGGGATCCGCCCGCTTACCTTCTCCCAGCAGGGACTCAGCGGCCATCTCCAGCACATCATTACCTTTGAAGGCCGTCAGGAGCTGATCATTGGCCAGCTGCATCATGTGCAGGGGCAGCAGCTCTTTCTGATGGCTTTTCACCAATCCCACTCTGGTCTGCTCCAGGAGCCGGATCCGGATGTGCGGATCGATCAGCTTATCGGTGAGAGCAAGCCGATGCGCACCCTCAAGCGACTGCTGCACCGCATCGCCCAGAGCCCTTCCAGCGTGCTGATTTGCGGCGAGAGCGGTACCGGTAAAGAGGTGGTCGCCCGCGCGGTCCATCGCCTGAGTCCCCGTCAGGACAAACCTTTCATCGCCATCAACTGCGCCGCCATACCCGAGCAACTGCTGGAGAGCGAGCTGTTTGGCTATGTGAAGGGATCGTTTACCGGTGCCTCCAGCGGTGGCAAGCAGGGCCTTATTCAGGCGGCCCATCAGGGCACCCTGTTCCTTGACGAGATTGGCGACATGCCGCTCACCATGCAGGCCAAGCTGCTGCGGGTGCTGGAGCTGCGGGAGGTGACCCCCATCGGTGCCAGCCGACCGGTGCCGGTGGATATTCGCATCATCGCCGCCACTCATCAGCATCTCGATCAATACATTGCGGAAGGGAAGTTTCGCGAGGATCTCTTCTATCGCATCAACGTGATTCCCCTCAACTTGCCACCCTTGCGGGAGCGGGCAGGGGATGTGGAGCTGCTCACCCACTACTTCCTCAACCTTCACACCAGCCGCATCGGCATCGTCTATCCCGGTCTGGCGCCCGAGGTGATGGCGCTGCTCAAGGGGTATCGCTGGCCGGGCAACGTGCGCGAGCTCAGCAACCTCATCGAATATCTGGTCAACGTCAGCCAGGCGGGTGAGGTGATCGATGCCAGCCTGTTGCCCCCCAACATCATCTGTAATCAGGAACCCCATCGCGTCACCGCCAAGTCGATCCAGGTGACCCATCTGGATGCGGCGTTCAATGTGCCTGCCGCCGCCCCGCTCGCCGCCACGCCGGAGAAGCTGCCTGAGCCTGTTCCGGGTGAGAGCGGCCTTGAGAGCATGGAGAAACAGATGATTGAAGAGACCCTGCAGCGGCTTGGCAACAAGAAGCTGGCTGCACAGGCGCTGGGGATCGGGATTGCTACCCTCTATCGCAAGATAAAGAAGTACGAGATTGCCGTGCAGCTTTGAGGCGTTTGCGTCGTCTAACTGGCCCGTGTCGTTTATCGGATGACACGGGCTTTTATGGGGACAAGGCTCTGTGCCATAGCCCGATCTGTGCTGAACGGATTGGCGGGGCAGGGGCATGGCTGCCCGGTAGAATGAAAAAAGCCCGCTCGATGAGCGGGCTTTTATAATTTGGTGCGTCCTAGTGGATTCGAACCACCGACCCCCACCATGTCAAGGTGATGCTCTAACCAGCTGAGCTAAGGACGCAGGGTGCGCAATGCGACTTTTATTTCTTTATGCAAAAGTGGTGGGTTTAATTGGATTCGAACCAACGACCCCTACCATGTCAAGGTAGTGCTCTAACCAACTGAGCTATAAACCCACATCTGTGTTCAACTGGATTCGAACCAACGACACCGCATATGCCATGTCAAAGTAGTGTTCTGACCAATTGAGCAATAAATCCACATCTGCATTTCTTTCAAACTGAATGGTGCGTCCTAGTGGATTCGAACCACCGACCCCCACCATGTCAAGGTGATGCTCTAACCAGCTGAGCTAAGGACGCATAATCAGTGTTCTGTAATGGTGCGTCCTAGTGGACTCGAACCACCGACCCCCACCATGTCAAGGTGGTGCTCTAACCAGCTGAGCTAAGGACGCATCACAGAAAAGTGGTGGGTTTAATTGGATTCGAACCAACGACCCCTACCATGTCAAGGTAGTGCTCTAACCAACTGAGCTATAAACCCACTTTCTCTTACTTCTGCTACGCCAGCGCTGCTGACGTGGTCGGCATACTACCCATGCCCCCTGAGGCTGTCAACAGGCCATATGCACAAAGGAGACTGTTTGCCCAGTTCTTGCGCAGCCTGTTGATTTTGCAGGCGAGTTGCCGCTTACCAAGCCCTGCTACTGGGCCCGCGACAAGGTGGTGCAGGCCTCTGGAGTAGCAAAACGGCCATAGATGTAGCGCAATCTCGCTCCCAGCATCAGGGCAGCACTGGTGAGGCCGACGATAAAGCCGATCCAGAAGCCCTGCGGCCCCATCCGCGGTACCAGCCAGTCGGTCAGGCCCAGGATCATGCCGCTGGGCAACCCCAGTCCCCAGTAGGCGATGAGGGTAATGTAGAAGATCGCCTGGGTATCCTTGTAACCGCGCAGTGCAGCGGCCGCGACCACCTGCACAGAGTCGGAGATTTGATAGATGGCGGCGAAGAACAGCAAAATCGCCGCCAGGACGATAACCTGCTGATCATCGGTATAGATGGCGGCGATCTGCTCGCGCAGTAGTACCGTCAGGGCCGCGGTGCCGGCTGCGATGGCCATCCCCAGTATCAGGCCGGTGCGGGCAGCCACCCGGGCGTGATGGGGTTGCCCTTCACCTATGCTGTGACCTACCCGGATGGTGACACCCACCCCGATGGAGAGGGGCAGCATAAAGACCAGGCTGGAGAAGTTGAGGGCAATCTGGTGGCTTGCCACCGTTTCGGCGCCGAAGGGAGCCAGCATTAGCGCCACCACGGTAAATAGGGTCACCTCGCAGAAGATGGCCATGGCAATGGGGAACCCCAGGCGGAACAAGCGCCAGATCCGGCTGCCGTTGGGGCGTGCCAGCTGGGAGAAGAGTCGGATCTCGGTGAAGTGACGGGAGATCTTCACATAGAGGATCATCGCCAGCAGCATGGCCCACAGCACGATGGCGGTGGCCACGCCACAACCCACCCCACCAAGGGCGGGCATACCGAAGTGGCCGTGAATGAAGATGTAGTTGGCGGGAATATTGACCGCCAGTCCGACAAAGCCGATCACCATGGTCGGCATGGTGTGGGAGAGTCCCTCGCTGAAGTTGCGTAGCACCTGGAACAGCACGAAGGCGGGCAGCCCCCACAGAATGGCGTGCAGATAACCCGTGGTCTTGGCGGCCATCACAGGATCCACATCCATGAACTGCAGCGCCAACGGACTGTAATAGAGCGCGATCATCGCCAGCGGGGTGACGATCAGCGCCAGCCAGAAACCCTGATGCACGGCCGGGCGCACCGCGTCCCGTTTGCGGGCCCCGTTGAGTTGGGAGACGATGGGGGTCAGCGCCATGATGATCCCCTGCACCAGCAGGATCACCGGTAGCCAGAAGCTGGAGGCCACCGACACGGCCGCCAGATCGACGGCACTCACCTGTCCTGCCATCACGGTATCGACAAAGTTCATGGCAATTTGGGCCACCTGGGCGACCAGAATGGGGCTGGCTAAACGAACGAGCTGCCTCGCCTCGGACCAATAACGTTGCACTGACACCTCCGAGTGGTTCAGATAAGCGTAAAAAGAGCGGAAATCGGGAAGGTCCTTTGCACTTTCGGACGAAAGTGCAAAGGGTGGGGGAGGCATTCTAGCCTGAAATTCAAACTGGCCGAAACCGTTGTCGCCCCGGGGGGACAGGATCAGGCGTCTTGGTGATCGCTGATCAGCAGGTTGGCAGCGGCATAAGCCGCCTGTTCGCGCAGTTCGCTGGGAACCCGCTCATCGGCGACGACGGCGTTGAGGGCGCGGATGGTCGCAGCGATGGCGTTTGGCACATAGCCCTGCTCGCCGGAACCAATCTGGTTATAGGCGATGCGGATCGCTTCACAACATTGATATACTTGCATTGTTTTTTTCCTTGTTTACCCGGATGTGAACGGCGTCACTATAGCGATCGGGCGCAAGCTTGTCAGCCTCTCCCCTTGTCTCACCTTCTGCCCGAGGTTAACCTGCCGTTTTGCCGTAGCAGGAGGAGACGAGAGATGTTCACTGGCATAGTGCAGGGGACCGCCGAACTGGTGGCCATCGAGGAGCAACCCAACTTCCGTATCCATGTGATCCGCATGCCAAGCCTCCCGTGGGGGGAAGGGCTGGCCCTCGGCGCCTCGGTTGCCCACAACGGCTGCTGTTTGACTGTCACCCGGGTCGAGGGGGACCTGGTCAGCTTCGATCTGATGCAGGAGACCCTGCGCCTGACCAACCTTGGGCAACTACAGGTGGGGGACAGGGTCAATGTGGAGCGTGCCGCCCGTGTTGGCGACGAGATCGGCGGCCACGCCATGTCCGGTCATATCATCGGAATGGCAGAGGTCACCTCGGTGATCGACACCCCCAACAACCGTCAGGTGTGGTATCGCCTCGCCCCCGAGCTGACGAAATATGTGCTGACCAAGGGGTACATCGGCATCGACGGCATCAGCCTGACCATCGGTGAGGTGCGAGAGCGAGAGTTTTGCGTTCACCTGATCCCCGAGACCCTGGCCCGTACCAATCTGGGGTGGGTCAAGGCTGGCTGGCAGACCAATATCGAGATCGATCCCCAGACCCAGGTCATCGTCGATACCGTGGAACGGGTGCTGGCGGCACGCGGGGGTAACTGAAAGGAAACGGCTCGGTTTCAATCGCCTCATAAGCAAGGGCCTGCGGTGTGCAGGCCCTTGTTATTCACGTGGTGAAAATAATCACTCGACTGTCTATGACTCGCAATCAAAACAGCTGCTCGGCCTTTTGTGACTCGCAATCAAAACAGTTGCTCGTCGTCGGCATCCACAAAGAGTTGCAGTCGGTCGCGCTCCTCATCCCGGTGCAGCCGCAGGTGGATTGGATTGCAGCAGGCCATGCAATCTTCGTAAAACTCCTGATCACCCTGGCTGGCATCCAGCTCGACCCGGGTATGGTGGCCACAGTGGGGGCAGACGATGCGCTTGCTGGTGTACTCGATCATGATAACCTCCTCGGGCCTTGGGGCCGCTTATCAACCCTGATTCTAGTCGGGCTGAAGTGGGTTATCCGCGAGTAAACGCACGTTTATGACAAAGATCAAGCCAGCGCGATGGCAAGGTGCAACCGGTTGGGCGGGGTGTGTGTGAGAGGGGTCATCTGGTTGCAAATGACCGGTGAAAAGAGGGGGGATTGCCAACGGTTGTTTGGCAATAACAGGGGGCTGGATGCCCCCTGTGAGTAGAAGAAAGCGTGTGCAACGAGGCGCCGGGAGGCGTTACTTGATCCAGCTGGCCAGCATGTCGGCATTGAGTTCGGCTAGCGAGCTCAGCTGGTAGTTGGCGATGGCCAGGCGGGGGTCTCCTACTAAAGCGGGATCCGGCACGATCAGCGCAGTCATGGAGGCCGCCTTGGCCGCCAGCAGGCCGGTAAAGCTGTCTTCGATGGCCAGACAATGAACCGGCTCTACCCCCAACTTCTCGGCGGCGTGGATATAGACATCCGGGTGAGGTTTGCCGAAACGCTCGATTTCAGCGGAGTGAACCGCCATAAAGCGATCGCGAATGCCGAGTTTGCCGAGCACCGCTTCTACCATCGCAAAGGGTGAGGAGGTAGCCAGACCCACTTTCAGCCCGCGGGCCTCGATAAGGTCAAGCGCTTCCAGCACGCCCGCCTTGGCCTGACCTTCGCTCAGGATCAGGGCGTTGACCCGATCCAGAATACGCTGCACCACCTCTTCCTGCGTCGGGCCGCTCCACGGGCGAAGGCGATACCAGTGGGCAACCAGCTGATCGATGCGCACGCCGATGGTCGATTCACAATCCTCGACGGTGTGGGGGTGACCTAGTTCGGAGAACACGGCGATCTGGGCCCGTTGCCAAAAGGGTTCCGAGTCGATCAGAACACCATCCATATCGAAGATCACGGCAGCTAACATCTTGTACTCCTGACAAAGTTGAAGAGGGGATTATAAGCCTGACGGTCAAATGCAAAAGGGGCATTGCCATGCCCCTTGCGCCCGATCACATCGGCAAACGTTTGTTTTTCAGTGGTAAAAAATGCCCTTAGAACATTACCTCGACCTTGGCGGCCACGGCGTTGGCTTTTTCCACCGCATCCTGGCAATCCTCTGCGCGGGCCAGCGCTACGCCGAGACGGCGGCGACCGGCGATCTCCGGCTTGCCAAACAGCCGCAGCTGGGCGCCCGGCACCAGCGCCAATGCCTCGCCAATCCCCTGATAGCGGATATCCTGGCTGTGCCCTTCGCGCAGTACCACGGCGGAGGCGCTCGGTCCGTACTGGGTGATGGTACCGATCGGCAGCCCCAGAATGGCGCGCACGTGCAGGGCGAACTCGGAGAGATCTTGCGAGATCAGAGTCACCATGCCGGTATCGTGGGGGCGGGGGGAGACTTCGCTGAACCACACCTCGTCGCCTTTGATAAAGAGCTCGACCCCGAACAGGCCGTAGCCACCCAGCGCCTCGACCACCTTGGCGGCCACCTCTCTGGAGCGGGCTAGTGCCAGTTCGCTCATCACCTGCGGCTGCCAGGATTCGCGATAGTCGCCATCTTCCTGACGGTGGCCGATCGGCGCGCAGAAGTGAATGCCATCGATGGCGCGTATCGTGAGCAGGGTGATTTCGTACTCGAAGGGGACGAAGCCCTCAACGATCACCTTGCCCCGCCCGGCGCGTCCGCCTTCCTGGGCGTAGGTCCAGCTCTCATCCAGCTTGGTGAGACTGCGCAGCACGCTCTGCCCCTTGCCGGACGAGCTCATCACCGGTTTCACCACGCAGGGCAGGCCGATGGCTTCAACGGCGGCGACAAACTCCTCCTTGCTCTGGGCAAAACGGTAGGGGGAGGTGGGCAGACCCAGGGTCTCGGCGGCGAGGCGACGGATCCCTTCCCGGTTCATGGTGAGCTGGGTGGCGCGGGCGTTGGGCACTACCTTGACGCCCTCTTGTTCCAGGGCCGCCAGGGTATCGGTGGCGATGGCTTCAATCTCGGGGATGATGAGGTCGGGTTCGACCTCGGCAACCAGGGCACGCAGGGCGGCGCCATCGAGCATGTCTAGCACGTGGGCGTTGTGCGCCACCTGCATGGCGGGGGCATTGGGGTAGCGGTCGGCGGCGATCACTTCGATCCCGAACCGTTGCAACTCGATGGCGACCTCCTTGCCCAGTTCGCCGGAGCCCAGCAGCAGGGCACGGGTGGCGCCGGGGCGGGTTGCGGTTCCAAACATACGATCTCTCCTGATGTCGATGGTCACTGTTGATGGCCGCTATTGCACACTTGATTGCGGGAATAACGGGCAAAAAAAGAGGTACGCATGGCGTACCTCAGGAAACGGGTTTGTGAGCGCGCTGCTCCAGATGGGTGAGCAACGTAATGGCGCCAATGATGATGGCGGCGCCAAGCCACAGACGGCCGGGGGGCGCCCAGCCAAACACCAGCCAGCCTGCCAGCACGTTCATCGGCAGCTTTGCGAAATCAAAGGGTTGGATAAACGATGCCTCCGCCACGCTGTAGGCGCGGGCGATAGACATCTGGGCCAGTGCCGACAGCACGCCGGAGGCAGCCACCAGCAGCCATTGGGTTTCGCTCGGCCACTGCCACTGTGGCAGTGCCAGCATGGCATTGAACGGGGTGCTGAAGATGAGCAAGTAGACGACTATGGTGTGGGATGATTCACTCGCCGCCTGATAGCGTACCAGCAGGGAATAACCGGCCCAGAACAGTGCCGCTGCAACCGGCAGCAGGGAGGCCCAGCTGAACTCATCAGTCCAGGGCGCGAGTATCACCATGGCACCAACAAAGCCCGCCAGGGTTGCCATGATGCGGACGCGGCTCACCCGCTCTTTGAGAAAGAGCGCCGCCCCCAGGGTGGCAAACAGCGGCGAGGTCATCAACAGGGCTATCCCCTGCCAGATGGGCACTGGTACCGCCAGTGCCCATAACCAGAACTGGATGCCGACCACCGCCAGGGCGACCCGCAGCAGATGCAGTCGCGGCTGGTTGGTCATCATGGATTGACGCAAGCCATGACGAACCAGCCAAGGCAGCAGGCAAATCAGGGCGATCAGGTACTGGTGAAAGGCAACCTGGGTCGAGGCAAGGCCCAGCTTGAAGCTGACATACTGGCTCAGGCTGTTGACGGCGGCGAAGCAGAGGCCTGCCACCATCATCCAGACTGCACCGGCCAGAGGAGAGTGGCTGCGTGAGGGGGCCATGGGATCCGGAACACTGAAAAAAGTGCGGCGGATCATAACGGCAATCGTTTGTTCTGCCAAGGGTTGAAGCGTCGCCTCGGGGCTGGCTGGCGAGGAAGTGGTCTTTCATCAAAAATATTGAATAAGTTGAGCATCTATTTTTGCTATCAGCAAAGAAGCGCAATGTTTAGAGTGACCTCCATCGACAGCGATGCTGTTCAATCGACAACCAAATGGAGTTTCACCATGGCCAACATCCTCGTACTCAAATCCAGCATCCTGGGTCAATATTCCCAATCCAACGCCCTGATCGACGGCTTCCTCGCCCAGCATCAGAGCGACATCGTCACAGTGCGGGATCTGGCCGCCCTCAACCTGCCGGTGCTGGATGGCGAGCTGGCCTCCGGTCTGCGCGGGGGTGACAACCTCAATGAGCGTCAACTGGCGGTGATCGCCCAGTCCGACGAGCTGATCGCCGAATTGAAAGCAAGCGATCTGGTGGTGATTGCCGCTCCCATGTACAACTTCAACATCCCGACCCAGCTGAAAAACTGGATCGATCTGGTGGCTCGTGCCGGCGTCACCTTCCGCTACACCGAGACCGGTCCGGTTGGCCTGATGGAGAACACCCGCGCGCTGGTGATCAGTCCCCGTGGCGGCATGCATGTCGGCTGCACCACCGATCTGGTGACCCCCTACATGCGCACCGTGCTCGGTTTCATCGGTATCAAGGAGGTGGATTTCATCTACGCTGAAGGGATGGGGATGGGCCCGGATGCCCAGAGCAAGGGGATGGAAGCGGCCAAAGCGCAGCTGGAGTCTCTGGCTATCTAAAGGCTCTTTACCCCATCAGGGGCTATCTCTTCAAGGGGGCCCCGCCAGATACCACAACGCAGCCATCAGGCTGCGTTTGTTTTTTGGCTTGTGTGATTGCGACAGACGTTGCTGCTACAAAGAGTATCGCGGCAAGCGAGATCGTCTAAAAGAGGTTGGCGGAGTCACTACTCCATCATAAAACGGCGACAACCGCGCACCAGCAGCAATGCCACCGCGACCAACAGGCCAATCAACAGGGTCGTCAGCCACTGTTCGCTACTTTGCGGCAATTGGGGGGTAAAGAGGCTGATCATCAACAGGGTGCAGAGTGTGATCAACAGGCTCTGTCGGGTCATCAATAGCATGGGGCCATCCTTGGGTTGCTCACCTGAAACGATTTTAATGCTCTATTGTGACAGGGTGATGTATCCGTGCATCACCCTGTTGGGGCTGTTCAGACCATATCAGGTTTTTACCGCAGAGCCAGCGCCATCACTGGTGCTGTGATCCCGATCCCGCAACCTACCCTTATCGGAACTGTTTCTGCGCTGGCTGGTAGTGAAAATCGCCGCTGGCAAGCCGCGCTTCCAGTGCGGACTGATCGATCTGCTGCGCCTTGCAGAGATCCTCCAGATCGTCATAGCGATCACGCAGCTGCATATTGACGACGCTCAACAGCATGTTGATGTCCATGGTGGCGAATGTTTTCAAATCCACGATTACTTCTTCCTATCAAGCGATTGCAGCTGGCCGATGGCGGCGCTGACGCTGTGCAGATGCTGGCGGATCGCCTCGCGGGATTCGCTCGGCAGATAGTCGGTCAGGGTATGCTGCCAGCTGCCCGCTTCGCTCTTGAGCTGCTGGAAGAGGGCCTGACCGGCGTTGGTGAGGGAGACCAGGCTGATGCGTTTGTCCTGCTCGCAGCTCTCGGTGAAGATGATCCCTTTTTCGACCAGACGGCGGATCTCGCGGGAGATGCGCACCTTGTCCATGCCACTCGCCTCGACCAGCTCTTTCTGGCTGATGGGGAAATTGGGGCCGAGCACCATCATCAGGCGCCACTGCGGAACGGTCAGCTGGTAACGCTGTTCATAAAATTGTTCGAAGGTATCCCGTAGCATCTCGGCGGCATGTACCAACTGATAGGGCGGGTAGTGAGCGAGTAACGCAATGATTTTTGACATATTACACCCTGCTGTGACGGCTGCATCAGATGCAGTTTCTTTTGATACTTTGACATTGATGATACGAAACTCAAGCTGATTTGTCTGACCCAGTTGCGATGAAATGTGCGGCGGCGCACGCCCTCAAGGAAAAACCGGATCTGACCGACGGGATTTTAAGCCAACGCGGTTCAGCCTTTACGCAACCAGATAAGGGCGTTCTGCTTGAGCCACGCCTTGCGGGTATGCAGGGCGTAGAGGGCGGCCTCGTCGCGGCTGCCCGCTCGCCAGCTTTGTGGCTCCTGTTTGGGCAGCTTGCGCTGACCCAGCAGGCAGGCCGGAATGTGCGGGTTGGCCTCGATGGCGACCAGCAGATGGGGCTTGGCCGCCTCGGCACCCTCGCTGGCAAAGACCATCAGCGCCTTGTTGTAGAGCAGCCAGCTGGAGGCTTCATCGAAGCGCATCAGCAGGGCGGCCAGCGCCGGCCAATCCTCTTGTAGAGCATAGAGGGTGGAGAGGTTGTAGCGGCAACCCGGCTCATCGGCCACGCAGATCGTCAGCAGATCCAGATACTCTGCTTTGGCCTCACCCAGTTTGCCAAGGCGCAGCAGGCAGTCGGCGCGACCGGCTCTGGCGGCCAGCAGGGGGCGCAGCTCGGGAGCACTCCAGCTGTGGCAGGCGACTTGCTGCCAGAAGGCTTCGTCAAACAGCGGGGTGGCATCGGCGATGATCTTCTCGAACCAGCCGAGGCGGGCCTGATGATCGCGGCAGCTGTCGGCCAGCTCGAACCAGGCCTGCCACTGCTGGGCCTGTTCACCATTGGGTGCCACATTGACGCTGGGGGCGGCCTGGTACTGGTCGAGGTTGAGCAGCTGGTTGAGGGCGGTTTTCATGTTCTGGCGCTGGCGTTTGCAGAACTCGACAAAGGGGAGCTCGCTGGCGGCGGCACTATAGAGCATCTGGGCCATCTGCTTGTCGCGAAACAGGCTCAGTTCGGCGGCAAGACTGAAGCGGTACTGGGTAGTCGGGTCGTTCAAATCCTTCGGCTTGGGCCAGGTGGCAAAGCCCTGGCTGAAACCGTAACACCATTGACCTAGGGGATGACTCTGTTCGAACACCTGATCCGGATTGCTGCTGGGCAGGCTGCACTGGCTGGGCAGGGCAAGTTGGGCGTCATGGGCCTGGGTTTCCAGCTCGGCGATGAGGTGGTTGAGCGCCTCTGCACTCTTCTTATCCAGCTCGGCATCCTGCTCAAGCAAACCAGCCAGCGGGCGTTGCCAGTCAGGGCTTGTCGGTCCCACCAGACGGGCACAGAGAAAGCCGTGCAGGGCCGGGTAGGTCATGTCCTGCTGGCTGTGACTCTGAATCCATTGATTAAGATGACGGGTACGAGTGGATGGGTTCATCAACAGTTCCTCAGGATTCGAACAGCCGCGGAGTCTACCTAAAAGTGGGGTCATTTGCAGTAAATGGCCGCCTGTTTGACGATTTAATCACCATAGGCGAGTAAGATAGCGGCGAAAGGGCGGCCTGTGGTGGCTTGGGGACTAGGCCAGATTACCGCTCTTGAGGTAACATGCGCGCCCATAGGGGCCATGATCAGTTGGCCCATCCGGGTAATGAAAAAATAGAGAGCACCATGATACAGATTGGCAAGATGAACACCCTCACCGTTGTTGAACTCGAAGACCGTGGCGCCTGGCTTGCGGCCGATGAGTACGGTGAACTGCTGCTGCCCAAGCGTCAACTGCCGGAAGGGGTGAAAGAGGGGGATAGCGTGCAGGTCTTCCTCTATCTGGATGCCGATTGCGAGCCGGTGATCACCACCGACAAGCCGTTTGCCATGGTGGACGAATTTGCCGGTCTGAAGGTGGTCAATGCCAACAAGATTGGTGCCTTCCTCGACTGGGGGATGAAAAAGGATCTGTTTGTGCCCAGCCGCGAGCAGAACAAGCCGATGCAGGTGGGCCACGTCTATCTGGTGCGTCTGCAACTGGATAACGAAGGGCGCATGGTCGGCACCAGCCGCATCGAACGTTTCCTGACCCCGGCTGGCAGCAACTTCAAGGTCGGTGACGAAGTGACCGCGCTGCCCGGCGAGCACTCGCCCCTTGGCATCAAGGTGATCGTCAACGGCCAGTATCCCGGCATGCTGTTCAAGAATGAAGTATTTGGCCGGGTGATGACCGGTCGGCCGCAAACCGCTTGGGTCAAGCAGGTGCGCGAGGATGGCAAGCTCGATCTGACCCTGCAAAAGCCGGGTCTGGCCCGAGTCGATGATGCCGGTGAGCGCATTCTGAGCCGGATGAAAAAGCAGGGTGGCAGTCTGGCGGTGGGTGACAAGAGCGAACCCGAGCTCATCTACAAGCTGTTCAGCATGAGCAAGGGCACCTTCAAGAAGGCGATCGGCGGCCTCTACAAGCAGGGCAAGATTGTCATCGAAGACAATGCCATCACCCTTACCGAGGCGGGGGCCGCGCAGGCGCAAGCAGGCGAACAGGCGCAGGATAGCGAATAAGATGCCGAGCCCCTGTGTTGGCCTGTGCAAGGCGAAAGATGGGCTTTGCCTTGGCTGTGGCCGCACCCTGACCGAGATCGGCCACTGGTCGGCAATGGAGAGCAAGGCCCAGCTGGGGGTGATGGCCGAGCTGGCTGGCACCAAGAGCACCCACCACTGCCCGGGTTGTGGCGAACCGGCCTATTGCGCCGTCTCTGCCGGTCAGACCATAGCGCAGTGCTGGTGCAGCCAGTTGCCGGTATTGCCGATGCAGGAGGCCAGCGCCTGCTGGTGTCGCCGCTGTCTGGCCAAGGCCATCGCGGCGCAGGATTAGCAAAAAACAGGAATAAAAAGGCGCCGATGGCGCCTTTTTTATGCTTGCTGCTGGCGATGCCAGCGCACATGCACGTGATCTTCAGTGAGCAGACGGGGTAACAGGAAGGTGGCGAAAATCACTTCAAACTCATCCTGATGATCCAGCAAACCGACCCACACTTCGACCCAACGCTCCATATCGACCGGCTCACCCAGTTCAGTCGACCAGTCGGCATTGGGCAGGGTCGCCTCCACGGCGCCACGCTTTTCAAACTCCAGGGTGATGTCGACAATTTGTTCGGGGGCCAGCATGTCGGCGGCCTGCTCAAGAAACTGATCATAGGCCCATTCGACCAGCTGATCCGGGGTACGCTGTTCCATGAAATCACTCCAGATACATCGAGGTTCGCTACTGTAACAATTATTGATGATGGCGGCCAGACCAGTGCGCCGAAGGCGCGGTTATCTTGTCCAAGCCGCTATTGTGGGGGTATGGTTAAGGCGCGAGTGAACAGGCAGGGAGTGAAGGGATGAAACAGCGGGGACGGCGGCAACAGATCAAACGGCGGCGCGAGGCCTGGTGGTGGCACTATCTGCCGCTCCACCGCGAGACGGTAGGTGGCCATTTGGGCCCACCTGAGAAGCCCGATGAGCCCTGAAGCTCAGTCGGCCTGATGCACCCGATTGAGGGTGATCTGGCCCAGTTGCCCCATCTGGCGGCGGATCCAGACCGAGCGCTTCTGCACATAGGGCGAAGGGGGCTTGACCCGATAGCGCCACGGATTGGGCAGGGCGGCGGCCAGCAGGGATGACTCGTAGCGGGTCAAACGGCTGGCCGGTTTGCCAAAGTAGGTGCGGGCGGCAGCTTCGGCGCCATAGATGCCGGGGCCGAACTCCACGATATTGAGATAGACCTCGAGAATGCGGGCCTTGTCCCAACCCAGCTCCATCAGCAGGGTAAACCAGGCCTCCAGCCCCTTGCGCAGGAAGCTGCGATCACTCCACATAAAGAGGTTCTTGGCGGTCTGCTGGCTGAGGGTGCTCGCGCCGCGCACCCGCTCGCTGTGCTGGTTGTGTTTGAGCGCCGCGTTGATGGCATCCATGTCAAAGCCGTTGTGGTCGGCAAAGCGCTGATCCTCGGCGGCGATGACGGCCAGTTGCAGCTCCCTGGAGATGGACTCCAGATCCACCCACTCATGGCGCACCTGGGTGATCTTGGCGGGCGGAAACAGGGCCCGCTCGATACGCCAGCTCCACATGGGGGGATCGATAAAATGCAGCAAGGCGACCGAGCCGACCGAGCAGAGCAGCCCGGCCAGCGCGATCTTGCCTGCCCACCTCAACACCCGGCGCCCAAGCGATGCAGATGTGCGCACGGGGGCCACGGCGTCAGGGTCTGACTCCCACTGATAGTGGCTGGGATCATCGGGATCCGGAATTATTGGGGCAGCCATTCGATGTGGCAGAACTTCTCGTCAACACGGCGGGAGAGCAACATGCGGGCAAACAGGTGCTCATACTCTTGTTCTTCATTGCCAAGACCAACCCAGATCTCGGCATAATCGGTGTCGCTCACGGCAAATCCCACGTCCGCTTCCCAGTCATCGGCCGGGTCGGTTTCGGCCAGCAGGCCGCGGTCATTAAACTCCTGATTGAAACGGGCGATCTCCTGCTCCGGCAGGTTGTCAGAGGCCAGCTCCATAAAGAGTTCGAGGGCGGTATCGAGCAGTTCCTCGACGCTGTGCATTTCGTCATTCATAGACATAAGCGGTCTGTTCCAGAAAAGAGAAAAAGGTGCCTGCGCAGATCACGGCCTGCGGGGCGGCGCTATTCTAGCGGTCGGCAGACCCCTTGGCGAGATGAGGCGAGCCGCTGTGACCTGTTTTTGTGCCAATAAAAAACCGGATCCAGTGACAGGATCCGGTCTTCATTGGGGGAAGGGGGCACGCATAGGGCGTCAGCTCATCCCTTCTTGTCATCGGCGAAGGTGATGTTGAGCTCCAGTACCGACAGCTCATCACTCTTCTGATCCAGTTGGACGGTGATCTTGTCCGGATCGATGTTGACGTATTTGCGGATCACATCGAGGATATCCTGCTTGAGCTGGGGCAGGTAATCCGGCCCCCCTCTGGATGAACGCTCGTGAGCAACGATGATCTGCAACCGCTCTTTGGCCAGTTGTGCGGTGTTCTGTTTCTTGTTGGAACGAAAATAATCCAATAATGACATGTTTAACTCCCGAACAGTCGGCTAAAGAAGCCCTTCTTCTCTTCTTCCAGAAAACGAAAATCCTTGGTGTCACCCAGCAGGCGGGACACCGCATCTTCGTAGGCCTGACCGGCATCGGACTCCTTGTCCAGAATCACCGGCTCGCCGGAGTTGGATGCGCGCAGCACCGCCTGGGACTCCGGGATCACCCCGAGCAGCGGGATGGCCAGGATCTCCTGCACATCCTGCACGCTCAGCATGTCGCCACGGTTAACGCGGGTCGGGCAGTAGCGGGTCAGCAGCAGGTGTTCCTTGATGGGATCTTCACCGCGTTCGGCACGGCGGGATTTGGAGGCCAGGATGCCAAGGATGCGGTCGGAGTCACGCACGGAAGAGACTTCCGGGTTGGTAGTGACGATCGCTTCGTCGGCAAAATAGAGGGCCATCAGTGCGCCGGCCTCGATCCCCGCCGGGGAGTCGCAGACGATATAATCGAACTTCATCTCCGTCAGCTGATCCAGCACCTTCTCGACACCCTCTTTGGTCAGGGCATCTTTATCCCGGGTCTGGGAGGCGGGCAGGATAAACAGATTTTCCGAGCGTTTGTCCTTGATCAGCGCCTGATTGAGGTTGGCCTCACCGTTGATGACGTTGACGAAGTCATACACCACACGACGCTCGCAGCCCATGATGAGATCCAGGTTTCTCAGACCGATGTCAAAGTCAATGACCACTGTCTTGTGACCACGCTGGGCTAAGCCGGTGCTCAGGGCCGCACTGGTTGTGGTCTTGCCAACGCCACCTTTACCCGATGTAACGACTATGATTCGCGCCATTCTCGCTTCCTTGTAACTCTATTTGATACGGTCTATTCGGAGTTGTTCGTTGTCCAGCCGGACGTGTACCGGGTGCTGGATCAGGTCTGCCGGCAATGCATCGCTCAGCTGGAATGTGCCCGCGATGGAGAGCAGCTCGGCCTGTAATTGCTGGCAATAGATCCGGGCCTGGGTGTTTCCCCGGGCGCCGGCAATGGCTCTGCCACGCAGGGTGCCATAAATATGAATGCTGTCGTCGGCGAGTACTTCGGCTCCCGGACTGACGGACCCCAGCACCACCAAGGAGGTGCCGGCGGCGTAAATCTGTTGGCCGGAACGAACCGGCCCCACATGTACCTTGCTCGGGATCAAGGGGGCGGGCTCGGGAACCACTGCTGGTGCGGGGGCTGGCTCGGGTTCTGGTTCGCTCATGCGACTCTTGCCCGAGGCCATCACGGCCAGTCCCACCGCCTTGGCGGCCGTCTTCATATCTTCGCTGCGCGCCCCCGTGATCCCGACCAGCACAAATTCTTCGGACTCTACCAGCTCCTTTAGCTGTTCGAAATCGGGAATATGCTCCAGTCTGGAAACATTGATCACCAGCGGCGCACAATTAAAAAAGTAGGGAGCCTGGGCCACTTTTTCGGCCAACAACTGACGTATCCGCTCAGGCTCGCCATCGCTGATATGCAACACAGAAATAGTGAAGGTGGTCCCTTTCAATTCGTTATCGCGCTCAACCATGAATCTTCCCCGAGGCAGAGATGCTAATCCGTTATTGTTATTCAATTCCTGATGTTATAGTTTGCCCCCATCAGAGGCAATAAACTCGTCGGATTATATCAATTTCCATGTTGTGTGCAGTCTATAAAAGTCGCAAAAAAGCCGAGACCTACCTTTTTGTTGAAAGAAGAGAGGATTTCTCCCGTGTTCCCGAGCCATTGCTGAGCGCATTCGGGCGTCCCGAGCTGGTGCTGATGACCAAGCTGGACCCGGCCAAGCCCTTGGGGCTGGCTGATGTCGGCAAGGTGATGGCCGCGCTGACCAGCCAGGGGTTCTACCTGCAGGTGCCGCCGCCCCCCGAGAATTTGCTGGAGCAGCACAAGGCCAGCCTGAAAAAAACAGCCTGAATATCCAGCCCCGTGGTGTGTTCTGCCCATCGGGACTAATTCTTTGTGACTCTCCATGACGCATTCCGGCCCCGGGGATGTGCTCTGCGATAATCCGGTGACAGGATCTGAAATTAAACCCTCCCTTTGGTGATATTCACCTTTCGCTGTTTAAATAGAAAGTCAAGCAGTCCTCAACACCATATCGTCAACCTTTGCTGGCGCTCACAAAAATAGCAAGTGCGCACACCCACCTCCTCCATTTCAACGGCTATTGGTTCATTCATCGATTATTTTCAACCCTCCCTTGAGCCTTAGCCATCCCCCCATATGAGCGAGGCGTGGCGCGGCTTCTGAGGTATGATCTCTGTTCTTGACCAGCTAATACCAAACAGACAGAGCCCATGCTTAACCACGACATCATCCTTAACCACATCGATGACATATTCGGACAGGACATGCATCCGACATTCCGCACCTAATTTAGGAATAAAAAAGGCGGGATACCCCGCCTTTGTTCAGATGAGGGTCACAACCCTTATTTATTCGCAAGCAACCTGCATTACCTTGATGGCCAGACCACCACGGGAGGTTTCACGGTACTTGGAGTCCATGTCCTTGCCGGTGATGTACATGGTCTCGATCACCTTGTCCAGGGAGACGCGCGGCTTGGAGGTACGACGCAGGGCCATACGGGAGGCGTTGACTGCCTTCATGGCGGCGATGGCGTTACGCTCGATGCAAGGCACCTGTACCTGACCGGCAACCGGATCACAGGTCAGACCCAGGTTGTGTTCCATACCGATTTCAGCGGCTTCGCAAACGTGCTCCGGGCTACCGCCCATCAGCTCGGTCAGACCGGCAGCGGCCATGGAGCAGGAAACACCCACTTCACCCTGACAGCCCACTTCGGCGCCGGAGATGGAGGCGTTCATCTTATAGAGGATGCCGACGGCACCGGCAGCCAGATAGAAACGGGTGTACTCGTCGCGGCCAACCGGCTGGATGAACTTGTCGTAGTAAGCCAGTACGGCCGGGATGATACCGGCAGCGCCGTTGGTCGGTGCAGTGACCACGCGGCCACCGGCAGCGTTCTCTTCACTCACGGCCAGAGCGAACATGTTGACCCAGTCAACGATGTTCATCGGATCGCTCGAGAGGTTCTCGTTGGTGTTGAGCTGACGGTAGAGCGGTGCGGCACGACGGGGTACGCGCAGCGGGCCTGAGAGAACGCCTTCGGTACGGCAGCCGCGCTCGATACCTTCACGCATGGTGTTCCAGATCTTGCCGAACTTCTTGTAGATCTCTTCCGGAGTGTTGAAGCACTTCTCGTTTTCCATCATCAGGGCAGAGATGGAGAGACCTGTCTGGCTGCAATGGGCAACCAGCTCAGCGGCGCTCTTGAACGGATAGCGTACGGACATGTCGCCGCTGTCAGCCTGGCCGAAGTTCTCTTCGTCGACGATGAAGCCACCACCGATGGAGTAGTAGGTCTTGCTGTAAACCAGCTCGTCTTCGATCAGGGCGCTCAGCTTCATGCCGTTCTCGTGCAGCGGCAGGGCTTCGTCGTGGAAGACCATGGCATCGCGCGGGAAGCTGACCGTGTGGCAGTGCAGGCCGATGGGCAGGCGCTCGGTCTGTTCTACGCGGGAGATAAATTCGGGGATAGCGTCGATATCGACATTTTCTGGCAGGTTGCCAGCCAGGCCCATGATGATGGCGGTGTCGGTATGGTGGCCTTTGCCAGTCCAGGAGAGGGAGCCGTAGACATCGACATTGATCCGGGTGATGTCGCGGATCTTGCCGCCTGCGCGCAGTTCGTCAACAAACTGTTTGGCCGCTTTCATCGGGCCGACAGTGTGGGAAGAAGAGGGGCCTACACCGATTTTGAAGATATCAAAAACGCTGATCATGTCACTATTACCTCAGGGTCGAAGGGGGCGGCATGCCCACTCACAGAAAGTTGGGAGATCCTTGGAACGCGCTTGGCGGCGCGGGTCACAGAACCAGATAACCGTAATGTAACGGCTCGAGACCTAAAAAAAGTTGAAATAGATCCATTTCTGTTGAATTTGAGGCGCGAGTATAAAATTTATTTTGGTGCTTATCCATTTTGTTAAGCGTTTGCCCATAAAAATATCCGGCAATGCCGCAAAGCTGATCAGTTAAGGATCCATTGACCGATCCTTCTGCTATAGGACAATCCGGAACCAATCACTGGTTCCGGATTTTTTATGTCTATTGCAAACGACCTGAACGACGTTATTGAGGCATCTGGCGACATGTTGGCTCGGCTGGCAATTTTTGCCGACCATATACCCGACGAATGGATTCGCGCCGCTGCTGCCTTGTCTGAAAAGGCCACTATCCGCCGACGCCGCTTACCCTCTGATATGGTCTTGTGGCTCGTCGTGGGAATGGCCTTTTTCCGCAATGAGCCTATCTCCGAGGTCGCTCGGCGCCTCAACATCTGTGCCGACGGTTTGGCTAATGATGTCATGCTTGATGACAGCGCCCTTTCTCAAGCCCGCCAGCGGCTTGCTGCCAACGCACTGGCAAGTTCGTGCAGTGACCTATGAGGTGGCGGGCAAGGCGAAAACCGTATTTACCTTGCTCCCCGTGGGGCAATTCAGCGCAGCTCAGGTGGCGACCTTGTACCACGAGCGCTGGGAAATCGAGCTGGGATACAGGGATATCAAAAACTCGATGCAGCACAATGCCATCACGCTGAGGAGCAAGAAGGTGGACTTGGTATATCAGGAGTTGTGGGGATTGTTGCTGGGATACAATCTGGTCAGGCGGGAGGCGAGCCATGCGTATTCCCACACATGG
>NZ_CDBO01000056.1:0-4984 GCF_000819885.1 Aeromonas fluvialis
CTATCTTGACGAACACCGGCACCCAGAGCTATCAGTGAAATCAGTGAGAGAGGCTGGAGTTGGCTGTCGATTTTCTATCAAAAAACGATTGGCGAACAAGACAGAGAAAATCGATACAAAACAGTATTTTGGAAGGGGGGTTAAATGACGTTTTTTCTTAAGGTTCTGTACATGAGCGGCCATACACTTGATGCGAAGCATCTGCAAAGACATTTGGCAGAATATTGCTTCCGGTTTAATCACCGTTTTGATCTCAAGAGTATGCAGATTGAATTGGGGCATGCGATTGTTGCACGCCCTTCGATGCCATATCGACTCTTGAAAATGACTAAAGGTCATGGGTAATCAGGATGAAAAAAATAAACTCATTAAAGTCGATGCGTTTTTTTGCAAGTGTTGCTAGAAACAAAAGTATTACGTTAGCAGCAAATGAGTTAAATCTAACTAAAGCTGCTATTTCTTTTCAAATAAAAAAACTAGAAGATGAGTTAGGTGTCAGTCTTTTTAGTCGTGATAGTCGAAGTGTTTCTTTAACTAAAGATGGTTATTTTGTACTTGAGGAAATCACACAAATTCTTTCGTATGTAGATGAGCGATACGCCCATCTAAAAGGTAGTTTAGAACGTGACAATTTATTAATTCAAACTTATGTAATGCCTTCAGTAAAATGGCTGAGCAGTAAGTTAATAAGCTATAAGTCGCCAGTAAATACTCAAGTTGGTATTTTTGCGATGAACAGTGAAGATTATGATCCTGCGATATCTGATGTCGGTTTCGTGCTTAAAAAAAGCAACTTATGCTATGACAGCACACTTGATTGGGTACGTGTATTTCCTCACGAAGTAACACCAATTTGTACACCAGAATTTTATCTGCAATATAAAGCACACATAGATAGTGGTGATCTTACTAATGTGCCGATTATTGCAACACCTTATGATAGTGACGAATGGACTGCTTGGCTTGCGTTATGTAATAAAAACATTCAGATAAAGCCAAAATTTATTGCTGGGGATAAAATGATTGCGCTCGAGCTTGGGTTAAATCACCGTGGTATTGTAATGGTTAATAGTCCATTTATTAGGCGAGAGCTTGAGAGCAATATGCTCATTAAACCTTATGAAGAGTCATTGTATCAAGGTGAGTGGGGGTTTGTTTACAAGAAAAAATCACCAATGAAAAATACGATTTTAGATTTGATTGGTAAAATAATGAATGGCTCCTGCGATGAACCGTCATTCCGCACCTAATTTTTGCATTTTAAATGGTGATGAAGTTCACACAGCCAGGATTGAATTGAGAAAACCAGTGACTTCACTCATGTTGCCACGTAACAATGCTAAGTTGGGTAACAGTTCACATCATTTCACGGGGGGCGAAAGAATGAATCTGAGCATTTTAGTTTTTGTTCCAACCTCAACTGCCAACACCTCAATGTTGCCACTTGCTGTGAACGTGTAGGCATCATCGCCGAAAAAAAATCCCCAATCAGGTGCGGAATGTCGGTTATACGGTTTGCCCAAAAAAGCAGATGCCTCATCTCGTATAACAAGCCAAGCATAAATATGCTTGGCTCGCGTTTATCAGTTGGCTATCTTGTCGGTATAAACCTGTTTTAAATGCGCTAATGCCGCCGATAACGTCTTACTGTGGCAAGCGTAATTGAGACGCATAAATGTACCCTCTGAGGCGCCAAATACTGCACCATTACCCAGACCAATACCGTTGCTTATCAAAAAGGCATGTAACTCGTTATTTGTCATTCCCCAATCAGCAAAATCTAACCACGCAAGGTAAGTTGCATTTTGTTTGATAACTCGTACAGAAGGCAGTTGTTGTGCAAAAAAATCCTCAATATACGCTTTGTTCAATAACAAATATTCTTTCAAACCATCAATATAATAATCACATTGAGAGTAAGAAACCGTGTTGGCAATAATCGCAAATTCATTGACGTCAATATGCGTTGCAGCGAGTGCCAATTCAAACTCAGTACGTAATTTACGATTCGGTATGATGAGCATCGAGCCATAAAGCGAAGAGGTATTGAATGATTTACCACTCGCATTCATCACAATCGCATTATTTTTTGCCTCTTCACAAATTGAGTGATAACAAATATGGTTATCTTCATACGCTAAATCACAGTGAACCTCATCACTCAATACAATAACGTCATGCTTCGTACATATTTCATGAATACGAAGTAACTCATCCTTAGTAAAGGTACGCCCTACTGGATTCATCGGGTTACAGATTAGTAAAATCTTCGCTCTTGGCTCACTGGCGCGCGCTTCTAAATCATCAAAATCAACACTGTAAGTGCCATTTTCTCGGTTATAAACTAATTTATTATCAGAAACGCTACGCCCAACTTGCTCAACTGTTTTCTTGAAATTGTGATATACCGGGGTCTGAATAATAACTAAGTCACCTTCGTTAGAATAAGTGCGAATCATTAAATTCAAGGCAAACATTAATCCCGTTGTAGTGACAATATGTTCAAGCTCAACGTCCATTTCGTGGCGGCGCTTGTAATAACCTTTTATCGCAGCTTGCGCTCCCGCAATAACGCGGTAACCATTGTAACCAAAAACATGATTTTCTAAGCGTTTATTCATCGCGTCAAAAATCTCTTTAGGCGATTCAAAATCAGAATCTGCACAGCCAAGAGGGTAAGTCACATTAGGGTACTCAGAATCCCACTTATACGAATCTGAATCTTTACGGTTAATATATTTAGTAAAATCGTGTTTCATATTTCCGCCCCCAACTTATTTAGCTGCGCCTGATTCTAATTCATTTTCTAATGCCGTTTGTGATGCTTTTTGCTTAGCTTTCTTTGCGCATCGAATGATGCCAAAACCTGCAAATATCGCTAACGCCACATTAAGTAGGATGTAATTCCAAACCATATCGTAAGCAACATCCATCGGGTAACTATCCAACCAACTACCTACTTGTGCATAAATATAAAGATCTGGTGTGAATGCAATGACTGATATAAAACCAATTGCCGACCCAGTCACTGATGAGGGAATCTGTGCTTCTTTCATGGTTGCAAAGTAGATACCACGACAAATGAATATCATGAATGCAATACAGATAACCATTGCAATTAAGAAGTAATGTGAAATATCTGTGCCTGCAAATTTAATTGCAAATGTACATACAGCAACAAGTATCAATGAGCCAATTATCGCTTTTGAACTTGAACCAATTTTATCGCCAATAAAACCACCGATAGGGCTAGACAATAAGCCAATACCGTATTGACGAATTATACCCACCATACCCACTAACGCCGTTGATACGCCTAAACCTTGCATATATGGTGTGGTGTAAGATTGTAGTGCGTAAATACTGTAACAAGAAAAGATTATCAACGTAACAAACCATACAGCGGGTAGTTTTAACGTTTGTACAAGTAACGCAAAGCTAAATTGCTCTTCGCTCTGCTCACTTTGAGACTTAATGTCCGGCATAAAAATAAAGGCAAGTATCGCGATAACAACATAAACAATACCATAGAAAATCAGTGTCGATTGCAAACCACCCATCGCACTAGTCGCTTGCTCAAGTATCCAAAGCGCGCCAAATGAAGCAACAAGACCTGACGCACATTTGATACCCTCGGCATAACCAAACATTCTTCCTTGGCTATCTTCACCACCTAAGAAATTGAATGTTTTATTCATCGCAGCCCAGAAAATAAGAATTGTCGACACAGCAAAACCAGCCATGATAGCAACAACCGAGTAGTAAGATGGGATAGTTGCATACCAGAATGTTAAAGCAGCGGTTAACAGCAGTGCACTAACAACGAGTTTCTTCGGTGAAAATTTATCAGCAATAATGCCACCAGGAAAATAAAAGAACATCGAGGTGAAACCGTAAGCGCCTGATAACAAACCAAGCTCAGTATGTGTCACACCTAACCCTTGCATTAAGGGTTCATAAAATACTTCACGTAAATATGCAACTTTAAAGATAACACCTGCGGCAAACGCGACGATAAATAACGTCATGTACCGCTGAAAATTAGTTAATTTGGGAGATTCTATAGACAAGGTATTTTCCTCTCATTTAAATAAATAGTAATACATAAGACGTTATTGACTAAAACTGAACCGGGTAAGCCTTTTCCCCACGCGACTGATTCTGTTCAGTTCACATGCGGCCTAACAGGCATTCAAAGTCCTATCATTTTGTTCATTGCCTTCACCACTGCCAGCGCTTCACCTTCCTGAGCGTTGTAGTTTCTCATGCTCAAATTCGGGCTGATGAGCTGTTTGAAACGGCAGATTACTGTCTCGGCCTTCGAACGATGATGGTAGCCAGAAGCCTGTTTCCACACCTTCAGCTCGACGACCTTAAGTGCCTCCATAGCTTCGTTGCGCGGATGACCTTCTTCCCACAACGCAGCATTTTTCCTCGGCGGGACAATGGCCTTGGCCCCTTTCTTCTCTTGATAGCTTGCTCATCCATCCAGAGGGTGAGCGGCCCACATTTTACCAAGGCCAGGTTGTACTGCTTCAAGTTGCTGACCTTATGTTTAGACTTGCCCATCTGACGATCTAGGTTGGCTGACTCAGATGGTAAGATCCCCAGATACGCTGAAAGTTCCAGATTTAGCGATTAACAACGACATTGATCAATGGAGGTGATTCTAAATAGGTAACAATAAAACTCAACCAAGTAAAATAGTGCAAATGGTATAATTTTTTTACCGTAAAGGTTGTCAACCTGAATCGCCCCTCATTTATAAGACATTATGGAAACACATCGATTAAAACCCCTTCTAAGATCCTGTTTTGTATCGATTTTCTTTGCTTTGTCCGGCGGGCATTTTTTGACAGAAAATCAACGGCCCATTCCAGTCGCTCCCTTATTTCGCTGATGGCTCGGTGCGCTATTGCTTCCAATATCGGCAGCCACCATGTCACACCACTCTTCGCAGCCTTGAGCGTCGATAGACCCTCTT
>NZ_CDBO01000056.1:5226-5579 GCF_000819885.1 Aeromonas fluvialis
CTTGAGGTTGTTGTGCGATTTCCACTCCTTGAACAGCAACTCGACCTGCCAGCGGCAGCGATATAGACGCATCACGCGCTCTTCTGGCCATGCATCACGTGGCAAGTTGGTCATCCAGATGCAGAATCGCTTCTCCTCGGCGAACCAGCGCCGGATCAATCGATACTCGTACTTGCCCGATCTCACATCCATATCCAGCACTTCTGCCCGGCAGTGCCGCCGTCCGGCCTCCTTGAGTGACATGCCGGTCAGCTCTTTGGCATCTGGAAGGAACTGACGCTCTGACGCGGTATCGGCTGAGAGCTGCATACAGGCCGGCTTTTGCTCCAGCAGCGACATGAGCATGTGGCATT
>NZ_CDBO01000057.1 GCF_000819885.1 Aeromonas fluvialis
CGCAATTGGGCATGTCCGGCTTGTGGTTCGGAGCATGACCGCGACATCAATGCGGCCATGAACATCCGACAGCAAGGCATATTAGAATTAAAAGCGGCGGGACACGTCGTTTCTACCCATGGAGGCCAGCGTAAATCCGTCAATTTGACGGTAGCGGCCTAAGAAGTGGGAAGCCTCGCCGCTTGCGGCGGGGAGCAGTCACCAGCGCCCTGCTCTATCATTATGAGCGTTGCCGTTTTCCCGATGGGCGTCAGGGCGGCAAGCTGGACAAGCTGACCACAAGATGTGAACATGGCGCCCTTTATCGATTGAGAGAGACTTGGCCAATGAGCTATGAACTGAGCGACACCGAGCGCAATGCTGCGCTGCAACTGAACGCTGACTACCGTTACGATCACTTCATCAGCAAGCTGGTCGAGCATGAAGAGCTGTTCGTGCTGACCGACGAGCATGGCGTCATGATGCTGACTACCGATGATGAAGATTGCATCCCGGTATGGCCGCACCCGGAGTACGCCAAGGCGTGGGCCGAAGGGGAGTGGGCCGATTGCAAGCCGCAATCCATCACCCTCAAGGTGTGGCTGGAGCGCTGGGTTGACGGTATGGAGCAGGACGAGCTGTGTGTTGCCGTGTTCCCTACCCCGGATCAGGAAGGTATTGTACTGGAGCCGGCCGATGTGGCCGATGCCATCGCCCAGAAGCAGGCCAAGCGCGGCTAATTGCTTTTTTGCTTGCAAGCAATCCGGTTGCAAAACAAGACCCCGCCACAGTGCGGGGTCTGTCGTTCTTGGGATGGCCACCCTGCGCTGGCAGGAACAGGGGCGGTCGGCCAGAACTACTGTTGCCGGTAAGTGGTGTCAGTCAGGAGCACGGCCGGGAAGGTCTTGCCACTCTTGATGGCCGCCCTGGTCTCGGATTTCAGCTTTTCATCGATCCACAGCAAGCCGCCATAGCTGTAACCGCTGTTGTCGCCGCCGAGGGGCCAGTAGAGCAGCTCGCTCTTGGGGGTTGCAGGTACCTTGGGCAGTTTGATCCAGCGCCAGGCCCCTTCCCGGGTGTAGGGCACCTGATAGGCGGGCACGAAGCTGGCCAATTCATAGAGCCGCTGCTGGATCTGCCGTGACAAGGCCGCCTTTTTGGCAAAGTCGAACTCCTTGTCGTACTGCTCCACCAGCGCGGTGATGGCGTCATCATCGATGTTCATGATGTTGTTGGTTTGGGGCTTGTTGGCGTTGACCTTGTGGAAAAACTCCCAATAGGCGGGGTAGCGGCCGCCGCTCCAGGCCATCCAGGCACTCTGATGCTTTTTCTCCAGCATGGATTTGAACCCGGCCGAGGCATCCATCAGGTTGAGCTCGAGATTAAGCCCCGCTTTTTTGGCCTCTTCCCGCAGCAAGGTGAGCCGCTGGGCGTGCTCTGCGGTGGTGTAGGTGATGGCGAGGGTCAGTGACTGCCCCTTGTCGTTTTGCAAAATTCCTTGCGGCCCCACCTTGTTGAAACCGGCCTTGGCAAAGTACTCCCGTGCCAGCTTGGGATCGAACGGACGGGCCTTGATCTCGCTGTTGGTAAACTCCCCCTGACCGGCGCCATAACTGTTGAGGCGCTGGTAATCCCCCCGCAGCAGGGTGGTGAGCATCTTGTCGAGGTTGAGGGCGTGCTGGATCCCGAGTCGTACATCGAGATTGTTCAGCAGCGGATCGGCGGTGTTGAGATAGAGCCCCATCGGCGATTGTGGGGTCTGGTTGTAGAACCAGATACGCGCGATATAACCCTTCTCGAACTCCGACGTTTTGGTCTTGTCGTGCCACCAGTTGGGCATCACCAGCGGGAAGGTGTCGAGATCGCCGCGCAGGAAGTGCTGCCAGGCGATGTTCAGATCTCTGAGCACCTTGATCTCGATCCGCGCGGGATTGAAGCGATGCTGGAAGTAGCGCTCGTCATCCCCCCACCAGTTTTCAATCCGTTTGAAGGTGACCGATTTACCCTTTTTCACCTGATCGAGCTGATAGGGACCGGTGACCGGCAACACCTTCCAGTTGTACTCCTTGACCCAGTTGGCAGTGAGCTTGATGGCGTGGCTCGGCTCCGGGCTGATGGGCAGTGATTCGAGCAGATCCTGGCGGCTCTTTTCGGTGCCGCTGGTGATGGCCAGGGTGCGATCATCAAACTTGGTGATGTCGGTGATCTGGTTGCTGTAGTAGTTGTTGTACCAGGGGTCGTTGATCTCCTTGCTGCGCATCATCTTGAGGGTAAAGAGCCAGTCATCGGCGGTGACT
The DNA here is from genome assembly GCF_000819885.1 of Aeromonas fluvialis. Classification (GTDB taxonomy): domain Bacteria; phylum Pseudomonadota; class Gammaproteobacteria; order Enterobacterales; family Aeromonadaceae; genus Aeromonas; species Aeromonas fluvialis. The sequence continues at coordinate 2,277 of NZ_CDBO01000057.1, forward strand.
GGCTCGCCATCAGACCAGCGCGCTTTGGGATTGATGCGAAAATAGAGGGTCTTGTTGTCGGCGCCGAAGGCCCACTCGTTTGCCAGCATCGGCATGGGGTTGCCGGTGACGGGGTGGGTGCTCAGCAGTGGCAGGTTGGTTTCCCGCACGTAACCGGCAAAGCCGCCGTTGGAGTCGGGGCCATATTTGCGCAGGGTCAGGGGGAAGCTGGTCATAAAGGCGCGAAATGTGCCGCCACGCTTGGCGGCCGGATCTGCATAGATAGGATCCGTGTTGTTGCTTTCCCACTTTAAGTCAGCGGGCAGCGTGGCACTCCAGCCAAACGGACTCCAGCACAGGGTCAGAGTAATGGCTGTGGCGCGAATGACCGAGGGGAGGCGGCGCCCCCCGGCAGTGATGGTCGATGGCATGTCCTTGCTCTCCTGAAGTCTGCTTCCTGCAGATCACGCTCTGATGACGTCAGTCCCGATGGGGACTGGCTCATCATGAAAATTTTATCTTGTCAGGTCAATGAAATAGCGCAAATTGGCAGGCGATCATCATGTCGCTCTCTGTAGTTTCAACCCGCTCAGTCAGCCACTCAGTGGTGGGGTCGCCAGCGCTCACCGAGCTAAATCATGGCAAACAGCAGGGTAAACATCACCTGGGATTGCAGCACAAGTGAGGCCATGCCTGTCGGCATACTGAACTTCATGGCGCTGAACAAAAATGCGAACTGGCCGAGGCTGATGGCACCGCCCTGAGCCAGCTACCAGGCGGGGTTGGGCACCAGCAAGATGGTGTAAAAGACCACTCCGATGAAACGCACAGTCCCCCCAGCAAAGGATGATCAGCGTGGTCAGACACTTCTCCTTGGTTAGCATGGTTGAAATCCCAGGCATCAGCAGTGCGGTGAGCCTGTGGCTTTACACAGTTTGGCACGATCGGCAAGGGAGGTTCATACCCTTGAGCAGATGGTGAGTGTGAAGGTTTTAGAGCCGTTTGGACTTTTCTGGTTGAGGGGGCTGTGGCCAGTTCAGGTGGCAAGGTCAGGCTACTACGCAGTGCTGGGTGATCGCCTTGTCCGCTCATTGCAGTAATAGATGGGGAGTGTCGAAGATGTGCGGATTGTGGGGATTGACCGACTAGACTTGAAATTGGTAGCCAGGTGCGCTGGCTGCGTTGCGGTCCATTGGAGGTATCCCATGAGCGACCATCTGCTACTCCCCCATGGTGAAGACTTGCGTCGTGCAGTGCGCTGGCTCAGCGAACACCACCAGCACGACATCACCGCCATCGAAGAGGCCAGCCTGCGTTTCGATCTCTCGCCGCTGGATGAGGAGTTTCTGATCCGTTACTGGCTCGACAGTCAGCGCCAGTCTTGAGATATAAGGACAGAATTAGAAGAAGTTGGCGAGGTTGATGCCAACCTCTTTGGGGTCGACAGTACACTCGATGCTCTCCTGCACCCCCGACCTGGCCAGATCCAGCCACTGCACTTCAATGTAGTGTCGCTGGGTGGCGTGATAGATCACCTTGACCACCGGCTTGAGTGGTTGTTGCTCGTTACGCTGCATGACGATGGCCAAGCGCTGATTGGAGAGCTTCACCAGCGTTCCCACCGGATAGACCCCCATGCACTTGATGAACTTGGTCACCAGCTCGGCATCAAAGTGCTGATTGGCCCCCTTGAGCAAAATCCGGAATGCCTGGGTGGGTTGCATGCCAGCCTTGTAGACTCTATCGGCAGTGACTGCGTCATAGACATCAACGATGCCGCTCATGCGGGTGTAGAGAGAGAGCTGTTCCCCTTTAAGGTGTTGTGGATAGCCGGTGCCATCGAGCCGCTCGTGGTGGTTGGCGGCCACCTCCAGCATGGTGGGGGTGATGCCGGGAGTATCTTTAAGAATGTCGTAACTGTGCACCACATGTTGGCGCATGATGACGTACTCTTTGTCGGTCAACTTGCCCGGTTTGTTGAGCACCTCGTTCGGGGTCATGATCTTGCCGACATCGTGCAGCAGGCCACCCAGGGTCAACTCCTTGAGGATACTGCGCTCCAGCCCCAGATAACGGCCAAAGTTGGCCAACAGAATGGCCACATTCATGGAGTGCTCCATCAGGTAGGCATCCTTGGCTCTGATCCGGGCCAGACAGAGCATGGCATCGCCGTGGGTGAACATGGTGTCCACCATCTCTTCGGCGACCAGGGCAAGTGGGGTGATGTCAATGGGTTCGCCCGCCTTGAGCTGGCGAATAAACTTGCCCTGCAGCTCCCGAGCCTCCTGATAAAGGCGGCGGATCTTCAGCTCCCTCCCTTCACCGTTGGCACTGGCACGGCGTCCAGCCTGAGCACTGCTGGCATTGAGATCGGGGGAGGTGATGGCGTCACTTTCAGCACTGCCCAGCTTGCTGCGTGCCAGATCGATGCGCACTGTGAGTACCCCCTGGCGCACCAGATTGGCAATTTGTGCTGCGTTGGTCACCATGCCCATCCGGGCGATCTCCATCCCGCCTGTCTGGCTGGCGATAGCCATGACATACATGCCGGGTTTCAGCTGGTTGACGGGAATGACGGGGAAGGATGCTTGGGACTTCATGGGGGCTTCCTGACTCTTATTATTATGTAAGTGTTGTTCGGATGGGTCATACCGTAGAAGTGTAACATTGGATGATCGGTTCGTCATAATTGACCGCTCCTTAACAGTGGCGTTGTCGCCCACGCCCGATATAATAATGCCCCTTTACTTGTTGGACTCCGAGGTTGTGAATGCGGCTTGATAAATTTCTGTGCGATTGTTCCGATTTGACCCGCTCGCTGGCAGGCAAACTGATCCGTCAGGGTGAGGTCATGGTGGATGGCATCGTGGTCAAGCAGCCCGCCTTTCATATTAATGAGCAGAGTCAGATCGAGTTTGATGGTGTGCAGCTGACGCTGGAGCAGTGCAACCGCTATTTCATGCTGCACAAGCCGGAAGGCTACGTCTGCTCCAACGAGGATCCGGATCACCCGACCGTCTTCTTCCTGATGGATGAGCCGGCGATGGGTAAGCTGCACGTGGTGGGTCGCCTCGATCTCGATACCACGGGTCTGGTGCTGGTGACCGATGATGGACAATGGTCCCACCGTATCACCTCACCGCGCCACGAATGTGCCAAGACCTATCACGTCTTGCTGGCCGATCCGGTGAGCCCGGATGCCATCGAACTGTTTGCCGAAGGGGTGTACCTGCGTAACGAGACCGATAAAACCCGTCCTGCCCAGTTGGAAATTCTCGGTGAGTGCGAGGCCAGATTGACCATTCACGAAGGCAAGTACCATCAGGTCAAGCGGATGTTTGCCTCCATCGGCAACAAGGTCGTGGGCTTGCATCGCGAGCGGGTGGGCGGCCTGACGCTGGATGAGGAGTTGGCCCCCGGCGACTACCGCGAGCTCACCGCGGACGAGATTGCCCTGTTCTGATCAGGGATGGTGCCGGGTGTTAGTGAGTGCGCAAACCCAGCACCAGCGCCGCACCCAGGGTGGCAATCAGCGCCCCTGACCAAGCGGCAACGGATGGTCGCTCCCCCGAGTGCCACCACAACAACGGCAGCAGAAGTACCGGTGTGGTGGAGGAAAGAATAGCCACCATGCCGACCTCACCATGCCGCAGCGCAATCAGGATCAGTGTCATGCCGAGCGTCATCGCCAGGAAGCCGTTAGCGGCGATCATGGCGAGGATCCGGCGGTTGATGGGGTTGAACGGGCGTGCAATGGGCATTCCCGTCATCCGCAAGCAGCAATGTGCCAGCAATGCAATGGCCATTCTGACCCCGGACGCGCTGACGGCATCGACATTGCCGCTCATCATCACAGGTTTGGCGATGATCACGCCCAGACTCTGGCAAAGCGCGGCGGTGAGACCCAGTGTGATGCCAATGCCCAGGCTGCCACGGATCTGCTCCCACTCGTTGTTGTTGCTGCGCCTGCCAAACAGGATAGCCAGCATCACGCCGGCACAAACCAGCATGGCCCCCAGCAGGCGCCACCCGGTCAACTGTTCGTTAAAAAGCCAGAGCCCCAGCAGGGCTGAGAAGAGGGCATGAGAGGAGAAGAGCAAGCCGCTGCGTCTTGGGCCTACCTTATTCATGCAGGCATAGAGTGCCGTATCACCGATAAAGATGCCGATCAGCCCAGAGAGGGCGAGCAGTGGGAGTGTGTTGGCGGTGAGCGTTTGCCAGCCACCGCTGAACAGACTCATGGATCCGAGCATCAGGCTAACCAGAAACATGCGCCAGCGGCTATAGGCGAAGGCACCGAGATGGCGGGCCGGTTTGACCGAAATAAGTGCTGCAACTGCCCATAAACTGGCCGAGGCGAGGGCCAGCCACTCATAACCCATAAAAACTCCTGAAAAAATTAACCCGAAAGACTCCATCTCCCGGGCAAGCCCGATACAATACGGGGCGTTTTCGGGGATAACAAGCGCGGTATCAGGCATTCATCAGGCGCGCCGTCGGCCTTCCCCCTCCTGCAGTCGTTTTATTCGAGGTTTTGTCATGAGGTCTGATCTCTTCCCCAAGCTGGCGCAACGCTGGCTCTCCCCCCTATTGCTTGCCGTGCTGGCAGGGCCCTTGGCCCATGCAACCACCGTCGAGCTGCAGCCTCAGCTTGCCGATCGGCAAATCCTGGTCAAAGGCAATGGCGCCGAGCCGGAATCCCTTGACCCTGCATTGGTGCGTTCCGGCTTCCCGGGGGAAGCCGTGTTGGTCGATCTGTTTGAAGGGTTGGTCAGCGAGGATGGCCAGGGGCATGTCGTCCCGGCTCAGGCGCTGCGCTGGGAGGTGAGTGAAGATGGTCTGGAGTGGCGCTTTTTTCTCCGCCCCAAACTGAAGTGGTCCAACGGTGAGCCGCTGGTGGCTGGCGATTTTGTCTATGCCTGGCGCCGTCTGCTCGACCCGGCCATCGCGTCCCCCTCTGCCGAGCTGCTGCTCGCAACAGGTATCAACAATGGTCAATCCATCTATGCGGGGGCCCTCGATCTCGACAATCTGGGGATCGAGGCGCAAAGCGATCAGATCCTGAAAATCACCCTGGAGCGCCCGGTTCCTTATTTTTTACAACTGATCAGCCAGCGCCCCTTTGTGCCAGTCAATCAGAAGGCGATAGCCAAATATGGCAAGCAGTGGACTGAGCCCGGCAAGCTGGTGAGCAATGGGGCGTATCGTTTGACCAGTTGGGAGCCTAACGAGAGGCTCGAAGCCGAGCGCAATATTCACTACTGGGATGATCGCCATACTCACATCGGGCGGGTCACTTATCTGCCGATCACCTCACAGCATGCCGAGCGGCTGCGTTATGAGGCCGGTGAAATCCAGCTCACCAACAAGGTCTCCCTCGGCTACTACCAGAAGATGAAGCGCGGATCCCCTGAGCAGCTCTGGGGCTTGCCACTGTTTGGCACCTATCTCTATGCCTTCAATCTGAAGCGCCCCGAGCTACAGGATGTGCGGGTGCGTCAGGCGCTCTCCATGGCGGTTGATAGGTCGCAACTGACCGGAACTGTGAGCGGGCAAGATGAGCAGGCAGCATGGTCGATGTTGCCAGATATGCCGGACTACCCCCGGGTCGTGTTGCCCGTGGCGCTTGAGGATATGCCAGCCAGACAGGCCAAAGCGACAGCCCTGCTGTCAGCGGCCGGGTACAACAATGCGAATCCACTCAAGCTGAGCATTTCCTACAACAGCGCCGACACCCACAAGCAGATGGCAATGGCCATTGCCGCCATGTGGCAGAAGCTGGGGGTACAGGTCACCCTCAACAGTCTGGAGTGGGGCGCCTATCAGGTGGCCAAGGATAGCGGTGATTTCCAGGTGGCCAGAAGTTTCTTGTTTGGTGATTACGTGGAGCCGTCAGCCATGTTGGGCAGCTTCCGTTGTCAGGATCTGCGCAACGAGAGCGGCTACTGCAATCCCGATTTTGATTTGCTGCTGGAGCAGGCTGCCAACACCCTGGACAGTGCGAGCCGGGTTGAACTGTACCGGCATGCCGAACAGTTGCTGCTTGAGGAGGCGCCGATCCTCCCCGTGTATCATTACAATCAGATGAGACTGGTCGATCCCACCCTGCGGGGGCTGCCCAGCCTGAATTTGAAAGGGACGATTGCCACCAAGGATCTCTATTTCAGCCCGCAGTGAGGAGCATTTCATGAAACTTGCCATCATTTCCGACATCCACGGCAGCATCATTGCGTTGGAGCGGGTGCTGACCCAACTTGAGCCCTGGCAGCCGGATCACTATCTGCTGCTCGGCGATCTGCTCAACCATGGCCCGCGCAATCCTCTGCCAGACGGGTATAACCCGGTGGCTGTGGCTGATCGGCTCAACGAGCTTGCGCCGCAGATCATCGCGGTGCGGGGTAATTGCGATTCAGACGTGGATCAGATGTTGTTGCGTTTTCCCATTACCGCCCCCTACAACCAGTTGCTGATCGATGAGCGGCGCTGGTTTATGAGCCACGGCCACCTCTATCATCCCGGTGAGGTGCCGCTCCCGGCTGGCAGTCTCTTTCTGAGTGGCCACACTCATGTGCCTGTGCTCGAGTGGCAGGGAGAGCGGGTATTGATGAACCCCGGGTCGATCTGCTTCCCGCGCGGCGAGTTACCCGCCAGTTACGGGAGTTATGAGGACGGGGTGCTGCGGGTTAATGCCTGTGAGGACGGGCGGGAGTTGCTGCGACTGGTGCTTTGAAACGGAAAGCAAAAATGCAAGGCCTGATAAGATTGTCAGGCTTTGATACCGTAGGTGCGGATGCCAGAGCGAGTGTTTCCTTTGGCGTCATAGGTCAGGCTGTTGCGATCGCGCAGCTGACTCAGAAAGGTTGCCAGACGACGGTTGGAGACGATGCTCAATTCAAGCAACCGACCGTTGATATCGTTTTGTGCCTGGCAGGCATCCAGTTTTGCACGAAGCTGCGTCATTTCGTCGGGATAGGTGGCCAGCTGTAGTGACAGCTCTGGCATCTCTGCCAGCCTCTTGTCCAGGGTTTCTATGGCAGCAAGCAACTGCTGTTTGCGCTCAGCAAGTGCAGGCAGGGCCAGTGCCTGATGCTGTTCGAGTAAGCTGAACTCCTCTTCCAGAATGGCTTGCATCTGGCTGAGGTAAGCATCTTGAGTGTACAGTAACGAAGGCAGGTCCATCATCCAATCACTTTGTTCAGAGTGCTCTCAAAACTGAACATCTTCTTGGCCACAGCGTCGCTGTTGACCTGATATTCGCCACTTGATACGGCCTTTTTAAGACGCTCGACCTTGCTCTCATTGCCGGTTGAGGTGGTGTTGAGGTTCTGTTGCATTTTGTGCAATTGCTGCGCCTCACTTGTCAAGGAGACGGAATCCGGCTTGACAGTAGTCGCTTTATTTTCGGGCGAAGAGGTGACCGACTTGCTGCCTGTCCCTTGGCTATTAGCGGTATTTTGCAACCGATTATTCGCCAAGTTGTTGATATTGTTGATGGCCATTTTCGTTACCTTCGTCTGCTTTACGGTTTGCTTACTTGTTTATCGGTGCGGCAGGTCAAAACTTTAGAAAAAAGTTGTCAAGGATCCGAATTTAAAACGTGACCGATACGGCACCTACCGCACTGACTTTACCCTCAACGGTTTTGCCGGAGCGAATATTGACGAGTTTGATGATCTCTCCGAAGCTGCCATCTTGCAAGGCTCGGGCCATGGTTTTGATCTGGAAGTTGTTATTCTCTGCCGTCAGGGTGACCTGATCACCTTTACATACCACGCAAACCTGGCTCAAACGGATGGGCTGTCCCGGTTTGATCTCCCGCTTGCTGCGTACCCCAATCAGAGGAGCCGGGTTTGTCAGATAGTCACCACGGATCAGGGTTTGATCCTGAAACGCTACCACTAGCTGGCTTTCGCTCAGCTGATCCCCTTTGGCAACAGGAGCGGTGACGGTCACAAAGGGTTTTTGAATACTGACCCGTACTGGTAAGTAGACATCCCAGGGTTTGTCTTCCTCACATTTCATGTAAACTGTTGTATTACGGCGAATTTCCATTTTTGCTGGTAAGCTGATAGTGAGCAGATCTTCGCAACGGGTTAGCGGAAGTCTCTCATCAAGGGTTGCAGCTGTGACCTCTGCTCTTGCATCCAGCGGAATATCGAGTTGGCCATAAACGAACTCTTGTGCCTGCTCTCGCAGATAAGTTGTGACCTCCGAGGCATAGCTTGCAGACATGCTGCCAAAAAAAAGGCTGATGAGTAAAAGTCGGTTAATCATTTTCGCTCGTTGGTCGATAAGTTGTTCACGCATATCACCATATTTAACTATGATTGCTTCAGAATCTGTGCGTTGTGACATCGGCAGTCTGACGCAATTCATCACGCATGCATGATTAATGCCAAGCGTTTTTAGGGAGTGTTTATGGCCAGTATCCTGGATTCGGTCAACCAACGTACCCAGCTAGTGGGGCAAAACCGGCTGGAGTTGTTGTTGTTTCGTCTCAATGGACGTCAAAGATTTGGCATCAACGTATTCAAAGTGCGTGAAGTGTTGCAGTGTCCCCCCTTGACCGTGATTCCCAAACTGAACTCCTGCATCCGTGGGGTTGCCCACATTCGTGGTCAGACTATCTCGGTCATCGATCTCAGCATGGCGATGGGCAAGCGCCCGATTGAAGATTTGAGCAAGTGCTTCATTATTATCTCCGAATATAACCGCTCCATTCAGGGTTTTCTGGTGCACTCGGTCGAGCGCATCATCAATATGAACTGGGAATCCATCTTGCCTCCGCCCAAAGGTGCGGGTCGCATCAACTATATGACGGCGGTTACCGAGGTTGATGGCGAGTTGGTCGAGATCCTTGATGTTGAGCGTATTCTCAACGAAATCTCTCCGGTCTCTACTGAGGTCAGCCAAGAGCTGGTAGAAGCCAGTGTCCAGCACCCGACCTTGGGCCGTCCCGTACTGGTTGCTGATGATTCCTCTGTTGCGCGCAAACAGGTACAGCGTGCGCTGGAGGCCATCGGTGTCGAGTGTATGCTGGCAAAAGATGGCCGCGAAGCATTGAATATGCTGCTGGAGATGACTAAAAATGGCCCAATCAAGGATCAGATTGCGCTGGTGATCTCTGATATCGAAATGCCGGAAATGGATGGTTACACCTTTACTGCCGAGATCCGGAATAATCCCAACCTCAAGGATTTGCATGTTATTCTGCATACCTCGCTCAGTGGAGTATTCAATCAGGCAATGGTACAAAAAGTTGGTGCGAACAATTTTATCGCCAAGTTCCAGCCTGATGAATTGGCCAAGGCCGTACAAAACGCACTCTAATAAAGAAGAACAGCTGCATGAAGACACTTTCGGACGACTTATACAAACAGTTCAGCAACTTTCTGGCGGTACAGAGCGGCATTGTACTGGGGGATAACAAACAGTATCTGGTGAAGAGCCGTCTTTCACCTTTGATGGCTCAGTTTGGCATCGAAAGTCTGTCTGATCTGGTTACCCGTGCAATGAGTGTGCGAGAGCGTGACCTGAAAATGGCTGTGGTGGATGCCATGACGACCAATGAGACCCTCTGGTTTCGTGATACTTATCCGTTTCAGCTTCTTACCGACAAAATTTTCCCTGAATTGGGAAAAAGTGGCCGCCCCATCAAGATCTGGTCGGCTGCTTCCTCGTCAGGGCAGGAGCCCTATTCCATTGCCATGACGGCACTGGAGCAGCAAATGAAAAAGCCGGGTACTTTGCCGGGTGGCGTTCAGATCGTCGGGACTGATATTTCGACTACCATGCTCAACCAGTGTAAGGAAGGGGTTTATGACAGCCTGGCGCTGGCACGCGGCCTTTCTCCCGAGCGCAAGAAGATGTTTTTCGAGCCTTGTGGCGACAACAAGATGCGGGTGGTCGAGCGAGTCAGAAAATTGACCACCTTCAGACCGCTCAACCTTCTGGAGAGCTATAGCCTGCTTGGCAAATTTGACATTATTTTCTGTCGCAACGTACTCATCTACTTTGCGCCGGAAGTGAAGTCGAAGATCCTCAACCAGTTTGCTGCCAGTCTCAATCCCGGTGGATATCTGATGTTGGGTGCGTCGGAGTCACTGGCCGGGTTGACTGACCGCTTCGAGATGATCCGCTGTAATCCGGGGATTGTCTACAAGGTCAAATAGGCCTGAGAGCCTTGATATTCTGGGTCTGCCGAATATTGCCAGTTCATGCAAAGAGGGAAGCTGCGAGCTTCCCTCTTTCTTTATATACATCTCAATATCTCTATTTATCTGCCATCTCCCTCTACGGCAAAAATGGTTGACTCCCCCTATGGTGGCCAGAAGCGGCCGCTTGGTTGTGGCACGAGGTGCTCCTGTCGTTTTCGGTCTGAAATGTGCTCATACCCAAACCATCGATCTGAGTGATTCGCTTGTGGCACATCTCTTGCAAACAAAATATACCAAGCAGGAGGTGTGCGATGGCTCTTTCATTTGACAAAGCATTCGGTGTTCATCAACACACGATAAGCGTTCGCGCCAAGCGTGCTGAAGTGCTTTCCAGCAATATTGCCAATGCGGATACTCCGGGCTTCAAAGCCAGGGATATCAATTTCGCTCAGGCATTGCAGGAGGCCCAGTCGCATCAGGGTTTTGGTTTGGCAACGACCAGCGAAAAGCACTTTGCCTTGAATATGGACGCTCCGGGTACCATGCAATATCGCAACCCGCTGCAACCGGATACCGGTGACGGCAATACGGTCGATGTGCAGCAGGAGCGCAGCGAATTTTTGCGCAATAGCCTCGAGTATCAAACCTCCCTTGAATTTATGAATAGCAAGATCAGTGGCCTGCTCAAGGCCCTGAAAGGAGAGCAGTGATGAGTTTGTTCAAGGTCTTTGACATAGCAGGCTCGGCTATGAGCGCGCAGTCAGTGCGCCTCAACACGGTTGCCAGCAACATGGCCAACGCGGACAGCGTCAGCTCCAGTGTGGAAAATACTTACCACGCCAGGCGGCCAGTCTTTGCCGCCCAGCTCGATCAGGCGATGTCTGACAAGCAGGGCTCGGTAGGGGTTGAGGTGAAGGGGATTGTCGAGAGCAAGGCGCCACTGCTCAAGGAGTACAACCCCAACCATCCCATGGCTGACAAAGACGGTTTTATCTTCAAGCCAAACGTCAACATGGTTGAAGAGATGGCCGACATGATCAACGCCTCGCGCAGCTACCAGACCAACGTTCAGGTTGCAGACTCGGCCAAGAAGATGCTGCAGCAGACGTTGAACCTGGGTAAATCTTGATAGGAGTGCTGTCACATGGTTGATATCACCAATACGCTGGGCGGGGTCAGTACGACAAGCCAGACATCGGGCACGAGCACGACCCCGAAGAAAGAGCTGGATCAGGCGTCATTCCTGAAACTGCTCACCATGCAGCTTTCATATCAGGATCCCTTCAAGCCTGTAGATAATGCCCAGATGCTCTCCCAGATGGCATCCATGTCGACATCCGAAGGGATCAGCAGTTTGTCCAATCAGATGGGTAAGCTAAATGAACAGATGATTTCCAGCCAGGCACTGCAAGCCTCCGCATTGGTGGGACAAAATGTGTTATTGCAGAGCAGTACGGGCTATTTGGATCAGGAGGGCTCTCTCTCCGGTGTTGTTGCTGTGGGGACATCGAATAAATATTCGGGCATCAAGATAACCGTAGAAGACGAGAAAGGTCAGGTTATCAAGGAATTTCCCCTCGAAGGAGACAAGCAAGGCAACGTCGAGATTGCCTGGGATGGCAAAGACAAAGATGGAAACCGAGCCGCTCCAGGGAAATATGTCCTCAAAGCGAGCGGTACCATGGATGGCAAATCGGAAAGCATCGCAACATTTGCCTATGGCAAGGTTGACAGCGTTGCCCTCGGCAATGCGACAAACCCGACCATGCTCAATGTGAAAGGCCTTGGCAGCACATTGTTGAGCAGCATCCTGCAAATTTCAGGCACCAATTCAAATCCGACGGTTACACCGTCAAAAACCACGTCGACAGCATCGATCTAAGGAGCTGGATATGTCATTTAACAATGCCTTGAGCGGTGTCAACGCGGCACAAAAAGACCTTAACGTCACCGCTAACAACATCGCCAACGTCAACACCACCGGCTTCAAGGAGTCACGTGCCGAGTTTGCTGACGTCTATGCCAACTCCATCTTCGTCAGCGCCAAAACCCAGGTCGGTAACGGTGTGGCGACCGGAGCGGTTGCCCAGCAGTTCCATCAGGGGGCGCTGCAATTTACCAATAACGCACTGGACCTGGCCATCCAGGGGAACGGCTTTTTTGTGACCTCTGACGGATTGACCAATCTCGATCGTACCTATACCCGTGCCGGCGCGTTCAAGCTCAACGAAAATAGCTACATGGTCAATAACCAGGGCCACTATCTGCAAGGGTATGAAATCAATGATGACGGTACCCCCAAGGCGGTGAGCATCAATGCGACCAAGCCTATCCAGATCCCGGATCGAGCCGGTGAGCCGGTCCAGACCAGCAAGATAGAAGCGAGCTTCAACCTGCCATCAACCGCAACTCCGCTGCCGGCAGGTGGTACGCCAGCCGTACCTCCAGCCATTCCGGCGGATGCGTCAACTTTTGATCCGAAAGATTCGAAAACCTACTCCTCCTCGACCTCGGTGGTGGTTTACGATTCGCTCGGAGAACCCCATACCATCACCCAGTACTTCATCAAGGAGGCCGATCCGGCTGATCTGACCAAGCCGGCCGATCCCACCTCTTGGCGCATGTACTTGTATCAAGGGGACAAGCCCATCGACATCGAAGGTGGTACGGTCCCGACCATGGCCGCCGGTCTGAACCAGGTGCCAAAGGGTGCCACGATCCAGTTTGGCGCCGATGGCAAGATGATCACCCCGACCGACCCTCCCGTCATCAAGACGGAAGAGTTGGGGAATTCGGGGGCTGGTATTATCGATAATGGTGCCGATCCGACACAGCAGGTGGAGATCACGCTGGGAACCATCACCCAATATGCCTCTCCGTTCGAAGTCAACAACTTGACACAGGATGGCTCCACTGTCGGTCGCCTGACAAAGGTCGAAATCACCTCGGATGGCATTGTATCCGCCACCTACAGCAACGCAACCACGGTCAAGGTCGCCATGGTGGCCATGGCCAAGTTTGCCAACTCGCAAGGGCTGACCCAGGTTGGCGATACTTCCTGGCGCCAATCCTTGCTCTCTGGCGATGCCTTGCCCGGGACCCCCAACTCGGGCACTTTCGGCACCATCAAATCATCGGCGCTGGAGCAGTCCAATGTGGATCTGACTAACGAGCTGGTGGACCTGATCACTGCCCAGCGTAACTTCCAGGCCAACTCCCGTTCGCTGGAGGTCAACAGTTCGCTGCAGCAGACCATTCTGCAGATCCGTTAATCGCGCAATCAATGATAATGAGAGGGGGTATTTCCCCCTCTCTGTTTCTGTAGCACTTCCTGTTTCTGTAGCACTTCCGTCCTACTCCCCCCATATTTCTGCTGTTGGCACTATAATTGCTTTTCTCCTGTCAGAGTCATCTGTTTGACGGAGAATTCCATGGATCACCTGCTTTATATCGCCATGTCCGGGGCCAAAGAGACCATGAACAGTCTGGCTGTTCGCGGTAACAACCTCGCCAATGCCAATACCACCGGTTTCAAGTCCGATTTCGAGCAGGCCAGAAGCATGCAGGCGTTCGGAGAGGGCTTGCCAAGCCGGGTATTTGCCATGGCTGAGCGCCCGGGTCAGAACCTGCAGCATGGCATGCTGATGACCACCGGACGGGATCTGGACGTGGCGGTGGATGGTCCGGGCTGGATTGCCGTGCAGGATCCCAAGGGCGGCGAGGCCTATACCCGCATGGGGAATTTGCAGGTCAATGCGACCGGCAACTTGCAAACCTCGACCGGCTTGAATGTGGTGGATGACGGAGGTCAGCCCATCGTGCTGCCGATGCCGATGGAGAAACTCGAGATCAATCGGGATGGCACCATCAGCGGTCGACCGGAAGGGGCCGCCGCCAACTTGCCGGAAGATTTCCAGCGGATCAAGCTGGTCAACCCGGCCGCCGATGCGGTGGAGAAGGGGCAGGATGGTCTGTTTCGCCGCAAGGATGGCCAGAATGAAGCCGCTTCTGCCAATGTCGGCCTGATTGCCGGCTCCCTGGAGGGGAGCAACGTCAATGTGGTGGATGAGATGACCAACTTGATCCGGCTGCAACGTCAGTTCGAAACCCAGGTCAAAATCATGAAGACGGCCGAAGAGAATGATGAAGCTCAAACCCAACTGCTGCGAATCAGCTAATCAAGGAGTTACCTATGAATCCTGCACTCTGGATCAGCAAGACCGGGTTGGATGCACAGCAGACCAATATCTCGGTCACTTCGAACAACCTGGCGAACGCCAGCACCGTGGGCTTCAAAAAGTCACGGGCCATCTTTGAGGATCTGCTTTATCAAAACATCAACCAGCCCGGTGGCCGCTCCTCTGCTGATACCGAGCTCCCCTCCGGCTTGATGTTGGGTGCGGGTGCCAAGGTGGTCGCGACCCAGAAAAACCACAGTCAGGGTAACGTGCAAACCACCGACAACTCACTGGATCTGATGATCAGTGGCCGTGGCTATTTTGAAATTCAGTTGCCCGATGGCAGTCTGGCCTATACCCGTAACGGTCAGTTCACCCTCAACGATGAAGGGACCATCGTGACCCCGGGTAATGGCTACCCGCTGCAACCGGAAATCCAGATCCCGGAAAACGCCCAGAGCGTCACTGTGGGTGAAGATGGCCAGGTCTCGGTGCAGCTCAAGGGGGATGGCGCTTCTCAGGTTGTCGGTCAGATCAACATATCCGACTTTGTCAACGCCAGCGGCTTGCAGCCGATGGGGGAGAACATGTTCGTCGAGACCCAGTCCAGCGGTGCTGCCGCGCAAGGGACTGCCGGTGCCGATGGCCTGGGGGTGATCAAGCAGGGGATGCTGGAGACCTCTAACGTCAACGTCACCGAAGAGCTGGTGAACCTCATTCAGGCCCAGCGGGTCTACGAGATGAACTCCAAAGTCCTCTCTGCGGTGGACGGCATGATGTCCTTCCTGATCCAGCGTACCTAATTAGGAGGTGCATGATGAAAGCCGTATGGATGCTGGGATTGCTGGTGCTGGGAGGGTGTAGTAGCACTCCCAATACACCCAGGCCTGATGACCCCGAGTTTTCCCCTGTATACGGGGAGTCGGAGCCGGTTTCGGTGAGACCGACGGGGGCTATTTTTCAGCCGGATCAGGTTAATGGCATCTATTCGGACATCAAGGCGCACAAGGTGGGCGATATCATCACCATCGAGTTGTCGGAGTCCACCTCTGCGTCGAAGAAGGCCAATACCCAGAGTGGCAAGGATAACAAGTTTAATCTGGATCCGGTGACGCTAGGGGGCGTACCGGTCACGGCCAGCCCCTATGATCTCTCCGCATCCATCGGTCAAAACAGTGCATTCAAGGGTCAGGCCAAAGCGGATCAGAGCAACAGCTTACAAGGCAATATTTCGGTCAGTGTGGCCAAGGTATTGCCCAATGGCAACCTGCTGGTACGGGGCGAAAAGTGGATCATGCTCAACAATGGCAATGAGTATATCCGCATCACCGGTCTGATTAGGCCGGAGGATGTCACCTCGGATAACAGCGTGTCGTCCCAGAAAGTGGCGAATGCCCGCATCTATTACGGTGGTACCGGCGATCTGGCCAATAGCCAGGAGCAAGGATGGCTTACCAGCTTTTTCAATGGTCCCTGGTGGCCGCTCTAGGAGATGTTATGAAGTCACTCCGTCTCGTTACTCTGCTCTGCTGTCTGTTGCCCCTCGGGTTGGCGAATGCCGCCCGGATCAAGGATATCAGCTCGGTGGAGGGGGTACGTAGCAATCAGTTGATCGGTTACGGTCTGGTGGTGGGTCTGCCCGGTACGGGCGAGAAGAACAACGCTTTTACCGAGCAGACATTTCGCACCATGCTCAACAATTTCGGCATCAAAGTGCCGGACAACATCAAGCCCAAGATCAAGGATGTAGCACCGGTCGCCATTCATGCCGATCTACCCCCCTTCTCCAAGCCGGGTCAGACCATCGATGTGACTGTCTCCGCCATCGGGGAGGCCAAGAGCCTGCGCGGTGGTACCTTGCTGCAGAGTTTCCTGAAAGGACTGGATGGCCGGGTGTATGCCGTGGCGCAGGGCAGTCTGGTGGTGGGTGGTCTGGGGGCAGAAGGGGCCGATGGCTCCAAGGTGGTGGTCAATACACCGACCGTGGGACGTATCGCCAATGGTGCCAGCGTGGAGCGGGAGGTACCGAACTCCTTCAGCCAGGGAGATACCATCACCTTCAACCTCAATCGCCCGGACTTCACCACCGCCCGCCGTCTGGCGGACGTGGTCAACGATCTGGTCGGCCCCAACACGGCCCAGGCCCTCGATGCCACCTCGGTCAAGGTCTATGCCCCGCGGGATCCGGGCCAGCGAGTCTCCTATCTGGCGACCATCGAGAACCTGGAGGTGGATCCGGCCAACGAAGCGGCCAAGATCATCGTCAACTCCCGTACCGGCACCATAGTGATCGGCAGTCAGGTAAGGCTCAAGCCTGCGGCTGTCAGCCATGGCGGCTTGACGGTGACCATCGCCGAAAACCAGCAGGTCTCCCAGCCCAACCCGTTGGCGGGAGGAGAGACGACTGTGACCAACAACTCGACCATCAATGTCCAGCAGGAGCCTGGGCGGATGTTCAAGCTGGATACCGGTGCGACCTTGGACGATCTGGTTCGGGCGGTCAACCAGGTTGGCGTCGCCCCCGGTGATTTGATGGCTATCCTCGAGGCGCTGCAGCAGGCAGGCGCCATCGAGGGGCAACTGGTCATATTGTAACAAGCGGCAAGTGGTTGCCACGGGTGGCAATGAGGTAAGCAAAATGGCGGAGTTTGACAGCAACAGCGGCATGAATCTCGGGATGGTGCAGGATATCAAAAACCTGGATCGTCTGCGCCAGATGAGCCAAAGCAAAGAGGGACAGGCCGAAGCGCTCAAGAGTGCGTCGCGCCAGTTCGAGTCAATCTTTACCCAGATGCTGTTTCAGAGCATGCGTCAGGCCAACGGGGTGCTGACGCAGGACAACCCGATGAACAGCAGCTATACCCGGTTTTATGAAGGGATGCTGGATGAGCAGCGGGTTGCCGACATGTCAAGCAAGGGGGGACTGGGGCTGGCCGATATGGTGGCCAAGCAGCTCGCTCCGGAGGCATTTACCCATCAGGATGGACGGGTGCTCAAGATGCCGCAGCGCACGGAGCGGGTCTACAAACCCTATCAGGCGCCCACGGCTGCTGCGGATGATTTGATCACGGCATCAAAAGTTGGCAAAGATTTTGCTGAAAAAGTGATGGCGGAGGGGGTCAAGGAGAGCCACGGGCTCAGCATGCCCCGTCGTCCACATCGCAGCGTGTCACCCATGGGACGCCTTGCCGGTGAAGAGGGCAGCGCTGGCGGTCGTGGGAGCAAAGAGTTCGATACGCCGGAAGAGTTCGTCAATCGCCTGATGCCGCTGGCCAAGAAAGCGGCCGACAAGCTGGGTTTAAGCCCGGCGGTACTGGTCGCTCAGGCGGCACTGGAGAGTGGTTGGGGCAAGCGGGTGATCAAGAATGGTGAGGGACAGGTGACCCATAACCTGTTTGGCATCAAGGCTGATCCCCGCTGGCAAGGGCCCAAAGCCGTGGTCAGCACGCTCGAGTATGAGCAAGGCGTTGCCTCCCGCCAGAAAGCGGCATTTCGCTCCTATGAGTCGTTTGAAGAGAGCTTCAACGACTATGTGGACTTCCTCACCTCCGGCTCTCGCTACAAGGGGGCCTTGGCCAAGGTGGATAGTCCGGACCGCTACTTCGAGGCGCTGCAACAGGCGGGTTATGCCACCGATCCGGACTACGCCAGAAAACTGAAACAGGTATTGCGCAGTGATGCGATTGTGCAATACAACGAGATGGAGCTGTAAGGTATGGCAAGCGATCTGCTTGGAATCGGGACATCGGGCGTGCTGGCCCAGCAACGCTTGTTGCAGAGCACCAGTAACAACATCGTGAACGTCAATAGCCAAGGCTATGTGCGTGAGCGAACCCTAGTGTATACCAACTCCATTGGTCTTGGCACCGGTGACATCCAGACCGAGCGGGTCATCAACAGCTATATGCAGGGAGAGATGCGCCGTGATACCTCCGCCTATCACGCCTCCCTGACCCACTACCAGCAGCTGGCGGGGGTCGACAGCTTGCTGGGTGATACCAGCAACAGCGTGGGCACAGCAATGACCTCCTACTTCAAGGCATTTCATGCGGCCAATGAGTCGCCCGCCGAACTCGGCGGCCGCAAGGTCGCGATGACGGAGCTGAGCGGCATGGTGAACCGCTTTAATACCCTCTCGGCCCAGCTCGACAAAGAGAGCGATACCCTCAACACCCGCATCGAAGATGAAACCAAGCAGGTCAACAGTCTGCTCACCAGCATCAATGACCTCAACCAGGCCATTATCCGCACCCAGGGCTCACCCGAAGAGAATTTGATGCTGTTTGATCAGCGGGATGAGGCCATCCGTCAGCTTTCCGAGAAGATGGATATTCGCACGGTTGCCCAGCCCAACGGCAGTATGCTGGTCAATATGAGCACCGGCCATTCGCTGGTGCTGGATGGGGGCGTCGCCCAGTTCAAGGTGGTGGCCGGGGATCCAGATTCCCGGGATCGGGAGCTGCAGCTGACACTGGGGGATAACAAGGCCGCCATCGATCGCGATACATTTGGTGGCGCCATGGGAGGGTTGTTCAAGGCGCGCACAGACCTTGAGCCGACCAAGCGTGAACTGGGCCAGCTGGCGGTCGCGATAGCTGATGCCATGAACCAGCAAAACCGTCTGGGGATGGATCTGGATAACCAGATCGGTGGCGATATCTTCACCCTGCCGGGCAGTCAGGGATTACCTTATGGCAGCAATACGGGCACTGTCGGTGCCAACGTTAGCTTTGTGCCTGGCAAGGGGACCTCGGTGACCCCGTTTGATTACGAAGTACACTTTAACAGTGCTACCGGTTATGAGGTGTTCTCGCTGGACAAGTCTGGCAACCGCACCTCGGTGAGCACCGGAACCATGCCGCCAGCGACCTTTGAATTGCCCGGTCACGGGATCTCGATCGACCTCACAGGAGCTCCGGCTGCGGGTGACAAGCTGTTGTTGCAACCGACCAAGAACGCTGCTGCCGGGCTGGCGCAACTGATCACCAGGCCGGAAGATTTGGCGTTGGCATCTCCGCTTAAAGCTGAGAAAACGACTAACAACGTTGGCAGTGCCGATATCAAGCTGGGTGGGGTGTTCAATACAGGGGCTGGGTCGGGTTTTGGCACCAATGCGCTAAGCCCAACTGCGCCCCAGGTGGTCAAGATAGACAGCAGTGGTAACTATCAGGTCTTTCAAGGGGATGGAACCACCTTGATCGGTACGGCGCCGGCGAGCAGCAATGGACAAAATCTGATGTCGGCTATCGTCAATCCTTTCCCTACCGGGTCAGCGGTCTATGCCAACCCGAACCAGACACCTGGCTACGAATTCAGCATTACCGGCACGGTGCAACCCGCCGACAGCTTCAAGCTCAGCTACAACAGCAATGGCTTTGCCGATAACAGCAATGGCTTGGTTTTGGCCGAGCTGCAAAACAAGGATCTGGTACGCAAGAGCACCAATGGTGGCACGACCAACGACAAGATGACTTTTAACGAGGCCTATACCGGGTTGGTGATGGAAGTGGGTAACAATACCAGCCAGGCAAAGACCCTGCTCAAGGCCAATGAATCCAAGTTGATTCAGAGTACCGGCATTTTTGAGAGCGTATCGGGGGTCAACCTGGAAGAGGAAGCAGCCAACTTGATCCGCTTTCAGCAATCCTATGCTGCCTCTGCCCAGGTGGTCAGCACGGCCAAAACCATTTTCGATACACTGCTCTCTTCCGTGAGGTAGCGCCATGCGCATCACCACCAACATGATTTATGACCGGAATTTATATTCCCTCAACAGTGCCAATGAGCGTCTGAGCAAAGCCTATCAACAGCTGCAAACCGGCAACAAATTTCAGACTGCCGGAGAAGATCCCGCGGGGATGAGCCAGAAGATGGCCCTCACCAAGGAGATTGAGCTGTTCAAACAGTACAGTGTCAATGGCAGCTTGCTGGAAAACAGCTTGGGGCATGAGGAGACGGTATTAACGTCGATTAATAATGCCATGTTGAGTGCCCAGACGCTGATCCAGAAGTCCAATAACGGCGCTATCAGCATGGATGATCGCAAAGCCATTGCCAGTGAACTGGAGGGGTTGCAGCAGCAGATGCTCGACCTGATGAACAGCAAGAATTCATCGGGTGAATTTATTTTCGGTGGCAATCAGAGCAAGACTCAGCCGTATGTGAAAGACGCCAACGGAAAATATATTTATCAGGGAGACCCTGGCCAGCGAAATATTCAGGTGTCACCCACTGTGCAAATCGCCGCCAATGACTCCGGACAGGATCTGTTTGAAATCGTGGCGACCAGAAGAACAGCCAGTGCGGCCAGCGCGAATATCTCGGTCGGTATTGGCGATCAGGGCAATTTTGATAATTTCTATAAATCCAATTATAACTCTGCGCTGCCCAGCAACAGCTATACCGTGTCAACGACCATAGGCCCACCAGATAGCTATGACATCAAGGATGCTGGCGGCAATACCCTGCAGACGGGAGAGTATATCCCAGGTAGCAAGATCCCCTTTAATGGTCTTGAGTTAACCCTTGACCAGCCGGCTGGCGGTGCGGTGCAGCAGTTTGATCTCAATCCGCCCAAGAATGACAATATCTTGAACGGTATGTCCGATTTTATTACCGCGTTGCGTGAGCCCACTATTTCGGCCGAGAGCTTTCAGCAGAAAGTGGCCGATGCCGGCGTCCATATGAAAAATGCTCGCCTGAATATCGATCATGGGTTGGGTGAGCTGGGTGGCCGGATGAATAGTCTGGAGCAGGTGATAGGTTCCAATGAAGGGCTTAGCACCCTCAACGCTGAGGCGAGAGCCAAGGTGTCGGAAGCGGATCTCTATGAGGTTATTTCGGCACTGTCCAAAGAAGATGCGGCATTGAGTGCCTCGCAACTCTCGTTCAGTAAAATAAGCCGTCTGACGCTATTTGATTATATTCGCTAAGAAAAGGCCCTTACTGGGCCTTTTCACTGTGTTTCCTCCAGCCGAATTCCTCTGTCATTTCCCGACAATTGTAACAAGCTTTTGCCATACCTCATTTCATGATTGAGGCAGGGTTGACCTCCCTACGGGATTGAATAATCATGCCGCCCGCACAACGGAGGGTTGTGCATCTTATTTGCGAGATTGTAAATTTTTCTGTGTAACCGGCGATTAATCACTATCCAGGCCGCTCGCCGAACCAGGGTGAGAGCACACTAACCTAAAAATGAGCAGGCAGCGCAAAACAACATCAATAGGTATAAATATTGCTCACTCCACGGTGTAAAACCGAGTGCTATTTACTCTTGGGTTGTGTGATTAATGAGCAAAAGTCGGGTTTGTTACTTGATTTAACAAAGTGTGCTCCCGCCCTGAGGATCGCACCATGCCGAGATCACCACCATAGTACGTGCCATGGCGGTCGGGGAGGTGAGTCTGCGCAACCTCGGCTCGGTGCTGAAGAAATAGCTCTCCACTGGCATGCTCATTTCGGGCGCCATTGCACTGGCGGCCTGGGTTCGCGCCTGGAGCCTCGGTGTTGGCCCCCTTTATCGCCATCCTGGTGGATGACACCGGTCTTATCATCTACTTCGAGATGGCCAAGTGGTTGCTGCCTGACTTGCAGTAACGGGTAGGTTGATATGCAAAAGGCAGCCATTGAGCTGCCTTTTGCATTTATCTTTCCAGTTTAGCCGAGCTGGAACAACAGTGGCCAGCCCTGCTCCTGGCAGTAGCGTTGCTCTTTCTCCAGATTCTGCATCAGGAGCCGGTTCTCCTCGCACCAGCTGGCGGGCAGATTGACTGCCAGCTGATCGCCAGTCGCTTGCACGTTCAGCTCGGGCAGCAGATCATCCTGGCGCTTGTGGTGGGCCGCCACGGCGAGACGCAGGATGCGGATGCAGCGCAGCACGGTTTGCAGGTCGTGGTTGGGCAGGGGCGGCAGCTCTGAGAGCTTGAGCCCCTTGCGCTGAAAACGTACCAGCGCAGCCAGCAGAGCCTGATCGTCCTGGTTGAAGCCGGGCAGGTCGGTGTGTTGCAGGATATAGGCGGAGTGGCGGTGAATGCCGCTGTAGTTGATGGCAAGACCGATTTCGTGCAGCCGCGCCGCCCAGCCGAGGATGGCGCGATAGGGATCTATCTCCATCTGCCAGGGTTCTTGCAGGGC
Source organism: Aeromonas fluvialis (assembly GCF_000819885.1). GTDB lineage: Bacteria > Pseudomonadota > Gammaproteobacteria > Enterobacterales > Aeromonadaceae > Aeromonas > Aeromonas fluvialis. The sequence continues at coordinate 24,727 of NZ_CDBO01000057.1, forward strand.
ATCGAATAGGGCCAAGACACTCTGCTCCACCCGGGCGGCCTGCTTCCTGTCCATCCGGTAGTGGGTACCGAGCGCCTGTGCGGTACGCTCGCGAATATCGTGGTGCTGCAAGCGCTCCTCGAACTCGTAGAGCAGCCCTTCGCGCAGGGCACCGTCGGAGTAGTCGAGCCGCTCGATGGGCAGTGAGGTAAACAGCCCAAGCAGGATGGCCACCGCGGCGGCAAACACCTCCTGACGCTCCTCGGTAAGCCCTGCCAGCTTGAGATTATCGACCCGCTTGCGTTCAATCATCACAGCCTTGAGCCGCTCCAGCCCCTCCAGGGTAATGCAGCCATCAGTCAGCCCTTCACCCTGCAGCACGTCGCGCACGGTGCGAATGGAGCCGGAGCTGCCAAGGCAGCTCTGCCAGCCCAGCTTGCGGTACTGGTTGACGATGGGGGCGAGCTGGTGCTGGGCCTCCAGCACGGCACTGCTGAAATGCTTGTCGCTCAGCTTGCCGCTGGCAAAAAAGCTCTGGGTAAAGCTGACGCAGCCCATCTTGCGGCTAGTGAGGGCCTTGTGTTCAAACCCTTCACCTATGATGAGCTCGGTGCTGCCGCCGCCGATGTCGATCACCAGTACCTGACCCTCGATATGCTGGGTATGAGCGACCCCCTGATAGATGAGGCGTGCCTCTTCCTGGCCGCTGATGATCTCTATGGGGTGGTTGAGCACCTTGGCCGCTGCGCTCACGAATTCGCGGGCGTTGCTGGCTCGGCGTAATGTGTAGGTGCCAGCGATGCGGATCTGATCCGGCTTGATGTTGGTAAGCCGCTCGGCAAACAGTGCCAGGCAGGCGAGGCCGCGTGCCATCGCCTCTGGGCTCATCCGCTTCTGATCATCCATTCCTTCGGCCAGACGTACCCGCTCCTTGATGCGATCGACGATGCGAAAACGCCCTTCGCTGAGGTGGGCGATCACCATATGAAAACTGTTGGAGCCGAGATCGACGGCGGCATAGAGACTATTATCCATTGTTTGACTCGATACGTTTGAGATAGTCGTAAATCACCACCTGAGAGCGAATTTTGCGGCGGTTGCCCCGCTTCACATATTCGTTCTGCTGGTCGGCATCGATGACCCGCGCCTTGCAGGTATCACTGAGTTGTAGCTCGAGAATGTCCATGATGCGCTGCTTGAGCCGCTCGTCATAGATGGGGGTCCCCACCTCGATCCGGCCGTCGATGTTGCGGCTCATCCAGTCGGCACTGGAGATATAGAGCTGGGGGTTGCCCTTGTTGTGGAACACCATCACCCGAGGGTGCTCGAGGAAGCGGTCGATGATGCTGATCACCTTGATGTTGTCACTGAGGCCCGGCACGCCCGGGCGCAGGGCGCACATGCCACGGATGATCATCTGGATCGGCACCCCGGCCTGACCGGCGGCATAGAGCCGATTGATGAGATCCTTGTCCACCAGATTGTTGATCTTGAGGGTGATGCCGCTGGGTTGCCCCGCCTTGGCGTTGGCCAGCTCGTTGTCGATCAGGCGATAGAGCTGACGGCGACTGTTGATCGGGGAGACCAGCAGGTGGTTGAACTTGTAGCGCCGATAGGGATATTCGATGTATTCGAACACGCTCTCCACCTCGGCAGTGATGTCCGGATGGCGGGTCAGCAGCGAGAAGTCAGTATAGATCTTGGCGGTCTTCTCGTTGAAGTTACCGGTCCCGATATGGGCATATCGCACCGCCTCACCATGTTCGTGGCGGGTGATTAGGCAGAGCTTGGAATGGATCTTGAGGCTCGGCACCCCGAACACCACCTTGACCCCGGCATCGGTGAGAATGTTGGCCCAGTCGATGTTGGCCGCTTCGTCGAAACGGGCGCGCAGTTCGACCACCACGGTTACCTTTTTGCCGTTGTTGGCGGCATCGATGAGGGAGTGGATGATGCGCGACTTCTTGGCGACCCGATAGATGTTAATGCGAATAGCACTGACAGCGGGATCGAATGCCGCCTGGCGCACCAGCTCGGTGAAGTGGTGGAACTTGTGGTACGGGTAGTAGAGCAGGATATCCTGCTTGGTGATGGCATCGAAGGCGTTGACGAAGCCGTCAAAGTCGCGGCACTCCAGGGCTGGCAGCTTGGGATTTTCCAGATAATCCCGGCCCACATTGGGGAAGCCGATGAAATCCTTGAAGTTGTGATAGCGCCCGCCCGGCATGATGGCGTCGTAGCTGCTGATCTGCAGCTTGAGTTTCAGGAAGCTTATCATGGCAGCCGGCATCTCCCGTTCATAGACGAAGCGCACCGGCATGGCGGTGAGACGCTGCTTCAAGCCGTCACTCATCTTGTCCAGCAGACTCAAGTCCAGCTGGTCGGAGAGTCCGTATTCGGCATCCCGGGTCAGCTTCACCGCGTAGGCGGCAATCTCGTCGTAGTCGAAGAAGCCCTTGAAGATCTCGTCGAGACAGAAGCGGATGACGTTATCCAGAATGATGATCTGCTTCTTGCGCCGGGTTCCTTCCGGCGGCAACTGGAAGAAGCGGGGCAGGTCATCGGTCGGCACTTCCACCAGGGCGTACTGGATCACCTGACCGTTCTTCTTCATCTCGACGGCCAGATAGGTGTACTCATCCTTGAGGAACTTGACCGGATTGACCTCCTTGTTGAGCAGGATCGGGATGATATGGCGCAGTACCTTCTCCTTGAAGAAGACCCGCAGCCACTTATGGATCGTCTCGGAAAGCTGGTTCTCGTTGACCAGGAAGATGTTGTGCCGGGCCAGCGCAATCAACAACTCCTTGTAGGTGTTGTCGAATGCCTCACCGAGCGCCATCACCTTCTGTTGGATGGCGCGCAGCAGCACCTTGGCTTCATCGTCGCCACCATGTACTTCATTGATGAGGATGCGGCGCTTGACGTCCGATACCCGTACCTTGAAGAACTCATCCTGGTTGGAGGAGAAGATCCCCAGAAAACGGACCCGCTCGATGAGGGGCACCGTCTTGTCCATTGCCTCTTGCAACACCCGTTCATTGAATGAGAGCCAGCTCAGCTCTTTCTCTTCATACTGCTTGTCGGTGCTCATCTTGTGCCTCTGTTTCAGGTCGCGTCTGCGCGGCAGTTATGGCGTTAATATATGACAAAAAAATGACATTATTGTTACTGCTCGCTGAACGCTTCGTCGATGTCGACCACCAGATCGTCGGAGAGGGATTCCAGCGCGGTGATAAGCGTATCCATGACAAGCCCGTCGGGCAGGGCAACCAGCGCGTGAGCATAGAAGAGCGGGGCGCCGGAGTGGGGGGCAGGTTCACAACCGGTGGTGAGATCGGCCACGTTGATCTCGAGCTGGCGCAGGATGCTGGCCACTTCGTGGACGATGCCTGGGCGGTCGTTGCCGGTCACCGTCATCATCATCTGATGAGCCGGTTCGGCAGTAGGTATCCCTTCGGCAAAGCTGATAGTCAGACCCTGCAGCAGGGCCAGCGCTTCGCACAGGCTGCGATAGTGCTCATCGGGCACGGAGACATGAAGGATCCCGGCAAACTGCCCCGCCAGTTCGCTCATGGCGCTGCCCAGCCAGTTGCCCTGCTCGCGGCTGATGACGGCCGCCAAACTCTCGACGATCCCGGGTTTGTCTGCACCGATCACGGTGACCACCAATTGCTTTTGCATCCTGCTCTCCTTGAAATTGGAACTCTGGCTCGATCCCCATTGTGCCTGCTGTGGCTGGTCATATGAACCCCCGCCTGCGGGCAAATAGATAAAAAGACGGGACTTTTACACTTTCCATACGCTTGTCTTCTGCCTTGCTCCGTGGCGGCTGTGGTAAAGTGGTTCCCCTTTCGTGTTGTGAACTGGATCGTGCTCTCATGAATACCCTTGTCCTATCGGGATTGCTGTTGCTGTTGCTGCTTGTGCTGGCGATCTTCTGGAGCAGAGGTAGACAGCAAAAGCGCCTGCCCTATGATGTGCAGGAGACCCTGTTCAGTCCCGCCGAACGATCCTTCCTCGGGGTGCTGGATCTGGCTGTGAGTGACAAGGCCCGGGTCTTTGCCAAGGTACGGGTGGCCGATGTGCTGACGCCGCAGGCCGGGATCGGCAAAAGCAAATGGCAGCAGCACTTCAACAAGATCAGCGCCAAGCATTTCGACTACCTGCTTTGCCACCCCTCTGATCTTTCCTTTATCTGTGCCATCGAACTCGATGACAGCTCTCACCGTCACCAGAAGCGCAAGGCGCGGGATCTCTTTCTGAAAACTGCCTGCGACAGCGCCGGTCTGCCGTTGCTGCAGATCCCGGCAAGTGCCAGCTATCTGGTGGAAGAGCTGCGCGAACAGATCCTGCCGCTACTGGTCAAAACCCGTGAGCCGCTGGTAGAGGATCTGCCGCCCGGGGCTCGCCGCGAGCCGACCTTCAACCCCTTGCTGCTGGATGGCGTGGATGTGGGATCTGGCGGCCACGGCCACTCGGCGCCGGGCTCCGCCATCTCGACGAGTGGCGCCGTGTTGACCGCTTCCGCGGGGGCTGGCAAGCGGATAGCAGAACAGCATGCCACGGAGGGCGATCTGGCCGAGGAACTGTTTGCCGGTGTGGAGGATGACGAGGTGCGTGAAGCACACCACTGCCCCCGCTGCGATGCGTTGCTGGTGGAGCGAGAGGCGAAAAAGGGCCCTCACGCTGGTCGGCTCTTTCTGGCTTGCAGCCGCTTTCCCGAGTGTCGCTACGCGGCCCCCCACCACCATAACCACCACTGAGTCGGTCTCGCTGCGTTGCCACTGCCCTCTGACGAGGGCAGTTTTGTTTGTATCCTAGGCCTGCAAGGCGCAGAAAAATGCCCGGCAAAACGTATCTCATCCCCCGTTTCTGTCGATTCACTTAGCCTGAATGCGACAATTTTTGACAATGCGTCGGAATTTTGGCACTTTGTGTGTCGGTCATGACGTCGTTCACCGGCATTTTATGACCAAATAAAACAATAAGTTAGATTAGGACATCGCGAGGAATGGATATGGTGGAGATGGGCGTGTTGATTGTTGATGCCGATGCGCAGCGGCGCCAGCAATTGGGAACAGTGCTCTCGTTTATGGGGATCCCGTGGCAAGAGGTGGCGCAAAGCGATCTGGATGTCGCTATCGAATCCTCCGGCCCGCTGCAAGGGGTGCTGGTGGGTGAGCTGAGCGGCCGCCCCTTGCCGGATCTGCTGATAGCCTTTCCCCGCACGCCGTTCCTCTCGCTGGTCGAGGCGGATCTGCCCAACAGCAACTTCATCGGGGTGGCGCGGTCACCCTTTACCTATGAATCCCTTACCCGTCATTTGCACTTCTGTCAGGCGTTTGTCTCCCTGCATCCCCGTCAGCAGACCCATGACAAGGGGCAGACGCTGCTGCGTTTGCTGGTGGGCAAAGGGAAGGGGATCCAGGAGGTGCGGCGTCTCATCAGCCAGGTGGCCGAGACCGATGCCAACGTGCTGATCCTCGGTGAATCGGGGACCGGCAAAGAGGTGGTGGCTCGCGCTATCCATGAACTCTCTTCCCGAAGTCAAGGCCCCTTTGTGCCCATCAACTGCGGCGCCATTCCTGCCGAGTTGCTGGAGAGCGAACTGTTCGGCCACGAGAAGGGGGCCTTCACCGGCGCCATCGCTGCCCGGCGCGGCCGCTTCGAGCTGGCGCAGGGGGGCACCCTGTTCCTCGATGAGATCGGCGACATGCCGATGCCGATGCAGGTCAAACTGCTGCGTGTGCTGCAGGAGCGGCTGTTCGATCGGGTCGGGGGTGGCAAGCCGATTCAGGCCGATGTGCGGATCATTGCGGCGACCCACCGGGATCTGGAGGCGCTGATCCGCACCCAGGGTTTTCGTGAAGACCTCTATTACCGCCTCAACGTCTTCCCGATTGAGACGCCGCCGCTGCGGGATCGCACCGACGACATCCCGCTGCTGCTCCAGGAGCTGCTCAACCGCCATGCCGAGCAGCACCACAGCTTTATCCGCCTGACCCAGCGGGCCCTGGAGTCGCTGATGCAATACCCCTGGCCCGGCAATGTGCGCGAGCTATCCAACCTGTTGGAGCGGCTGCTCATCCTCTATCCGCACCAGATCGTCGATGTGGCCGATCTGCCGAGCCGTTATCGCCTGCTGCCGTGTCAGCCGCGAGATGAGAGGCTGACCGAGATGGATGAGAGGGATGCGCTGGCAGCGGTATTCCAGGATCCCCCCGAACTGGATCACTCTCTCGCTGCGGCCCGCACCATGCAGTTGCCGGAGGAGGGGGTTAATCTCAAGGAGATACTGGCCGACCTCGAAGTGGAGCTGATCCGCCAGGCGCTGGAGTTTCAGGATGGGGTGGTGGCCCGTGCCGCCGATCTGCTCGGCATGCGCCGCACTACCCTGGTGGAGAAGATGAAAAAGTACGGGATGAGCAAGGACGTCTGAGGTCAAAGCCTTGACGCCCATGTTTAACTTATTGTTTTAAATTACATATTTTAGTGGCATGAAAATTGAATAAGCTGACCCAACAGCCAGTTTGAGGTCAGCTTTATGACAATCGTGCAGCAGGACATGCCACTCCAGTCCCACGAAGTGAGCCAGCTCTACGCCATCTTCAAGGCGCTCCCCACCGGGGTGTTGCTGCTGAATGGCGCTGGGGTGGTCACCCGCGCGAATCCGGCGGCCATCTCTCTGCTGGGGGAGCCGCTGGAAGGGGAGCTCTGGCGCCACATCATTGCCCGCTGCTTCGAGCCGCGCGAGGATGATGGCCACGAGATCTCCCTGCGCGACGGGCGCCGGGTGCAGCTCTCGACTCAGCCGTTGCCGGATCAGCCCGGCCAGCTGGTGTTTATCAACGACCTGACCGAAACCCGCAAACTGCAAGATCGCATCAACCACATGAAGCGACTGTCGGCGCTGGGCAATATGGCGGCCTCGCTCGCCCACCAGATCCGCACTCCACTCTCCGCCGCCATGCTCTATGCCGCCAATCTGGCCAACCGCACCCTCAAGCCGGAATCCCGCACTCAGTTTCAGCAAAAGCTGATGGCCCGCTTGCAGGATCTGGAGAAGCAGATCAACGACATCCTGCTGTTTGCTCGCAACGGCGACAATCAGGTGGTCACCCCCATCTCGGTACGAGGGCTGCTGGCCGAAGTACAGGCCGGTGCCGAGGCATTCTGTCAGCAGCAAGGGTGCGATCTGCACATGGAGGCGCCGGAGCCCGATCTCTGTCTGCTGGCCAACAGCAGTGCGCTGGCGGGCGCTATCAACAACCTGATTGCCAATGCCCAGCAGGCGGGGGCCACGTCACTCTTGGTCAGCGCTGTGCGCAGTGGTGGCAGGGTGGAGATGCGTGTCATCGATAATGGCAAGGGGATCCCTTCCCATCAGCTCGGTCAGGTATTCGAACCTTTCTTTACCACTCGCTCCCAAGGCACTGGCCTGGGGCTCGCGGTGGTGCAATCTGTAGTGCGTGCCCATCAGGGGGAGGTCGGTGTGGCCTCGGTGCCCGGTGAAGGCACCTGCTTTACTCTGTCGTTCCCCCTGCATCAGCAACCGGTGCAGCTAGGAGGTGTAGCATGACACAGGCCAGAATTCTGGTAGTTGAAGATGATAATGGCCTGCGCGAAGCGTTGGTGGATACCCTGTTGCTGGGGGGCTATGAGTGCCGTGAAGCGGACAGCGGCGAGCGGGCCCTGCTGGCCCTCTCCCGTCAGCCGTTTGACATGGTGATCTCCGATATCCAGATGGGGGGGATGGATGGCCTCACCCTGCTGGCCAATATCCGCCAGCAATATCCGCAGATCCCCGTGCTACTGATGACCGCTTACGCCAACATCGACGGCGCGGTGCGCGCCATGCGCGAAGGGGCCATCGACTATCTGGCCAAGCCCTTTTCCCCCGAGGTGTTGCTCAATCAGGTGAGCCGTTACGTACCGGCCCAGAAGGTGGAGAAGCGCGCCGTGGTCCATGGGGATCCCAAAACTGCCGAGCTGTTCCAGCTGGCGACCCGGGTGGCCAGAAGCGAAGCGACCGTGATGGTGACCGGTCCGAGCGGGACGGGTAAAGAGGTGCTGGCCCGCTACATTCACGACAACTCCAATCGCGCCGAGCAGCCTTTTGTCGCCATCAACTGCGCCGCCATTCCCGAGAATATGCTGGAGGCCACCCTGTTCGGCTACGAGAAAGGCGCCTTCACCGGTGCGGTACAGGGTTGCCCCGGCAAGTTCGAGCAGGCGCAGGGGGGCACCCTGCTGCTTGACGAGATCACCGAGATGGATCAGGGGCTGCAAGCCAAATTGCTGCGGGTGTTGCAGGAGAAAGAGGTGGAGCGGCTCGGCAGTCGCAAGATGATCCCGCTGGATGTGCGGGTTATCGCCACCAGCAACCGGGATTTGAAAAAAGCGGTGCAGGATGGCTTGTTTCGCGAAGATCTCTACTATCGCCTCAACGTTTTTCCGCTGCGCTGGTCAGCCCTAAGCGAGCGGCCCGGCGACATTCTGCCGCTGGCGGAGCACCTGCTGGCGCTTCATGCCAGTCAGCAGGGGCTGCCGACACCACAGTTAACGGACGCCTCGCGGCAGCGGCTGCTGGCCCATCCTTGGCCTGGCAACGTGCGGGAGCTGGACAACGTGGTACAGCGCGCCCTGATCCTCAGCCCGGACGGGGTCATTGATTGTGACTACCTCATTCTGGAAGAGCTGGACGAGCAGGAGATGGAGTTTGTCAGCGTGGAGCGCAGCTATGGCAGCGATCGCCTCGGCAGCGAGCTCAAGCAGCAGGAGCACCAGATCATCCTCGACACCCTGCAAGATTGTAACGGCAGCCGCAAGGCGGTGGCCGACCGACTCGGCATCAGCCCGCGCACTCTGCGCTACAAGCTGGCCCAGATGCGGGAGGCGGGGATCGACCTGCCAGCCTGAGGCATGTGGGAAACCGCACTGTGTGGGGGCTGTCATGGTCTTGACGGCCCGGCTCGATTATCATGGGGTCCTTGGCGCTTTGAGCCTGGGCCCTGTTTTTACTGGTAAAGCAGGGGACCGAGCCTTAATAAGGGACCCCTATGATCTCTCATCGAAAACTCGAAACCGTACTGAACCATCTGCTCGAACCGCACGCCATCAAGGATTATTGCCCCAACGGCTTGCAAGTGGAGGGGCGTGAGCGCATTCGCAAGGTGGTGACCGGTGTCACCGCCAGTCAGGCGCTTATCGACGCGGCGGTGGCTGCGCAGGCCGATGCCATCCTGGTCCATCACGGCTACTTCTGGAGCGGTGAACCGGCCCAGATCACCGGCATGAAGCAGCGTCGCCTCAAGACCCTGCTGACCCACGATATCAACCTGTTTGCCTACCATTTGCCGCTGGATGTTCACCCCGAGGTGGGTAACAACGCCCAGCTCGCCAAGCTGCTCGACATCAAGGTGCGTCGCGGTCTGGAGCCGTGGAACAGCAAGAGCGTCGCCATGGTGGGCAAGCGGGAAGAGCCGATGAGCGGCCGCGATTTTGCCAAGCTGATTGCCGAGCGCCTTGGCCGCGAACCCCTCTATTGTGGCGATACCGGCCCCGAGCTGATCCGCTCCGTGGCCTGGTGCACCGGCGGCGGTCAGAGCTACATCAATCTGGCGGCGGAGCAGGGCATCGATGCCTTTATCTCTGGTGAAGCCTCCGAGCAGACCATTCACACCGCCCGCGAGATGGGGATGCACTTCTATGCGGCAGGCCATCACGCCACCGAGCGCTACGGCGTCAAGGCGCTGGGGGAGTGGCTGGCGACCGTGCACGGGTTGGATGTCACCTTTATCGATATCGACAATCCGGTGTAGGGTCGCTTGGCCGCGTAACGTAATCGGATCTGACCGCTGCCATCGTGCGGATAGGTAGAAATGACAAGGGAGGCTTAAGCCTCCCTTGTTGTATCTGACATGCAGTTGTTAGTGGTTACTCGCAGGCGTAACCAGCGGGGCCCAGCAGGGCGCCATCCAGTCGCACGGCGCCATCCACCATCTGCAGCCTGCCTTCGCAGAACCAGCGTACCACCAGCGGGTAGATGCTGTGCTCCTGCGCCTGTACCCGGGCGGCGACCTCATCGGCCTCATCCCCTGCAAAGATGGGCACACGGGCCTGCAGGATCACCGGGCCACCGTCCAGCTCTTCGGTGACGAAGTGGACGCTGGCGCCATGCTCACTGTCACCGGCATCGATAGCGCGCTGGTGGGTGTGCAAGCCCTGATACTTGGGCAGCAGGGAGGGGTGGATATTGATCATCCTGCCGGCGAAATGGCGCACCAGGTCGCCACTCAAGATCCGCATAAACCCCGCCAGTACCACCAGATCAGGCTGATAATCAGCCATCAGCGCCAGCAGGGCGGCGTCATACTCCTCCCGGCTGGTAAACTGCTGCTGGGCCAGAATGGCGGTTGCGACCCCGGCCTCTTTGGCACGAACCAGACCATAGGCATCGGCCTTGTTGCTGATGACGCCGACCACGTCACCGGCAATCTTGCCGCTGGCGCAGTGATCGAGGATCGCCTGCAGATTGCTGCCGCTGCCGGAGATTAGGACGAGGATCCGCATCATTTGATGATGACCTGCTCCTCACCATCGGCTGCCTTGGTGATATGACCGATGTGCCATGCGTTCTCGCCTTCCGCCTTGAGCAGGGTCAACGCCTTCTCCAGCTGGTTGGCAGGCAGGGCGATGATCATGCCGACGCCGCAGTTGAAGGTGCGATACATTTCAAAGCGGGTAACGTTGCCCGCCTGCTGCAGCCAGCTGAACACTGCCGGCCACTGCCAGCTCTGCTCATCGATCACAGCCTGAGTGTTGGCAGGCAGGACGCGCGGGATGTTCTCCCAGAAGCCGCCGCCGGTGATGTGGGAGAGGGCGTGGATCTCGCACTCCTTGATCAGCTTGAGCACCGGCTTGACGTAGATGCGGGTCGGCTCCAGCAGGGCGTTGGCCAGGGTGGTGTCACCCAGCGGCTGATGCACGTCGGCTTTGGAGACTTCCAGAATTTTACGGATCAGGGAGAAACCGTTGGAGTGAGGGCCGCTGGCGGCCAGCGCGATCAGGGCATCCCCTTCACCGACCTTGCTGCCGTCGATGATTTCGCTCTTCTCCACCACACCGACGCAGAAACCGGCGATGTCGTAGTCTTCCCCTTCATACATACCCGGCATCTCGGCGGTCTCGCCGCCCACCAGGGCACAGCCTGACTGCTCGCAACCGGCACCGATCCCGGTGACTACGGCGGCGGCGGTGTCCACGTCCAGTTTGCCAGTCGCATAGTAGTCGAGGAAGAACAGCGGCTCGGCGCCTTGCACGATCAGGTCATTGACGCACATGGCCACCAGATCGATGCCCACGGTGTCGTGCTTCTTCAGGTCGATGGCGAGGCGCAGCTTGGTGCCCACCCCGTCTGTGCCGGAGACCAGCACCGGCTCCTTGTAGCCCGCAGGGATTTGACACAAGGCCCCAAAGCCGCCAAGACCACCAAGGACTTCAGGACGACGAGTGCGCTTTGACACGCCCTTGATACGTTCAACCAGTGCATTGCCGGCATCGATATCCACGCCAGCATCCTTGTAGCTCAGTGAGGTTTTGTCAGTCACGCGTATTCCCCGTCATATAAAGAAGTGGAGGGTAAAATTCGGGGCGTATTCTAACAGTGGCGGTGAAAAACCAGAAAGGAAATCGTTTGCGCGTTTTTGCGCGGAAATGCTCTACAAGCGGCGGCTTTTGTTGTATGATTCTACGATTTTTTTGCGGCAGTTAGAGGAGATAATAATGAAAGTCGTTGAAGTCAAACACCCCCTGGTCAAACACAAGATCGGTCTGATGCGCGAAGGCGAGATCAGCACCAAGCGTTTCCGTGAGCTGGCCAAAGAAGTGGGCAGTTTGTTGACCTATGAAGCGACCTCTGACTTCGAAACCGAGAAGGTTATCATCGATGGCTGGAATGGGCCAGTGGAAGTTGACCAGATCAAGGGCAAGAAGGTCACCGTCGTGCCTATCCTGCGTGCCGGTCTGGGCATGATGGATGGCGTGCTGGAGCATATCCCGAGCGCCCGCGTCAGCGTGGTCGGTATCTACCGCGATGAGGAGACCCTGCAACCGGTTCCCTATTTCGAGAAGATCGTCAGCAACATCGAAGAGCGTCTGGCGCTGGTTATCGATCCGATGCTGGCTACCGGCGGTTCCATGATCGCCACCATCGATCTGCTGAAGAAGAAAGGCTGCCAATCCATTAAGGTGCTGGTACTGGTTGCCGCGCCGGAAGGGATCAAGGCACTGGAAGCCGCTCACCCTGACGTAGAGCTCTACTGCGCTTCCGTCGACCAGGGGCTGAACGAGAAAGGCTACATCGTGCCGGGTCTGGGCGATGCAGGCGACAAGATCTTCGGTACCAAGTAAGTTGATGCATTAACCCGCTTCCCATGTGGAAGGGGTGATCGGAGCCGGCGCCTCGTCGGCTCTGCTGTTTGTGGCCACTGGTGCCAGCCTTGCCGCAGGGCGCGCCTTGCCGCTACCATAAGCACACTCTCCCATTTCGAGACTCTGTTCATGTTCAAACGTGTTGTGACCGCCCTCTGTTGCGGCTTGTCATTTATGGTCTCTGCCGCACAGGTGACCGATCTCTATCAGGGCAAGGCACCGACCAGCGGTGACATGGTGGCCGCTCAAGGGCAGGCGCTGGGTCAGGTGCTGATCAAGGTGACCGGCAAGCGCGACATCCTTACCCAGCCGGCAGTAGTCAAGGCGCTGGCAGCCCCGGGCGACTATGTCAAAAGCTATGGCTATCAGGATCAGGACTCGGTCAAGTATTTGAAAGCCGAGTTCAAGAGTGACAAGGTCAACAGCCTGGTCTCCGAGAGCCAGTTTGCCCTGCTTGGCCCGGCTCGTCCCCAGATGGCCATCTGGCTGGTGGTGGATCAGGGGGAGCGTCGCCTGCTGGCAGATCAATCCAGCGATGGTTGGGCGCAAGCCTTGCGCGAGCAGGCCCAGACGCTGGGGCTGCCCATCAGCATTCCGCTGATGGATCTCGATGACAACATGGCTGTCAGTGCCACCGACGTCTGGGGGCGCTTTGCCGACCCGATTTTGCAGGCGAGCCAGCGCTATGGTGCCGAGATGGTGGTGCTGGGCAAGCTGACACCGGAAGGTGACAAGTGGAGCATTGACTGGGGACTCTACGGCCCCAAAGCGGCCGGTGAAGTTGCCGAACTGACCAGAGGCAACAGCACAGGCACCCAGGCCGAAGTGGCGCAAGGGTTTGCTGATACTCTGGCGGCCTGGCTGGTGAAAAACTACGGTGCTCGCATTTCTGGCCCGGCAACCAGCCAGACCCTGGTGGTAGATGGCCTCTCCGAAGTGGACAGCATGATCGCCGTGCAGAAGATGCTGCAGGGGATGGCCAACGTCAGCAAGGTGGCGATTGGCAAGCTGGAGGGGGATCAGGTCACCTTCAACTTTACCCTGCAAGGGGATCAGTCCGAGCTGGTGCGGGCGCTGCAGCTTGAGAGTCGTTTGCGCAAGGTTGACGATAATGGCAGCGGTTTGCGTTACCAATGGTCGCAGCCCTGATTTTATAAGGCTTTTGTAGACCGCCCGGCTTGTCCGGGCGGTTCTCTATCTGCCTTTGCGATGATACACTTAGCCACAAATGTCACAGTCAAAGCCCAACGAGTGAAGCAACCGGCCCAACTGTCTTTAGCCGTACAACTACCGGATGATGAAACCTTCGTCAGTTTTTATCCCGGCAACAATGCTCATCTGATCACCGCCCTCAAGAACGCGGCCATCGGTCAGGGATCGCCTTTCCTCTATTTCTGGGGAGCCAAGGGATCCGGACGCTCTCATCTGCTCCATGCCACCTGTGCCGAGGTCAACGCCCGCGATGCGGCGGCGGCCTATCTCTCCCTCGATCAGTTTGAACAGCTCGATCCCAGCATGCTCGATGCACTCGAAAGCCTGCCGCTGGTCTGTCTCGACAGCCTTGAGGCGATCGCCGGCAATGCCGTGTGGGAACGGGCGCTGTTCGACTTTTACAACCGCTGGCAGGAGAAAGGCGAGGGGACGCTGGTTGTAACCGGTTGCAGTGCACCGCGCAAACTGGGGCTGCAACTGCCGGATCTCGCCTCACGCTTGGATTGGGGGGTGAGTTTCCATCTCGACGAGCTGGATGATGAAGGCAAGCTCAGTGCCCTGCAGCTGCGTGCCGAGCTGCGGGGCTTCAAACTGCCCATTGATGTGGGCCGCTTCTTGCTCAACCGACTCTCCCGCGATATGCGCACCCTGCTCACCACCCTCAATCAGCTCGACAACGCCTCATTTCGCGCCAAGCGCAAGCTGACCATTCCCTTTGTCAAAGAGATCCTCGAGCTCTGATCCTCTCAACAGTGTGCGGTTATGCGCCTGACTTTCGTTTGAGTGGCAGATAAAAAGAAACCCCGGCATCAGGCCGGGGTTTTGCTATCTCAAGGACTTTCTCAAACAGTTCTGCCTATCAGTGGAACTGATCTTCTTCGGTCGAGCCGGTCAGTGCGGTCACCGAGGATTGGCCGCCCTGAATGACGGTGGTCACCTTGTCGAAGTAACCGGTACCAACCTCCTGCTGGTGTGCCACGAAGGTGTAGCCACGGCTGGCGGCGGCAAATTCCGGCTCCTGCACCATCTCGACGTAGTGCTTCATCCCTTCGCCACGGGCGTACTGGTAGGCCAGCTCGTACATGTGGAACCACATGTTGTGGATACCCGCGAGGGTGATGAACTGGTACTTGTAGCCCATGTCGGAGAGCGCCTGCTGGAAGCGGGCGATGGTGGCATCGTCCAGATTTTTCTTCCAGTTGAAGCTCGGGGAACAGTTGTAGGCCAGGATGCGATCCGGGAACTGAGCCTTGATCGCCTCGGCAAACTTGCGTGCTTCATCCAGATCCGGCTTGGCGGTTTCACACCACACCATATCGGCGTAGGGGGCGTAAGCCAGACCGCGAGCGATGGCCTGATCGATACCGGCACGTACCTTGTAGAACCCTTCGGCAGTGCGCTCGCCGGTCAGGAAGTCTGCATCGTAAGGATCTGCATCCGTGGTCAGCAGATCCGCCGCATTGGCGTCGGTACGGGCGATCACCAGGGTGGTGGTGCCGCACACATCGGCTGCCAGACGGGCAGCTACCAGCTTCTGCACCGCTTCCTGAGTCGGTACCAGTACTTTGCCGCCCATGTGACCGCACTTCTTGACGGAAGCGAGCTGATCTTCGAAGTGGACACCGGCGGCACCCGCTTCAATCATTCCCTTCATCAGTTCGAAGGCGTTCAGCACGCCACCAAAACCGGCTTCCGCATCGGCCACGATCGGCAGGAAGTAGTCGATAAAGCCCTCATCCTGCGGCCCAATCTTGTTGGCCCACTGGATCTGGTCGGCACGGGCGAAGGAGTTGTTGATGCGCTCCACCACGGACGGTACCGAGTTGGCCGGGTAGAGGGACTGATCCGGATACATGGTGGAGGACAAGTTGTTGTCCGCCGCCACCTGCCATCCGGAGAGGTAGATCGCCTCGATCCCCGCCTTGGCCTGTTGGACCGCCTGACCACCGGTCAGGGCGCCGAGGCAGTTTACGTAGCCTTTTTTGGCGTCGCCGTGGATCAGTTCCCACAGCTTGTCGGCGCCGCGTTGGGCCAGGGTGTGCACCGGCTGCAAGCTGCCGCGCAGATTGACCACATCTTCGGCGCTGTAGCCGCGCTTGATCCCTTTCCAGCGGGGGTTTTGGGCCCAGTCTTTCTCGATAGCCTGGATCTGTTGCTCACGGGTCAGTGCCATATCAGTTCCCTCTTTCATTGATTTCACGTTTCCATTGACTTGTTATTGGCAAGCCCCTTCCGGAGCTCGTTATTCAGAGCCGCTCGTAGCCGGGCAGCGTCAGAAAATCGATAAGTGTGTCGGCGCAGGTGATCTCCTCCATCAGTTCGCTCGCTTCGGCAAAGCGTCCTGCCTGCCAGCGCGCGATGCCCACCTCGGCTTTGACCACCTCCAGCTCCTCGGCCAGCATCTGGCGGAACAGCGCCTTGGTCACTACCTTGCCGTTCGACAGGCTCTTGCCGTGGCGGATCCATTGCCAGATGGAGGTGCGGGAGATCTCGGCGGTAGCGGCATCTTCCATCAGTCCGTAGATGGGCACGCAGCCGTTGCCGTTGATCCAGGCCTCCAGATATTGCAGGGCAACGCGGATGTTGGTGCGCATGCCCGCCTCGGTGCGCTCACCCTCGCAGGGGGCCAGCAGGTCGGCGGCGGTGATGGGGGCATCCTGCTCGCGCAGCACACCGATCTGGTTCTTGGCGCCAGCCGCAATGGTGGCGTTGAACACCGCCATGGCGGTATCGGCGAGGCCGGGGTGGGCGACCCAGGTACCGTCGTGGCCGTTGTTGGCTTCGCGCTCCTTGTCGGCTTTGACTTTGGCAAACACCTGTTCGTTGACGGCTGAATCCTTGGCCGGAATAAAGGCGGCCATGCCCCCCATTGCCAGCGCCCCGCGTTTGTGACAGGTCTTGATCAGCAGCCGCGAGTAGGCGGAGAGGAACGGTTTGTCCATGGTTACCACCTGGCGGTCGGGCAATACCCGATCCGGATGGTTCTTCAATGTCTTGATGTAGCTGAAGATGTAGTCCCAACGTCCGCAGTTGAGGGCGACGATGTGATCCTTCATCTGGTAGAGCAGCTCATCCATCTCGAACACCGCCGGCAGAGTTTCGATCAGCACGGTGGCCTTGATGGTGCCACGGGGCAGACCGAACTTGTCCTCGGTCCAGGCGAACACTTCGCTCCACCAGCGCCCTTCCAGATGGCTCTGCAGCTTGGGTACGTAGAAGTAGGGGCCTGAGCCTTTGGCCAGCAGCGCCTGATAGTTGTGCAGGAAGTAGAGGGCAAAATCGAACAGGCCACCCGGGATGGGCTCGCCATCGAAGGTGACATGTTTTTCCGGCAGGTGCAGACCGCGAACCCGGCAGATGAGGACTGCAGGGTCGGGGTTCAGGGTATAAGCCTTTCCTTCCGGACTGGTGTAAGAGATGGTGCCGTTGACCGCATCGCGCAGGTTGATTTGGCCCTCGATCACCTTATTCCAGGCGGGGGCCAGTGAATCCTCGAAATCCGCCATGAACACTTTGACATTGGCGTTGAGGGCGTTGATCACCATCTTGCGCTCGACCGGGCCGGTGATCTCCACACGGCGATCTTGCAGGTCGGCAGGGATGCCGCGCACGGTCCAGTCACCATCACGAATGTGGGCGGTTTCCGGCAGGAAGTCCGGCAGCTCGCCGCCATCGATACGGGCCTGGCGTGCCACACGTTGTTTCAGCAATTCCCCTCTTTGGGGAGCAAAACGTTCCACCAGATCGGCGACCAGCGCCACCGCGTCCGGCGTCAGAATTTGCGCGTATTCGGGCAGCATCTCGCCCTGGATGCGAAGGCGGGCGCTGCAGTGGGTCTGAGCCGGTGCCGACATAAGGTTCACTCCTTTGAGAATTACATTTTGAACTTACTAACTACGACTAAAGTCGAATTACTGTTCCTGAAACGTTCCCGCAACAACGGGGTAACACGATTGATAAGGTGCGAAATATTGTTGATTACGTCAACAGTTTTTTTTAAACACCTGTTTTTTAGATATGGTTAAGTTTATGTTTTTTATTGCTTTGTTTGATTGGTGTAAAAGCTCTACGCAGATGGTTATGCTCCTGCTTTTTCCCATCGGACAACGGCTAATTTGGGCCGTTACCCTGCCCCTCGTTTTGTAACTTATTACGTAATAAAATTACAAATGCAAAAACAAATCCCGACCTAACTCCAGGCTTTGCCAAAACAGCCGTATAAAGTGCGTTTGAATGTGGCAATGAAGGTTTTGCTATTGCTAGGTCTGGTTGGTGAACGTTCGTTTTAAACCTGATGTGGTGATGCGGGCTCTGTTGGCACCGGCGGTTGCAGCGATGGAAAATGAAGCGCAATAACGTAGGTTTGTATCAGTTGTCGGGGGTAATGTCGGAGAGGGAAGGGGGAGATGTATTAGTCAATAATACTGTCATCCTTGATAGAATTAGCAGTTTGTCGTTTTTTTGCAGATTTCTCGCCAAGGGTGTGAAACGGAGTGCGTTGAACAGGCGATGCACCAGTGATTGAGCGGCCATCTGGCCGGGCTCAATAGTCATCATCCGGTGCGGCAAGATCGATCACATCCAGCTGGATGACCTGTTCATTTTCGCTTTCGGTGTGGCAAGGGGTGTCGTGAGGAACGGAATAAAGCGTAATGGCGGGTGCGAAATCGGTGTTCTGGTTCATGCCTGGTCCTGTGTTGCACGCAAGCCGGACAGTGATCCCTTCACTCGTGTTTCCACCTCCCTGTGTTGTCTACCGGCGGAAAGTTGCGCATCTTAATGAGTTAGGCAAAAAGATTCAAGTGGTTCTGAGTGTTTTTTGTTCTTGGTGGGCTGGCATCGTCAGGAGGATAAATCGGAGGCAAAAAAATAGCCCAGTCGTTTGACTGGGCTATTCTCGGGGAAAATGGTCGGTGTGAGAGGATTCGAACCTCCGACCCTCTACACCCCATGCAGATGCGCTACCTGGCTGCGCTACACACCGACGGAGTCAGACTCGGCTGACGGGGAGGAAGTCTAATAGCATGACCAAACGGGTGCAACTCCTTTTTTATCATAGAGATGCCGATTGCTTCTTTATTGCTCAGTCGGGATGCGGCTTGGGTCTGACGTGCAGATTTGGCATAATCGCCGCCCTGTCACTGCGAGCGATCATGCCTGCTATCTATGGATTCACCTGACAGGTATGAATAGCGAGAATGCAAACAGCACAATTGAACAATATAAAGAGGGGATGGGCGTGAAACCATCAGAGGTCCCAGAAATACCGAGTCAGACCGAGCTGGACGAACAGTGGATGCGCCATGCCATGGCATTGGCCGCCCGGGCCGAAGGGATTGGCGAGATCCCGGTCGGTGCCGTACTGGTGCTGGATGGTCAGGTGGTGGGCGAGGGGTGGAACCGCTCCATCAGTGAACACGATGCCTGTGCCCATGCCGAGGTGATGGCAATCCGGGCGGCGGGCAAGCAGCTGGCGAACTACCGGCTGCTCGACACCACTCTTTATGTAACGCTGGAGCCCTGCTGTATGTGTGCCGGTGCGCTGATCCATAGCCGGGTCAAGCGGGTGGTTTACGGCGCCCGAGATCTCAAGACCGGTGCCGCGGGGTCGGTGTTCGAGATCTTGCAGGACCCGCGCCACAATCATAGAGTCGAGCTGACCGGCGGCGTGCTGGCCGATGCCTGCTCGGCCCAGTTGTCGACCTTCTTCAAGCGCCGCCGCGCCGAGAAAAAGGCGGCCAAACTGGCGCTGCAACAATCAAACGATGCCCTTTCCTGAATCGTGCAGGGGCAGCACAGGCGGCCCTTGCTGATTGTCATCATAAATATCCTTTTATAAACAATGTATTGTGCCCATTTTCCTTCGAAAGGAGTCCCGCCCACTTTTCCACTAACAACCTCTGTTAAAGCGTTCTCGATGTAACAAAACTGTCATGCAACCGCCATATAATGCCGCGAAGCCTAGCTTACATTGAGGTCTTGCATGTCATCGGAATCGTTAAACCTGGTCATGGCGGGCAGTAGAAAACGCCGGATCAAGGATAAATTGGCCAAATATGGCGTCACCACAGGCGGAGCCCTGGTACTGGTGGCGCTGCTGCTTATCTTCTTTTATCTGCTCTATGTGGTGAAACCTATTTTCAATGGCGCCACCATGGAGCCGACCGCATCGTTTACCCTGCCCATTGCGGGCAAGACTGCCTGGCTCGGGATGGAGGAGCAGAACGAGATTGGCTATCGCTTCAACGATAAGGGGCTGGTCAACTTCTTTGCTCTTCAGGGAGATGGCAAGGTCAAGGTGGGGCAAGCTATTGGTCAGGCCCAGGTTGCCGGTGACATCACGACGGTCACCAGCCCGGCGCCGGGTCAGAAGCTCATTGCCTACGGTTTTGCTGATGGCAAGGCTCTGGTCATGGAGCCCCATTTCAAGGTGTCCTACCCCAATGATGTGCGGGTCATCGAGCCCACCCTGAGATATCCCTTCGGCGAAGAGCCGGTAGTGATCGATCCCCAAGGCAAGGCGCTGCAGTTCATGGTATTCGAAGCCACCAAGGACAAGATGGCGACCGCCGCCGTGACCGAAGATGGTCGTGGCGTACTGATGGTGATGAGCGGTGAGGAGAACTTCCTCTCCGGCGAGATTGAGTGGAGCAGTGAGAACTACACCATTCCGTCCCTGCCGCGCCATGTGGATCAGATGCTTTTGACCCCCAATCTGCGGATCCTCTTTGTGCGGGAAGGCAATCGTCTATCTGTCTATGACATTCATGACCTGAGCAATATATCCGTGCGCAACGTGCTGGAGATCAATGCGCCAGATGCCAACGTGACCCGGGTCGAGCTGCTCTCCGGTGCCTCCTCCCTGCTGGTGGGCAACGACAACGGCATCATCTCCCAGTGGTTTGAAGTGGCAAAAGATGGCAAACGCCAGTTCACTCAGATCCGTGACTTCAAGGGCGATGGCGCGGTGGATCTTCTGACCCCCGAGCACTATCGCAAAGCCTTCATCAGTGCCGACAAGGACGGCATCATCAGCTTCTTCCACGCCACTGGCGAGACCAAGCTGCTGACCGAGACGGTGGAAGGGGGTGAACTCTCTGCCCTGGCCATCTCCCCCCGTCACAACCTGTTGCTGATGCAGCAAGGGGAGACCTTCAAGCTTTTCTCGGTGGAGAACGATCACCCCGAGGTGACCTGGTCGGCCCTGTGGCAAAAGGTATGGTATGAAGGGTATCCGGAGCCCCAGTATGTGTGGCAATCCACCTCCGCCAGCAACGACTTTGAAGCCAAGCTGAGCCTGGTGCCACTGGTATTCGGTACTCTGAAGGCATCTTTCTACGCCATGGTGTTTGCTGTGCCGCTCGGCGTGGCCGGTGCCATCTATACCGCCTACTTCATGTCGGCGGGGCTGCGCAAATACGTCAAGCCGACGGTCGAGATCATGGCGGCGCTGCCGACCGTTATCTTGGGCTTCCTGGCGGGTCTGTGGCTGGCACCCATCATAGAGGGGGCGCTGCCCGGGGTGATCCTGCTGCTGGTGCTGCTGCCGATGGGGATGCTGCTGACTGCGCTTATCTGGAACTATCTGCCGGAGCGAGGCAAGTCCTGGCTGCCGGAGGGGTGGCACGCCATCCTGCTTATTCCAGTGCTGCTGCTGATTGGCTGGGGGGCCTTCGCCCTGAGCCCGCTCATCGAGAATGCCTTTATGCACGGTGATTCGCGCATCTGGCTGACCCACGAAATGGGTATCAAGTTTGACCAGCGCAATTCGCTGGTGGTCGGTATCGCCATGGGCTTTGCGGTCATCCCCACCATCTTCTCCATCGCCGAAGATGCGGTCTTCTCGGTGCCCAAGCATCTGACCCAGGGCTCGCTGGCGTTGGGGGCTACCCCGTGGCAGACCCTGAGCCGGGTGGTGATCCTCACTGCCAGCCCGGGCATCTTCTCGGCGGTGATGATGGGCCTTGGCCGTGCCGTGGGCGAAACCATGATCGTACTGATGGCCACCGGTAACACCCCCATCATGGACTTCTCCATGTTCCAGGGGCTGCGTACTCTGGCCGCCAACATTGCGGTGGAGATGCCGGAGTCGGAAGTGGGCAGCTCCCACTATCGGGTACTGTTCCTCGCGGCCTTCGTCCTGTTTGTGTTCACCTTTATGTTCAACACCCTGGCCGAGTTTGTCCGTCAGCGGTTGCGTGAAAAATACAGCTCGATGTAAGGGGCGGCTCTGTAATGGACAAGGAATCGACAATGGGTAAGTGGTTTAAATCAGGGGCCCCCTGGATCTGGATGACCGGCGGCGCCGTCAGCCTGAGTCTGGTGGCGGTACTGGGTCTGCTGCTGCTGATCGGCTGGCGTGGTCTGGTCTACTTCTGGCCGCACCCAATCTATGAGTGGCAGCTGGAGGACGCCAGTGGCAACAAGAGCGTGTTGATCGGCGAGATCAACGATCGCGAGCTGGTGCCGGTGGAGCGGCTGCGCGCCGCAGGTCTGCCGCTGGAGGGGGAAGAGCGCGAGCTGCTGACCCGCTATCTGGTCAAGACCGGCAACCGTGAGTTCGTCGACCTCGATTTTCGCTGGGTACTGGAGACGGACATCAAGTCCCAGAGCCAGCCAGCCGAGCTGGCCATGGTTGAGCGTGCCACCAACGGTAACTTCTACGGTTACATCGTCGGGGTAAAAGAGGATGGCCGCGAGCTGACTTCGGATCTGCATCCTGCCCTGCAGCGGGTGCTGGCGCGAGCCAATGCCCTCTCCGAACAGGCCAACGATCTGCAAAAAGGGGACATCGGCAGCATCAACTATCAGCTGGAGCGGCTGCGCCTGAAAGAGCGCAAAGCCGAGCTGGAAGAGAAGCTGACCGATCAGCTGAAAGCTCAGCTGGAGCGTGAACGTCAGGCCCTCAACGATCGTTATCAGGTGCTGGAAAAAGAGCTCTTCTCCCTGCGCAGTCAGGCTGACCGGGACAGCATCACCGTCAAGGATATGCGTGGCGAGCTGGTGACCATGCCCATGTCCAGGGTACTGGATGTGGTATGGCCCAACGACATGAGCCTGCTGGCCAAGGTGGGTCACTGGTTCCACCAGATCGGCAAGTTTGTCTCCGACGATCCCCGTGAGGCCAATACCGAGGGCGGGGTGTTCCCGGCTATCTTCGGCACCGTCTTCATGGTGTTCCTGATGGCGATCATCGTCACCCCGCTGGGGGTGGTGGCAGCGGTCTACCTGCACGAGTATGCGGGCAAAAACAGCTTGACCAAGATCATCCGCATCGCGGTGATCAACCTGGCGGGTGTACCCTCCATCGTCTATGGCGTGTTTGGTTTGGGCTTCTTCGTCTACACACTCGGCGGTTCGTTAGACCAGCTGTTCTACCCGGAAGCGCTGCCGAGCCCGACCTTTGGTTCACCCGGCGTGATCTGGTCGGCGCTGACCCTGGCCATCCTGACCCTGCCGGTGGTGATCGTCTCCACCGAAGAGGGGCTGGCGCGGATCCCGAGCACCATCCGTCAGGGCTCGTTGGCACTGGGCGCCACCCAGGCCGAGACCCTGTGGCGCATCGTGCTGCCGATGGCGAGTCCGGCCATCATGACCGGCCTTATTCTGGCGATTGCCCGGGCGGCCGGTGAAGTGGCGCCGCTGATGCTGGTGGGGGTGGTGAAACTGGCACCGACCCTGCCGATGGATGGCAACTTCCCGTATCTGCATGTGGAGCGCAAGTTCATGCACCTGGGCTTCCACATCTATGACGTCGGCTTCCAGAGCCCCAACGTCGAGGCGGCCCGCCCGCTGGTCTATGCCACCTCCTTCCTGCTGGTGACGGTGATCGTGGGTCTGAACCTGACCGCTATCGGTATTCGTAACCACTTGCGCGAAAAATTCCGGTCGCTGGAGCATTAATCCGGCGCCGCTTGAGTGATACAAGAGTGAGATAACAGAGGGGCGGCCGAGCGCGAGCCGCCATCTCTCTGCACCAATACGTGAGGGGCGCCGGCAGCTGTCCGGCCACTCCAGATAGATTTTGAGGTAACAGATGATCAACGTAACGACCACGTCTACCCAGCACACCGCGCTGGACCTGCTCAACCTGACCCCGGAGCAGACCGCGCTGGAGGTGAAGGATCTCAACCTGTACTACGGCAGCAAGCAGGCGCTGTTCAACGTCAACATGAAGATCCCCAAAGGGCAGGTGACCGCCTTTATCGGCCCGTCAGGCTGTGGCAAATCGACCCTGCTGCGCTGCATCAACCGGATGAACGATCTGGTGGAGATCTGCCGCATCGAAGGGGAAATCCAGCTGCACGGCCACAACATCTATGACAAGAGCGTCGATGTGTCTGCCCTGCGCCGTCAGGTGGGCATGGTGTTCCAGCGCCCGAACCCCTTCCCCAAGTCCATCTACGAAAACGTGGTCTATGGCCTGCGTCTGCAGGGGATCAACGATCGCCGTACTCTGGATGAGGCGGCAGAGCGTTCCCTGCGCGGGGCGGCCCTGTGGGAAGAGGTGAAAGATCGTCTGCACGACAACGCCTTCGGTCTTTCCGGTGGTCAGCAGCAGCGTCTGGTTATTGCCCGCGCTATCGCCATCGAGCCGGAAGTGTTGCTGCTCGATGAACCGACCTCGGCGCTCGACCCTATCTCTACCCTCACCATCGAGGAGCTGATCAACGAGCTAAAGAGCCAGTTCACCGTGGTGATCGTGACCCACAACATGCAGCAGGCGGCGCGGGTGTCGGATCAGACCGCTTTCATGTACATGGGCGAGCTTATCGAGTACTCGGATACCAACACCATCTTCACCACTCCGGCCAAGAAGAAGACCGAGGATTACATCACCGGTCGCTACGGCTAAGGCATGGCTGGTGCAATAAGGGTCATTGATATGAACATGATGAGCATCAACAAACAGATTACCGGTCAGTTCAACGGCTAGGGCATACTCGGAGCATCAAGGATTATTTGTATGGACAATATGAACCTCAATAAACACATATCCGGTCAGTTCAATGCCGAGCTAGAGAGCGTGCGCAATCAGGTGCTGGTGATGGGTGGTCTGGTGGAGCAGCAGCTCACCGACGCCATCGCGGCGATCCACGATCAGGATCTCGATGCGGCGCGCAAGATCGTTGCCAACGACCACAACGTCAATGCGATGGAAGTGGCGATCGACGAGGAGTGCACCCGCATCATCGCCAAGCGCCAGCCGACTGCCTCCGATCTGCGACTGGTAATGGCCATCATCAAGACCATCACCGACCTGGAGCGCATTGGCGACGTGGCGGACAAGATCGCTCGCATGCTGACCGACAACGCCAACAAGCCGCAGCCGCCGCTGGTGTCGCTGGAGAACATGGGCCGCCGTACCATCAAGATGCTGCACGATGTGCTCGACGCCTTCGCCCGCATGGATCTCGATGCGGCGCTGGCGGTTTACAAGGAAGATGACAAGGTCGATCGGGAATACGAGTCCATCATCCGCGAGCTGATGACCTACATGATGGAAGATCCCCGCACCATCCCCCAGGTCCTCAATGTGCTGTGGGCGGCACGGGCCATCGAGCGGGTCGGCGATCGCTGCCAGCACATCTGCGAGTACATCGTCTATTATGTGAAAGGCAAGGATGTACGCCATACCAAGGGCGATGATCTAGGGGCCCTGCTGGGGAAGAACTAATCAGAAGTGAATAAAAAGGCGCGTTAGGCGCCTTTTTTGTTGCATCGCTGGCCGGAGTAAGATAAAGCGCCAAATTGGCGGTTTTCTGATAGAATGCTCCCCCTGTATGGGTCCCGGATGGGCTCACGGTCCGGTCTCCCGGGCCCAGTTTGCCGTCTTGTGCTAAGACGGGTGTCGCAATAGGTTAATCATGAGTTTTGCCGATAGTTTGTTCTTTCTGATGCTGCTGGTTGCCGGCAGCGTGTTCTTCTCTCTCTCCGAGATCTCCCTCGCCGCCTCCCGCAAGATCAAGTTGCAGGTGATGGCCGATGAGGGCAACCGCCATGCCGAAAAGGTACTGGCACTGCAGGCCCAGCCGGGCAACTTCTTTACCGTGGTGCAGATCGGGCTCAATACCGTCGCCATCCTTGGCGGTATCCTGGGCGAATCCGCCCTGAACCCGGCCATCAAGGAGCTGGTCTCCGAGTTCTATCAGGGGCCCTGGCTGAGTGAAATCAGCTCGGCGACCTCCTTCGTGTTCGTCACCGGCATGTTCATTCTCATCGCCGATCTGATGCCCAAGCGCCTCGCCATGACCATGCCGGAGCGGATCGCCGTGGTGGTGGTGCGCCCCATGCTGCTGTGCGTCACCCTGCTGATGCCGCTGGTGTGGCTGTTCAATGGCATGGCCAACGGCCTGTTCCGGCTGCTGCGCATCTCCATGGTGCGCAACGACGAGATCACCTCCGACGACATCTATGCGGTGATGGATGCGGGGGCCGAGGCGGGCGTCATCCAGCGCGAGGAGCATCAGCTCATCGAGAACGTGTTCGAGCTGCAGTCCCTCGGCGTTACCTCCGCCATGACGGCGCGCGAGAGCCTCATCTACTTCACCCTGCAAGAAGGGGAGGAGAGCATCAAGGCCAAGATCGCCGAGCACCCCCACAACAAGTTCCTGGTGTGCGACCACAACCTCGACAGCATCAAGGGCTTCGTCGACTCCAAGGAGCTGCTGATCCGGGTCATCAGCGGCCAGAGCATCGATCTCAACAGCGGCTCCCTGGTGCAGAACGTCATCATCATCCCCGACACCCTGAACCTCTATGAGGCGATGGAGTACTTCAAGAACCATCGCGGCGACTTCGCGGTGGTGATGAACGAGTACGCGCTGGTGGTGGGGATTGTCACCATGAACGACCTGATGAGTACCGTGATGGGCGAGTGGGCGACTCATGTGGTGGAAGAGCAGATCGTCCAGCGGGACGAGAACTCCTGGCTGGTGGACGGAGTGACCCCCATCTCCGACGTGATGCGCGCCTTCGATATCGAAGAGTTCCCCGAAAACCAGAACTACGAGACCATCGCCGGCTTCATCATGTATATGCTGCGCAAGATCCCCAAGCGCACTGACTCGGTCAAATACGCCGGTTACAAGTTTGAAGTGGTGGATATCGACAGTTACAAGATTGATCAGCTGCTGGTTACCCGGGTCGAGCCGGTGGTGGCCGAGAAGCCTGCTCAGGAATCGTAAAAGGAGCGACATAGAGTCATGAAGATGCAGTCTTATTGCCGTGCGCTGGCCTGTGTCGCGCTCGCCCTGGCACTGGGTGCCTGTAGCCAGAGTGCGCCACGCAAAGCCACCGTGGCTGCCAAGCCGGCAGCTCCCAAGCCCGCCGTGGTCGTGCCGCAGCCGGACCCCGATGCGGTGGTGCAAAGCGGCATGGCTGAGCCGAGCCCGGTCTTTGACGAGCAGTACCACGGCCCGGATCAGGGGTCGCTGGAGTCGGTGACCGCCCTGTTTGCCCGTGGCTACATCGAGTCTGCCATGCGTGAGACCATGCTGGCGGCGGTGCACAACGACTATCCGCTGCTCGGCATGCGGGATGTGCGCCTGACCGATCCGGTCTCCAAATTCCTCACCTCCGAGCATGCGGCCATGACGGCTCATGACTACCTTTATGCTGGTGTGCAGCGCAGGCTGGGTCGTCCGCTCAGCCCTGCCCAGTGGGAGCAGATCTGGCGCGGCTTGCCGCAGCAGGGTCGGGTTTCCGACTGGGTTAAACAGATCAAACGAGTGCTGGCTGGGCGTTAAGCCACCGGTTTGCCAAAAACACATGAGGCCACCTTAGCGTGGCCTCATGTGTTTTTATCGGCCTGCCTCAGGAGGCGGATGGCCCTGCCGGTTTGCCAAACAGGACTTTGAATTTGGCGGGCCAGGGCAGGCTACGGGCGGCACGCAGCATATCGCGCCACTCGTGAAAGGTGAGGGTGAGTGGGTTGAAGCTGTGGATCGGTTTGGTGATGCCAAAGCGGCACGGCTCGGCCGGGTCTTCTTCGACAAAGGTACCAAACAGCCGATCCCAGATGATGAGCACCCCGGCAAAGTTGCGGTCTATGTACTTGGCGTTGCTGGCGTGGTGCACCCTGTGGTGGGAGGGGGTATTGAAGAGCCACTCCAGCTTGCCGAGCTTGCCCACCACCTGGGTATGGACGAAAAACTGGAAGCCCAGGCTCAGCAGCACGGTCGTGACCACGGCCGCTGGCGGGAAACCTATCACTATCATGGGGATCCAGAACAGCCACATGCCGGAGACCGGGTACATCAGACTCTGGCGAAAGGCGGTGGAGAGGTTGAGCCGCTCCGAGCTGTGGTGCACTACGTGGGAGGCCCACAGCCAGCGAACATGGTGGCTGGTGAAGTGGAACAGCCAGTAACAGAGATCCTGCAACAGGAACAGCAGCAATACGCTCCAGAAGGTGAGCCCGATGTCGAATAGTCGCCAGCCCCAGAGGGTGTCATACAGATAAGCAATGGCGATGGCCGCCAGCGCATCGCCCCCCTGGTGCATCAGGGCCAGGGTAGCGTTGGCGAACAAATCCCGCCACTGATAGGTGGCGGTGGGAAAGGCGGTGCCATGCTTGCGCAGGTAGAGCATCTCCCAGCCGATAAAGGCCACAAAGATCGGGGAGAGATAGAGCAAGATAAGTTGCACATCCATCAGCAGGCATCCATTCATTCAGAGCAATTGCTCTCCAGCATAAGGGATGGCATTAATATTTCATTAACATTTTGTCGAGCTCTCGCTGTGTCGCAGAAATGGGTCGGTGGCACAGTCAGGTACTGTGGGTGACCAAGGCTGAAACCGGCTCTTGTCAGGCATGGCTGGCTTATGTGTCACTGGCGCTGACCAGGGGCTGCGCCAGTGAAGAACCACAAGAGGGACCCTGGGGTCCCTCTTCGTTTATCCATCGCGGCCTGTTGCCTAGAGCACCTGACTCAGGAACTGGCGCAGGCGTGGGGAGGGGGGGTTGTCAAAGAAGTCGGCCGGTTTTTCATCTACCAGCAGTTCGCCGCTCTCCATAAACAGCACCCGATCCGCCACTTCCCGGGCAAAGCCCATCTCGTGGGTCACCACCACCATGGTCATCCCCTCGCGGGCCAGCCCCTTCATCACATCCAGCACTTCGCCCACCATCTCGGGGTCCAGCGCACTGGTGGGTTCGTCAAACAGCATGATGCGGGGCTGCATGGCCAGCGCCCGGGCGATGGCCACCCGTTGTTGCTGACCACCGGAGAGCTGGGACGGGTAGCTGGCCGCTTTCACCGATAGCCCCACTTTCAGCAGCAGCGCCTTGGCCCTGTCTTCGGCCTCACGGCGCGACAGGCCGCGTACCTTCTGGGGTGCCAGGGTGATATTGTCCAGCACCGTCAAGTGAGGGAAGAGGTTGAAGGACTGAAACACCATGCCCACCTCTTCCCGCAGCTTGTTGACATCACCGGGTTCGGTCAGGCAGATCCCGTCAACCACGATATCGCCGTCATTGATGGTCTCCAGCTGGTTGAGGGTGCGCAGGAAGGTCGATTTGCCCGAGCCGCTGGGGCCGACGATCACCACCACCTCCCCTTCGGCCACCTCGGTGCTGACGTTTTTCAGTGCATGCACCTCGCTGCCGTAGAACTTTTCTACACCGGTCGCCTTGATAATGGGATCAGTTGCTGCGCGCATATTTCACCTCCAGACGCCGAACCAGGAAAGAGAGAGTGCCGGTGAGCACCAGATAGAGCAGGGCCACGGTAAACCACACCTCGAACGGGCTGAAGGTGGAGCTGACCACCTCGCGCCCTGCCTTGGTCAGATCCGTGATGGAGATGACCGACACCAGCGAGGAGTCCTTGATCAGGTTGATAAACTGGCCCGCCAGCGGCGGCAGTACCCGCTTGAAGGCTTGCGGCAGAATGACGTAGCGCATGGTTTGGGCCGAGGTGAGGCCCAGGCTGCGGCCCGCCTCCATCTGCCCCTTATGGATGGAGCTGATACCGGCGCGGACGATCTCTGCCACATAGGCACCGGTAAAGACCGCCAGTGCGGCGACCCCGGCGGTGAAGCGATCCAGGTTCAGCACGGTGCCGATAAAGAAGTAGACGATGAAGATCTGCACCAGCAGCGGGGTGCCGCGAATGAGTTCCACGTAGGTGATGGCCAGATTGCGCAGGGCCGGGTTGGGGGAGAGGCGTGCCAGCCCAGCCAGGGTGCCGAGCAAAATGGCGAAGATACCCGCTACCAGCGAGAGCTTGACGGTGACCCAGACGCCCCAGGCGATGGGGCCGGCGGTCCAGCTCAGTTGGGTGTCGAGGGTATCGCCGCGAAAGATGGTATCCCCTTCGGCGACTTGTATGCCGGTGCTGGCGATGGCTTGGCGCACATTGGGGTCGAGATCGTCTTGCAAGAACAGCTGGCCCTGCTCGGCCTCGCTGGTGCCTGCCATCACGGTGCCGTCAAATTCGGCCAGATTCTTCTGCTCTGCCTGATAGGCGATGTATTGGGGAATGCGTTCCCAGCGCCAGGTGTAATCCACGGACTGGACAGCCTTGTAGATACCGAAGACGGCAACCAGCAGCATCAGCAGGAAGACCCCATGCCAGATCAGCGGGTTGGGCTGTTTTTCCATCTGTCTTGTCGGTTTGGGTGTGTGCACAGTCACAACCTCTTCTCGTTATTGTGGGGGGAGCAGCGGAGTGCAGGGGCGGCAAAGGGCCGCCCCTCTGGGGTTATTTGAGCTGGTTCAGCCAGGCATTGGATTCGAACCACTTCTGGTAGAGGCGGTCGTAGCTGCCGTCGCCCTTGATTTGGCGCAGATAGTTGTTGAACCAGTTGAGGGTGTCCTGATCCCCCTTGCGGATGGCCCAGGCCAGCGGTTCAAAAGTGAACGGCTTGTCGAGGTGCACCACGGCGCCCTGATTCTGGGAGGCGAAGATGGCGTTGTAGGGCAGGTCATAGATGAAGGCATCGACCTTGCCGTTGATCACTTCCAGCTTGGCGTCATCCTGGGTTTCAAACTGCAGCAGGGTGGCTTTCGGGATCAGGCGCTTGACTGCCTGCTCGCCGGTGGTGCCGAGCTTGACCGCGATCTTGTATTTCGGGTCGTTGAGGTCGGTGAAGGATTTGATTTCGCCCGCCTTATCTTTACGCAGAACGATGGTCTGGCCGACCACGATGTAAGGGTCGGCGAAGTTGACCCGCAGGTTGCGCTGGGGGGTGACGGTCATGCCGCCCATGATGACGTCGAACTTGTTGGTCAGCAGTGCCGGGATGATGCCATCCCAGGCGGTGTTGACGAACTCGACTTTCACACCCATCTCTTTGGCGACCATCTTGGCGAGATCCACGTCAAAGCCGATGTACTGGCCCTGCTTGTTGGTCATCTCGAAGGGTTGATAGCCCGCATCAAAGCCGACCCGCAGTACGCCGCGTTCGAGCACGGCATCCAGAGTGGAAGTGGGAGCAGGGGTCGGGGCCGCCGTGGCGATCCCGCAAAACAGCAGGGTAGAAAGAATCAGTTTTTTGATCATAAGTGACGTCTCTGTCGGTGGTGTGTTCGGCCTTGAACCTGATCCCGTGCGACTCCGTAGCACAAGAGACTGCTGCATCCGGCAACAGGCAAGACAGGATGAATGTCTTGAACGGGACAAAAGCCCCATATGAGATGCTATGAGTAGTGGTTGAGTGAAAAATGTACCAAAAACAGATTGTGTCAGCAGACTCAACAGGTTAGAGGCATTTTTTGCTCATGGCTTCACTCATAAAATCACACGAAAACAACATATCTATCTAATAGAGTCGGTTCAAGCGCAAAATGTGATCGAAGGCCATTGAAATCAAAAGAGGAGACAATTTAACCGCTACCTTCTCATGAAGGGCATCGATTGACCCTGAGTGTTAGCGGGTTGGCGCGGTGTGAGACTCAGGAGCCCCCCCTTGCGCCACTCTGGGTGCCTGCGCCTTGAGAAAGGGGAGCAGCAGCAGGGCCGAGACGCCCGCCGCCACCGAGATCACCACGAAGAAGCCGTTCCAGTGCCAGATCTCCATCACCTTGGCCAGCGGATAGCCCGACAGCGCCGCCCCCATGTAGGCAAACAGGCCGACGAAACCGGTGGCCGCTCCCGCCGAATTCTTGTGGGAGCACTCCGCCGCCGCCATGCCGATCAGCATCTGCGGGCCGAACACGAAGAAGCCGATGGTAAAGAAGCAGGCTGCCTGCATCACATAGCTGAAGAAGGGCATCAGCCAGAGCGATCCCACCGCCAGCAGGATCCCCACCGCAAAGATCAGGTTCATCGGGCCACGGTTGCCGTTGAACAGCTTGTCCGATCCCCAGCCCGCCACCAGGGCGCCGATAAAGCCCCCCACCTCGAACATCGAAATAGCCGAGTTGGCGCTCATCAGATTGAAGCCGCGCTGCTCGGTCATATAGAGATTGCCCCAGTCGTTGATGGCGGTACGCACCACATAGACCAACACGTAACAGCAGGCGAGCAGCCAGATATAGGGGTTGCCCAGCACATATTTACTCAGGATCTGGTGGTGGGAGAGCCCTGCATCCTGGGTCTGCTGGGCCAGCTCCATGGCATCCTTGCGCCACTCGCCCACCGTTGGCAGCCCCATGGCGCTCGGGGTATCCCGTAGTCGCCAGCAGAGGAACAATCCCGCAAGGATGGCGATAAGGCCGGGCACTATCATGCCGTAGCGCCAGCCATGTTGCAGGGCGATGGTGCTGACGATAAGGGGGATGAGCGCCCCGCCGACGTTGTGGGCGGTGTTCCAGGCCGACCACCAGACCCCGCGCTCGGTACGCGAATACCAGCTGGTGAGCAGCTTGGAGCAGGGGGGCCACCCCCAGCCCTGAAAGAAGGCGTTGGCGACCCAGAGGGCGGCAAACATCCAGAGTGCCGACGAGAGGCCGAACAGGATATTGATGACGCCGGTGGCCATCAGGCCAAGTCCCATGAAGTAGCGCGGATTGGCACGGTCGCTGATGATGCCGGAGAAGAACTTGGAGCAGCCGTAGGTGATGTAGAACAGGGTCCAGAGCATGCCGATATCGGACTTGTCCAGCATGCCGCTCGCCAGCATGTCCGGCATGGCGAAGTTGAAGCTCTTGCGGGTGAAGTAGAAGACCGCGTAGCCCAGATACATGGTCAGCAGCAGGTGCAGCCGCCAGTGACGATAGGTGGCGTCGATCTCGGCCTGATCCCGGATAAGGGGCCGGGGCGGCGCGCTTCTCATAAAACTCAGCACAGGCTGGCCCTCTGGTGGTGATTAGCCATGACTCTCCTCCCGTCTGCGACTGGGCAGGTTGACCGTCAGCTGGGTGCCGTGGATGCAGGAGAGTTGCAGACTGCCCCCGAGCGCCTGTACCCGCTCGCGAATGCCGAGCAGGCCATAGCCCTGTTGCGGGCGGCTTTCCGGCAGACCGCGGCCATCATCTTCCAGCACCAGTTGCAACTGCTCGCCGCTGGCCCGGGCGCGAATGGTGACCGAGTGGGCGTTGGCATGTTTGACCACGTTGTTGAGCCCCTCCTGACAGACCCGAAACAGGGTGACCCGCTGGGCGTCGGAGAGATCCCCATCCGCCAGCTGCCACTCCAGCCGGGTGACGATGCCGTGACGCTCCAGCTCCAGCTCTCGCAGCAGGGCGCGCACCGCCTGCTCCAGGGTCATGTCGTCGAGCTGGCGCGGGCGCAGCCGCCCGAGTAGACCGCGCACCGCGTCGTAGATCCCGAGCGACAGGGTGTCGATAAGGGCGCTGCTCTGGCCCACCCCGGCATTGTCGGGGGCAAGGCGGCGCACTATGCCTGCCTGGGTCCGGATGGCGGTGATGGTCTGGCCGATATCGTCGTGCAGCTCGCGCGCCACCTCCTTGCGGATGCTCTCCTCGGTCTCCAGCAGCCGTTCGGTGAGCTGGCGATTATGGGCGAGCTGGCGGGTCAGCGCCTGATTGAGTTCGCGCTGGCGCTGGATCCCCGCACCGAGCAGCAGGCCGGTGAGGCTCTGAGCCAGCAGGGAGAGCAGCAGGTCGAGGGGGTGATCGTGCCAGGCCTGACTGGCCAGCAGGGCGATGGTGTTCATCAGGGTGGCGAGCAGCGCCCCCTGCCAGCCGTAGCGCCACGCCATGGCGATGATGGGGATGGCCAGACAAAACGGGGTGAAGCGCACCAGCGAGTTGGGCAATCCCAGTTGCAGCCAGAGGCTCAACATGAACAGCAGCAGATACCAGACCAGATGGCGAAAGCGCCAGTCCACCGGCTGATCCACCAGCGCAGGCCCCAGCGGCACCCAGGTGGCGCGGGTCAGGTAGTGCCAGATCAGCATGCAGGTGGAGGTGAGGGTGAGGCCGCCGGTCAGGCTGAGCAGCAGGGCCGAGAGGCCATCTTCCCCCGCCAGATGCCAGAGCAGGGCTTGCAGCAGCGCCGCCGCCGTGACGGTAGCGAGCAGCAGCAACAGTTGCTGCCAGTCGTTGCGCACCCGCTGACGACGGGCAATCAGTAGCGGCAACAGGGTCAGCAGACTGCCCGCGACCAGCCACGGCCAGTGGGGCAGCCCCACCTCCAGATTGAGCCAGTAGAGCAGCAGCCCTTCGCACAGCAACAGCGGCGGCCAGTAGTGGCCGGGGCTTTGCAGCAACAACCCGAGTCGCAGGCCGAAGGGGAACAGCAGCACCGCCAGCGCCGGGCCACCCGCCAGATGCAGGCTGATGCTCCACAGGCAAAACCAGCCGGCGGCAAAGATGAAACAGGCCGCCAGCGCGATGGCGACATAGCTGGCAAAACGGGAGATCACCAGCTATCCAGCATGCGGTGGGCCAGCTCGACGTTGTTGCTGACCTTGAGTTTGTCCATCAGGTTGGCGCGATGGACGTGGACGGTTTTGGGGGAGAGGCCGAGCTGCTCGGCGATGGCCTTCACCTCCAGCCCCTGTGCCAGCAACTGGGCGATTTCCCGCTCCCGATTGGTGAGGGGATCCCGGCTGCTGCTGGCCAGTTTTTGGGCGATGTCCGGCGTCAGATAACACCCCCCCTGGGCGGCGGTACGCACGGCAGCGATCAGCTCGTCCGGACTGCAGCGCTTGGAGAGAAACCCCTTGGCGCCGGTTTGCAACGCCTGCTCGATGAGGGCGGGGCTGTCGTGCACCGAGAGCATCACCACCGCCAGGCCGGAGGGGAGCTGCTTGAGCAGCTCCAGCCCCGATTGGTCGGGCATCGAGATGTCGCAGACGCAGACCCGCGCCCCACAGCCGGGCAAGCCGGCAAGGGCATCGCTGGCGGAGCCGAATTCGGCGACTACCTGCAGATCGGGCTCCAGATTGAGCAGTTGGGCAAAACCGGATCGGACGATCTGGTGATCGTCGATGAGGGCAATGTTTATCATGATGTCAGCCTGAAATTCGGTGCGTCATGACCATGACGCGGCCAACAAGATACCTGCCCCCCGAGTCAGGCTCAAGCAGCAGCAGGAAAAGGGGCTAAAAACCGGGGGCAAGGTGCGCAAAGCTTGATCGGGATCAGCTGGAATGGGGCTGGTCAATCGGAGGTGAACCGCGATGGTGGCTGACTACCGGGGAGCCTGATAGTTGTACTGAAGACCGATCCGCGCCAGCGAGCCATCCTTGCGCATCTCGTCGATTGTGGTTTGCCAGCGCCGCGCCTCCTTGACGGGGAACGCCTTGTTGGCGGCAAGATACAGCTGCGTATTCATCAGCACTTCCCCGCGAAGCAGGTGTTGCTGCGATAGCTGGTCGTGCTGCTGGGTATAGAGGATGACGTTCCATGCCGCCACCCAGGCGTCGATGCGCCCGCGATGGAGCTTGTGGGCATTGAGTTGCTCATCTGCCACCGTCTTGCCCTGAATCCCGAGGCGTTGCTTGAGCAGGTAATGGCCAAACGAGTCGCGTAGCACGCCCACATCAAGGCTCTTCAAATCGCTGCTTTGCAGCGGCTTGGGGTGAAAACGGCGATGGCTGACGATCACAAACTGTTCGTCGATAATAGGGGTTACCCACTGATAGAGGTGCTCCCGCTGGCTGCTGCGCACGGTCGGTATCATCAACACATCCCGGCGATGAATCGTTTGGGTCAGCGCACGGGGGAGTGGCATCAGTTCGATGGTGAGTGGCTCGCCGAGACGGCGGGCCGCCTCCTCCATGATTTCGATGCCCATGCCGCTCGGCGCCCCCTGCTCGGTGTGGATGACATAGGGGGGCAGCTCGGCAGCCACCAGCACAATAGCCTGGGCGCCGGTGTGTACCAGCAATAACAGCAGGGCAAAAAAGGGCAGGCAGAGAGCGCGCATCAGGGTTTTGAGCCAGAGTCGAATGGTCAGAGTGTAACATTCCTGCCTGCGTTGTCTTTCCAACCACTGAAGGGTTGGGATCTCAGTCGAAGAAATCCCGCAAATCGCGCACTTCGTAATCAGCGAGTTGCAGCCAGGGGATCCGAACGGGCAGCTTGCGCAGGGTTACCTCCATCCGGTAGCTGCGATAGCCGTTGAGGCTGGCGGACTCCACCACCAGCGGGATCTGCCAGCGGCTCGACCAGAGGATGCGGGTTCGTTGCTGCCCTTCGCGTTTTTCATACCAGCGGGCCTGCTCGGGGGCGGTCTCATTCAGGGGGGGCATCCCCTCGATCAGGGCCGGGTTGACGAGATGGCGGATCCGCGGCCAGTCTGGCTTGAAGGCCACCTGGCCATACTCTTCCGCCGGCACCTCCACCAGCTGGTTGTGCCAGCTGTCGGCATAGCGCAACTGAAGTTCACCTTCGTCACTGCGACTGACCCAGCGGGCCGCCATCTGGTGGGTAAAGTGCTTGTGGCCCGGCGTGGCATCGTGTGTGGCGTGATAGGCACGGGCAAGGGGGAGGGGAATGAGCCGCTGGCTCCACACCTGATTGCCCACGCGCAGCCACTTCTCCTGCCAGACACTCTCTCTGGCGATGCCATCGCTGCCGGTGTTCCGGTCGTAATAGCTGATCCGGGCGGCGAGATCCGGGGGGGTATCGTCGGCATGAAGGGGGAAGGCGAGGGCGCTGCCAAGCAGCCACAAGGAAAGTAAAAGTCGCATCATCATCTGTCGCTCGAAAGAGCCGGGACCCGGGCCGCTGAGTCGATTGCTCAGGTTCACCCGGGCCCCCGCTGCTTACAGGCCGAGCGCCTCCCGCAGTTTGCCAAATACCTTGGTGTTATCCAGCGTGCCCTTGAAGCGGTTGCTGCCTGCACCATCGGCGAACAGCATCACATCGCCGCCACCGTGGGTTTCCGATGCCAGTTTGACGCCGGTCTCCTGCAGGTAGTCATCAGCCATCACCTGATCGCTGGTGAGGGTGGGGCGCACGTCCGCACGGTTGGGGCCGTTACCGAACACCAGGGTGGTGAAAGGCTTGCCATCGACATCGTTCTGGGTCGCGCCATCGCCATTTTTCACCAGGTCCAGCACCGGATTGCCCTTGGCGGAGTAGCCGTTGATGGTCATGGTGTGGTCATGGTCGGCAGTGACCACGATCAGGGTATTGTTGAGGTCCACTTTACCGAGGGCCGTCTTGACCGCCTCATCCAGTGCCACCGCGTCGGTGAGCGACCGCTTGGCATTGGTGCCGTGCAGGGCGTGATCGATACGGCCGCCCTCTACCATAAGGAAGTAACCCTGACTGTTCTGGCTCAGCAGGTCGATCGCCTTGGCGGTCATTTCGGAGAGAGATGGCTGGGTATTGGCTGCCCCCTTGGCGACCCGATCCAGCTCGTAGTCGAGGTGGGATTTGCTGCTGAACAGACCGAGTACCTTGCCGCTGGTGACCTTGGCCAGTTCACTTTGGGTGGTGACATAGCGGTAGCCCAGCGCCTTCATCTCGGCGGTCAGGTCGCGGTTGTCATTGCGACCGCCCTTGTTGCTGGCGCTGTAGGGAGTCCAGTGGTTGGCACCGCCGCCCATCAGCACATCGACCCCATCCCCCAGTGCCTGGTTGAAACCAGCGCCCCCCGGAACGGCCTGTACGGCGATGTCATAAGCGGCATCCCGATGGCAGATGTGGGCGTAGGTGGCCGCAGGCGTGGCGTGGGTCAGCTCTGTGGTGGTGACGGCGCCGACCGACTTGCCTGCCGC
Source organism: Aeromonas fluvialis (assembly GCF_000819885.1). Classification (GTDB taxonomy): domain Bacteria; phylum Pseudomonadota; class Gammaproteobacteria; order Enterobacterales; family Aeromonadaceae; genus Aeromonas; species Aeromonas fluvialis. The sequence continues at coordinate 62,437 of NZ_CDBO01000057.1, forward strand.
CTTGGCCAGCTCCAGGATGGTGGCCGCCGGTTTGCCGTTGTCGTCAGTGCAGTTGTTGATGGTCTTGTTGCCGTTGCTGTCTTTGCCGGGGGCGACGGCCCTGGTGTCGCTGCTCATGGCGATCACCTCGTTGTTCATCTTGACCCCGGTGGTATAGGCCGCCATGGAGGGGGCAGAATCGGTGGTCTGGGCATCGTTGGAGAAGGTCTTGATGCGCGCGCTGCGGGGCAGCTTCATCATCTCCAGATTGCCCTCTTCCCCCACCTTGAACAGGCGGGTGGCGGTGAGCACGGTGGGGCCCATGCCATCACCGATAAAGAGAATGACGTTTTTGGCATCACCGGCCTGTGCCTGGGTGGTTGCGCCCAGCGCACTGAACAGGGCGGCGCAGACCAGCGTGTGCTTGATGGATGTGTTCATCTGTTTGCTCATGAAAGTGCTCCTTACAGCTGGGCCGCAGCCTTGATCTTGCCAAACACGGCGGTGTTATCGAGTGAGCCATGGAAGCTGTCAGCCCCCTTGCCGATGGCGCCGAGGAAGACATCGGTGCCGCCGTGGGTCTCACTGCCAAGCTCGCCCACCTTGACCACCACCTCCTGGTGATAGTCATTGGCAAAGACGGTGGCATCGTCGAGCGGGGCAACGCTGCTGCGCGGGCCATCCACCCGGTTGTAGCCGTTGCCAAAGCCGATGATGGTGTAGGGCATGCCGTCGCTGTCCTTGCTCGGCTCGCCGGTATCGTAGTTTCTCACCAGTCCGAGCACGCCCGGGTTCTCGGCAGTGGTCTTGCCGGTACGCTTGGCATAGCCGTTGAGTACCAGGGTATGGTCATGGTCTGCGGTGACCACGATCAGGGTGTTTTTCAGCTCGGGGTCGGTCTTCTTCACCTCATCGATGGCAGCCTTGATGGCGTTATCGAACGCGAGGGTATCTTGCAGGGCCCGTTTGGCGTTGGTGTCGTGCAGAGCGTGATCGATACGGCTCCCTTCCACCATCAGGAAGTAACCTTTCTCGTTGTCCTTGAGCTGCTTGATGGCGGCCAGGGTCATCTGGGCCAGTGACGGCTCGCTGGCGGGACGGTCCAGCTCATATTTCATGTGGCTGGAACCAAACAGGCCCAGTAGCGGCTTGCCCGCATCGGCTTTGTTCAGCTCATCGAGGGTGCTGGCAAACTGGTAGCCGTTGGCTTTCATCTCGTCGATAAGGTTGCGGCCATCTTCCCGCTTGCCCTTGTCGGCCTTGGGCAAAAAGAAGCTGCTGCCACCGCCGAGCACCACGTCCACCCCTTCCTTGAGGGCGCTGTTGTAACCCTTGCCTGCGGGCACCAGCTGTGCGGCGATATCCGCTTCCAGATCCCGGTTGCAGATATGGGCATAGGTGGCGGCCGGGGTGGCGTGGGTCACCCGGGTGCTGGTCACGACGCCGGTACCGCGACCATCGGCCTTGGCAAGCTCCAGCAAGGTGGTCACCGGTTTGCCGGCACTCTGGCTGCAGTCGCGCTCGAAGGTGGCGTCGCCGTCCATGCTGATGACGCCGTTGTTGCTCTTGACCCCGGTCATATAGGCCGCCATGGAAGGGGCCGAGTCGGTCACCTGGGCATCATGGGAGAAGGTCTTGATAAAGGCCGTCTCTGGCAGGGTATCTATGGTCAGGTCACCCTCTTCGCCGACACCATAGATGCGAGCGGCGGTCAGGGTGTTGAGGCCCATACCGTCACCGAGGAAGAAGATCACGTTGGTGGGCGGGGTGGCGGGCTTGGTTGCCACCGTATCATTGTCTGAGGTGCAGCCAGCGGCCAGGGCGGCGCCGATCATCACTGCAACTCCTGCCATGTTTCTCATTGGGGTTCGCTCCTTGTAAAACCTGAGCGCAGCCTAGAGGGGGCAGATGACACTTTTACTGACTATCGGTGACGGTTGTGTGAAAAAATGGTGGAAATGTTATTTTGTATCAATATGTTAACTGTCAATTGAGTGTGTTGTTCGACAGCGGTCACACAGGATTGCGCTGTCATGTCTGTTTGTTGATTTGCAGGCACGATAGCTAGAATGACCTGTCAAAATGGGCCCGCAGCAGGTAAAATGCGCCCCCTTCGTTCGATGCCCGCGGCAGAGTGCCTGTTGTTCCATACGCGCGCCCGCAGCCCCCACAGAGAGTAACGGATATGTCCATCAACTGGTTCCCCGGTCACATGCACAAGGCCCGCAAAGAGATTGCCGAGGTCATGCCCCAGGTCGATGTGATCATCGAGATGCTCGATGCCCGCATCCCCTTCTCCAGCGAAAACCCGCTGGTGCCCGAGCTGCGTGGCGATACCCCGGTGATCAAGGTGCTGAACAAGGCGGACCTGGCCGATCCGGCGATCACCGATCTGTGGGTGGCGCACATGGAAAAAGAGAAGGGGATCAAGGCGTTGCCTCTGACCCAGCAGGAGCCGGAGAAGATCAAGCAGCTGCTGACCCTCTGCCACGAGATGCTGCCGGAGCGCAATTTTGAGCTGCGCGGCGTGCGGGCGATGATCATGGGGATCCCCAACGTGGGCAAGTCCACCCTGATCAATACCCTGGCTGGGCGCATCATTGCCCGTACCGGCAACGAGGCCGGGGTGACCAAGTCCCAGCAGCGGATCAAGCTCGACAACAACGTCATCCTGACCGATACCCCGGGTTTCCTTTGGCCCAAGCTCAACCCGCCCTCCTGCGGCTATCGTCTGGCCATCACGGCAGCCATCAAGGACACGGTGTTCGACTATGCCGATATCGCCATGTTCGCCGCTGACTACTTCATCAAGGCCTATCCGGAGCGAGTCAAGGCGCGCTACCAGATTGAAGATCTGCCCGAGACCGAGCTCGAGCTGCTGGAGATGATCGCCCGCCAGCGGGCGTTTATGCGTAAAGGGGGATTGGCCGACCTGCACAAGGCGTCCGAGATCCTGATCAACGAGTTCCGCTCCGGCTTGCTTGGCCGCATCTCCCTGGAGACGCCGGAGATGGTGAGCGTCGAGATTGTCGAAGCCGCCGCAGAAGCCGAGCAAAAAGCCAAAGAGAAAGCCGATCGGGAAGAGGAGCGTCAGGCCCGCGCCCGTCGCAAATACGCCCGCAAGCGGCAAAAATAGTGATCCTCAGTCATCCCAAGCTTGCCTGACAACGAGCGAGCTTGTGTGACCGAGAGGACGAAACACGAAGAGGCGGCCCAAGGGTCGCCTCTTCTGTTTTATCTGGTGATGTGCCCGCCCGCTTCTGATGGCGTCTACGCACGCTAAAGGCATGTATCAGCCAAAACGGTGGCGTGCCGTCTCAAACAGTGACATATGAAGCGGGATCAGCTGTTGCCAGTCGCGGCGATAGCCGCCACCGGGCACTGCCGCGATGGGCAGGCCATGCTGCAAGGCGCAGTCAAACACCATGGCATCGCGCTGGCGAATGCCTTCATCGCTCAGGGCGAGATAGCCAAGCTCGTCGCCATGGTGCACATCGACACCCGCCTGATAGAGGACGAAATCCGGCGAATAGAGGCGCAGTGCTAGTGAAAGCGCCTGTTGCAGTGTGGTGAGATAGGCATCGTCCGTCATGCCGCTAGGCAGCGGAAAGTCGAGGTGAGAGGTGGCTTTGTGATGGGGAAAGTTGTGCTCCCCATGCAGGGAGAGGGTGATGATATCGCGCCGCCCGGTGCACAGGGCCGCACTGCCATCCCCCTGATGCACATCGAGATCGACGATCAGCACCTGTTCACAGCGCCCCTCGTCGAGGCAAGCCTGCGCGGCAATCACCAGGTCGTTGAACAGACAAAAACCGCTGCCGTGATCCCGATGGGCGTGGTGGTAGCCGCCTGAGATCTGCAAGCCGCAGCCCTGCTCAAGTGCATAGCGGCTGGCGGCAATGGTGGCACCCACCGAGCGCAAGGTGCGCTCAATCAGCATGGGTGACCAGGGAAAGCCGATCTTGCGGATGGCGCGCTGTGCAAGCTGGCCGCTCAGGGCCGCCATCACATAATCGGCATCGTGAATGCGACAGATTTGCGCCCGGGTGGCCGCTGGCGCTGTGGCAAGGGGGTAACCTTGTGCCTGCAGGTGCTCAAACAGCCCCTGATACTTGGCCAGCGGGAAGCGATGGCGCTCGGGCAGGGTCAGGGAGGCGTAGAGGGGGTGATAGAAAATCTGCAATGACATGGTGCCATCCTCCCTGGCAAGGCAGCGCTTTCTATATATGAAATTGATAGATGACGCCATACATGCACTTCCTGGATGAAAGGGAAGAGGCAAGCGCGCACATCAAGACGAGTCGTGAGCGAGACCGCAGGAGATGGAAAAGGGGAGCTCGGCTCCCCTTTTCGGTATCAATATCTCAGCCCGGCTTATTGCTGCTGGATAACCCAGATCTGGAAGGCTTTGCGGGTTTCCGCATCGGCCTTGTTGTACCAGTTTTGTAGCTGGGTCAGGGCCTCCGGGTTGCTTTGCGCCTTGCTGGGGGCAACCTGAAGCGGTGCGCTGGAAGCAGCCATCACGGCCGCAGAGGAGACGGCAACCGCTTTGGGTTGATTGAAGGCTTTGCCCATGTTGATCAGCTCTTGCTGATAATCACGGGTCAGCTGGAAGCCCTCGACTTTCGGCATCACAAACTGTTCGCTGCTTACCCGCTTACCCGTCACTTCATCGATGAGCGCCACCTGCTGCGTTTTCACAAACTCCTTGGCTTGCTTGGCATTGCGTGGCTTTTGAAAATCCAACACCAATACTTGATTGTCTGCCGCGTCGAAGTTGATCACCAGCGGTTCGGCTGTCACTAGGTTGATGTCGGTGCGGGTGGAGTAATTGCCTTCAAAGGTCGCTACCAGTTGATGCTTGCCTGCATCAAGCTTGAATGCATCATGTTGTTGGAACATTTTAGAGTCTATGGGTTTGCCATCCAGCAACTGGATGACATAGGGATCAGTGATCTTCAATTGAGCATCGGCCAGGGCGCTACCGGCCCACAACAGACCAGCCAGCGCCGGTACCAGAACAGTCAGTTTCATTTCATCTCCTTGAACAGTCAGGCGATTGCCCACTGAAAACAGGGGCTCATTTTTACAGGTTTGGCCTACAGCGGCAATGGCTCTTTCTGGTGGTAAAAGTTCGCGCTCTTGTCTGTTTATTTGTCAATAAAGGCCGGTTTATTTACTCGATCCGCCGTGTAAACGGGGGGAGGGCATCGAGCAATCCCTTGCCATAACGTTTGGTCAGCAGACGTCGGTCAAGAATGGTGACCCGCCCCCGATCGGCCTCTTTACGGATGAGGCGGCCACAGGCCTGGATCAGTTTGCGTGATGCCTCCGGCACCGTCAGTTGCAGGAAAGGGTTGCCCCCCCGCTGCTCCACCCACTCGGCGGTGGCCTCCTCGACCGGCGAGTTGGGCACCGCAAAGGGGAGCTTGGTGATCACCAGATTAGTGAGATAGTGACCCGGCAGATCCAGCCCCTCCGAGAAGCTGCCGGTACCAAACAGGATGCTGGCCTGATCGCCATCGCATTTTTGCTTGTGCAAGGTGAGCAAGGCATGGCGGGAAGCCTCCCCCTGCACCAGCAGTGACAGTCCCTTGGCTCGCAAGCCAATGGCCACCTCATTCATCTGACGGTAGGAAGAGAAGAGCACCAGACTCGCCTCCTTGCCCGCCAACATGCGTGGCAGCACGCTGATGAGTTCATTGGTAAAGGCCGGCGAGTTGGGTTCGTGCTCCATCCTGGGCAGATAGAGCTCGGCCTTCTGATAGTCAAAGGGGGAGCGCAGACGCAGATAGCGGGTACCGTCGTGCTCTTTGAGCCCCACCTGATGGCGAAAATAGCTAAAGGAAGAGAGGGCGGTGAGGGTCGCGGAGACCAGCACGGCCCCCAAACATTTCGACCAGAGCCACTCCTCCAGCAGATACCCCACCTCTATCGGTGAGGCATGGAGCCAGATATCACCATCATCGCTCTTGACCATCCAGCGGGCGAGCGGGGTTTTACCGGTCGGGACATGGCGCCCCAGCATCTCCCACAGGGCGTAGAAACTCTCCAGCCGCTGCAGATGAAAACCGCTCTCGGCCAGCAGGGGTTCGGCCTCCTTGCGGCGGATCTCGCCATCCTTGAGCGCTTCACCGATGGCTCCCTGCATCCGGTCCAGTGCCCGCAGCGCCTTCTTGCTCGACTCCTTGAGGTTCTCTGCCAGCATGGGCAGGGGATCCGGTAGCACCCCTTCGGCGAAACGGTAGTGGGGTTCAGTGCCAAACAGCCGTTCGTTGGCGCCGAGCCACTGCTCGACCGCCTTGAGGTCGGGCTGAATGGAGGCCAGCGCATCCTGCAATTTGAGTTGGGGGTCGAGCAGGCTCTCTTTATTGAGGGTGCGTGCCAACTTGCCTGCACTTTGTACCAGCTTCTCCAGCCAGCGGCGCGAGCCTTTGATGCTGGCCGACGCGGCGCCGTGATCCCGGGCGATGGTGGGCAAATGATGGGCCTCATCCAGTACATAGATGCACTCATCGGGTGGCGGCAGGATGATGCCACCGCCCATGGTGAGATCGGAGAGCAGCAGGGCATGGTTCACGACCAGCACATCGGCACTGTTCATATCGTTGCGGGCGCGATGAAAGGGGCAGTGCTGATGATGGCTCAGCGCCTTGTTGCAGGTGTGGCGGTCGGCGGCGATGCGACCCCAACAAGTGTCGGGAAGGGGGGCCGGCCAGTTGTCCCGGTCCCCGTCCCATTTGCCATTGGTGTAGGCCTGCCACAGCGCCTGGTAACGATCCTTGTCGCTGTCTGATGGCTTGTGTTTGCTCAATGCACCGAAGTCGAGCTCGAAGTTGGCCATCTCGGCACCACTGGCAGCTTGCTCCAGCAGATGCTCGCAGCAGTAGCGCTGACGACCCTTGACCAGCATAAAGCGAAACGGCAGTTCGCTGTGGCGGTGGTAAAAAGGGAGGTCTTTGTGGATCAACTGCTCTTGCAGGGCCACGGTGGCGGTGGAGATCACCAGCTTCTTCTGGGTGAGCCGCGCTACCGGGATGGCGCCCTGCGCGTAGGAAAGGGACTTGCCGATACCGGTGCCCGCTTCGGCCACCAGGATCCGGCGCTGTTTGTCGTACTCCCCGGTCAGGGTTTTGGCTATCTCGGCCACCAGAAAGTTCTGCTCTTTGCGTGGCACAAAACCGGGTAATCCATCGGCAATCTGGCGGTAGGTTTGACGAATGGTGGCTTTGAGGCGAGTAGAGAGCATGAAGAGAAGGCCAGTTAGGAGTTAATGAAGGACAAGGATACCCGCAACCCCTTGGTGAGGTCGAGGCAACTGCCATTATCACGGCAGTGTTACACCGTTCAGACCGCGTTGGTTGTTTATCAGGTGGTTAGCGTTATTGGCATGCAAAACTAGCTATTTGAGTCCAAAGAGTCAGTGGGATTGATTGCAAACGTTTTCCTTTTGCTTCGTTATGGTGCGTGATTTGGATCACACTTTTGCCTCCATGACTCTCATTTTCATAAAAAGTTCCAAGTTTTTTCATTGCGGTTAAAAAAAACCGATGTTAGTCTCGGCTGCATAGTGATGCATGGATCATCACTAACACAGGGAATAACAACTTACAATTTAGTGTTTAATTACAGTAGGCATTGGAAACTATGAAAAAAACAATTCTGGCTATTGCTATCCCGGCTCTGTTTGCTTCTGCGGCTAACGCCGCCACCGTATATGACAAAGATGGCACTGTATTTGACGTTTATGGCCGTGCGCAATTTGATGTATATGACGACGGTGCTGATGATGACTTTAATAATAATGACAGCCAAAATAGTGTCGATGGCATGGGTTCTGCCCGACTCGGTGTTAAGGGTAAGGTTGCGCTGAACGACAAAATCGCCGGTATCGCCAAAGGCGAATGGGGTGTCACAGCCGAAAATACTGATAACAAAGACGATAAAGACAATTTCAAAGCACGCCACGCATTCGCCGGCTTTGAACATGCTGATTACGGGACACTGGTATTTGGTCAGTCTGATACCGCGTTTTATCAAGCCGTAGCCGCAACCGATATTTTCAATACTTATGGTTATGAAGCCTTCTCCGGTATTGAAGTCGGTCGCCAGGAAGGTCAGGTAATTTATACTGGCAATTTCGGTGGCTTCTATGTCGGCGCCTCTTATCAGTTCCAAGACCCGACTTATGAATATTCATTCGGTGGCCAAGACCAGGATGGTAATGAATTCGGGTTTGACAATGTTCAACTGGATAGCAGCTATGCAGGAACGCTCGGCTATGTCTTCGATTTTGGTCTGGCCGTCTATGGTGGCGTTCACTACGAAGACTTGGTCAGTGATAACATCGATGACAAGACCAACTATGCATTGTCAGCTAGCTACACCTGGAACTCCTTGTACCTGGGTGCTGCCTATGTTCACTCTGATTTGAACGGTGTGAAAGCAGGTAACTATTCTGGTGATTTGACGCTGGATGGTTATGATCTGGTTGCCTCCTACGGCATCGACGCGTGGACCCTGTACACCGGTTATGCCTATCAGGAAGCAGACGGTGATAATGTTAATAGCCTGGACACTGCCGATGCCTTCAAACTGGGTGTTCAGTACAGCTTTACCAGCAACTTCAAGACCTGGGCTGAATATCAGGTGAATAATCTGGATGATGCTGACGATGCTTGGACTGTTGCTCTGCAGTACAACTTCTAATGTGCGACGAGAGTCGTACAAATATCAGTCTAAATTATTGATTTAGATAAAGAAAGTGGTTCCGGGTCGCGCCGGAACCACTCCTTTACCCTTAAGGCAGCGTGAGAGCGAAGGGAAGCCCAAGCGGGTTCTGCTCACTCCAAATATCCCAGGGGAAACCCTCGGGAAACGGACAAGTCGAAAGATTTGCAACCGGTAACTCAATAGTGTCACTCGATCTTATGCTCCTTTGACAGAGATCGACCCAGTGTCACCCAACCCTTTAGCCTCCCTGAGGTCGGGTTGTGCTTCCAACTGCCCTCCATAGATGATGAGTCTTCCAAGCGCCCCCAGGCGCGGGGTTTCTCCACCATCGACTTTCAGTCCTGCAATTCATTCCATGTGTCGGTATGACGTCCATTTGCGTCTGCCCAGTGGTCAAGTGCAGCCTGACATTCATGTAAATAAGGAAGAGGATTCAGACCTCCGGTCAGCCTCTTTGCCATATTCGTACGCGCAAGCTGTGTATGCGATTGTTCCACCCGACTCCACTTCTTCCCTGTAGGGGAGTCGGAGATAGGATCCCGTGGTTCAGCCCACGGTAGCCTAGGGGTAGGGCATGTCCGGTAACGGAGTTGTCTGCAGCACCCTGACCATGTACCCACCCGCAAGGGGTCTGTTTACCGCGAGGAAAACAGGGGATGCTGCCAGCATCAGGCGGATGAGGGGCTAGGCTAGCTGTATGTGAATCACTGATAAACCCCGTCATTGTAAACCGGCGCAAGATGCTGATGCGCCGAAGCCAAAACGGTACGAAGCCGGTTGATCCTCTATTAGATGGGATCACGCTGACATCAAAGCTTTCGGGGGACAGGTGGCACCTAAAGCAATGAGCAATCATTCGGATACACGGAACTCGGCAAGCCCGTCTTGGTGCCCTCGGCAACATCGGGAGCAGGTGAACCGCAAGGGGAGCTGTTGCCATAGCGGGAATGGGAGGCAGGATAATCGCCGCTTGTGACTGACGTTAGCGTTTAAATCGGTAACAAAAAAAAGGGAAGATGCCTCGGCATCTTCCCTTTTTGGTGATATGAGCGGTGGTTGCTTTTGCAGGATCAGCTGTGTTGGCGGCGGTCGTTTGCCTGGGCCAGCAGCATGCGACTCTCGCGCAGGAACTGGTCGGCATGTTCGCCGAAGAAACAGGAGACTTGCGAGAAGGCGTCGATAAAGCCTGCTCTGTCCCCTCGCTCCAGCAGCCCCAGCGCTTCGCCAAAGTTCTGGTAGTAGCGGTGGATCATCGCCAGATTCTGTGGGGACGACAGAATGATGTCGGCATAGAGGTGGGGATCCTGGGCAAACAGCCGCCCCACCATGGCGAGCTCCAGCCGGTAGATGGGGGAGCTCAACGCCAGCAGCCGCTCCAGATTGGCCTCTTCCCGAGAGAGGTGCCAGCCATAGGCGAAGGTGGCGAAGTGGCGCAGCGCCTGAATGAGGGTCATCGCCTCATCGTGGGCCTTGGCTTCCACCTGTTGCAAACGGGCGCCCCAGATGGTCATCTGATCCAGCAGCCACTGGCTGGCGGCGGGGTCACGACCCTGACAGCAGACGATCACCTGCTTGGCAAGGCTTGCCACATCGGGCCCGAACATGGGGTGCAGCCCCAGTACCGGCCCTGGGTGTACCGCCAGCATGTGTTCGAGCGGCACCGACTTCACGCTGGTGACATCGACCAGCAGGCAGTGGGCGGGCAAGTTGCCGAGCCGGTCGATGATCTGGCAGGTGATGTCGATGGGCACCGCCACCATCACCAGACCGGCGCCAGCGAGGATTTCGTCAGCGCGCGGCCAGTCGGCTTGCTCCAGGGTCTCGACCCGATAGCCTGAGAGGCCGAACATGTGGCCAAACAGCCGGCCCAGCTGGCCCTGACCGCCGATGATGACCACCTTGCCAAGATCCGGCTTCATGCATTTGAAGTGGTTATCTTTTTCGCTGGCCGACTCGAGGATGTAGGATTCGCGCATCACACGGCGCAGCACGTCTTCGATGAGATCGCCGGGCACTCCCAGCAGCTCGGCCTCGGCACGACGGCGGGCCAGCATGCTCGCCTCCCGTTCCGGGGCGTAGATGGGCAGGCCGTGGCGGCTCTTTACCTCACCCACTTCTCCCACCAGGGCAAGACGGGCGGCCAGCAGATCGATCAGCTGTTTGTCCACCGCGTCTATCTTGTCCCTGAGCACATTCAACTCTTCAGCCATATCCTGTCCCTGCTGGCGCCGCGGGCGCCCTGAAATTCAAGATGCAATAAGGTATCACGGCGTGAGCGGCTGGAGGCCACCAGCGGTGATACCCTGATTGTTCAATAGGTTACGACAAGATACCACGGCTTACCGCGCAGTTCTGCCCTTGAGAGGATCAGCCAGCTGATTGTGGCAGCGGGCCAGCAGGGTGGCGGTGGTGTCCCAGTCGATGCAGGCATCGGTGATGGAGACCCCGTAGCGCATCCGCTCTTTGGGCTGCTCGCTGGACTGGTTACCCTCGAACAGGTTGGATTCGAGCATCACCCCGATGATGGAGCGGTTGCCCTCCTGGATCTGGTGGATGACATTGTCGGCCACCTTGGGCTGCAAACGGTGATCCTTGCTGGAGTTACCGTGACTGCAATCCACCACCAGGCCGGGCAGCAGACCTGCTTTCTCCAGCGCCTCTTCTGCCAGCGACACGTTGACCGAGTCGTAGTTGGGATGTTTGCCGCCGCGCAGGATCACGTGGCCATCCGGGTTGCCCTGGGTCTGCAGCAGGGCGACCTGACCCTGCTGGTTGATCCCCATAAAGGCGTGAGGGGAGGAGGCCGCCTGCAGCGCATTGATGGCGGTCCCCAGATTGCCGTCGGTGCCGTTCTTGAAGCCCACCGGCATGGAGAGACCGGACGCCATCTCCCTGTGGGTCTGGGATTCGGTGGTGCGGGCGCCGATGGCCGACCAGGAGAAGAGCTCGGCCAGGTATTGCGGGCTGATGGGATCGAGTGCCTCGGTGGCCAGTGGCAATTCCAGCTCCGCCAACCAGCAGAGCAGCTCGCGGGCGCGGTGTAGCCCCAGCTCCACATCGAAGGTGCCATTCAGATTCGGATCGTTGATAAAGCCTTTCCAGCCGACCGTGGTGCGTGGCTTCTCAAAGTAGACCCGCATGACAATGTAGAGAGAGTCCTGATAGGCGTCATGCAGCGCTTTGAGCCGTGTTGCGTACTCTTTGGCGGCGTCCATGTCGTGGATGGAGCAGGGACCACAGATCACCAGCAGGCGGTGATCGCGGCGGTGAATGATGTCGGCGATGGTCGTGCGGGCCCCTTGCACGAATGCCAGTGCCTTGTCGGAGATGGGTAACTTCTCCTTGAGCTGAGCTGGGGTGATCATCACTTGTTCGGACTGGATATGGATATTGTTCAGGGGATCTCGTTGCATCGTCTCTTCGCCTCGCCAGCGTCAGCACATTGGCTCTGATATCACTGGGCTGTAAATTTAAGTTTACGAAAGTACCGCTTTCGTTACAATAGCCACCACAATACCAAGTAAATGCCAACTTTCAAGTGTGAATATGGAATTTAATAGCCTTTTGGCAATATAAAAGTGCTGTTCATAGCCAATGGTTTGGATTAACTGCCAGATTCGTCCATGAAAAGCTACTGCTGTAATAATATCTTTACGATCTGGCAAGGGGAGGTCGAATGGCGGGGCAACTGGCAGTAAAAAACGGGAGCCTGCAAGGGCTCCCGTTTTTTTCGCGATAACAGTACTGGGCAGAGAGTTATGCCGGCACAGCTGGCTCTACAGCCGGCTCTACAGCCTGCTTGCGCGCCGTTTTTGCCAGTGCATCCAGCATGGGCTTGGTGACCAGTACGATCCCCTGTTCGGAACGATGGAAGCGGCGGGCATCCTCATCGGCGTTCTCACCGATCACCATCCCTTCCGGCAGCTTGCACCCCTTGTCGATCACCACCCGACGCAGCCGGCAACCCGCGCCGATCTCCACACCCGGGAAGATCACCGCTTGATCCAGGGTACAGAAGGAGTCGACCCGTACATTGGTGAAGAGCACCGAACTCAGGATGAAGGAGCCGCTGACGATGGTGCCGCCGGAGAACATCGAGTTGATGGTCATGCCGTGCTGGCCGTTGCTGTCCTGCACGAACTTGGCGGGGGGGGTCATGTTCTGGCTGGTCCAGATGGGCCACTCCTGATCGTAGAGATTCAGTTCCGGAGTGACGGAGGCGAGATCCATATTGGCTTCCCAGAAGGAGTCCACTGTGCCCACATCGCGCCAGTAGGGGCGGCGATCCGGACTGCAGCCGACACAGGACATGCCAAACGGGTGAGCGAATGCGGTGCCCTCTTTCACCACGCGGGGGATCACGTCCATGCCGAAATCGTGGTGGGACTGTGCGTTGGCAAGGTCCTCTTCCAGCAACTGATAGAGATACTCGGCATCGAAGATATAGACCCCCATGGAGGCCAGCGCGGTGTCGGCCTTGCCCGGCATGGCGGGCGGGTTGGCAGGCTTTTCGACGAAGGCGTTGATCTTGCGATTATCATCCACCGCCATCACCCCGAAGGCGCTTGCCTCACTGCGTGGCACCTCGATACAGGCCACGGTGACCTTGGCGCCCATATTGACGTGGTCGAGCAGCATGGCGGCGTAATCCATCTTGTAGATGTGATCGCCAGCCAGCACCACCACATATTTGGGGGCGTGATCGCGGATGATATCCAGATTCTGGTAGACTGCATCAGCTGTGCCGCGATACCAGTTCACCTCATCCACTCGCTGCTGGGCGGGGAGCAGATCGATGAATTCGTTCATTTGATAGCGCAGGAAAGACCAGCCGGACTGGAGGTGACGCAACAGGCTGTGAGACTTGTACTGGGTAACGACACCGACGCGGCGGATGCCGGAATTGATGCAGTTGGAGAGCACGAAGTCAACGATACGGAACTTGCCACCGAAATGAACGGCAGGCTTGGCACGGTTGTCGGTTAACTGTTTGAGGCGACTCCCCCGCCCTCCTGCGAGCACCAAGGCCATGGTCTCGTTCAGCAACTGTCTGGCTTTTGCTGTATTGGCAGGTTGTAACAACATTTTTTATCCCTTTATGGTTAACTCATCCTGATGATGCCTTTTTTGAGGCCCAATGTAAGCGATTTCAGTCGCAGAACATCGGCTGCGCTGATTATTAAGTAATATATCATTGTTGTAGGCAATATCAAATATGATATGCCGAGGCGGTAATCAATCTTTCGACAGTCAGACGCAGTGGCCAACGGTAGGAGGCGCCAGGGTTATGCCTGCCGGGACTGGGGGGCTGCCTGTTTCTGGTACGCTGGAGGTGTCAGCCCCAGCAGCCACTGCACGGTCGAGGCGACGGTGATGGAGGAGACGGTGCCCACCAGGATCCCGGCAAACAGGGTGAAGGAGAAGCCGTAGAGGGTGTCACCGCCAAACAGCAAGAGGGCACCCACGGTAAACAAAGTGATACCCGAGGTGATCATGGTGCGGCTGGAGGTTGCCTTGATCGCCACATCGGAGCAGGCGTGGATCCTCATCTGGGTGCGCGAGCTGAGCAGGTCCCGCAGTCTGTCCGATATGATGATGTTGTCGTTGAGGGAGCCGCCGATCACCGCCATCAAACCGGCGATGATGTTCAGATCGAATTCGATCTGAAAGAGTGATAACAGCCCCAGCGCCACGATGGCGTCATGGACCACTTAGAGCAGGATGTCGGTGGCCTGACGCCACTCGAAGCGAAACGCCAGATAGGCCGACATCGCCAGGGACGCTACCAACACCGCCAGCATCCCCTGCTGGAACAGCTCGGCACCCACCTGGGGGCCGACAATGGTGGTACGCAGCAACTCGACCGGCATCCCCAGCTGCTGGGTCAGCATGGTGGCGAGATCTGCCGCAGGCCAGGGCAGTTCGTGGGGGGGCCGCTTGATCAGCCACTCGCCGGGAGTACCGGCCGAGCTCAGCTCAACGGCCCCCGCCAGTAAAATCGAGCCCCAGGATCAGGCCGTTCACCAGCAAGATGGCGACGCTGGCCACAGTCAGCAGGATGGAGGCCCAGAGGCCAATATAACGCCAACGGGTCAGCCCCATTGCAACGACCATTCTCAACATCATTCTCTCCTTGGCCATCCTGCATCAGGCTGTTGGCCCATCACGACGTGCCGCGACAAGCCAGGGAAAAGTGGCCGCCCCGGCCATATCCATGGCCGATGGCGTAGCCAAAGCCGTTCATCAGAGGGACTGCTGTCCCGTTACATCTTCAGCGTGCACTCGCTGCTGTGTCCCCACAGGGGGTTGATGATGGCGCGCGTCCCCCAGATCCCGATGTCATGCTGGAGAGCAGACCCAGAATGAGGGTGATGGAGAAGCCCTGCAGCGACCCGGAGCCGATGGAGTAGAGCACCACGGCGCAGATGAGGGTGGTGATGTTGGCATCGAAAATGGTGTGGAAGGCCGAGCGATAGCCAAAGTCGATGGCGTTGGCCAGTGAGCCCCCTTCTCGCAGACGATCCTTGATCCGCTCGAAGATCAGCTCATGGGTATCCACCGCCATGCCCACTGTTAGCACCCGATCTGCGATCCCCGGCAGGGTCAGCACGGCGCCCTGTGCGCTGCGCGTGACGCTGGCGCCGCGCAGGGCCGCTCACCGAAAAAGGTGGGCAGGGAGTAAAAGGTAAATGTCAACAGTATCAACAGCAGCAGCGCGTACTGCCACTTGCTCATGCGGTTGAGAACGGTGCGATTGCTCTTTCTCATGGCAAACAAGCCGCTGTCAGGAGAATGGTGCCCGGGCCGATAGCAACAAGGCTCGGCAAGGCGCAAAAAATGGGATGCATCAGATGCGGATCAGGCAGCCGCCGGATCCGTCAGGAAGAGGAGATGAGCAAACAGTGGGTGTGCCAGCCCCTCAGGGGTCAGGCACTCAGATAACTCTGGGTGAAGCGATATTGCAGATGTTGGCGCTGCAGATGGCGCCGAAGCGATCGCGAAAACGCTGTCTGTGATAGCGCTCGGGGGCCAGTATCAGCCAGCCGAGCAGCAACAGCAGGATGGCCTGGGCCGACCAGCTCTGGATCAGCTCGTAGACCAAGCTGTTGGCTGGTTGTCACTGCGTAGGGATGGTTCAAGACGCAGCAGGTGATTCTGATGGCTGCCGACAAATTTGATGATGCCATCATCACAGTCGCTAACCTGATTGAACACCTGACTCTGCTGCTGCTCACTCTGGGGAGATGCGGGTAGCAGCGGGCCTTCCATTTGGGTGATGGAACAAAGCAGGCTGAGGGCGATAACCAGGGTTACCAGCACCCGTTTGGCTTTGTCGATAAGGCGCAAAAAGTTAATTCCCGATAAATAAGGCAGGCACGCTACCACACGCGCGCGGTGTGAACAGGGTCACAGGCCACGACACACCGGGCGTGTGGCGCCACAGAGGGGCCGGTCGTTAGCTGCCGCTCATCTGCTTGAAGTCGCGGGCGTAGCCCTTGAGCAGGGAGTAGAGATGGGCTCGCTGGGAGATATCCAGCGACTGGCTCATGGCGCTCAGCCAGTTGACGGTACGCTGGCGTGACTGCTCGGTATAGCCGGTAAAGCGGCCATCCATCAGGCCATCCCCCTCGGCCAGCAGGTTGGTCAGCTCGCGGGTAAAGTCGGGACTCTGGCGCTGCTTCATCAACCTGTCCAGCTCCTGGGTCCAGGATGCCTGAAACTCGAGCCAGGGGGGCATCAGCTCGTATTGCCACTCGGCCCACTGAGCCACCAGTGGCGCTTGTGCCGGTTTCACCTCGCCAATCCAGTACGCCAGCCGCTTGTTCATCTTGTGGCGAAACTCCGCCAGCATCTGCTCTTTGGGCTCGGTGGCAAAGTCCTGTTGCCGCTCCTGTTGCCGCTTGACCCGATCGGTCATGAAGCGGGCCACCTGCTCGTCGGTCAGGGTGCGCGCCAGTCTGACTGCGCGGGGGATGGTGTTTTCAAGCGTGCGGGTCAGGCTCTGCTGCACCGCATCGAGGTTGGTCGAGATCTGTTCCGGTGTCATGGGGCTGGCCACCGCCTTGGCCAGCGCATCGAGATCATTGGCGTAGCGGGGCAGCTCATGCTGGCGATGCCAGGCCATCAGCCCCTTCACTTCGCGGCTGAGCAGGTCCTTTTGGGAGTCGGAGAGGGCGAAGTAGTCATCCAGCTGCCAGATGATGGCAGTATCGAGCCAGTAGTAGATCACCCGGGTGGAGCAACCGGTCAGCAGTAGGCCGATCAGCAGCAGACCCCAGGTTTTCGGCTTGTGCCAGCGCACCTTGTTTATCATCGGTTACTCCAGTCGTTGCCGGTTGATGGCGATCAGGGTGTCATAGTCGGGTGAGGCCTGTTGCTCTGCCATCAGCAGGGCCCAGAGCAGGCCGATGTAGTCGACCCAGGGTAAAAATGCCTCGCTCTGAAAATCGGGCCACTGGTGGCGCGGCAGGGCCTGCAGATAGTGCGCTTCCAGCGCGTCGCGCCGCTCGGCGGGCCACTCATGGGTGCGCTGGATGCTGGCGAGCTCAAAGCCGGGGTGACCTGCCGCGCCATACTCCCAGTCGATGACCCAGGGTTTGCTTCCCAACAAGTTAGCCGGATTGAGATCATGGTGGCAAGGGCGCCAGCAATCATTTGGCTCACTGCTGGCGAGCAAGCTCCGCTCCAGCGCGGGCAGCCAGAAGGGGATGTGGGCCAGTCTGGCGCGATAGCCCGCCGCGTGGGCCCGCACCGCCATCACCACCGCAGGCAGCGGCAGGCGATGGAGCTTGCGCAGCACCCCAGCCAGCAGACGGGGCTGATCGGCAGCCGGTGGCGCTGCATGCGACCAGTTTGGCTCATCGTACCACGCCAGCAGCATCAGACCGCTGGCGGGATCGCCATAGTGGCAAGGCAGCGCCAGCCCTTCAGCCATCGCCCCCTGATAAAGCTGCCACTCGGTGGGACGGTCGATGCCCAAGCGCACCGGATCGGGGTGGCCCTGACGTAAAAAGTAACTGCGCCCCGAGGGGAGGCGCAGTCGATAGTTACAGTTGGTCAGACCTAACCCGAGCGCTTCCAGCTGTCCGTCACACCAAGGGGCGGGCAGGCTGGCCAGCAGCGCATCACAGTTGCCCCCCAGCGGGAGCTTGTTACCAGCCAAAGGTGGATTTCTTCGCCTGTTTGCGGATCTCTTTCTGATCTGCCCACAGCAGTTCGCCGTTTTGCAGATCCATCAGGTTCATGGTCATCTGGTAATAGACATCCTTCACCTTGCCATTGTCTTTGACGATGCTGGCGAGGTTGCCATAGACCATGTAGCGGGCCCCGGTCTGCTTGCCCAGACGCACCATGGAGGCAGGATCCACCATGCCGCTGCTCTGCTGGTATTCGAGCTGCTGCTTGACGGCGGCCACCTTGCTCATGTCGACGAAGCGGAATTTGCCGGCCCGCAGCAGCTTGGTGCGGATGGTGTCGGTGATGGCTTCGGTATCGATGTGCTCTGAGGTCTTGTTGCGGATGGAGTCCATAAACATCACCGGACGACCGCCGGCGGTGATCTCGCTGGTGGCAGGGGAGGCCAGCATGGAGTCCGCCATCTTGTCGGCGATGGCCTGCAGATCGCTTGAGCCGTAATCGACGGTGACGGTTTCAGTTTCAGTGGGATCGCCATAGCTGACGGTGGTGCTGGAGCAGCCGCCCAAGAGCAAAGCGCCGGTCAGGATCAGCAGGGCATGATTCATTTTCATCAGTAGGATTCCTCAATCACTTCGCGTACGTAAATCCGGTAACCCTGCGCCGCTGGGCTGGGAGCCAGGGCCGAGAGGGTGCGGGTCTGATAGCCATGCAGCTTGATGGGGGTCCAGCCGCGGCCATCGCTGGCGACCTCCTGACCGGCCTCATCATACCAATAGAACATATATTGCAGCTTGTTATCGCCGCGCTGGGTGCTGGCTGCAGCCACATTGACCTGCAGCAGGCCATTTTGTTGGCGGCGGCTGAGCTCGGTCAGGGTGACATTGACGTTTTGATGCAACTCCAGCGTGGGGGCACCGCCCGCCGGGCCATAGAGCGCAATGCCGGAGGTATTGGTGGCGCAGCCGCTGAGCAGTAGCGCGAGCCCGAGGGCCAACCCGTATGCTTTCATCTTGCTCTCCTTGATTGGAGTGAGTCGGGCAGCACTGGGGGCTGCCCGGTTAATCGTCTTGCTCATCTCTTTTCGCCATCTGATCAGAGCGGCATTACCCGGGTGGTCAGACCGGCGCCGAGGCGCTGTACCCAGACCAGGGTGGTGCGTCCCTTGTGGATGGTAAGCGGCAATTGCCGCTGCGCTGCCCCCGCGCCCAGGGTGAGATTTACCTCACCTGCCGGCACCATTCCCTGCCAGCTCGATGCCTGCGCCGGCAGCGTCAGCCAGCTGCGGGTATCGGCCCGCTCCGAGAGGGTATTGAAGATCCCCACCAGAATATTGCCAACATCCCCCCCCTCTTTGGCGGCAGTGTGGCGCATCTGCTCCTTGGCCACCAGTCGAAGTGCCTGACGGGTCAGCATGCCGGGCAGTCGCTCCTGCAAATCTTTGGCGGCCAGCGCTTCCAGCCTGACCAGCTCGCTGGTCTGCTCGACCCGTTTGCCGACCTCCACGGTCAGCGGGCCGGTGCCGCTGGCCTGATTATCGTAATAGGGGATGGCAACGGTAAAGGTACGAAAATCGCCGCCAGAGGTGGCGATGGGCAGCGGCAGGAAGAGTTCGCGCCGCGCCGGGATCAGACCATCTTCAAACAGCACTACCAGTTGGCCTTGATCTTTTACAAGCGGCGGCGCCTTGCGGCCTATCTTTTTCTCGGTCGCGCGGATCTCGTCCGGCGAGCCACGCAGTACTGCCAGTCGCAGCAAGGCATCTTGCAGGCTGCGGTTGTCCGGCGCTATCTGGTAGCCGCGCTGATAGTCGACCCAGGCATCGTTGAGATCCCCCGCCGCTTCATAGAGCACGGCGGAAAAGTAGAAGGTGTAGGCGTTCTGAAAACCGTTCTTGACCTTGCCGATCAACCGGTCGAGATCCGGTGCGCCGCGCGACATCAGCTGGCGCATCTCGCCTTCTGCTTCGGCCTCTTCGCTCTCATCCTTCGCCTTGCGCACCTCATCGGCTCGCCGTTTGAGCGCCTGCTCCTGCACCTGATTGGCGCGGCGTACCTCTACCAGGGCGCCATCGGCATCCCCCCGTTGCAGGTAGTTGAGGGCCAGATAGTGGTGCAACATGGTGCGCTCGTAATCGGGACTACGATAGGCCATCGACTGGTCGTTGGTGAGCAGACTACCCACCTGATCCAGACCGTGGCTCAGCCGGTATTCGGCCTGATTATCTTCCCACTCAAGGCGGCTGTCGGCGGCGGTGAACGCCTGCTTGCTGCCCGCATCCTGACCCGCCAGCCAGGCGATACGCCCCTGTTCGAGCCGATCCAGCACAAAGGTATCATCCCCAAGGGTGGAATCCCGTACCTCGGGCAGCGCCTCGGCGGCATGGCCCAGCAGCAGCTGGTTGCGCAGGGGCACCATCTGATCGGAGTAGGAGACGAACATATCCTGCCAGTGGGAGGCGCAGCCTCCCAGCAGGGTACTGGCCAGCATCAGGCCGGCCAATCGAAGGTGTGGGAGGATCACAGGCTGAGCAGCGGTCCCAGCGGCTGGCCGCCGACCAGATGCATGTGAATGTGGTAGACCTCCTGCCCGCCGTGGCGATTGCAGTTCATGATGAGGCGGTAGCCATCCTCGGCAATGCCCGCATCGCTGGCCAGTTTGCGCGCCACGGTGAACATCCGGCCCAGGGCCAGTTCATGTTCGGCTTCCACATCGTTGACGGTGGGGATCAGGGTGTTGGGGATGATCAGAATATGGGTCTTGGCCTTGGGCTGGATATCCCGGAATGCGGTCACCAGATCGTCTTGATAAAGGATGTCGGCTGGGATCTCTTTACGGATGATTTTGCTGAAAATGGTTTCTTGCGCCACGAGTAACTCCCTTATATGAAAAAGAAAATTGAACTAGAACCCCAAGCGGCTCCCGAAAGGGGGGCGAGCAGCACGCCAAGTGTGACACAAGCCGACATTTGACACAGCTGAAGTCCCATTCCCTTCAGTTATTGTTAAAAATACCGATAGCCAGAGGGACGTCATCTGCAGCGCCTGTTCAGGGGGTCTGCAGGGTATCAAAAGGACGGGGTACTCAGGCAAGGGACTTTTGCATATACAGCGGGACAATAATGAAACAAATAATGTCGGATCTCTCCATCTTGCAGCGAGTCTATCTTGGCTTCGCAATCCTGGTGGCCGTGATGGTGGCCAGTTCACTGTTCACATTTCGTAGTCAGGAGACCTTGGGGAACGCGCTGGAGCAGGTGACCCAGCAGTCGATGCCGCTGGTGATCGCCAGCAGCCAGACTCAGATCACCCTGCTCAGTGCCAACAAGTGGTTGGGTGATGTGCTCACCGAGCAGGATCCCCAACAGCTACCGGCCGAAGTGGCCGAACTGAAACAGGCCAAGGCTGCGGTGAGCAAGAGCCTTGATGCTTTGCGCCAGCAGGTGGCCAACCACCCCGAACTGCAAGGGGAAATGGGCACACTGGGACAGCAGGTCGGCAGTTATCTGCAACTGACCGACGCCCTGCCCGGTGAACACGAAGCACTGCTCACCAGGCTGCAGAAGGTCAATCTGGCCAAGGGGCAGTTCCAGGTCAGCCTGCCCCAGTTCAAGAAGAGTCTGGGTGACATGATGGTCACCATCGACGACAGCTTCATCAAGATGCTCTCCGAGACCCTGACCACCAAACTCTCCGCTATTGAACTCTCCACCATGGACGCCCTCAATCAGACCATTCCGGCCCCCATCGAAGGGGCACTCAAGCGTAACAGGATGCAGATTGAGGGGTTTAACAGCACCATCAAGGATCTGCAAGGGGAGCTCGAGAATTTCAAGAACGACATGGGTCACTACGTCCACGGTTTCGTGCGCGATACGACCAGTAATGAAGGTGTACTGGCCCAGTATCTGGCGCTGAGGCTGCAGCAGGAGCAGATGCGGGAGAAGAGCAAGCAGGCGAGCGCGCTTATTGTGGCAATTCAGGATCGGCTTGAGCGGATCACCGCTCAGAGCCAACAGCTGATGAGCCAGAGCATTCAGCATGCCAAAGCTGCGCAGAGCAGGAGCACTCTCACTCAGGGGGCGAGCATTGCGGTCGCCATTGTGATCGCCATGCTGGTGGCCTATACCCTCGGCAAGGCCATTCGTCGTCCGCTCAGGGAGCTGCTGCAGGTACTCTCCGAGGTGACCCGGGGCGACATGACCCAGCGCATCGGTTTTCGCAGCAAGAACGAATTTGGTCAGCTGGGCAGCCAGATCAACCTGCTGATCGCCCAGATGGGGGAGGTGCTGGCGCAGCTTTCACAGGCCTCGGCCCAGCTTAACGATGCCGCCCACGGCAACCGTCATACCACTGAAGCGGTGCGGGCGGATCTGGAGAAACAGCGTCAGGAGACCGCCTCGGTCGCCGCCGCCATGACCCAGATGGAGGCGTCGGTGCGGGAGGTGGCGCAGGCTGCGAACCAGACCCTGGAGCGGGTGATGGATGTGGAGAAGGCCTCCGAAATGGGGCGCAAGGTGATGGCAGGCAATATCACCACCACCCATCAGCTGGCAGGCAAGTTGCAACAGACCGGCAAGGTGATTGGCGATGTGAGCGCCATGAGTAGCCAGATCGGCAATATCCTCGACGTCATTCGCGGCATTGCCGAGCAGACCAACCTGTTGGCCCTCAACGCCGCCATCGAAGCGGCGCGGGCCGGCGAGCAGGGGCGCGGTTTTGCCGTGGTGGCGGATGAAGTGCGCAGTCTGGCGGGGCGCACTGCCCAGTCAACCAGCGAGATCCAGACCATGATCGAGAACCTGCAGCAGGGGGTCGCCAAGGCGGTGACCGTGATGCAGGAGTGCTCCCGCGAGATGGACAGCTGCGTGGAACAGAGCTCCCATGCCAACAACGCCATGGAGGAGGTGCAGGGGATCGTGGTGCTCATCAGCGACATGTCGAGCCAGATCGCCTCTGCCGCCGAGCAGCAGCAGGCTACCAGCGCCGATATCGCCACCAACCTCAATCGCATCTCTGATATCTCGGATCTCAACTATCAGGGGATCGAGCGGGTGGCCAAGACCAGTCAGCAGCTGGATGCGCTTGTCGAGCAGCAGGAGAGCCTGGTCAAGCGCTTTCGCCTTAGCGCCTAATGGTCGAAGGTTGAAACAACAAGGCCCCGCAGATGCGGGGCCTTGTTGTTAATGCGGTTAGCTGAGCGCTTATGCGTAGGCAATGGCCCCCTTGCCGACCCCTTCATAGGCAACAATCTTGACGAACTTGTCACCCACCATCTTCTTCACTTCGCGGGCGATATAGCAGGCCAGCAGCTCGACCGTGGTGTCGGTGTCGATCATCTCCACCTCGGCGCTGGGGATGGCCAGCTGGAACAGCCCCTGGGGCGCCACATACTGGAAGCCGAAGTGATGCTCGCCAAGCTGGGCATTGGCGCGAGGGCTCAAGGTGAGCTCGGTCAGCGCCACCTTGTCCTCCTCGGTGCCGAGGTAGATATCGCCCCAGCGTTCAGCCCAGTTGAACTCCAGCTCACCATCGCGTTCACCATCCACGTGGATCTCGATGGGGGAGCGATGGCCGTGGGCGATGCGTTGGCAATTGCCATCGTGTTTTTTCAGGCCGTGGCTGTAGTGGTAGAAGGCGCCGGTGATCGCCTCCTGACGCAGGGTCAGGGAGAGATCCTTGATATTGCCCGGCAGCCGTGTGGCCAGCACCGCCAGCAGGTAGCGGGTCACCGACTCTTTATCGACTTGCGGAGCCGGGATAAAGGCGAAGCCCTGGGTCGGGCAGCGTAGATGGATGGATCGCCCCTGGCGCAGCAGGTCGACGGTGCTTTCGTCCCCTTCCAGATGTTCGACATGGATCAGGGCGCATTCGGTGGGCACCAGCAGTTTGTGGTCCACCTCTTCATCGATGATCGACTTGATCAGCTTCTTTACCCGGCCAAAATCCAGCAGCATGCTCATCTCGTTGAGCTCTCCGCTCATTTCGATATCTACCAGCCAGCTCTCACCCACCATGCCGCGGCGTTCGCACAGGTAGCTGGAGTCGATCACGGTCAAATCTCTTACAAATAACTTCATCAGTCAGGCCTTGCTACAGAGAAAGGGCAGTTTGCGATATTATGACCCGCGATTATCGGCAAAGGAACTGGAACCCCCCATGAACAAACTGCTTATTAAAAATGCCACCCTGGTCAACGAAGGCCGCATCTATGCTTCCGACGTCTTGATCGAGGGGGAACGGATTGCCCGCATTGCACCCGATATCGAGGCGTCCGATGCGCTGGTCATCGATGCCGCAGGTCGCCATCTCATCCCCGGAATGATCGATGATCAGGTCCACTTCCGGGAGCCGGGATTGACCCACAAGGGGACCATCGCCAGCGAATCCCGCGCCGCCGTGGCCGGTGGCACCACCAGTTTTATGGAAATGCCCAACGTCAATCCCCAGACCACCACCCTCGACGCCCTCGAAGCCAAATACCAGATCGCCGCCAACTCCTCCGTTGCCAACTACAGCTTCTATCTCGGCGCCACTAACGACAACCTGGAAGAGATCAAGCGCCTCGACCCCAAGCAGTCCTGCGGGGTCAAGGTGTTTATGGGCTCTTCGACCGGCAACATGCTGGTGGACAATCAGGAGACCCTGGCGGCCATCTTCCGCGAGAGCCCGGTGATGATCGTGACCCACTGCGAAGACACCCCGACTATCGCCAAGGCGGAAGAGGCGGCGCGGGCCAAGTGGGGCGAGCATGTGCCGATGGGCGAGCACGGCCGCATTCGCAGTGACGAGGCGTGCTACAAATCCTCCAGCATGGCGGTGGCGCTGGCCAAGCAGTACGGTGCCAAGCTGCATGTGCTGCATCTGACCTCGGCCAAGGAGCTGTCGCTCTTTACCGCCAGCCACGACCTGAGCGAGCTGAAGGACAAGAACATCACCGCCGAGGTGTGCGTTCACCACCTCTTCTTCAATGAAGCCGATTACGAGACCCAGGGCAGCCTGATCAAGTGCAACCCAGCGGTGAAGAGTGCCGCCGACCAGCAGGCACTGCTGGATGCGGTGCGCAACGACGTGCTCGACATCATCGCCACCGACCACGCCCCCCACACCTGGGAAGAGAAGCAGAACAGCTACTTCAAGGCGCCGTCCGGCGTACCGTTGGTGCAGCACTCTTTGCAGGCGCTGCTGGAGCTCTACCACAACGGCGTGTTTACCCTGGAGACCATCGTCAAGAAGACCTCCCACGCGGTGGCCGAGCGCTTCCAGGTGGAAGATCGCGGTTATATCCGCGAGGGGTACTTCGCCGATCTGGTGCTGCTGGATCTGGGCAAGCCCTATGTGGTCAACGATGACAACATCCTCTACCACTGTGGCTGGTCGCCCTTCAACGGCTACCGCTTCCACAGTACGGTTGAGATGACCTTGGTAAATGGCCAGATCGCCTGGCAAAACGGGCAGGTGACTGACCAGATCCTGGGCAAGCGGCTGACCTTTAACCGCTGATTGTTCGTAAAGCAGGCGAACGCACCGTGGCCGGGAAATTGGCGGCGTTTCCTTGTTGACAGGGCAGGGTCATCTCCATAAACTCTGCCCCCGTCAGCCGAGCTGACTTAAGTCGGTGTGTAGCGCAGCCAGGTAGCGCATCTGCATGGGGTGTAGAGGGTCGGAGGTTCGAATCCTCTCACACCGACCAAATTCCCCGATAAAGGCCTTGTCAAACGACAAGGCCTTTTCTTTTGCCTGCGATTTGCCCTAGAGGCGTGAAGCCTGTGGTGATACACGCTGGCCGCTGCTGGCGCGAGCGGATTGTGCAGCCACCGCGCTTTATGATGTAGTAACTACTATGTTGCTCATTTGCCTGGCGAGGCCCCTCGTGTCTGCATCCGTATCTAAACCCTGTTGTCTGCTGATGCTCACCCTGCTGCTGGCAGGCTGCGCCACCCCTTACCAGAGTGAAAAGTCGTTCTGGAATGGCCAGACCGGTTTTTCCCAGACCCGGCTTGGCCCGGACAAGTGGCAGCTGGAGTTTGTCGGCAACGATCTGGTGGACAGGGAGACCGCCCGCAAATATGTGCTCAAGCGGGCAGGGGAGCTGGCATTGGCAGAGGGTTACTCCTGGCTCAAGGTCGATGAGCTGACCATTAACCGCGATGCCGTCAGGGTGACCCCATCACGGCCGATCTTCGGCTTTGACGAGGATGAACCGGATCTTTTTATGGCCCAGATGCAGGTGCAGCACACCATCTCGGCGCTGCTTACTTTTCGCCTGTTGTCACAAGCAATCGATGAGCGAACGCTGAATGTGAAATATCTCGCTGAAATCAAAATAAACAGCGATTAATATTGGTGATTTGCAAGATTCATATCATATGCACCTAATGGCAGGATAAAATTCTGGAGAAAGCCTCTGGATTTACCCCCTGCTTTTAGGCATTCTCCCAGCATACCAGCCGCCAGGAATCAACGGCTCGGATCACAAAAACGGACTGTAGTGGCTCCCACGCCACTGTTTACAGCTTGCACCAATCAAAACCGGGACTCCCCCATGAAAATGAATAAACTGACGGTCGCCATCCTCATCTCCATGATGTTTGGCATCCTCACCGGCCAGGGCTATCGCATGTTTGCCGCCGATCAGGCTGCGGATTTCGCCAATAACATCACGATCCTGACCGATATCTTCCTGCGACTGATCAAGATGATCATCGCTCCCCTGGTCTTCACCACCCTGGTGGTCGGTATCGCCAAGATGGGCGACACCCGCACCGTGGGGCGCATCGGTGCCAAGACCCTCGGCTGGTTTATGCTGGCCTCCCTGATGTCCCTGAGCCTGGGTCTGGTGATGGTGACCCTGATGCAGCCGGGTGTGGGGCTTTCGCTCTCCCTGCCCAATGATACCGCCAGCTCGGGCATTGCGGCCGGCGCCATTACCCTGAAAGATTTTGTCACCCACGCCATCCCCAAAAGCGTGGTAGAGGCGATGGCCACCAACGAGATCCTGCAGATCGTGGTCTTCTCCCTCTTCTTCGGTCTGGCTGCCGCTGCGCTCGGCGATCTGGCCAAGCCGGTGGTGGTGCTGATGGCCAGCGCTGCCGAGATCATGCTGAAAGTGACCGGTTACGTGATGAACTTTGCGCCGTTCGCGGTGTTTGGCGCCATCGCCGCCATGGTGGCCAAAGAGGGGCTGGGCATTCTGGTCACCTACGGCAGCTTTATGGCCCAGTTCTATATCGCGGTGGCCTGCCTCTGGCTGCTGCTGATCGCCATGGGCAGCGTCTTCCTGCGTGGTCGCGTCATCAAGCTGCTGGCGATGATCCGCGAGCCCATCCTGCTCGCCTTCTCGACTGCCAGTTCTGAAGCGGCCTATCCGAAGACCCTGGATCGTCTGGAGAAGTTCGGTTGTGACAAGCGCATCGCCAGCTTCGTGCTGCCGATGGGTTACTCCTTCAACCTCGATGGCTCCATGATGTACTGCACCTTCGCGGTGATGTTCATCGCCCAGGCGTATGGCATCGAGCTCTCCATGGCCCAGCAGATCACCATGCTGCTGCTGCTGATGGTCACCTCCAAAGGGATGGCCGGGGTACCGCGCGCCTCTCTGGTGGTGATTGCCGCCACCCTGAACCAGTTCCATATTCCGGAAGCGGGCATCCTGCTGCTGCTGGGGATAGACCACTTCCTCGACATGGGCCGCTCTGCTACCAACGTGCTGGGCAACGCCATCGCCGCCAGCGTGGTTGCCAAGACCGAAGACAGTCTGGACGAAACTGTCGCGCTGGGCGAGAGTGAACCAGCCAAGGCCTGATCACAACGCTATGAAAAATAAACAACAACGGCCCGCCAATGCGGGCCGTTGTTGTTTATGGCTCGTCTACACTGCGAGATAGTTTCCATCCGGAGTGTACGGTTATGAATATTGCTCGTCGACTTCAACTGATCGCCCTGTTGGTGATGCTGACGCTCATTTTTCTCAGTTGGTTCAGTATCAATCGCCTAGGGGCAGGTAACCGTGACTTGAGCTATGTGACGGGCAATACAGTGCCCAGTATTGCGCTTATCAAGGAGGTTCAGGCCGATTTCTATGAGCTGCACTCGCAGGTGCAGACCCATATCCTCAACACCGACAACAGCAAGATGCAGCAGATCGAAACGGACATTGCCGAGCATCGTAAACAGATCAATTCGCTGTTGGACAAATATAAAGCCGAAATGCTCTCCAATGACGAAGATCGGCGCCTGACTGACGATGATCAGCGCATTATTGCGCAATATTATCAGGAGATAGACAAGGTTATGCTGCTCTCTCACCAAAACAAAAACGACGAAGCGCGAGACATGCTGGCAGGAGAAGCCTCCAGAGTGTTCCAGCAATTTGCCAAGGCGATCGAGCTTCACGTCGCTTTCAATATGAATCTGGGAGTGGCGCTCAAGAAGGAGGGCCAAGAACACTACGACAGCAGCCTGCAAATCCTGTTGTTTATCGCCGGTGGTGCCACCGTGCTGACGCTGGGGCTGTTTGTCTGGTTGTTCAATCAGGTGGCCAGTCCGCTTCGCACCGCTATGGATACCCTGACCCGGATCCAGCGTGAGCTCAACTTTACCCTCAGAGCGGATGTCAGGCAGCAGGATGAGATTGGCCTGACCCTCAATGCAGTCAACCGTCTGCTCGATACGCTGCAACAGACATTCACCGAGTTTTCTGTCGGCAGTTTGCAGATCAAGAGCACCGCTGAATCCCTCTCCCAAGCGGCACAACACCTTGCCAGTTCGGCCAGTCAGGCCAATGATGCGACCAGTCTGATCGCCGCCGGTGTTGAAGAGATGACGGTCAGCATCACCGATATCGCCCACCGCACTCAGGAGACGAGCCGTATCACCAACGAGTCGGGTCAGCTGGCGACCGAAGGGGGCAGGACCATCGAGCGTACCGTCCATGCCATCAACGAGATTGCCGACTCCATCCGGCAGGCCTCGGCCGAGGTGATTGCACTGGGTGAGGGCATTTCCCGTATTGGCGGAGTGGTCAACGTGATCCGCGATGTCGCGGGGCAGACCAACTTGCTGGCATTGAATGCGGCTATTGAAGCAGCGAGAGCCGGGGAGTCCGGTCGTGGTTTTGCGGTGGTCGCGGATGAAGTGCGCAAACTGGCTGAGCGGACGGCTCAATCCACTCAGGAGATATCTGCGACGGTTGAGGCCATTCAGCAGGAGTCCAATAATACGGTCTCCCGTATGCATCTGGTGGAGGAGAAGGTGAGCCAGGGGGTCATCATGGCGACGGAGAGTGGCGCCATTATTTCCGAGATCCGGAGTTCATCGCACCGGGTGATGGAACAGGTGGGTGAGATTACCAATGCAATACGCGAGCAGAGTTCTGCCGCCGAGTCGATTGCTCATCAGGTGGAGCAGATAGCGCAGGTCGTGCAGCAGACCAGCAGCACTGCGCAAGAGACCTCGGCTGCAGCCGAAGAGCTTAATGTCACCACCGAGAGCATCCACCAGCAAATATCCCGCTACCGTATTCAGTAACACCAACAGTTTTGTTGCATCCGTTCTCCCCGCCAGCCATCTGGTGGGGATTTTTTTATATGGCTGTTGAGAAGCCTGAGCCAGGTTGTTGCAACAATGCCGCCTCTTCCGGTGTACTGGTGCACCCCGGTATGTCGTTGCGGTGGGGGAAGTGGCCAACGCGCTCGATGATCACCCGATGGCGGCGGGCAGAGTCGGCAAATCCGGCTAAGGTCGCTTGCGCCGGTGTGCCAACCTGCTCGACTGCAGCCTGTGCCAGCTCGCCGAAGCGGCTGGCCAGCAAGGTATCTGTTTCGCTGTTTTTTCCCCACCAGAGGGGGGGCTTGTCCTGTGGCTCGGATGGCCTCATCGGCTTCGTCGCCAAACCAGAGATCGAACAGAGGTTGTCAGGGGGGGCATGGGAACGCTTTGGGGTGCTTCAGAGGGAACCAAGTTCAAATGACTCAGAGGTGCTGCCGAAACGGCGGCTTCTCGTTACACTGTGCCATCTTTTGCCCGAAATGAGGAATTCCTGATGGCCGGAACCAGTCTGTTGGCTCTGCTCGATGATATCGCCAGCGTGCTCGATGACGTGGCGCTGATGACCAAGATGGCGGCGAAGAAGACCGCCGGGGTGTTGGGGGACGATCTCGCCCTCAATGCGGAGCAGGTCTCCGGGGTGCGCGCCGAGCGGGAGCTGCCGGTGGTATGGGCGGTGGCCAAGGGCTCATTTCGCAACAAGCTGATTCTGGTGCCCGCCGCCATCGCCATCAGTGCGCTGGTGCCCTGGCTTATCACGCCACTCTTGATGCTGGGGGGCGCCTACCTCTGCTTTGAGGGGGCCGAGAAGCTGGCCCACAAGTTCCTGCCCCATGAGGCGAGTGAGGGTGAGGTGCACACAGCCCCCATTCCCGATGATTTGGTCGCGTTTGAGCAGCAGAAGGTGAAGGGAGCGATCCGCACCGATTTTATTCTCTCCGCCGAGATCATCGTTATCGCCCTTGGCACGGTACAGGGAGCAAGCCTAGCCCTGCAGCTCGCGGTGGTGGCGGGGATCGCCCTGCTGATGACCATCGGGGTTTACGGGCTGGTGGGGTTGATCGTCAAGCTCGATGACATCGGTCTGCATCTGCTGCAAAAGCCCGATGGCAGCGCCCTGCGCCGCGTAGTGGGACAAGGGCTGCTGGTGACGGCGCCTCGTCTGATGCACCTGTTGGCACTGGTCGGCACCATCGCCATGTTTATGGTGGGCGGCGGCATTCTGGTGCATGGCTGGCCCTTTGCCCATCACCTCATTGAAGGCGCCGCCGCTGTTGTTGCTACCCTGCCCACTGTGGGGGCCGTACTGGCCGCAGTGACGCCGACCCTGCTCAACGCCGTGGCCGGAGTGGTGGCGGGCCTGCTACTGGTGGTCGTGATGACGCTGGTGAGCCGCCTTGCCCCGGCCAAGGGATAAGCGTGGTCGCCCGGTCTTTGTCTATACCGGGCTCTGTTCCATCTCCCTTCTTTTGCGGCTTTCGGTCCCTCGGCTGTGAGAACGGTGACCGAAGGCCTTTACGAGACGCTATGTACCAACAGCAGTAGAATAACGACCATATCTACCCGGGCCTCGATAGCCCCGAGCTGGAAGCGGACATGAACGCTGCGCGCGGTGCCTGCCTGACTGGGTCAGCTGTGATATGAACAACAGGCCCCCAGACAGTCTCGCTGTCCGGGGGCTGTTGGTTATGCCTGCTCTTGCTGCGGTTTGATCGGACCAACGAACAGAGGACGGGTCTGGTGAGTGAGATCCGGCTGATAGCCGTTGAAGAAGAGATTGAGCAGCACCGAGCTGATGGTGGCCAGCAGAATACCGCTATGAAAAAGCGGTTGTAGCTGCGCCGGAAGCTGCTGGAAAAAATCCCCGGAGACCGTCGGGATCATGCCAATCCCGAGGCTGATGGCGACGATATAGAGGTTGTGGCGGTTGCCGTTGTAATCGGTGCGGGCCAGGATGCGAATGCCGGTGGCCAGTACCATGCCGAACATCACGATGCCAGCGCCGCCGAGCACGAAGGGTGGAATAGAGGCGACCAGCACCGACATCTTGGGGATGAGGCCAAAGGCGAGCAGGATCCCCCCCGACATCACGCAGACCCAGCGACTCGATACCCCGGTCACGCTCACCAGACCGATATTCTGGGAGAACGAGGTGTGGGGGAAGCTGTTGAATATCCCACCGATAATGGTACCGATACCATCCACCCGCAGCCCGCGTACGATATCACCGCACCTGGCTGGATGGCCGACGATGTCGCCAAGGGCCAGAAACATCCCCATCGACTCGATAAAGGTGATGAGCATGATCACCGTCAGGGTGGCAATGGAGATGGGATCGAAGGTGGGCCAGCCGAAGGCGAAGGGCACAATGGGGGCAAACCAGGCCGCTTCGCCAAGGCCATCAAGGCTCACCTCCCCCATACCGATGGCCACCACGAAGCCAAACAGGATCCCGAGCAGCACCGAGATGTTGCTGAAAAACCCCTTGGTAAAGCGGGTGACCACCAGAATGAAGGCGAGCACCATAAAGCTGGTGCCGATGTAGCGCAGGCTGCCATATTCCGGATTGCCCTTGCCCCCCGCCATCCAGTCGATCCCCACCTGCATGATGCTGATCCCGATGGAGGTGATAACCACCCCGGTCACTACCGTGGGGAAGAGTGGCATCATGCGTCCTATCAGGGGCACTAGCAGGGTCGAGATGATACCGGCGGCGATGGTGGCACCGAAGATACCGGTCAGACCCAGATCCGGGTTGGCTCCGATGGCCAGCATCGGCATCACGGCGGCAAAGGTGACCGACATGATAACCGGCAGCCGGATCCCGGCAAAGCGGCCAATCCCGACACATTGCAGCAGGGTGACGATGCCACAGCAGAAGAGATCCGAACTGATGAGGTAGGAGATTTGCTCCTTGGGTAGTCCCAGACTGCCGCCAATCACCAGTGGCACCGCCACGGCGCCGGCATACATCACCAGCACATGTTGCAGGCCCAGGGTAAAGAGCTGGCCCATGGGGAGCATGCGCTCCACTTCATCCACCGGGCGCTTGCGCGAACCCGGTCGGGGGGAGGGGGGATTGGTCTCGTTCATGAACAGATCACTCCTTGAAGCCTGCGCAACGGCTACAGGCAAGATAGTGAAAGCTGAAGCTTTCCCGGTCATTGATCTCGTGTATTGACAGAGGTACCAGATCCCTCGGCAGTGGTGAGAGGGAGCCGGTGCCGCACGGGTCAGTGCACAAAACATGCACAACGCCGCTCATGAGCGAAAACGTTGGGCGCTAACGCCTTGTTTTGCGGGATGAGTCACATCCCGGCCAGATAAGTGTCCGGCTGTTGGCAGGGGAAGGAGGTGGGGGCATCTCAGATTGGTAAGGGGTTTATCATTATCGGTCTGGCGATCTCACTTTGATAGCCGAAAATCCGCCAGTCGTTCGCAACGCTTCTGCCTGCGTGTGATGGCCCTTGCGGGTCGCAGGGCGCAATCGGGGGCGGGGACGTGATCCAAAGCAAGAAAGTTGGATGTTTTGGTGGCGCGTGGGGTCGACGCTGGGGTAGTTTCGATAAAACCGACACAGATCCTGAGGTCTTATCCATGATCATCTATCTGCATGGCTTTGATGCCACCAGCCCAGGCAATCACGAAAAAGTGCTGCAGTTGCAGTTTATTGATGATGATGTGCGTTTCGTGCACTACAGCACGGTTCACCCCCGTCATGACATGAGCCACCTGCTCAAGGAAGTGAAAAAGCAGCTCGACATGAGTACCGATCCCAAACCGCTGATCTGCGGGGTGGGTCTGGGTGGCTATTGGAGCGAGCGGATCGGCTTTCTGTGCGGCATCCGCCAGGTGATCTTCAACCCCAACCTCCACCCGGAAGAGAGCATGCAGGGCAAGATCGACCGGCCGGAGGAATATGAGGATATAGGCACCAAGTGTGTAACTGAATTTCGTAATAAAAATTCAGGAAACTGCCTGTGCATCCTTTCCGTTCGGGATGAAGTGCGCGATAATCGCGACACTGAACGTGAATTGAAGAACTATTACGACATCGTGTGGGATGAGCGCGAGACCCATAAATTCAAAAATATCTCGCATCATCTGCAGCGGATGAAGGCCTTCAAAGAAGCCTGATCCATCACGTCGACCGATTTCGTTTTAGGGAGCCAATGGCTCCCTTTCGTTTTGAGGAACCGAGGAAAATCATCATGATGAGTATTGTCGTTGTAGGCGGCGGCGCCGGTGGTCTGGAGCTGGCCACCAGTCTGGGCCGCAAGCTGGGCAAAAAGAACAAGGCCAGGATCACCCTGGTGGATCGTAACCGCACTCACCTGTGGAAACCGCTGCTGCACGAAGTGGCCACCGGCTCCATGGATGCGGGTATCGACGCCCTGAGCTACCAGTCCCATGCCAGAAACCACGGTTTCGACTTTCAGCTCGGCACCCTGACTGACATCCAGCGCGACGACAAACGCATCGTGCTGGCGCCGATCCATGATGACAATGGTGACATCGTGGTTCACGAGCGTGCCGTGCCTTATGACATCCTGGTGATGGCCATCGGTTCTGTCTCCAACGACTTCAACACCAAGGGGATCAAGGATCACTGCATCTTCCTCGACAGTCCCTCCCAGGCGCACCGTTTCCACAACAGCATGATGAACCGCTTCCTGCAGTTCGCCACCGAATACCAGCCGGGCGACAAGGTGAAAATTGCCATCGTCGGTGCCGGTGCCACCGGAGTCGAACTCTCTGCCGAGCTCTACAACGCAGTCGAGCAGCTCTACGCGTACGGTTTCAAGAATCTCACGACGGATAGCCTGAAGGTGACTCTGGTGGAAGCGGGCCCCCGCATTCTGCCGGCCCTGCCGGAGCGCATCAGCGGAGCCGCTCATCAGGAGCTGGTCAAACTGGGTGTGGATGTGCGTACCGCCACCATGATCACCGAAGCGACCGCCGAAGGGCTGCACACCAAGGATGGCGAGCTGATTGAAGCGGATCTGATGGTGTGGGCGGCCGGTATCAAGGCGCCGGACTTCATGAAGGATATCGCCGGTCTGGAAAGCAACCGCATCAACCAGCTGGTGGTGAAAGAGACCCTGCAGTCCACCCGTGACGAGAACATCTTCGTCATCGGTGAC
Source organism: Aeromonas fluvialis (assembly GCF_000819885.1). Taxonomy (GTDB): domain Bacteria; phylum Pseudomonadota; class Gammaproteobacteria; order Enterobacterales; family Aeromonadaceae; genus Aeromonas; species Aeromonas fluvialis. Next base: position 96,974 of record NZ_CDBO01000057.1, read on the forward strand.
TGCGCCGCCTGTCCGCAGCCGGATGGCAAGTTTGTGCCGCCGCGCGCCCAGTCTGCCCACCAGATGGCCAGCCAGGCGTTCAAGAACATTCTGGCCAAGATGAACGGCGGCGAGATGAAGCCCTACCTCTACCACGACCACGGTTCGCTGGTATCCCTCAGCCGCTTCTCCACCGTGGGCAGCCTGATGGGCAACCTGATGCGTGGCTCCATGATGGTAGAGGGCTACATCGCCCGTCTGGTCTACATCTCCCTCTACCGGATGCACCAGATCGCCCTTCACGGCTACGTCAAGACCGGCCTCATCATGCTGGTGGGTCGCATCAACCGGGTACTGCGTCCGACCCTGAAGCTGCACTAAGCCAGGATTTGGCACCATTCGGAATGCCAAAAGGAGAGGCCATGGCCTCTCCTTTTTTATGGGCGCAGATCAGGAAAAAGTAGGTTACTGGCCCAGATAGGTGCGATCGAAGAAGGTATTGACCCAGTGAGGACGGTAGATGGCCAGTACCGTCATCGCCATGCCGTTGAGCAGCGCTTCGGGGAACAGCAGCAGCGGCCAGATGGAGAGGTAATCTGCCGTGATGGTGTGCCAGGGGTAGCTGTCGCTCAGCCCCATCAGCAACGCACTGGCTGCCACCTTGACCGAGATGGTGATGGCGCCGCCGAGAAACGCGGCAACGAAGATATAGACAAAGAGGTGGCGAGGCAGCCAGGCCCAGCTGGCCAGAAACAGCAGCCAGCTGGTGGCTACCGGCAGGGCGATGCCAACCAGCGCTTGCCAGCCAAAATCGGCCAGATTGGTGACGCCGAAGTAACCGAGCACCAGCAGGGTCAGACAGGGGGCGAGCAGCGCCAGCCTCCAGCCCAGCAGCAGGGTGAGGGAGGTGAGCCCGAGAAAGTGTACCTCCAGTCCCTCATGCAGGCCGGCCCGCAACGTCCAGAGGGGGACCAGCGCGATGGCACTGCCCAGCAACAGATGTTGATAGAGGGGGGTGTCATGGAGGGTTTGCCACAGGGAGCGGCGCAGGCTGAAGGCCAGCAGTACCAGCCAGATCAGGAGGGCGGCGAGTTGTCCTTCACTCATCTTGTCGTCCATGCATGCAGTAGTGGCGAGTCCGAACGGCCTTCCCGACCGCCCCATAGCAGAGCAGGCTGACGAGTCAGCCTGCTTTTACCATCAATATTTGACGTTGTTGTGGTACTTGCCGAGGATGCCCTTGACCCGTTCCATGGTCTCCTTGCTGGGGGGCTTGATCCCGCTCAGTTCGTACGGATCGCCCAGCACATCCCACTTGTGTTTGCCGAGCTCATGGTAGGGGAGCAGCTCCACCTTCTCCACGCTCTCGCCCAGCTCGGCGATGAACTGGCCCAGCCCTTCGGCGCTCTCGTCGTCATCGCTCCAGGTCGGTACCACCACGTAGCGGATCCACATGGTCTTGCCTTTGGCCGCCAGATAGCGGGCAAACTCCAGGGTGTATCTGTTGCTGACGTGGGTCAGTGGAATGTGTTTCTCGTCATTGATCTGTTTGATGTCGAGCAGCACCAGATCGGTCTGTTCGAGCAGCTTGTCCACCTGTTCGTCGAGATGACGGACGAAGCCGTTGGTGTCGAGACAGGTGTGGATCCCTTTCTCTTTGCAGGCGGTAAAGAGTTCGGTAATGAAAGCCGGTTGCAGCATGGCTTCACCACCTGACGCTGTCACGCCACCGCCGGAGGCGTTCATGAAGTGGCGATAGCTGGTGATGTCACTCATCAACTCAGGTACGGTCACCTCGCGGCCACCCTCGGTATCCCAGGTATCACGGTTGTGGCAGTACTTGCAGCGCATCAGGCAGCCTTGCATGAATACGATAAAGCGTATCCCCGGACCATCGACAGTGCCGCAGGTTTCAACGGAATGGATCCGGCCAAGGGTGCCGTGACTCTCGGCAGATTCACTGATTTCAACGGCAGGGATCCGGTTTATGACTGACATAGACAACTCCAACGGTTCGAGCAGGCCGTTATTTTATTACATAAACCCCTATTGATCCTACACCTTTAGTCCGGCGCCCGGCTGCCAAGCAGCTGCTCGAGCGCCTTGACGGTGAGCGGCCGACTGGTGAGAAAACCTTGATAATGCTGGCATCCCAGTGCTTTGAGGATGGCCAGCTGTGCCTCTTCTTCCACCCCCTCGGCGGTGACGGTAAAGCGGAAGACCTGGGCCAGATCGAGAATCGCCTTGACGATGGCTCGGTCCTGTTCGCTGTGTACCAGGGTCTGAATGAAGCTTCTGTCGAGTTTCACTTCATCGGCGGGCAGATCCCGCAGATAAGCCAGCGACGAGTAGCCGGTGCCGAAGTCATCGATGGAGATGAGGATGCCCAGCTCCTTGAGCTGGCGTATTCTGGCGATGCTCTCGCGCCGATTCTCCAGCACTACCGATTCGGTCACCTCCAGCAGCAGGCGGGAGGGGGGCACGCCGGTATCGCGCAAGATGTACTCCACCTGTTGCACGAAGCCCTGGGTGTGGAACTGGCGGGCACTGACGTTGACCGACAGATGGGGGATCTGCAGGCCGCGGTTGAGCCAGAAGCTGTATTGGGCACAGGCAGTCTTCATCACCCAGTAGCCGATCTCGAGGATCAGGCTGGTCTCTTCGGCGATGGGAATAAACTCCCCGGGCGGCACCATGGTGCCGTCGCTGCGCTGCCAGCGCAGCAGCGCCTCGATCCCCGACAGCGAGCCATTGTCGACCCGGTATTGCGGTTGATAGTGCAGTTGCAGCTCGTGATGACGCAGGGCATCGCGCAGCTCATTGGTGAGGGTCAGCCGGTTCTTCTCTTGCTGGGCCATCGCCTCGGTAAAGAAGACGTAGTGGCCCTGGCCGGCCCGCTTGGCCATGTGGGCCGCGGTGTCGGCCCGTTGCATCAGGACCAGATGATCCGTCTCGTTGCTGGAAAAGAGGCTGATCCCCACCGAGGCGCTGCAGTGCAGCTTGTGATCGCCGATGTTGAACGGGGTGCGAAACAGCCCCATCAGCTCGCGGGCAAAGTGCTCGGCCAAAATTTTGGCGGTAACCTCCCCTTGTCCAAGCTGGGTAAAGAGCAGGGCAAACTCATCCCCTGAAATACGCGCCTGCACCAGATTGTCCTGGGGAAGATCCTGGAAGCGCAGCACCACAGCCTGCAGCAGTTGATCGCCACAGGCGTGGCCGAGGGAGTCGTTGATCGACTTGAAGTTATCGAGATCCAGCAGCAGCAGGGCTCCCCACTGACCACTGGGTTCGCTCAGGGTTTGCTGCAAAATCGTGTTGAGGCTGCGCCGATTACGCAGGCCGCAAAGCTCGTCATAGTAGGCAAGCTGCTCGATGTGCTTGGCCGCCTCTTTTTCCTGGGTAATGTCGTAGAAGCTGCAGATGAAGTGGCTGAGATCCCCCTGTTCATCCTTGATGCCACTGACCATCAGGCGCACCGGAAAGAGGTGGCCATCCTTGTGCAGACAGCGCTCTTCCCCGAGCCAGAATGCCTGCTCGTTGACGGTGCGGCTGACATCCTCCTTGAGACGATCCCCGTAGTAGGTGGGGCGCAGCTTGCGAATGGAGTGACCGATCACCTCTACCTCGCCAAAGCCGGTGATCCGGCAGAACGAGTGGTTTACCTTGAGGATGATGCCGCTGTGATCCATCACGATCAGTCCATCGTGGGTATTGAAGGCCACTTCGGCCAGCCGCAGGGCATCGTCGGTGGCGAGGCGTTTGAGTTCGATGGCCGCCCGCTGGTGCTGGCTGCTCAACAGATCCAGCAGCTGTTCGGGCTCCTCAAGGGGGGTATCGAGCAGCAGGGTGATCTGGCCAATGGGAGCACCGCTTTGACCATGGAGCGGAATGCCGATGTAGGCGCTGGCATTGAGGGCCAGCAGCCGGGTCGCCTTGGGATAGCGCACGGGCAGGTCTTCCACATAGATGGCCTGACCATGCTGGAACAGCTCCTGAGCGGGACCAGGGTCGAGCTGGATGGGCTTGAGGGTGGAGAAGACCGCCTCGTTGATGGCGCAGCGGGGGATGACCCAGAGCTCCTGACCACGGGGCTGGAACTCGCCGATCCAGCCCACCCGGGCGCCGCTGGCTGTCATTGCCCAGCTCAGCAGGGTCTTGCAGTAGTCGATGCCGGTCTGCTGGCTCAGCTCTGCCGGCAGAGTCAGCCCGGTGGAGCCCTCCTCGGGTTGTGGCTGCCAGTGGCCGAGCAGCTGGGCACTGCTGCGCACCAGTTGCAGCATCTCGTCGCTGAGCGGTGTGGGGTCGAGATACTCCAGACTCAATACGCCGAACAGCTTCTCTTGTTCCAGCAGGGCGCCGTCCAGGCGTGAACTGACACCTGCGCTGGCCAGATAGAGGTGATTGCTCAACATGGGCTGGTGGGCCGCTTCCGAGAAGCTTAAGGATTTGCGGGTACGCAGGGCGCGGATATAGCGACTGTCACCGCGAATGGGGTAGAGCGCATCGACCCCCAGAGTGAACACCGGGGTGAGCTGTTCACAGCCCAGTTCGCCGTTGACCTGATAGTGCCAGAGGATGAGCCGATCGGCCCCCATACTCTCTTTAAGGCTCTCGAGCAGGGGCGCATACTGTCGCTGGCTCGCCATCTGGCTGAGGCGTGGCAACTGCAATGCCAGATCGGCGATGGGCTCCTGGCGAAGGGCCTGCAGACAGATGAGCCAGAAGCCATCCTGCTCGTGGGCGAGGGCGATATGCCACAGCTGATTGGCAAAACGCACGGTGATCTTGCCACCATGGCCGTTGGCCAACAGTTGTTCGATGGGCCGTCGCAGAGCATCGGGGAGCTGGGCAGGCCAGGGGGCGCGCGGCTCGTCGAGCCAGTAGAGCGGGGTTTGCATCACGTCGGTCAGGGCGACCAGCCGTTGACTGCGCAGATCCAGACGGAAAAAGAGCGGCGTCTGGAGGGCTGGAGAAAGATGACTGAGAGCGGTAGACGACATGAACAAACAACATCCTGTTAAGCAACCGTCGGGGTAGCAAGAATACTGCAAAATAGTGCGAAACAAAATTTCATTGAGTTCTAAATTAGAAAGGTCTAATTTGGTGCCCGTTATCAAGTATAAGGAGTCTTGCAGATGAAACGGATCCTGATTATTGGTGGTGTCGCGGGAGGCGCATCGGCGGCCGCCCGCGCCCGCCGTTTGAGTGAAGAGGCAGAGATCGTGATGTTCGAGCGGGGCGAGTTTGTCAGCTTCGCCAACTGCGGTCTGCCCTATCACATCGGGGGCGATATCCCCGACCGGGATGCCTTGCTGCTGCAGACTCCCCAGAGTTTCAAGCGCCGTTTCAACGTCGATGTGCGGGTCTTCCACGATGTGATTGAGATCGACAAGGCGGGCAAGACCTTGCTGGTGCGCAACCTGCAAACCGGTGAAGAGCAGCGCGAGCATTACGATGTGCTGCTGCTGAGCCCGGGGGCGGCGCCGATCCGTCCTCCCTTCCCCGGCATCGACAGCCCCCATGTCTATACCCTGCGCAACATCCCGGACATGGATCGCATTTTGGCGGCCATGCACCATGATCAGCCGCGCCACGTCACCGTGGTAGGCGGCGGTTTTATCGGCCTGGAGATGATGGAGGCACTGCATCAGCGCAAGCTGGATGTTACCCTGCTGGAGCTGGCCGATCAGGTGATGGCGCCGGTGGACAAGGAGATGGCCAATATGCTCCATGCCCGCATCCGGGAAGAGGGGATCGACCTGCGTTTGCGCACCGGCCTCACCGCCATCGAGAGTCTGGATCTGCCTGCCGAGAAAACCTCCGCCGTGCCGACCGCCAACAGTGGTGGCCTGCGCCTGACCCTCACTGACGGTTCCCATCTTGATACCGGTCTTTTGATCCTCGCCATCGGCGTCAAACCGGAAACCCTGCTCGCCGCCAAGGCGGGGCTGGCGCTGGGGCCGCGCGGTGGCATCAAGGTGGATGCCGGGATGCGTACCTCGGATCCTTTTATCTACGCGGTGGGGGATGCGGTGGAGGAGGCCGATTTCGTCACCGGCGAGTCTGTGCTGATCCCGCTGGCGGGCCCGGCCAACCGGCAGGGGCGCATCGCCGCCGACAACATGTTGGGCCGCAGCGAAACCTACAAGAAGACCCAGGGCACCGCCATCTGCAAGCTGTTCGATCTGGCGGTGGCGAGTACGGGGCTGAACGAGAAGCGACTGGTGCAGCTGGGGCTGCCGTTCGAGAAGGTCTATGTCCACCCGGGCAGCCATGCCGGTTACTACCCCGGTGCGCATCCGGTCAGCCTCAAGCTGCTGTTTGCCCCGGATGGCAAGATTTACGGCGCCCAGGCCATCGGCAAGGATGGCATCGACAAGCGCATCGACGTGCTGGCAGTGGCCCAGCGTGCTGGTCTCACCGTGTTTGATCTGCAGGATCTGGAGCTCACCTATGCGCCGCCGTTCGGGTCGGCCAAGGATGTGATCAACATGGCGGGCTTTGTGGCGAGCAACCACCTGAAAGGGGATACCCTGCTCTGCCACGTGGCGGAGGTGCAGGCTCGCCATCCCCATCAGCTGGTGGTGGATGTGCGCAACGGCCCCGAGCTCGACAAGCTGGGCCGCATTCCGGGGGCGTTGCATATCCCCCTCGACGAGTTGCGTGGTCGCCTCCATGAGTTGCCCAAAGAAAAAGAGCTGCTTATCAGCTGTCAGGTGGGCTTGCGCGGCCATGTAGCCTGCCGCTTGCTGAGCCAGCACGGCTTTAAAGTGAAGAATCTCTCCGGCGGCTTTAAAACCTGGCAGATGGCCACCGCCGAGTAACCGTTTTATTTCTGTGCCTGTTTGCCCCTCTCCCTTGTGCGCGCAAGATGAGGGGCTTTTTATCTCTGCCGATCACCCTTCTTGCATCCCCCTGCTGATCAGTTGCCTGATGCTGGTGCTGCTGGAGTCCGCATTCGTCTTTTTGCCCCTGCCGGGAGACAGTTTGGTCCTGCTGGCTGGCGGCCGTCATGGCCATCCTGTTTCGCTGGTTCAAAGGCGGAGCAAAAAACGAAACCAGCCACGACTAGGTGACAACCCTTGCGTAAGCGCCGTTAAATCG
>NZ_CDBO01000058.1 GCF_000819885.1 Aeromonas fluvialis
TCATGGGTAATCAGGTTGTTTATTCAGATAAAACTGACATTAAGCCGTCTGCCGCCAGTAACCACTTTCGCAGCACCCAGCAATTGGTCAGGTACCTCAACCCAATTGGCATCTGATGCCAAAAACAGCTGATCACACAAATTCCCGAGTTGTGACCCCTGTCGCACGAGGATCAGATCTGCAAAAGCGCCAACCGTCATCGCGACAGGACGAAACGGTGCTCGTTTGATAAAGTGCGCTACCGCTTCTAGCACCCCAAGGTTCTGCCGCATGCCATCATTGGAAAAAGCACAATCATTGAGCATGATGCAGCCATCGGGCGAAACAAGCTCCTGATATAGCATCAGATCACGCAGCACCCATTCATACTGGTGGTTGGCATCCACATACACACACTCAAAACGTGCACCTTCCGCCTTGAGAGTCTCAAACGCAATTTCTGTTGACTCGCGCAACAGACGAACATTAGATATCGCTTTGAAGCGTTCACGGCAAATCTCGTAAAGCGCATCGAAAGTATCTTGCTCACGCATTGAGCCACCAAAATAATCGGCAAACACATCTGGATCACTAACCCAATTTGGCAGCTTTTCAAATGGGCTGTAAGCACCTAACTGCGGAAGTGGCGGTAAAGCAAGCCAACTATCGACCAATGTCATGTGACTTGGCTGCATGGTTTGGTACATGACCATCGCGTTCTCGCCACGCAGGACGCCAAGTTCGGCCAAACGCGGCTGATTACCAAGAGAAGAAAATGCCGCGGCCAAAATTTTATAAAAATCGTTTCGTGTCCAATTTACAACTTTCAATAGTACCTCCTCATCACAGATGGCAGTGATGCTGACCATTGCATGGTTTAGCTGATTATTGTGCCGTATTGGCGGTAATTATCAATTAACAAAAACAGATAGCCAGTTATTTAAGCTCTATATGTGATCCTTTTTCGGAGCGAGAACACTACTTGGCTCATATATAACCAGTTTGCCGTAACGATTGACCAACACTGCATATATTTTCATCGGCAACACCAAGTGATCCCAATTGTTCAATAATAGCCGTATGGTAATCTGATGCCACAATAAAAAATGAATCAACAATGCTGACAGTACTTATATGCTGGCATCGCAATGTTCCAATCTGCATACCATGCTTATGTGGTGAATTATCTATGTACCCAACAATTTTTATTGCTGAGCACTTTGGATTTAACCGGCAATACTCACTAAATATTTCGTAGAACTTGCAGCCCAAACCTCCGGCACCAAATATGTAAATTTTCCCATTATACTGCAATAATCGCTGCAGCAATGGAGTGGCTAGCGGTGCTGGAAAACGAATATCAAAAACAGCCAACTTTGCACGATCGATGGATTGTTTTACTACAGAAAATACCGATTCAGCAGCATGATTACGTTTAACATAGTCAACTGTTTTTTGAGAAACATCACGCCATTTGGTTGAATCCCATGTCATATAGTCGCTGATTAAATCAGCGTATGGACGTCGACCATAAAGCTTGACCGTATCTTCACCCAACACATCTAATACCAATCCATAACCGGCGGTGATATTCAGGTCCGTCTCATGCAACCAAGTGCCTTTCATTTTAGGCATTAAACTAGTCGAACCAACATCGATCAAAATAGTTGGCAAACCTAAAGACCCAAAAAGTAAGGGAGTCGATCCCATTGCGATACCAAAATCAAATTGACCCGCGGATATATACAGAGGAATTTCAGAAAAAGGAACCTCTCCATCAAAACTGACGGTGACATCCTTAATTTTAGCCATGGCATTCTCAATATACATCTGCGCTTCACTATTTCCTCGCCCAACCAGATGAAGTGAGACTGAAACATTCGGATGCTGCGCAGCAAAATGATCGAGCTCCAAGGAAAATTGTACTAGACCAGGACTTTTAAAAGAGTCAAAACGACCGCACCACAATATATTTAATTTTTTATTGCCAGGTTTAGATAAACACAATGCTGGAATATATTCAGTTGGTGTTTGACATATATACGCCACATGGAAGTCATGTTTAAAGACAAAGTCCATATACTGCTTAACCAGATAACCGCCCCAAAACAGGCTGCGCGTTTGATCTAGTTGTATCAATATGTGACGATATTCATCCCATAAGTTGTTATGGTAGTGAGGATTCATACATTCTGCTTGCACAAAGCCAACAGCAGGCTCCCAATGCGTCCACTCTTCATGGTGCATGGTCATTGCAGTCAAGGACCAATTTTTTTCCTGATTGAATAAAAATATTGAAAACAGGACGTTGGGCACATTATAGGTCACTATTCGCAGAAAACCATGCCTACTTGCTCGCAACTGAGCACCATACTGGGCAATAATTTCTCTAGCTGACGGAGTTTTCCATAATGAGTAATCCATATCATCTGGAATATAAATAACATCAACACAATGAGTAGTTTGGTCAAAGTAATTAGCAACATAATCGCCTCGACTTGCCAACACAGCAACCTCTTCACCAATAGACAACAAGTATTCAATGACGCGAATAAAATATGTTTGAGCACCACCAAGCTCAGGATTGCGAATAAAGAAGAGGTATGTATTTTTCATGTGTACTCTCACTCCACATCACCCATGAGAAGGCTGTACAAAAAAGAAAGGCACTGTTTCAAATGTAACTGATACTGCTTGCAAATCGACACTTCACATTAGCCAAAATCGGCATCCTTTGAAATGCCAAGCTCAGCTCCAGAGCTTTAGGTCAATCAATGCAGCTCGCATAGTAAATTTGGTCATAAATACTCTCTAACCGTTGCATGCAGTTTTTACTATTCATGTTTTTCAATATATGCTCTCGAGCATTAATACCCAATTTTTCTGAAAGCTCATGGTCTGCCAAGACCCTATCCAAAAGCATGGATATCTCGTCAATATCTTTTTCCATATGCGAATAGCCAGTAACACCATTCACAATGCCTTCAGTCGCCCCACCGCGAGCAGATGTAATAACTGGCACACCACAAGACTGCGCCTCTAATACAACGATAGGTAGGCCCTCAGCATCACCATTTTCTGCAGTAATACTTGGCAGGCACAGAACACGAGACTTTGATAGCTCCTGCTGTATCTCTTCTCGACCGAGAGCCCCTAAAAATTCAACGCGGATCTTATGCTCAATCGCAAAGTTTTTGAGCATTGCTTCTTGCGGTCCCGATCCGGCAACAACTAATTTTATATTTCTAAACTTCTCCTGAATTTTACAAAATGCGGCAAGGAGATACTGACATCCCTTTTTTTCGACTAATCTTCCAATGAAGAGGACCTGCCGTCGCTCCGACATGGCTATATCCGATGGCTTGAATTGCTCACAATCAACGCCAATATAACTAACTGTTAGTTTCTCTTCGGGTAAACCATATTCTATAGCACGGTTTTTTATCGCTTCTGAAACAGCCAGGAAATGAACATTCTCTTCTTTGGCGAGAGCTATAAGTCTTTCAGGATATGAGGCCATTGATCTTCCGCCACTTCCGTTATGCCACCACTCTTTATAGATGTTTATATCATATCCATGCAATGTAATTATCAATGGCACATTCATTTTTTTGGCTAACGGATATACCCTCAAGCCATCAATCGCAAAATGTGCGTGAATTAAGCTGAAGCCAGCATCCTTATACCCATCTGCTCGAGACAACAACGAAGTTTGCACATAGTCATTCAATGCTCGTTGCATAGATAAAGCCGTATGTGCTGCTTCACTTTCTAATAAAGTTTCAACAGTCAGTCCATCAAGTGGCAACCCTTTACATAATTGTATTTCACCAAGTAACGTAGCTGACCAGTGTTCAAGATTGCTAGCTTGCGCTAAAATGAATGTTTCAGAATAGGGCAGAAGGTGAGTGCGAAAAATCAGGATTTTTTTCATTGCACAACTTCCTTTAAAGTTGAAGTCACACCACAACCGCTCATCGTTATAATCAACGATAGCATACTGGAACTATATCTATAAATTTACGCCCATCTACCCAATACGGATGCACCCACTCGCCATCCTGGATAATATACTCATCATTTAAATAGACAAAAGGCTGGATATTTTCATCAACATCAAATGAGCTTATCATCTCTACAGATGAAAAGACGTTTTTATAGCGATCATAGTAATCTAATCCAGGTGCGCGGACATGATAATCTTGTAATGGGTCTGGTTCATCATATTCGATTGTATGCTCACAAACAACTGGAACAGGCAATATAGCAATACCATTTGGTCTTAAAATGCGATGAATTTCAAATAAAGCTTTTCGATCATCAGGAATATGTTCCAGCACATGCGAGGCAAAAACAAAGTCAAATTATCCATCGGGGAATGGCAGCGATTGAATATCCACTTGATAGTCGACATCGCCCATTGTCAAATCAGCGGTTTTATAGGAACCAAAATGCCCATCAAAAAATACCCGCATACCTGGTTCAGGTGCGAAATGTAACGCACTCATTCTCTGCATAATTTCTTTATTTAGCAATTTTTGCAAAACAGAAAATTGCAGACGATGCAGCTCGAGACTTAAGCAGCGGGGACATTGTGCATGAAAACGCCCACGAAATGTAAGTAGTTGTCCACGACAATCACATAAGGGGCAATGAAAGCTGTAACGATCCACTTCTAACTCCTAGCCGCCGCTCAGATATTTATATAGATTGGCAAATTGATACAACATGCCCGTATTTAGCGTATAAGACTATCGTGTAATTATACAAACGAGCCACATTACAATATTTATTCGGTTAATTACTCTGAAAAGTAAAACAGCGAACTAAAAAATATAATCCAAATTTTCTTTTAGCCAGTAAACTTTTTAACCCCATGAATCTTAGATAATTAAATATACCGAATAGACCAAAAAACTTACAATAAGACATATATCTCGATGATAAGCTCGACACCAATGCTCGCTGAATAAATGTTTTATTTTTATCGTTGATTTTGATTAAATTCGAATATAAACATCCTATCTCAACAAGACTATACTTCGATGGTTTATCTCCTGGGAAAAGAACCAAATCGTTCAGTATGCGAACATCGATATTGAGTCCAAACGAAGCGAATTGCTTGGCTACGATTTTCTTCGCTGAGTACTGTTGTGCTCTGGCATTAGCACTTGATTCTTGTTGTTTATGGATTCGATATATTAATAAGCATTCAGGCAATACCTTTAGCTTAGATAGATCTCTCATGGACACCCAGAACGCATAATCGGTAGCACTAACAACACCGCAATGTTTAAATGAGAATCCCGTTTTTATCGCAATATCAGTTCTAGCCATTGCAACGGGATTAATAATAGCATTGCCAGTTAACATATTGACTGCAATTTTATCCGGATCCGATTCTGGGATATATTGTTCCAGTGAATCGAAGGCGATATAACCAGCACTAACGGCTCCCACATCAGGGTGAGACTCAAGATAATCGATCTCAGCCCTGAAACGATGAGGAAGTGAAATATCGTCAGCATCCATCCATGCGAAATAATCTGTATCAACGAGAGACAAAAGCTCATCACGGCATGTTGCTATACCCTGATTTTTACTGTGCGACTTAACGACGATTCGTTCATCAACACTTGCAAACCTTTCTATAACACGTAACGAATTATCTGTTGAACCATCATCAAGAATAATAAATTTAAATTCACCATAGGTCTGGGATAAAATAGAACAAACTGATGCAGGTAAATATCTTTCCGCATTAAAAACAGGCATAAGGACAGTTAGCTTCGTCATAATAACCTCATCCTTTTAGATCACAACACATGGCAAATGCTCAATACTATCAAGTATTTCATCATAAAATGCAACTGATGCAATTATGATAAGACTAATATTATGTTCTTTTATTTCATCTGGGTGATATATTGGAATGCAATTATCATTTACAACACTGAAAAGGGATTTATCAAAATAACATTTAATATCATATCCTGCGGCAGTACATATTTTTTGCAACCGAACACCATATTCACCAGCGCCATATATGCCAATCTGACCACTATGTTTTTTGGCATAAGTAAGCACTTTAATTACCCAGTCATCTTCGATGCTATTCTGCATCCCATTAAGGAATAGCTTATAAGTATTTATTTCCGTTGATGTAATGTTGATTTTCGAGTTGTGATGTCCATGCACTATTTTATTCAAAGACTCACAGATTGGAGAGAATAGTTCAAGAGAGGATACGAGTTTCAGTAGACTACATAACTCAGACTTGGGAATATCAAATAATCTCTTGACTAGAGCATTGTTAGCTATTGATATAATATCCCTAGCTAAAATACACTGATCTTCACTTAGCCATTTATTGATTTTTGCCAAACCAGTGAGAAGTGGGATTATATAAAAACATGAAATATCAGGTTTATTTTTCAAAAAAAATAAGACATTGTGAATCCAGACATCAACTCGAGATTTCTGCATACCAGAGCTATTTTTAGACATAGTTCCATGACGTCTATAGTACACAACACCAAGCTGATGTGACGAATAGAACTTACAACCAGATATTGCTAACCTAAAAATAAGGTCATAATCCTCACAACCATAAACTATACGTTCATCTGTTGAGAATCTTCCTATATTTTCCACTGCAGATTTTACAAACATATAAGAATGAATTGGCGCCAGATTATCCATCATTAATGCCGATAACGGATCACCAAATGCAGGAATGATTTCTGCTTCAACATTGGTTTCCTCATCAATTTCAACAAAACCAATAATGTTTACAGCGGAAGTCTCACGCTCAAGACTGACTGCTTGCATTCTTATACATCCAGGTAATAACTTATCATCAGCATCAAGAAATTTTATTAGAGACCCACTACTATTAGCTATACCTGTATTTCTTGCTGCGGAGAGACCTTGATTAGTTTGCCTAATCAATTTAATAGGAAATGCATACTTTTCTTTTATAATTTCAACTGGCTTAACCGAACCATCATCAACCACGATAACTTCTATATCCTGATAATCCTGCGCATCAATAGACTCAAGCGCCCGAGTTAAATATTCTTCTTGTTGATAACATGGAATGATTATTGATACGCACATATTTTGAAACCTTGCAACAATTAATTATAGCTTCCTAAAAATAACATCCACATTTATTGAACCATTAGCCGATATCTCTTCAAGCGATACAAGCTTACTTGTTAAATCAGATATATTATGTCGTTCTAACTGATTCCATATGAAGAGACTGTTATTTTCGATACAAAAATTCCATTGATGCATTCCCTTATACTGTTCACGCTCTGCTTCATTCTCGGAATGCTGAATATATATATATCCACCTGAACGAGTAACATCGATCATACTCATAATACAAATAATTGGATCATAGCTATGATCCAATGTATTTCTAGCATATGAAATGTCAAAAGAACCCTTAGAAAACTTCTCCAATATACGCTCAGTTTCACAATATTCAGTTACAACTGGTGGAGGAAGAGGAAACTGCAGCTTTTGATATTCATTGGCTAAAGCATCTATCGCTATTATTTTTATATTTTTGGTAGCATGCTTCTTACCTAAGATAGTTAATGGACCTGCACCACAATCTAGGATAGATATATTATCTCCCTCCATACCACTAACCAGTTCATGGAGTCTATCTCGTAGAGGAAGCTCAGGATCCAACCTATCAGTAAAATCCCGAGACCATATACCACCACGATTTTCTACCCATGCAGACCAAAAATCCACTTCATAACGGATACCATCTACCCACTGTTCCTTTTTCATTTCAGCCCCCATAAACTATATTATATTAAATGTTTTTGTTGTCATGGCATTGATTTCTTTTATTATTTCATTTCTGTAAGGGACTGAAGCAATAATAATTGCATCTATTTTTTCATCATCAATAATTTCTTTTTTTATATCAACCTCTAAATAACTACCCTGAGCATGCTTGTCGATGATATAGACTAACTGATAATTTTTAATCATATATTTTAGATAATAACAAACTCTACGTCCTCTTTGCCCAGCCCCCCAAATAGCTACTCGCCCTCCAGACGGCAGGCTTGTAAATAGTCGCTTGAGCAATTGATGATCATCATTATCTAGATAGCACTCTAATGGTATTCCTTTATATGGTGTTTTTTCTTTATATGACAGATACTGTATTGTATAGGGATGAATAGACGAAACATGCCATGGTTTTTCCTGACCACAAAAATGCACTAAAACAGGAGTTATATTTACATCCTTTAAAATATACTCAGGTTGAGCATTCCATTTATGGTCCAAATACAATGATTTATTTTCTAATACGATATTCAAGGCGTCTTGATCATTATGTTCAAAACCATTATTTTCAACCAGCAAATCCATCGCATTCATGCTGATATTATTTTTACGCCACTTAATGAGGTCCATCATCATAAAACCAGCGTTGAAGTACTGCCCAGAAGATATTCCTCGTTCCTGTTGCTTCTCTTTGTCACATCCCAAGATGTGGTCAGATACCACCGCGACGACAGCATCCCCCATCTCTATCAACCAAAGCGGGCTGATATCTCCCACAGCAATCATGTCTGCATCGATGAACAATACTTTATCAATATTGTATAAAACTTCAGGTATGGCAAATCTATAGTAGGTAACTTCGTTCAATCTATTGTTATAGAGGCTACTGATCGGGATGTTTTTATAATCAGGGAAGTCATCATGAAACTGAATCTCTATATTCCTAGAAATCAATGTAGATAGCTTAAGTCTATTTTTTTCATTAAGCCGGCCTAAAATATGACATTCCAGTTTAAAGCACTGATCTAGATGTTGACTCAGACTATGTATCAAAACTGCTAAATGAATGGCAAAAGTATTGTCAATACAGAAGGCAACATGGATGGTTTTTCTCATATGGTTACCTGGTCACGTTAATGAAAAACGCTGTCGATCAGCCAAAAATTTGCTCAAACACTCGTTCAGGTTCATTTTTATGTTGCCATGCAAACTTATGTCGCTCATCAAAGAACCATTGATACTGAGCGGAGTCCGTTATGAATAAATCAAACAACGCCCAGTTTTTGGCACGCAAAAAATACAGCGCAGTGGAAAACCACAGATGACTTTTCCCCCTTTTTACTAACGACTCATCCATTCCGGTATGAAGCGCCAAATCACACGCTGCCAGCATATCTTGCAAAGCAAGTTTGCGACGATCTTCTGAAGAGCGAATAGCTCCACAAATGCTACTACTGTGAACCCGATAACGCCCATATACTTGCGGAATACGGTCTATATTTCCGCCCAGATAAGATGAATTAAGAATATGCCAAGAGTAGTCATTCACTATATGGCAATCCAGATTTACCGCATCCAGCATTCTTTCGTGCCGGCGAAAAGCACAGGAACTGGTATTGAAAAAGAGTCCGTATTGTACTAAATGCTCCGGACCAGCTCGTTCAGGGATATATTTGGCGTTGTAATAATCCTTGCTGAATAGCGAGGTGGTCCGATTGGAATCGCTATCAAAAACTTCCGCTTCGTGATAAACGAATCCGCAATCTGGATGCTTATCCAGATGATCACTCAACGCTTGCAGCTTGCCGGGTAGAGCCAAATCATCACCATCGACATAAACCAGATACGAGCCCTGAGCTTGTTCCAACAAGGCACGTATGGTCAGGCACACCCCTATGTTTTTTTTGTTTTGCAATGCCCGTAGTGCAGGCCACTGTGATGCCAGCCGCTGCATAATGGCCCAGGAGTCATCGCTCGAACCGTCATCAATGGCGATGACCTCAAAATCGAAATTGGTTTGCTGTTCCAGCAGACTTAGCAGACAGGGCTCGATAAAGCGCCCGAGGTTATATACCGGCACCAGTACGCTGACTTTCATAGAGGATCCAGAAGTAGAGTAAAAAAGAAGCGAATAGGAGAAAATGGACAAGGCTACCGCACGGTCTCTGTCAACCCTTCCTGCCCTTCATGGCAATATTTACTGCAAGAGCCGTGCCTGACCAAGCTAATTCATTGATATGACTTGATTTATGTGACCTGGAATCCACTATTCAATGCGAGCAAGCTGACGACTGCAGGCCACCAGCATGTCGATGCCGTCCCAGAGCCATTCGAATGCGAGTGCCTGTCCGGGACTTGCCACCCTATCGATACGGCAGCAAGGCGACAGCTGTAGCGCACACTCAAGCCGCGTCTTATCTGGCCCAACCCAGACACAGGTCTGCATATCCCACGGTTGTAACAGCAACTCATCAAGGGTATCGGCAATAAATTCGGCAGCTGTACCTCCTCCGATGTGTGCAAGCCGCAAAGATACGGCAGGAGTCAATAAGGTGACGCCAGCAAAGGTCTCTAGCTGCATCTGACCATCATGGGCGGCATTTTGTTGACTATTGATAAGGCGTTCCATCATCAGCGAGGGATTATCTGCAAATGGGGCGAAGATCCCTTCGAGCAGACGACGGCGCAACGCACTGGCGGGAGTGCCCAACC
Source organism: Aeromonas fluvialis (assembly GCF_000819885.1). Classification (GTDB taxonomy): domain Bacteria; phylum Pseudomonadota; class Gammaproteobacteria; order Enterobacterales; family Aeromonadaceae; genus Aeromonas; species Aeromonas fluvialis. The sequence goes on from NZ_CDBO01000058.1 coordinate 10,513, forward strand.
AGCAAATGGTGGTGGGGGACGCGCAGGCTTGCTGATTGAAGCGGGTAAAGTCTTGCTGCAAAGCCACCACCACTTGCCGCCACGCGGCCGCATCCAGGCTGGCGAGCCATTGACTATCAAATACCGCCATGGAACGGCGATCCGGAAACACGATTTCCTGAGCGCGGGGTGAGAGCGGAATAGCCCGTACCCGGCCGATGGTTTCATCACCGCCCCAGATAATGCGAAGGCAGCACTGGGCCGACAGCCAGGTGGTGACGCGCTCGTCATGGTCATAGCGGATAAAACGGGTACGGGAGGCAATCTCTTGCCACTCGGGCAGAGAGAATAGCTCGTTCAGGATGGTCAGCATGGCCTCTTGCACCGGGTCGATACGCGATGAGAGACGTACCACGGACCCATTGCCCATCAGCAGCGCCATGATCCAGGAGTAAAATGCGACGGTCGGCACGTTGGAGGGGACCAGATGAAAAACCATCCCCAGCGGTGCGCGCCCTGCCATGCGTTTGCGCTGTACCTCAATCTGGCGCGGCCGCAACCAAAAACCAAAGGCGGCCAAATCCGGATTCTCTCGCCCCTCCTGCTGCAGACGTGCAGAGAGCGCAGCCACAAAGTCATAGATGACGGGCGCAAAGCTTGGCAACGGGTAAGTGACAACACCTTGCCAGCCGCTGACGGGAGCCACGAAAGCGACCTCTGGCCCCGCTTGCCACATGGCATCTTCTGCATCTGACCGGATCACTGGAAAGTGTCGCTGCATCCCCTCACCTCGGCGCCTTGCTGACGTCCTGATACATGAAAATAACGACCACGACGGCCGCAGGGGCAATCATCCTCACCCAGCAGCACACCGAGATCCTCGCTGAGCAAACTGTGGCCTGGATAACTTTGGGGAATGGCAGAAATCACCTGCAACAAGCCGGGCTGGCCGACCCCGAGCGGTCGATGAGTCAGCGGATCCCGCACCAGCAGGTCGGCAAACACGGGGGCATGCAAATGCCCCTGCTCGCACTCGACGAAGACCGAGCCCACCTGCTCCACCATGCCGTAAAAATTGTGCACCCGACGCAGACCCAGTTGTTCGTGACAGCGCTGCTTGAAGGCCGGGTTGTCCACCGCCAGATGCTGCAATTTCTTCCAGCCCCCGCTGTGAAACAGTATGCCCTCGGCAAAGGGCAGTTGCATGCCGCGCTCGCGTAGCGGCTCCAGCAGGCACTGCCACACCATGAAGGTAAAGCCAAACAGCAACACAGGCTGACCGGCGTATTTGTCACAAAACGCCTCGATCACCGGCCAGTTGGGCCGCATCTGCTCATCGAGGGCATAGGTATGGTCTCGGCCAAGGAAGGAGAGCCCCAGCGCACCGGCACCGCGGGCTGAAAAACCGCTGCGGTTTTGAATCAGGGCGGGTTGCTCCACCAGCAACATGGGCAGCCGTTGCTTGCCGACAAACTCTTGCAGGATCTTCACCAGCACCTTGCTCTGCAACGCGGCAGTATCCCGATCCAGCACAATTCGTGACGGTGTTCCGGTCGTGCCAGAGGAGGTGAGCACCTTGAACACCTCCTCCTCTGGCACGCTCTGCCACTGGGCCAATTTGAACAAGCGGGCAGCCAGATAGGGAAGCGCTTGGTACGTCGAGGCCTGACCCCAGCCAAACGCCGACAGAATATTGGCAAAAGCTGGACACCCCTGCCCATGGCGCTGCGTCAATTCATTCAGGCGAGCAAGGAGTAACCCACTTTTTTCATGTTGGGGCAGCCCAAAAACCGGCGCATCAAACAGCCTGTTCATAGTTGCTCCAGCTCTGTTAATAGGGCCGGATAATCAATCTTCATATTGCTGCGTCGTGGCAAATGATGTTGGTAGATACGCACGCTTGATGGCGGCACCATCAGCCAGCGGGCCAGCTCCAGCTGTAGTGCGTCACAGGGGCATGCATCTGCCTCGATGGCTACCAATAGGCGATCATCGCGGCCAGTCACGGCGCAGGAATAGCCCCTCCCCTGCAACCAGGCTTCCACTTCCGCCAAGCTCACCCTTTTACCAAACAGCTTCAGGAAACGGTTGAGCCGCCCGGTCAGATAGAATCGGCCCGCCTCATCACAACGAGCCAGATCGCCGGTAAAGAGCGCATCCATATCGCGCCCACGCGCCAGATCTTCGGTACACTCGGCATAGCCAAGCATCACATTTGGCCCTTGGTAAACCAGCTCCCCCTCCCCGTCGGGAAAGCCGGGCTCATGACGCAGAGAGAGACGCCCGCCCGGTACTGCGCGGCCGATGGCATCCGGGGCAATCATTACTTCATCGTGCGCTAACCAGGCGATGCGCGGCGCCGCTTCGGTCTGACCATACATCACGAAAAAGCGGCGTCCCAGCGCAGATGCCTGTTCGGCAAATTGCTTTGCCAGTGCTGGCTCAAGTCGTCCTCCGGCTTGGGTCAGTGTCATCAGGCTGGGATAACGCGCCCACTCAAAACGCAAACGGTTTAGCATCTGAAAGGTAAACGGCACCCCAGCCACACTGGTGACCTGATGGCGATTGACCTCATCCCAAAATTGGCGCTCAAGGGGGCTGGCTGTGCATGAAACCAGAGAGGCGCCAACCAAAAGATGGCTGTTAAGTACCGACATCCCGAAGGAGTAAAAAAGTGGCAATGAGGTGATGGCTAGCTCACCCCCGTTCAGCGCCAGATATGCGGCGATGGCCGCGGCATTAGCATCAAGATTGGTTCGCGACAATCGCACCCATTTGCAGGAGCCGGTACTGCCCGATGTCGGCAGCAGCATGGCCAGCTCTGGGTGAAGTGAAGGCGCATCGCCAAGATGCGCAACTGCCCCATTCTCTAATACCCGCAGACTTACACCAAAGCGCTGGCACTGCTCATGGTGCAACCGGGCATCCTGTGCAGGATCTGCCAGCATGATGGCGTGGCCATCACGCAGGGCCAGCAAGTAGTGCAGCAGATGCAGGGTAGACGTCACAAATGGCAGGTAGACCAAATGGCGGCCAGCAGGATAGATGGTGGCCAACTGCGCCACACGCCGAGCCAGCTCACCATAACTGAGCCACCCCTCTTGCGGGTCTCGCCAGGCTGGCTCGTCATTACTTTCAACCAGATGTGTCAACAAATCAGGCTGGCTCAAATCACCATCCCTCCATCGACCCCAATCACCTGGCCGGTCACATAGCTCGACAAGTCGGATGCAAAAAACAAGGCCACCTTGGCCACTTCATCTGGTGTGCCAATCCGCCCCATGGCGATGCTGGCCACCCGCTCGGCAAACTTCTCTTCCGGGATAGCGTGGGCCATATCGGTATCGATAAAACCGGGGGCAATCGCATTGACCCGGATCTGGCTGGCGGCCAGCTCCTTGGCCAGTGACTGGGTAATACCGATCACTGCCGCCTTGCTGCCGGCATAGCAGCTGAGTCCAGCCGCTCCTACTTGCCCCATCAGGGAGGCGAGATTGATGATGCTGCCACCACCGCTGCGCTGCATCAGGCGGGCGGCATACTGGCTGCAGTAGATCACGCTAAAGGTATTGTTGCTGAATGTCTTTTGCAGATGGGTCTGGTTCGCCATCCCCAATAACGCCTCTTCCAGCATGCCGGCATTGTTGACCAACACGTCCAGCTGACGAGTCTGAGCAAACAACTGCTGAAAAGCCTGCTTGACCGCCGACGGATCAGCCACATCAAAACAGAGAGGCTGGCAAGGCACGCCAAACTCGGTACCAATCGCGGTCGCCAGCTGGCTCATGGTCACCTCATCACGGCCTCCCAGCCACAATTCCGCCCCCTGAGAGGCAAACTGGCGGGCAATGGCAAGACCGATGCCACGCCCAGCACCGGTGATCAACACCCGCTTGCCCTGCAACAGCCCCAGCATCAGAAAGCGACCCCGTACTTGGCTAGGATCTCGCGCGCCTTGCCGACCGAACTCATGTCGATAATGTCATCGGTGTCGAGTAATACACCGTAGTTATCCTCCAACTGGGCAATCAGCCCCATGTGGGCGACGGAGTCCCACTGCGGGATGCTATTGTAGGCCAGCCCATCGCTGACGCTGCCGATATCAATACCCAAAGCCTCGGCAAAAACCTGTTCCAATGCGATTGTCATCTGAAAAATCTCCGTAGCCGCTCACGGGCGGCATAGTAATCCGCAGGCTGCAATTCCAATGCAAAAAATCCGTTCTCTTGCCCTATCTGGCGGTAACCCAGTTGTTCATTCAAGCGCAGGGCCGAGCGATTGTTCTCCCGAACCAGGGTCCGTATACAACCGATGTGCAACTCATCAAACCCCTGATCAAGCTGAGATAAGGCAGCAGCAACGGCCAACATGGGATGCCGCACGGTCGAGTTGCCCAGATAGAGTCCCGCATCGGCAATCGCCTGACCCTGCAGCTTGCCCTGGCACTCACCTTTCAGATTGACGTAACCCGCTCGCACGCCCTTGCACCAGAGCACCCAGTGCTGCTGATCCCACCGCTCACGGGTAGCGGTGAACCATTGGCGCTGCTGCCGTGGCGAAATACGCGTCTGAGATACCATCTGCATTCGCACCTCATCCTGATTGCGCCAACGCCGCAAAGCGGGAAGATCCCACGGCTCTATCGGGCGTAACTCAACGCCATAGCTCATCTTCAACGCCATCCACTTTTCATGATCTGTCTCTCTTATCGACCACACTGCTGCCATTCCGTAGCAAAAATCGATAATACAAGCAGAAAAACCAGTATAATATCAAAAATAATCAAAGAGTTGACATCGATTATCCTGGCTTTGGCCAGTCATTAATCCAGCAGAGAGAGCCCATCATGGCCATCGCCATTATCCCGGCCCGGGGTGGTAGCAAACGCATTCCACGCAAGAATATCCGCCCCTTCTGTGGTCAGCCCATGCTCGCCTATGCCGTCCAGGCGGCGCAAAAATCTGGCTGTTTCAGCAAGGTGGTGGTCTCCACCGATGATGAGGAGATTGCCAAGGTCGCTCGTCAACTGGGCGCGGAAGTACCATTTCTGCGGCCAGCCAACCTCGCCGATGATCACACAGGTACCACCCCTGTGGTGATCGACACCATCCAGCGACTCGACCAGCTCGGCATCCAGGCAGAGGACTACTGCTGCATCTATGCCACGGTGCCGCTTATCCAGGCCAATGACCTGAAGGCCGCCTATCAGCGGCTGACCGCAAGCAAGGCACCATTTGTCTATACCGTGGCCGAGTTTGGCTTCCCTATCCAGCGCGCCGTGCGCATGGATGAGCAGGGCCGGGTCACCCCCTTCTGGCCGGAGCAGATGGCGAAACGCTCTCAGGATCTGGAGCCAGCCTATCAGGATGCAGGTCAGTTCTATTGGGGGACGCGGGCTGCCTGGTTGGGCGGGATCAGCCCCATCGGTGAAGAGGGGATCGGCCATATTCTGCCAAGACATAGAGTGGTCGATATCGATACACCGGAAGATTGGCATCTGGCCGAACTGCTCTATCAAGTACTGGCCCAAGATGGCGTTTAAGGTTGCCTTCCGGCTCGATGCCGGAGCCGAGATCGGCTTGGGCCATCTGATGCGCTGTCTGGCCATCGCCGATCGGCTTAAAACGGCTGGCGCCGAGTGCCACTTTCTCTGCCATCAACTGCCGGCTCACCTGCTGCCACTGCGGCACTCCCACCAGCATCACGCTCTTTGTGCTCTGGACGATGCAGGCCCCTTGCCCACCTTACGCCCGGAGTGGCTGGTGTGTGATCACTACCAGATTGATCGGCAGATCGAGCAGACATTGGCAATCCACTGTGGTCAGTTGCTGGTGATCGACGATCTGGCCGATCGCCCTCATCATGGTCAGTTGCTGCTGGATCAGGGGCCGCTGCGCAGCACAGCCGATTACCAGTCACTCGTCCCTGCCGACTGTCGGCTGCTGCTGGGCACCGACTATGCCCTGCTGCGCCCCGCCTATCGCCAGTTTGCACGCCAAAAGGCCAGCCGGTGGCAACGTGGCCTCATCTGCTTTGGTGGTGCCGATCCAGCCGGAGCCTGCCTCGTCACCCTCAACAGCCTGGCCAAGCTGCCCTGGGCCCGCACCATTAGCTGGACCCTAGTGGCGGGCGGCGCCAACCCCTTCTGGCCCGAGCTGGAACAGAGAGTGGCCGAGCTGGCCGACCTCGATTTGGTGCTGCTGCGCCAGAGCGAACAGATGGCCGACCTGATGAGCCGGCACGACTTCGCCATCGGCGCCGCCGGCGGCATGACCTGGGAGCGGGCCTGTCTCGGCCTGCCGACCCTGGCGGTGCCCATCGTCGACAACCAACAGTTCAACGACCAGGTGATCGCCCGCTTTCAGCTGGCAGAGCGGCTGACCCTGAGCGAACTGGATGAACCTGAGCGGCTGATGCTGGCCCTGCAACGACTTGAATTGCAAGCAGATGACTATCGCTGCCGCGGCCAGCAACAGGTGGATGGGCTGGGGCTGGATCGGCTCACCGCCTGGCTGCTACCACAATCCGATTATCAACTGTTGCCAGATGGCCAACAGTGGCAACTACGCCATGATGACCAACTGCTGCTTACCTTGACTCTGGACTGTCAGCATCTGACATGGCAGGCCGCCCAGCCACTTCAACCAGCGGAGTGGCAAGAGCTGGCACATCGCTTGCTAACAATATTCTCCCAATTTCCCCTCTATCTTGCCGAGCCACCGCAGATAGCGCCCCCTGCCCCCTGGCAGCCGGCGCCGCAAGGCTGGCAACTTGGCACAGGAATCTGAACACAGATGCAGATCGATCATCGCCCCATCAACCAGGAACAGGCGCCCTATGTGATTGCCGAATTGTCGGCCAACCACAATGGCAATCTGGACCGCGCCCTGGCCATCATGACCGCAGCCAAAGAGGCCGGGGCCTGCGCCGTCAAACTGCAAACCTACCGCCCCGATACCATCACCCTCAAAAGCGATCGGCCGGAATTTCAGATCCACGGCGGTTTGTGGGATGGCCACAGCCTCTACGATCTTTATGAGTGGGCGCACACCCCCTGGGAATGGCATCAGGCCCTGTTTGCCAAGGGCCGCGAGCTAGGGCTGACGGTCTTTAGCAGCCCGTTCGACTTCAGTGCGGTGGACCTGCTGGAATCAGTGGACTGCCCGGCCTACAAGATTGCCTCCTTCGAGTTGGTAGACCTGCCCCTCATTCGCTACGCAGCCCAGACCGGCAAGCCGCTGGTCATGTCCACCGGCATGGCCAACGAGACCGAGATCACCGCTGCGGTCGAGATGGCGCTCAAGCATGGCAACGGTCAACTGGCGCTGCTGCACTGTGTGAGCGGTTACCCGGCCCCCGCTGCCGAATACAACCTGCGCACCATCCCCATGCTGCGCCAACGTTTTGGCGTTGAAGTCGGACTCTCCGATCACACCCTCGGCTCAGCCACCGCCATTGCGGCCACCGCGCTCGGGGCAACCCTCATCGAGAAGCACTTTACTCTTTCCCGCGCCGACGGCGGGCCGGATTGTGCCTTCTCCATGGAGCCCGCCGAACTCACCGAGCTGATTAACTCGGTCAATACCGCTCAGGCAGCGCTCGGGGTCGCCGACTACCAGCTCACCCAAAGCGAACAGGGCAACCGCGCGTTTCGCCGCTCCCTCTATCTGGTCAAAGATATTGCGGCAGGAGAGGAGCTCACCGCAGCGCACATCAAATCGGTACGTCCCGCCCTCGGCCTGCCCCCCGCCGATTCCGATCGACTCATCGGCAAGCGGGTCAGTCGCGACATGGCAGCCAATCAGCCGCTGAGCTGGGAGTGGGTCATACAGGATGAATGAGGCACTGTTTGCTTGTCATGGCCAGCTTATCAGTAAGCACTGGCCCACCCTTTGGCCCCGCCTGTTGGCACAAGATGTAACGCACCTTCAGGTTGAGCTAACCGAGGGACTGGGTTCTACCCTCAGTGTCGACGGGATCCAGCTCACCAGCCGTCACGACAGAGTAAAGGAGGCCGATTTGCAGGCCGCCAGCCTGCCCGATGAACCCGTACTGTATATCTATGGCACCGGGCTTGGCGATCTGCCCCGCGCACTGTTGCGACGCAGCAGCTTGCGCCGTCTGGAAGTGAAGATCATGAATGGCGCCCTGTTTGCCCTGGTGCTGCGCCTGCTGGAGCAGGATGACTGGCTCGCTGATCCCAGGGTCGTGCTCACCATGGCGGGGGATGACAAAGATATCCGCCTGCCCTTCTTTTCCTTACCGGCCGAACTGCAGTTGGCAGAGGATGCTGCCGCACGTATCCGGGATAGGCTGATCAGCGAGATCAACCTGCCATTCGTCAATCGCCGATTCAGAGCCGACGACCCCGAACGCCTGGCCCGACTAGAAAGCAATCGCGAACTACTGGCACACGACGCTGATGTAGCGGAGTTGTTTGGGACTATAACTGGCAGCACGGCACTGATCATCGCTCCCGGCCCGACACTGGCACGTCACCTGCCCTATCTGGGCGGACTTGCGAAACTACCCACACGACCACTCATCATATGTGTCGATACGGCCTATAAGACACTGCTGGCGCACCACATCAAGCCGGATCTGGTCGTCACGATCGATCACCTGATAAATCAGTTCATGTTGCCAGCTCAAGACTCCAAAGAGGTCAAGCTGGTCTACTTCCCCATGCTGCCCCACAACACGCTGGCCGCTTGGCTGGGGCCGCGTTATGGCGCCTACTCGATGAGCCCGACCTATGAGGCACTGTGCACCAGCTTACCCAGAGGCGTGCTGTATTCTGGGGGGAGCGTGATCCATCCAGCCGTGGACCTGGCGGTAAAGATGGGTGCCAACAATGTCATCTTGATGGGGGCCGACTTTGCATTCCCGGGCAATCAAACCCATACCGGTTGGCAAGATGGTTCACTTGGCCCGAGTGCCCATACAGCGCGTCATTGGGTGCACGATGGCCATGGCAATCGGGTGGCCACGACCCTGAACTTTGCCGGCTACCTGTGTGAGCTGGAGCGCTACATAGATCGTCACCCCGAGGTTCGTTTCTGGAATACCTGCAAGGATGGCGCACATATCCAGGGCTGCCAATATCATCCGGAGATAACCCTATGAACTCCCCACTGACAGTACAACTCACCACGCTGGCACACCGTTTTCGACTTGGCTTGTCTCTGGAGGCAATCCAGACGCTTCCTGTCTTGCTGGAGCAAGCCGCATCCGAGAGCCTGAGCTGGCCGGTACAACAGCAGCAACTGCTGCCCGTGCTCATCAAGCGCATACTGGAGCAACAAGAACGTGAGGATTGGCTGGCCCTGGCTGACGAGATCGAATATGAGTTCGTCGCCCTCTTGGAAATGGCAGACAAGGGGTGACGCCCTCCCCGGCTTCACGTTCTACACCTCATACAAAAAAGCCCTCCATCGTCTCTGACGGGAGGGCTTTGATTGTTCTGACAGCTCAAGATGTCAAAAATATTATGACAACTGATAAGCCAAACCTGGCACAGCCGCGATGTGTCTTCCCTGGATATAGTCGAGGGCATGCGGGTAAATCATCTCCATGCGCTCAAGGTATTCAACAAAGAGATACCTGTGCTCGTTGACACATGTCATACACAAGGCTTCATCATCATTGGAGTAAGCTATCGCCAGATATAGGGTAAACATGCCATTGAGCGAGCCAAACAATATATTATGAATATGAGACTGCCGGCTCTCCCGGATCACGTTGATATATTCCATACTGCGTTGCATTGCCTCCAACAGCATGGCTCGTGAGGCAAAGTCGGCAGCCCAATCTTGTTTCATCAGTGCTATCACTCGGACGAACAGTTCAACATCAAGCAGTGGCTCGACTGCATCACGAGAAGCGTCAACCGAGACCGTCATCTCATTATAGATATAATCAACCAACGCCTGCTTATCGAGCATGGATGGCAAATCCACAATATCCCGACTCTTCAGCGGTTCACATCCCTTGATCAAAGCGCCATCGGAGCAGTTGTATATGTTTGCATCCGGGCAATGCTGAACCAGAAACTCAGCCATCATCACAGAGGCAGAAAATAGCTGATTGGTTTGCACTTCACCGCCAAAGTTAGCAGGCCTGATATTGTCAGCCAGCGCCAGCGCCATATCTTTATAAGCGGCGATAGGATTGCCCTTGTCATCATAATAACCGCTCAAGCGGGAGTGATGGTGCTCGGCAGACTTGAATCCATTATCAAGCCCGAATAGATAAACGCGTTCAAAACCAAGGTGCAGCGGCAAACTGATCCCCAGGTTGCCCACCAGCGGATTGATGCAACTCAAGCACTGCAGTTCTCCCGCCCAGTCAAAATGATTGCACAACAGGACGTAAAGCGGCTCGTCAGCCTTAATACCGAGCACATATCGTTTGAACATACGCTTGGTATCGGCATGAATGACATCCGGGGCAATCATCAGGATATCCTGCAAATAGTCGCTGGCATTCATCTGGGCAAGATGTGCCGCAACCATGTTGACCCGTTCGACCGCAATATATATGTCCGGCGTAATGCCCGCCCTATAGAGCGAGGAGATTGCCGTGCCGCATGCAATCAATATGGCCTGATGCTGATGCGACCTGATAAATTCGATATCAGCATCCAGCGACGGGCCATTGGCGATGACAAAGACTGGCGTTTTTTTGAGGGGTGTGGGCAGTCGGTTTTTCAGACTGAGAAATCTAGCACCATCAAGGATATTGTCTACGCCATTTGCGAGGCCAAACAGACTGTCATCAAAAAAACCCCACCCCATCGCCAGAGAATAAAATTCTTTGGCAATTTGAGCTTGTAGCGATGAGAGCACAGACGACTGGTAATGGGACATACCAAATACGTGGGAGGATAAGAATGCACCTTTTTTGTTCACCGCATCCTTGAGATCCTGCATGATGACGTGTTCATCCTGTCCCAGAAAGATGTGAATACCCAGTTTATTTTCAGCAATATAATCCAGTAATGGCGCCCAATCAAAGCAGAACAGGGAGGCGTAGAAAAGATCCAGATTAGGCTCAAAAACAAACAGATTGACGATGTCTTTACGCTCGTAGAGATATCCCAACTGATAGCCAAGACCCAAACCAAACATAAGCATCAGTGGAATATCGTGAGGAAGTTCATCCAAGCCAGAATCAATCTGTTGGCGGAATTCGGCTAGCACATTCTCCAATACATTGGTATAGAGAAAGTGTTGCTGCTGGAAAGGATCCCACTGCCGCCCGATACCAAATTTTATCAATCCACCGGAGGCCAACGCAGCTTCGAGCTGCTGCAGGCAGTCATCAAATGGATTTTCGCCATACAACACATTTCCACTCGCCTGCCAACGCAGATTGGCAATACCATTTACACTACAAAATATTTCAAAATCGGCACTTGGTTTGTAGGATGAAAACTGCTCGGCTATCGAGGGAATATATTTTTGGAAGGCATCGATATTTTGTGAAAAACGCACCGGCATAAGCTGTGCCAAAGCTATTTCTTGCTGATGTTGTAATGTCAAACGTTGCAGCTCATTTTCCGAACGATTAATGATATCATTTAACGATGGCATTAGAATTCTCCACGATTTTTATTATATGACGCCAACGCTTTGCTGCTTCTGCTGAGCAATGAAATTGATTCAGCCACTTCATTTTTATGTTGGGAAAGCGTGTCGACAATCTGAGCATCCAGTTCAGACACCTGCTTAACAAATTCGCTATAGTCGACTTGGGGGTCACGATGGGCAATCAACTTGTCGATAACCGTGCGCCGTTCATCTATCAGAGCATTGGTAAGGGTTTCGTCCTCCCCCCCCAGCGATACTATGATGGACTGTGTCAGCCTGATGATTTCATTGCAAAGATCAGGCATCAGGAGAGTTCTCCCCTTTCACGGCGCATCGCATAGGCTTTTTGCTTCTCCTCCTCCGGCACCTGATCCCAAGCGCTTTTGATAGGAATCATCAGTCCGATGACTTCATCAATCGCAGCAATGTTCATGTTCACAGATGCATCGAGCAAACGATCCTTCATATAGCCATACAAGCCATAGAGATCATTGGTAATGCCTCCCAGCTCCATATCAAGAGAGTCCTGCAGGCCATTCAAAATTGCAGTAGCCGACGAAATCAGCATTGATTTTTGCTCATAATCCTTGCGTTCAATGGCGCCTTTTGCCTTGGCCAAACGCTCCAGAAAACCCTGCATTAGCAATTGAATGACACGATGGGGATCGGCAACCGACAATTCGGCCTCAAGTGACGTTGCGCTATATGCTTTAATGTTTCGCTGGTACATAATACTGTCTCAATTAAATTTACATCAATATACTAACCAAGGCATTGGAAGACGCGTTCATCTTGGCAATCATTACATCGAGCGAGGCGTATTTTTTGCGCAGACCTTCTTCATAAGTCACCATATAGGCATTGAAGTCAGTTCTTTTTTGCGCAATGTCTTTTAATTGACTATTGATTCCATCCTGACGCTGAGCCAGCAATCCGGCAGACTTGGTATATTCCTTCATCTGTGGGTCAAGACGCTTGGCAAGACCATCACTCCCGGAAAACAGCGCTGACACGCCATTAAAATCCGACTTCAATTTATCATCCAGTTTTGTGGAATCAACGGAAAGCTTTCCATCCTTGTCCATCTTGATGCCGATATCAAACAGCGACTTGATGGCCCCACTGCCAGTCTCAGTGGACAGCTCTTTAAAGAGGGTATTCCGGATTGCAAACAGCGTCGGATCACCGGCGAGTTCACCCGGGTCCCCGGTTCGATTACCACCGACGATCACGGGCCTTTTGCCCAATGCATCCATGGTCGTTTGCAAATCATTGTAAGCCTTGACGAAATTATTGATGTTTTCTTTGGCTTTATCGATGTTGTCTTCGACAGTGACCTTGGTTTTCTTGGAGGTCACACCGTCTGACTCCTTGTCACTGACTCGCAATACAGTGAACTTCAAATCCTGAATAACGTTGTCAAAGGTATTGGTGGAGTTGGTCACCTCTACACCGTCAATGGTCACCTTGGCATCAACACCATTTTCCCGATTAAAGGGTGAAGAAGGGCTGCTTGTATCGAATTTCTGCAGCTCTGGCGTACTGGCCGTGATCTGCAGATTGCCGCCACTGCCGGTGACGGACGATTCCAGCACGAGCTGGGACTGACCATTGCTGTTGATGATGTTGGCCGAGACGCCAAAATTGCCGTCACTCTTGTCATTAATCCGTTTGCGCAGCTGTTCGAGGGTATCCCCCGCCTTGACCTCAACCTCGAAGGCCTTGTCTCCATCGGTAAAGGTCAACGTGCCATCTTCAGTGGCAATCACGTCTTTGGGAGAGCTAAATGTCCCTTCCTGAGACGTGAGCTTGGTCCCCTTGGCCAACTGATCTACCTGAATATCATACTTGCCCTGGCTGGCCGTGTCCGACGCCGTCATGCTCAGCACCGGATTGGTTGTATCTTGGCCGATGGTGACCTTGCGCCCAGCAAAGTCGGTCGGCTTGGCCAACTTCTGAAGAGCAGTGTTGAAGGTGTCGATGGCTGATTTCAACTTGCCAACCCCGGAAAGCGAGGTTTTCAGGTTGGCCTCACTGGTCACAACCTGTCTTTCAAACTGAGTCCTTTTTGCATCTAAAGAGGCTTTGATGAGATCTTCCAGTGGCAAGCCGGAGCCCACTCCAGCAGATGTTATCGAGCCCATAAAAACCTCCTTCTACACTGATTTATCAAACAGCAGCCCTTTGATATGGCGCTCATCGAGCCCCGACTGCTCAAGTTCACGAAACCGCTTGGATATGGACAGCAACTCTTCGCTCGGGATCTGGCGAATCACCTCTCCCGAATCCTTGTCCAACAGCTTGACGATGGTCTTGCCAAGCTCATTATCCTTGGAAATATTCAGATACCAACCTTTCATCGATACGATCGACTGCAATTCTTGTACCTGTTCTTCGAAAGAAGCTGATTTTGTTTCCTCTTTGGCTGCGACTTCCTTCTTTACTGCCTCATTCACCTCTTGCTGACGCGTCTTCGCCACATCCTCCGTCTGCTGCGCCAAAACAAAAGCAGCAGCCTCACGGCTACTGCTTTCCGTTTTTGGAAAAGCATAGGAGGAGGCCGAACCAAGGTTTACTTCATTTGCCATGATGTCCTCCAACTACTTCCCATACCTGTATGTCAGCTTATCAACGCAACAGCGACAATGCACCGTTCGGACGCTGGTTGGCTTGCGCCAGCACGGTCGAGGCTGCTTGCTGCAGGATGTTGTACTGGGTCAAATTTGCCGTTTCTACCGCGAAATCCGCATCACGTACACGCGCACGAGCGGCAGAGAGATTCTCGGTGATGTTGGACTGGTTACGAATGGTCGATTCCATCCGGTTTTGCACCGCACCCAGCTCGGCACGCTTGCCATCAACCGTCTTGATCATTTTGTCGACCGCCCCCAGCACATTCTGTGCCAATGAAGCTTTCGTGATATTGATACCATTATCCCCAGCGGCAAAGGCTGTGGTTACGTTAGCCTCTGTGGCAAGACCGGCCACATTAAAGGCATAACCCGATAAACTGAACGAGATGACCTGATTTGCATCTGCACCCACCTGGAATTTCCCACCATACTTACCGTCTAACAGTTTGGTCCCCCCGAAGGTAGTATCAGAAGAGATACGATCCATCTCTTTTGAGAGCTGGTTTACCTCTTGCTGCAATGCAAGTCGGTCATCCGTGTTGTTTGAGCCATTGGCAGACTGTTGTGCCAGAGTCCGCATGCGCTGCAGCATGCCGGTGATCTCCTCCATCGCACCTTCTGCGGTTTGTGCCAGGGAGATACCGTCGTTTGCGTTACGGTTACCCTGATTCAGACCATTGACCTGGGAGGTCAGACGGTTGGAAATTTGCAGACCGGCGGCGTCATCCTTGGCGCTGTTGATACGCAGACCGGACGACAAACGTTGATATGAAGTGTCCAGTGTCTTGTTGGTATTCATCAAGTTACGCTGAGCGTTCAGCGAGGACACGTTGGTGTTAATAAACATAGCCATGATTTAATCTCCCAATCGATACAGACTGCAGGCCTCGCTTACATCAGCCTTGTTGCAATCCGGGAGTAGAGGGTTGAACGAGCCCGTCTACTCTCGACCAGTGGGGATTGTTTG
This sequence comes from Aeromonas fluvialis, assembly GCF_000819885.1. Classification (GTDB taxonomy): domain Bacteria; phylum Pseudomonadota; class Gammaproteobacteria; order Enterobacterales; family Aeromonadaceae; genus Aeromonas; species Aeromonas fluvialis. Next base: position 25,683 of record NZ_CDBO01000058.1, read on the forward strand.
AACGGACAATCACCCACCACACCGCAAAATCCAGGAGTCCCGAACACCCAATCTTTTGCTTACCTTGGTTAACGGCTACGCTGAACGAAGCTTTAGTCTTTTTTTGCCGCCTGCGGCAAATGATTGCCCCCCTCAGATCAATCCACCCCCAAAGAGCAACTCAAACACATCGACGACCTTGGGTTAAGAACAGATAAGTAACTGAATTGTCACAGGTGTATATCAGAGAAAGGGGGAGGAAAGACCCAAAATAGGGTCATTGTTTTGACTCGGGCCAATGGCAACAAGCGCCCATTGAGCCAACAATTTGACAGCATGAAGGGAGCCTTGGTTTTGGCAGCAACCTCAAAACATTGAAAACCCGCCACAAAATGGCCCCCTACGAATCCACTTTAGAATTAATGGCAGTATTTCATAACTGGCATGAGTTATGCATTGTTAAATTGAAAATAAAAAAGGCCGACATCAAGGTCGGCCAACGAGCTTTAGCTCAGGAGAATTAGGCGGGGAAGTTTATAGACTATAAACAGCCCGCTGAGCTTACAGTGTACTACAGTGTTGTGACTTATCAGAGACATGATTTCCCGAACACCCTCTGATGCGTCCTCCGGAAAGGCGGCCTGAACAACCGCCTTTCATTTTTTATTCTTAACCACGCAGCAGTTGCAGTGCACCGTTGGGTCGCTGGTTAGCCTGACCCAGTACGGTTGATGCTGCTTGTTGCAGGATGTTGAACTGCGTCAGATTCGCAGTCTCTACCGCAAAGTCCGCATCACGTACCCGAGCTCGCGCTGCACTGACGTTTTCCGCAATGTTGGACTGGTTACGAATGGTCGATTCCATCCGGTTTTGCACCGCACCCAGTTCGGCACGCTTGCTATCAACCGTCTTGATCATTTTGTCGACCGCCCCAAGCACATTCTGCGCCAATGAAGCTTTCGTGATATTGATACCATTATCCCCAGCGGCAAAGGCTGTGGTTACGCTAGCCTCTGTGGCAAGACCGGCCACATTAAAGGCATAACCCGATAAACTGAACGAGATGGTTTGGTTGGCATCGGCACCCACCTGGAATGACCCGCCAAACTTACCATCTAACAGCTTGGTACCACCAAAAGTTGTATCACCGGAGATACGGTCAATCTCTTTTGAAAGCTGATTCACCTCTTGCTGCAATGCAAGTCTGTCATCACTGTTATTTGAACCATTGGCGGATTGTTGAGACAGGGTACGTATCCGCTGCAACATACCGGTGAGCTCCTCCATCGCCCCTTCAGCCGTCTGGGCCAGGGAGATGCCGTCATTCGCGTTACGGTTACCCTGATTCAGACCGTTGACCTGGGAGGTCAGACGGTTGGAGATCTGCAGACCGGCGGCATCGTCCTTGGCGCTGTTAATACGCAGGCCAGATGACAGACGCTGATAGGCGGTATCCAGATTGATATTGCTATTACGCAGGTTGCGCTGAGCGTTGATGCTCGAAACGTTGGTATTTACATACATACTCATGATTATTCTCCTAAGCTATTAAATTTACTCTTCTATTTGCTCTGGCTTTATTATTTTCTATGCCCGATGCGTCTTATTTAACGGCTCGTTTTTGGATGTCTTTAGCATTTTTTTCAACGCTTCATCGCATTAACGCCGCTTACCTTATATATCGGCGGGTCGAGGGGAAACTTAAGGAAAAAATCGGGCAAAAACAGACGACAGGAGTCACCTCCAGAATCCCGAGAACGACGGGGCAAGCGGCCACACTCGAGACTCACTCGGTCCATGCAGTGAGAAAAAGTCCGTCTCGACTCGCAATTTTATCGAGCACAGTTGGCGATTGGGCTCGCCAGCCCCTAAAATCGCGACCCCATCAACAATTTGGCGTGAGTTGTTCTCCATGCAGACACTGGTTGAGCAGATTGTTTACATCAGCGATATGTTTGGTACTGCGGTATTCGCGTTTTCAGGGGTATTGGTGGCTGGCCGGCTCAGAATGGACGGGTTTGGCGTCATGGTGTTGGCTGCGGTCACCGCCATCGGTGGCGGCACTATCCGTGACATGATCCTGGGTGCTACACCGGTATTCTGGGTACGCGATCCCCTCTATATCTGGGTGATCATCGCGACGGCGCTGATCGGGATGTGGATGGTCAAACTGCCCCGCCGCATGCCCTGGTACGTGCTGCCGGTGGCCGATGCCTTCGGGCTGGCCCTCTTTACTGTGATCGGTGCCCAGAAGGCCCTCAACTTCGGCACACCGGCTCTGATTGCCGTCATCATGGGCACCATGACGGGGGTTGCCGGCGGCATGATCCGCGATGTGCTGGCGCGGGAAGTACCCATGGTGCTGCAAAAAGAGATTTATGCCACCGCCTGTATCCTCGGCGGCATTCTCTATACCCAGGCACTGGAGGCGAACATGGACCGGGTAACGGCCATGCTCATCTGCATGACAGCCGTGTTTGGCCTGCGGGTCGCAGCTATCTATTGGCATCTGTCGCTGCCGACCTTCTCGCTGCAACGCAATTGAGAGCAGGCCCACAGCGCCATGAGGTCGCTGTGGGCCTTGCGTTGAACCAAACAGGTTTTTCTGTTGTCATACAAGCAGTCGTTGTTAGCCGGAATTTCTCATGCGCAAAATCGGTATGCTTACCACACTCCTCCTGGCGAGCGTGACGGCAGCCCACGCCGAAGCACAAGTGGTATTTGGACGACTGGCCTCGGCGCCGGTGCAGCAGTTTAACCAGCAGATACGCCAGGCAAGCCATCAACAGCAACATTGGGTCAATGACTACCGTGAGGTAGCCCTGCGATTCGTCGGCCATGGCGACACACCCAGCCGGATCCATGCCCAGCAGCTAGACAATGACCTGGTGCTCTCGGTCGCCCTCGATGGCAGCAAGAGTGACATGATCTACATCCTGACCCTCTATCGCAGCAACAATCTGTGGCAGATGCGGGAGGCGGAAATGGGTTGGCGTTGCCAGGGACAAGACTCCTTCACCCCGGTCCCCTGCCCCTGATGGCTATAGTTGACGCAGTGAAATAAAAAATCCGGCACATTGGCCGGATTTTTTACACGCTGTGCAAACCACGCTTACGGGCGGTACACCTTGACGTTGTCAAAGCCCTTCTCTTTCAGATAAAGCGCCTGCAGCTTGCTCATCACGCCGCGATCGCAGTAGAGCAGATAGGTCTTCTCTTTGGGCAGATCGCCAAAGGCGGTGGCCAGCTTGAAGAAGGGAAGGTGCAACACCTCACGACCCTCTACCACCAGCGGCTTCTCGTCGTGCTCGTCGGCAGAGCGGATATCCAGGATCACCTCGTCAGCCGCCAGCACCTGGGTGGTCTCCACCTCTTGCACTTCGGCGGCGGTCTCTTCACCGATCCGGCGAATATCGAGGTAACGAGCCTCGGAGACCACCTTGTCCAGAATGGCGAAGTCGAAATTGGTCTCTTCCGCTTCAATGCGGGAGAGCTCGGCCTTCACGGTCGGCTTCTTGGAGATGACGCCGCAATACTCCGGCATGGTCTCGGCAAACTCCAGGGTACCGATACGACGGGCTTCGCTGATGATGTCCGGCTTGTCCCAGGTGATGAGCGGGCGCAGGATCACCTTGTCGGTCACCCGGTCGATCACGTTCAAGTTGGTGAGCGTCTGGCTGGAGACCTGACCCACGCACTCACCGGTCACCAGTGCCGGGATCTGGAAGTAGTCGGCGACCTGACCGGCGGCACGCATCATCATCCGCTTGAGCACCACGCCCATCTGGCCGTTGTCGACCTTCTCGAGGATCTCGGCGACCACGGGTTCAAAGTCGATGGCGGTGAAGCGCACCTTGTGAGAGGCGCCAAACTTGCTCCACAGGTAGTAGGCCACCTGCTTGACCCCGATCTCGTGGGCGGCGCCGCCGAGATTGAAGAAGCAATAGTGCACGCGGCAGCCACGCTTGATAAACTGGTAGGAAGCCACGCCCGAGTCGAAGCCACCGGAGAGCAGACTCAGCACGTCTTCCTGGGTCGCCATGGGGAAGCCGCCCATGCCGTGGTGTACCGCACTGATGATGTAGAGCTCGTCGTTTTCCACTTCCAGATTGATCTGGATCTCCGGCTTTTTCAGCCGTACACCGGCCGTTTCGCAATGCTGATTGAGGCCACCACCCACATAACGCTCCAGCTCCAGCGAGCTGAAGTCGTGCTTGCCGACCCGACGGGCCCGCACACAGAAGGTCTTGCCTTTCAGACGATCACCCCAGACGGCGCGAGTCTGTTCGAAGATGTCGTGCAGGTCGGTAAAGTTGCTCAGTTTCACTTCGAGGAAGTACTGGATGCCCGGAATACAGGCAAGGGTCTCGAGATACTGGGCGTGGAACTGGTCGTTGCGGGAACTCACTACCAGCTTGTCCCAATCCATCCGTACGCGGGCATCTTCGTCGAAGCGACGCAACACGTTGCGAATGTTGCCCTGCAACATCTTGGTGAAGCGCTGGCGAACTGATTTGCTCTTGATGGTGATTTCCGGGAACAGCTTGATAATGAACTTCATGGTTTTGACTCGGGTGACCTTGATTTAAGGGCGCGTATTATATCAGCATTTTGTGGCCAGCGCCTACTGGATGAGCAATTGCTCACATTCCCCCACGCAATGTTTGCCGCACGGCTGCAATCTTGCGTATATTCCCGACCCTGTACCTCGCCATTTTTTTGACAACAGACGAATCCGATGAAGACCTATATCTACTACCCCGGTATGGAGGTACGCGACGAGCTCTGGCTCAAATTTGCCCTGCTCTATCTGGAGCGGCTCGCCTTCGTCTTCACCGTCAGTGAAAAAAGTGGCCTCACCACTTTGCTAAGTACGCTGGAGCAGCGAACCGACCTGCTGGCAGAGCGGCCTGAGCCAGCTTTCTTTGCAGATATCACTCCTCAGCTGGAGAGCCAGCTCGGCGGTCTTGTCGCGCCCGACTTTGCCCGCCACAAGGTATTTGGCAACAGGGAACTCATCACTCGCTGGCGTCAAAGCGCCAATCACGACTGCTTCTGCCCGACCCAGGCCGGCCTTGAACGGCTGCACGGCTTTTGCCTCACCCACGGCTTTGCCAGCCAGGATGAGGGGGGGATCAAGATGGCGCGGCGCTTTGCCAATCTGCTCTCCATGCGCCTAGCCCGTGAGTGGGCACTCGCCAATGAGGGGGCGCTCATCACGGATCACGACTATCTGGACAGGCTGCTGCACCTGCTAGAATCCCGCTACCACAACCGCGGTGGCCAGGATTGCTTCCACCTCGAGATCCCGTTGCAAGTACCCACTCAGCTGGCCGAGATCCCCTTTACAGAGCTGATTGCCCTGCGCGGGCGCAGCGGCTTTCGCCAACAGCTGACTGAATTTCATCTGGCCATCGACAACCTGCTCGCCATGCTGGGTAGCGGCTATGCCGATCCGGCAGCCCTGACCCACTTTGAGCAGGCGCAGCAGGGGCTCAATCAGCTGCTGGGGCCCGAGACCATCAGCATGCCGCTCACCACGCTAGTCAGCACCAGCCTGCCCGCCATGGCGATGATCCATCAGTTAAAGGCAAGTCATCCCGAGAGCAATCTCATCTTCCATCCCATCAAGAAGAGCCACTTTCACCAGCGCAAGAGCCAGCACTTCTTCACCCGGCTCGGCCATCTGCGCCAGCCGGGCTGAATCGGCGGAATTAAAAAGGGGTTGGCATCTGCCAACCCCTCTCTTTATCTACGGCCTACCAATCTTTATCTGCGGCCTACCAGTCATCACCACGGTGATTGGCCCGCTCTTGCGCCTGCCTGCGCGCCTCCATCGCCCTGTCACGGCGGATATTGGAAGGGGTACAGGCAAACTGCTTCTGATAACAACGCACAAAACTCTCGGAGGCAGGTTCGAAAGGTGAATAGAACCCGGTACGTTCGGGAGAAACATGGGCACAATTCAGCGCACCTGCGGCACGAGCCCCCCCCTTGCCCATTGATTCAGTGCGGCAAGGGTGTAAGCGCCCCTAGATC
>NZ_CDBO01000059.1 GCF_000819885.1 Aeromonas fluvialis
TTTTCTTGACCACTACACCGTGATCTCACCCGGATTTATCCATGAGCAAATCGTTTATGATTTACGCCGTTTATTGGCCCTAATGAGTCATGCTCCGCCCTGACCCATGTGTGACAAAGATCGCAGTTTATACATCTGGCGACAGCGCCTGACATGCCGCGACACCACCTGTCGCCGCTGTTCTGCATTGTCGTCAACCATCAAGCAGTAGCAATCCAAGGAGTGATGCATGAGTAAAATGATCCAGATGAAAGAGTCCACCGCAAAGCGCGAGGTGAAGCAGGAATACGGCCTGACCGAAACGGATGGCCAGGCTTTCTGGGATCGGGTGAACCGGGTGATCGGTGAATCCCGAGAGGAAGTCGATAATGAAGACCGCGTTCCTGCCGGATATGAAGTGTATCGATAACGTCAACACGTACATGTTAGTTGGTCATTAGTTGACTCCTGTGAGCGATATCTGCCACGAAACGCTCGTAACGACAAAGCGGCCAGTTCTACTGGCCACTTTTTTTTGGACCGTTCGACAGCACCGGCTGAGATCACACCAGTGAGCAATACCGGGGGAATCCCCGCATGGCGAGACACCTGTATCGCGGTTTAGCGACCCAATGAGCCGTTTTGGCTGCACCTCCCTCCAAACCTCCGCAAAAAGATCATCCTGACCTTCTCAGCCTACTGAAATGATGCTCCATCTTCTGCCTACGGCATCGACATTACCTCCGCCCTTCAAGGCTTCTAAACCTTCCTTACCCGAGTGTACTTGCGCTAAATAATGTGTGAGTAAGCAACCATGATTTCCACAAGAAAAGTCCTGCAAATCCATCGTTTCGTCAGTCGTGCCATTGAGCAAACACCCTCTATGACCACCCAGGGTATGGTGCAAATCCTGGACTGGACCATCATGCGAGTGCAGCAAAACCAAATCAGGGAGGAGGCCTATCCCTGTATCTTTGCCAGAGGGGCTGAACTGTTTTATCTGATTAGTTCAATCCGACCGTTTAGGCGATACAACCAGTTAACCGCATTGTGTGCTGTCGACTGGTGTGTCCGACAACATGGCTTTGGCCTCAAAGCTCTGTATCTGGATGAACAGCAGGTCATAACGGAGCGCATAAGACGCGATTACCGAGAGCCACTCTTGCAGGCATGTGATCATTTTGCTCAGGAGTATCGCTACTGGTTTTTCATGCATAGCGAACCCTTCAGTAAACAAAGTGCCAGGTCTGCTAGTGCAATTACATCCATTAGTCGCAGCTTGTTTGATCTCAACTGGTAACTGCCGCTCCCCCTCATTCTTACCTCAAGGAGGTGAGCAGAAACATAGCAATGAGGTGTGACCCCAACCCCCCTAGTTCAGAAACAAATCAATCGGGTGGACTGGTCGTGCCATAACGAAAGGTGGTCGTATGCAACCAATAGCTTCCCGTGCTCGAAGACATCAGCGCCGTCATAGAGAAAAACGAGCACAAGCCGCGATAACGGGCCAGCACTACCATCCCACAATCCTCTTCTTTACCGGGGCGGGCTTGTCAGCGGAAAGCGGTGTGCCCACGTTTAGAAGTGAGGGCATTTGGCGTAATCATGAGAACTGGTGCTATTCCCACGCTAATAGCATGAGTACGGATCTGGCTGGCTTCTTGACCTTTCACAACAAGCGGCGTCAAACCATGTTAGAAGCCGCCCCCTCACAGGCGCATTATCTGATAGCCCTGCTACAACAGAAATGTACTGTTAGGGTCATCACCCAAAATATTGATGACTTACATGAGAGAGCAGGTAGCCGTGAAGTCCTTCATCTGCATGGTTCAATCCAGTTTTTGGTCCCCATAGGTTTTCGTAGCAAAAAATATCGGCAGCCTTGGCATGAGGATGTGGCGATCGGTGATCGCTGCCCATCCACTGGCTCACAATTGCGTCCAGATATCGTGCTGTTTGGCGAAAATGTTTATGAGTATCAACAAGCTCGTCGCTGGCTCTGCGAGGCTGATATCGTAGTAGTTGTCGGCACCAGTTTGCTTGTTGAGCCTGCGAGTTCTTTGTTACAAAACATCAACCCTGGCGCATGTGTCTACTACATCGATCCCGATCTTGGTTTGTCATCCAGATTACCGTTTCCCGGTGAGCTGATTGTTGATGGGGCCAATCGCGGTATTGCTCACGTATTGGAACTAACCATGGAGAAAATGGCATGAAATTATATTTGGACGATGAAAGAGAAACCCCGGCAGGGTGGATTCGCGTATTCTGGCCTGATGAGGCGATTGCATGGCTAAAAACAGAGATGGTGACTGAAATTAGTCTTGATCATGACCTCGGTGATGATGGTAGAGGAACCGGATACGATGTTATTATCTGGATAGAAAATGAAGTAATGACAAATTACTTCATTCCTCCCAAAATTCATATTCATTCGGCAAATGTCTCCGCAAGAAGAAAAATGGAACTGGGCATTATGGCCATAAATAGCTTTTTAGGGAAGTCAACATGACAACTCCAGAGCTGTAACTAAACTTCAGATATAGTAAGTCATGCCACTATGTATAAAGCCCTCTGGCTCTTAGTAAAGAAATGATATCTGCAATGATTTTCCAACAGTTAAAAGCCATCCCCTGAAAGTAAAAGACTTCTAAAATCGATAAGCACTCAGCCAGATTGGATATCAATCTGGCTGAGTTAAAACAAAATCTTTGCTGTTTTCTAGATGCCTTTCGGCTAGGAGGATAGTGGCGGTCTTTTGCTATTCCCTTCCGCACTCACTAGGTTAAGTTTAGTTATGGCTTAATTTTATTAACTAAATAGCTTCATATCCATTTTATCGTGAACGGTAATGATGACTTCATATAGTGCAGCAAAAACACTGTCTTCATCACGCTCACTGAGCTTTGCCCACACAGAGCCGTCATTGCCCCAATTATGAGGGATTCGGTTTTTCCCCTGTGGGTCGAGGTCCCAGCTCCACCATGACCAGTATTTATTTGATTTACCTTGCATGTGCGGGAAAAGTGCTGACATGGCAGCTGATATTTTTTCAGTTCGACCTGCCTTTTCGCTTATCCCTGATATGCCAAAATACAAACCATTAAAATTTGCTCGATCAAATTGCCAGCTAAGATGATGCGTGTCGCTTGAATCTAATGATATGTAAAAGCCAGCCCAGCGACTTGATGTATCAGTATCAGAAATTTTAATCTTTAAGTTATGGTTTGTTAGCTTCTCATTTAAATCTTTGATTAGATTTCCATACAATTGTTTGCGCACAACTTCAATTTGATTATAAATGACAAATGCAGATTCTATTGTGTGACTATCTTTCTTAATAATTTCAGATAGTTCGTCGCTGTTATCCATGATATATTCGCCATTAATTGATTGGTTTACATACTTGATTAGGGATTCAATGAATACTCTGACCGTTCCAGCTCGGACGTACAGTAAACAATCACTTAGCCACTCTACAACTTTATACCAAGATACTGTTAGGATGTGTTGCTTCAGTACGTCTGGTGTGTCTCTGGGAAGACTAGACTCGCTAGGTTCATGATTACACAAATAAATTAACTTCCATGGCTTTCCAAGCTTGTTAAGCCATTGTGCGTAATCTCTTAACTGGTTATCTTGATCCTCTGCCCATGGCTTGTTTTCTATAGCAATAATGCCTTTAGGTGTCGTCAATAGGAGGTCTATTTTTCTCCCGTTTTCAATTATGACTTCATAATCTACTCTGGCTTTATGAAAACAGTCTTCCGTGGCGATAGGACTGTTATGCCCTAAATTTTCAATAAGGGAGAGGAATCCTTTTAGAAATAAAATTGACTGTCCGTGGCTTTCATTGGGGGATAGCAAAAAACGCAGATAACGGGACAGTGCTAGCTCGTCATTCTTCAACCAGTCCATCAAGCTAAAGTCCGGTGCTAGCTCAGCCTGATATCGTGATTTCGCTCGACGAGTTACCTCTGTCCAGCGAACAACGTTCTCAAGAAGTGCTGCTGCCTTCTGATGTATGCCGTTCATTTCGTTATCCTTTTTACAGAATCTGCACGGCAGAATAACGCACGTCATCATTTGGGCAAGCACAAGCCATAAAATATCTGACCAGCATCAAGCCAGGGGATTTTGGGGCTGCGTTGTTGAGTTCATTCTGAGGCCCCCCCCGGCGAGGCACCTGTATCGCGGTTTAGCGACCCAATGAGCCGTTTTGGCTGCGCCGCCCTCCAAACCTCCGCAACAAGATCATCCTGGCCTTCTCGGCCTGCTAAAACGTTCCTCCCCTTGCTGCCTGCTTTTGCCACCGGATCCCATAAAAGCAAAGGGGCCAGTTCGCACTGGCCCCCCTTACTCTTAAAACTGCTCGATGTGTGTCGTCTCCTCCGGTGTTTCCGATGTGGGGGGGGCGCTGATGCTGCCCGCCTTGCTGTTTGAGAATCGGCTAAAAATTCGCTTTGATGGTTCGCATTTTGGCAGCGACCCCTTCAGGCTGTCACTCTCTCCGGCACGGCTACTGACGACCTCACCAGTACTGCCAAACAATCGATTCAAATAGAACGAGTAAACGCCACTATCCACACCCGCTACCTTGATCTTTCTTACATAGCGGTCTGGTGCATACCTCTCAAGATACTGGTTATCGAACAACCATGCTTTAACAGCTTCACCCATGCTCGGAACCAGTTTGTCGAACTGCTCCTTAAAGATGTAACACCGTTCGCCTTCTATGAAGCCTAGGAGCTCCCTCGTTACAACGGCTGGCTTGCCAAGGTGAATTTTATGTCGTTGGAGCGCTACCGTATTCTTGAATTGGGTAGCGGCTCGGGTGACGTCATCCAGTTGCTCCTCCAAGGACGCAACCCAGCGATTGGCGCCCTCAAGCACGGCGGCCTCCACCTCATTCTCGGTATAGGGCAACACACCCAGCTCGATACCATACAAGCCGGTAGCCAGCGTGATAGCGAAGAAATCCAGGCCACGACGAACCAGAGGTGAATCCATCGCGCCATTGACCATCTGCATCAGGCGCTCGGCACACTCATGAACCCGGTTGCGAACTAACTCTTGCAAAGCCTCATAAGAAGTGGCCTCCGGCAAGTTCAACAGCCCTTGTGCCAAAGCCGGAAGGGCTGTGCCGTAGTATTGACCACAGGCCGCCTTGAGTTGGTCAATCCGGGCTTTGGCTTGGGCCAGGGTTTCGCCGGGCAATTTCGCATCATCGGGGTGAACCTCGATGTTGAGCATCCGCACATAGACACCGGAATTGGCACTGCCACCCGTTTTCCTCAGATAGTCATCTGTGCTGAGTTCACCTGTGGATATAATACAGAGGATGGCTGAGCCTTGATCCTCCTTCTCATCCCCACCCGTTTCACACCTTCCTTTGGTTTTCCCATTGGATAGGGCATAGATGGTTGCGTCGAAATTTTTGCTGTTGTGTGACCCAAGCTCATCCAGTACTAGCCCCATACCGTGGTGACTTTTTGCCACAGCAAACAGCCAATTCGTCGTGCCATGCCACTTCCTGATAGCAGACCCACCATCTTTGCTTGGATCAGTAGCTCGTCCCACGACACTCTGTGCCAACTGCCCCCGAGTCGTCTTGCCGCCTGAGCTGAGGCCATGAAAGTGAACAATAACCGTCCCTTCCTTCAGGAGGTCCAACAATACATTCCCAAGCATTGCCAAAATCGGAAACATCATGCTAGGGAGCGGCCGGACAGGCCCAGCCACATACTCTTCCCATTCCAGCAAGGTGCCCTGTGCTCTCAGCTGCGGCAATGCTTTACGGATTTGATAGCTCAGCTTAGTTTCCGGGGTTCCAATGTTTCGCTGTAGCACTGTCTCATGCGTTACATAGATCAACTTTCCAGAGATAAATCCAGCCTGCTCAACGCGATAAATTGGCTCAATTGAGCCACACCTTGAACAGTGGTTCATAAACCGAGAAAGCTGCCGATCGTCATGACCATAATACCCAACACGTAGCTCACCCAACTGGACCTTGACCCTTTTCAAGTCATGCAGGACATCATCAAGCAGGACTGTAAAGACGTGTGGCTTACCATCATAGCCAATGCAGACCAACACCAACCCTTTGAACTGATTGTGATTATCAAGAACGCAATTGAGCGGAAGGACTAACGTATCGAACAGCTCAACGGGCTTCCTTCCTTCAAGGTTCACCACTTTCAGGTCAGGGCTAACAACGTAGTGCTCGGGCAACAGACTGGATTTCATCCATGTTTGGAGTTCATCAATGGTATACGACAGATGAGTACCATCCGACCTGACGGGACGCTCAGAAGAACCCTTTCCCTGATTAAGGGCTAGCCCCTCTTCTGATGCCAGATAGGCCGCTTCTTGAGACCACTGATGGATACGCGCCAGTTCTTGCAGCGCTAAGTTTTGATGGCTGCAATAGGGTTCGCTGGATACTAATAAAGCTGACTCTGATGGCTGAACTACCGGAGCGATAGCAGAGACAGGCACCGATTCTGACGCGGATGCTTCCTGAATGGGGCCTAATGCCGAACCTGTCGGCGATACACCCTGACCAGCACTATTGGGGTCTCCTGTAGACCCATTTAGGGACTCTTCAATAGAACATAAACGTTTCTGTTTGCAGTTATCATTTGTTTTTGAAAGACTCATAATTCTTAATGGGGGAGTCTCCCTCCCCCATCTCCTAAAGTTTGTTAGCAGGTGAGGTTGGGGAGGTCCCATACGGTGTGTAGTGCGTCGACGGCCTTGACCAGCGTCTTATCGTGGTAGCGGGCGTATCGCTCGGTCATCCTCGGCGAGCTATGGCCTAGGACTTTTTGCAGTACATCAAGCGAACAGCCCTTGTTCAGCAGTGAAGTAGCGACGGTATGACGGGCATCGTGGATGCGTACCTCTGATAGCCCACAATCATTGCAGACCCGGTACCAATACCGCCGAGGTTCGGAAATCTGAGAGACACCGTCCTGGCCACGAAACAGCAGGCCAGTCGTGCCATGGCGCTGGCGCTGAAGCTGAACCAATTCAAGGGCGAACTGATTAAGCGGTATAAGCCTTTCTCGACCAGACTTACTCGTCGGTAGATAAGCGATCTGAGTGGTGAGATTACAATCCTGCAGCTTTAGAGCCCTGGCCTCTCCCATCCGGGAGCCCGTTGCGAACAGGAACAGCAACAGACGAGCCTTTTCCTCGTCAATGTCTTCCATCAAGCGAGCGACCAGCTTATTGACTGCCTCATCGGGTAAGCCTTTGGGAGGCAGGACAGGCTCGTATTTGGCGGGGATATCTGCTGCGGGAGACGATTTGAGTATGCCGCGCTCCACTGCGAAGGTCGCAATAGCCTTGATCTGTGCTAGGTAGCGATTCACCGTAGCAACAGATTTGGTTTTAGCTTGCTCCGCTTGAAAGCGCTCGATATCATCACGAATGACACGGTTCAGTGGCTTGTGCCCTAAAGCTGCCACGATTGGCTTTATACGGGACTTAATAGTCCTGATAGAAAGATGAGTTTCCTGCACTGCGGGTAGGTAATCATCATAAATGAAGCGCTCTACCGATAAACTAGCGCGATAGGCTTGTTTGAATCCATCCGGATCTGTGATGAGCTCCGCCATCAGTTTACGTGCTTTATCGCGTATCACTTTGAGGCTAGCCTCACTGGTGCTCGCGATCTTAAACCGATAACGCTGATTGTTTCTGTGCACATTGAAGTAGCCGACCCTGGCACCAGATGTATATGTGACCCATGCGAGCCAAGGGACGTACTCGTCTTTCACCTCTTTTTGTTTGGAGACGTGTTCTCCACACGACCCCAGCCTGCTTCTAGCAGTTGGCGGTGATACTTCGCTGCTCACAATTACCTCTCTAACCATAACCGCCGGGATGACGGTGACTGGAAAGTTTTTGCATATCCCCCCTCAAATCACAACAGCACCAAATGCAGCCATATTATTGATATTTAATGAATTTGTTTGTAGTTGAGGACCCTAAAGGCAGCCATATGAAGGCGATTCGGAGGCGAACATCAGATCGCCTTCTGGAGAGCGACTTTGTGCTTCTAACGACAAATGCTCCTTATCTTCAGGGGGATCTGTGTACGCCCACAAAGCAAAAATCGTCATTTGAGGCTCAAAAAGAGGTGTAATCGAGATTGAGTTTTTGTGATTTTTGTCACAATAAATTTGAGTTCCCCCGCCGAAACACCATCACTTCTCTTCTTCACAGGGACGCTGAGGAGCTGACGACCGGAGGTACAGAGGCAGCGACACAGCAAACCTTGTCTGGTCAATTTCTGGTAACTTTTCAGCGCACAAAAAACATGCAGGTTAGTTCATCCGTTTTTTGACAAAAAATGGGCTCACTTGTTGGAGGAACCGAATGTGTGAGAGAGCGAAAAGGCAATTCTATAAAGGGAAAAATCCTCGATAGCAGAACCTGCCGACAACCGGATCCGGGTGTTGAGTCAGGGGCTCCTTGCACACTATCTCGCCACTTAGTTCACCCTATGCAAAAACAGGCCAAAAACTGGGGCTACAAGGTTGACACCCCAGTCCAGAAAGGGTTTAATGCGCGCCGTTGCCCAGATAGCTCAGTCGGTAGAGCAGGGGATTGAAAATCCCCGTGTCGGCGGTTCGATTCCGTCTCTGGGCACCATAATTCCTCCTTAGTTCAGTCGGTAGAACGGCGGACTGTTAATCCGTATGTCACTGGTTCAAGTCCAGTAGGAGGAGCCAAATTCGAAAAGCCCGCTCAATCGAGCGGGCTTTTTCATTGCTAGTTGCTGTTGCACGCTGCTAAAAAGAGTGTCGCACCACAGGTGGCACTGAACAGCAGCATTCCGGTCTGCAACATGCTGCCAGGGCATGGCTTCTTCTCTCTTTTTCTGGCCCTGATCCACTTCGGTTTCATCACATTACCTTATCCATTTTGTCGGCCTGAATGGCTGCACTCCTGTGCAGGCGAGCCATCTTTGTTGAATGGCACCATGGCGTCAATCTCCCCCGCAAAACAATTAATTCAGCACCGTTGAAGAGCGGCTTGTCTGGTGATGTTTCGACCTTTAAGCCATTGTTAACATTTTGGAAAACCGGAGTGACCCCAAGGCAGGGCGGGGCTATGATGGGTTAATGATGTTCCCATCCTGACGGAGAGATCCCAGATGAACAGCCCCTTGAGCTATGTACTGGACGGCATTCATTGCGAGCCGCACTTTTTTACTGTTCCCCTCGATCATGATGAGCCGGATGGTGACAGCATTACCCTGTTTGCCCGCACCCTCTGCCGTAAAGACACGCTCGATGAGAAGCTGCCCTGGCTGCTGTTTCTGCAAGGTGGGCCGGGATTCGGGGCGCCGCGCCCGACGGCCAACAGTGGTTGGCTCAAGCGGGCGTTGCAGGAGTTCAGAGTGCTGCTGCTGGATCAGCGTGGCACCGGGATGTCGAGCCCCATCCACGGGCATATTCTTGCCAAAATGACCCCGGCCGAGCAGGCGGAGTATCTCGGCCATTTTCGCGCCGACAGCATAGTGCAAGATGCCGAGTTCATCCGGCAGGAGCTCTGCCCCAAGCATCGTTGGAGCCTGCTGGGGCAAAGCTTTGGCGGTTTTTGCTGCCTGACCTATCTCTCGCTCTTCCCCGATAGCCTGCGGGAGGTCTATATCACCGGCGGTATCGCGCCGATTGGACGCAGTGCCGAGGAAGTTTACCGCGCCACCTATCAACGGGTGGCTGACAAGAACCGCGCCTTCTTCGCCCGCTTCCCCCACGCTCAGGGGATTGCCAACCGGCTGGCCAGCCATCTGCACCAGCACGATGTGCGACTGCCCAACGGCCAGCGCCTGACGGTGGAGCAGTTCCAGCAGCAAGGGCTGGATCTCGGCGCCAGGGGGGCCTTCGAGGAGCTCTACTATCTGCTGGAAGAGGCCTTTATCGGCGACAAGCTGAGCCCGGCGTTCCTCTACCAGGTGCAGAGCATGCAGCCATTCAACACCAACCCGCTGTTTGCCATCTTGCACGAGGCTATCTACGCCGAGGGGGAGGCGACTCGCTGGGCGGCCGAGCGGGTGAGGAGCGAGTTCTCGGCGGTGAACTGGGCCCCCGGCAAGGATTTCGCCTTCACTGGCGAGATGGTTTACCCCTGGATGTTCGAGCAGTTCCGTGAGTTGCTGCCCCTGAAAGAGGCGGCCCATCTGCTGGCCAACAAGGCGGATTGGGGGGCGCTCTATGACCCGGCCCAGCTGGCCCGTAACAAGGTGCCGGTAGCCTGCGCCGTCTATGCCGAGGATATGTATGTGGAGTTTGACTACAGTCGCGAGACCCTGCGGGGCTTGGGTAACAGCCGTGCCTGGATCACTAACGAGTATGAGCACAACGGTTTGCGTGCCGATGGTGAAGGGATTTTTGATCGCCTGATCGCGTTGAATCGCGACCGTTAATTGCCGTTACTGGCAGCCCTCGCGGGAGCCTGGATTCCCGCGAGGGTTTTTATGGATGGTTGTTATGAAAGCGCGATCCCCTGAACCTTGCCCCGCGCCTGCCTGACGATGAGTGGCTTGCCAGCGATGAATTACCCCTCTCCCTTTCACGGTTTTTGCCGATCCCTCGCCATATACTTTGCGGGCAAACGATCATACCGTGCAGATAGGACCGTTCAATGGGCGCGTGGTACTGCAATAGCACAGCGTTGCAATAGCGCTGCAGATAGCAAAAACAACAAGAGGGCCGCGAGGCCCTCTTTTACATGGAGAGGTATCGGCGAGCGATCAGAGGCTGGCGGCGATGCGGGCGCCGAGGGCCGCGTTGTTCAGTACCAGCTGGATGTTGGCTGCCAGCGAGTTGCCGCCAGTCAGCTCACAGACACGAGCCAGCAGGAAGGGGGTAGACGCCTTGCCCTTGATCCCCTGCTCGTCCGCTTCATGGAGCGCCCGGGCAATGGCTGCGTCGATATCGGCTTTAGGCATAGCGTGTGCGGTCGGGATGGGGTTGGCCACCACGGCGCCGCCCGCCAGTCCCAGCTCCCACTTGAGGCGAAGTGCCTCGGCGATGGCTGCCGGGGTATCGAGGCGATAATCGACCTTGAAGCCGCTCTCGCGGGTGTAGAAGGCTGGCAGCTCTTCGGTTTGATAGCCGATCACCGGCACGCCCTGGGTCTCCAGATACTCCAGGGTCAGCCCGATATCGAGGATCGACTTGGCACCGGCACAGACTACGGCTACCGGCGTTTGCGCCAGCTCCTGCAGATCGGCGGAGATATCGAAGGTCTCCTGCGCACCGCGATGTACCCCGCCGATACCGCCGGTGGCAAAGACCCGGATCCCCGCCATGGCGGCGATGATCATGGTGGAGGCGACCGTGGTGGCCCCCATCCCCTTGCGCGCCAGTACGAACGGAATGTCGCGGCGGCTGCACTTGGTCACGTCGTGGCCAGCCCGGCCCAGCGCTTCCAGCGCACCGGCATCCAGACCCACCTTGAGGCGGCCATCGAGAATGGCGATGGTGGCCGGAATGGCGCCGTTATCGCGCACCACCTGCTCCACCTGACGGGCCGTCTCCACGTTCTGCGGATAGGGCATGCCGTGGGAGATGATGGTGGATTCGAGGGCGACCACCGGTTTGCCGGCGGCCAGTGCGGCAGCCACTTCCGGTTGGATATCGAGGTAAGCGTTCAGCATGAGTACTCCTCCAGTATGCGGTCAACGGCGGTCTTGCAGAGACCGGAAAAAACGGTATCGGAACAATTGACGGTGAGGGCGGCGCAGCCCAGGGCAAAGCGGGTGGTTTGGGCAATGTCGAGCTCTTGCAGCCAGGCGTGGGCGAGGCCAGCCATAAAGGCATCCCCGCCGCCGGTGACGTTGAGTACCGGACTGCCCAGCACCGGCAGGTGGCCCTGTTGCTCGCCATCGCTGTAGAAGATCCCCTGTTCACCCAGACTGAGGAACAGTCGTTTGACCCCGGCGCGGTGGAACCAGGCGGCCACCATGGGCCAGGTTTCGGGCCCGGCGATGGTCATGCCGCACAGCTGCTCGGCTTCGCTGCGATTGGGTTTGAGGGTGTGGATCTTGCCAAGCCAGGGGCGGATCTTCTCCACCTTGGCCACCGAAACGGTATCGACAAAGATGACGTGATCTCCCTGCCGCTCGAACAGCCAGTCAAGGGTGTGGATAGCCAGATTGGTGTCGATCAGCCAGAGCCTGGCACCGCCGAGAAAGCCGCCGAGGAGGGTCAGGCGGGCAGGGGTGAGCTGCTCTATGATGGCCATGTCATTGATGGCGCAGCTCATTTCGCCGCTGCCATCATGCAGGCTGAGATAGCAGGAGGTGGTGTGGCCATCGAGCACCAGAGTCTGGCGCACATCGACGCCGGCCCGCTGGCTCACCTCCAATAGATGGTGGCCATACTGGTCGTTGCCGACCGCGGTTAGCAGCCGGGTATCGCTGCCGAGCCGCGCCAGATTCTCGGCGATATTGCGGCCAACGCCGCCCGCCGAGGTGCGTACCTTGCCCGGGTTGGAGTCGCCAAGCAGCAGGTTGTCATGGCTGGTGCCGCAAATATCCATATTGGCACCGCCGATCACCACTACGTAGGGGCCCTCTCGCAGTACATAACCTCTGCCTTGCACATATCCCTGCCGGATCAGGCTGGAGATGTGGCTGGCCAGCGCGGAGCGGCTGATGCCGAGGCGATCGGCCAGCTCCTGCTGGGCAATCATGGGATCCTGACGCAGCAGGGCGAGGATCTCTTGTTCACGCTCAGTCATAGACAAACATCCATTTACAAACGTTTGTCTATTATTTCTGATAGTCGCTTTTTGACTATCGGGTTATCCAAAACTTGTCGGCTTGCGCACAAAAAATCGACATCGAAGACAGGTTGGCAAGCGGTTTAGCCGGGGAGGGGACTTTTAACGGGTCGGTAGCCCTGCAGCGGCTTATAATGGCCGCCGCAAGATGAGGAGAGATGATGGATAAGAGTGAATTCTGCTGCGTGGGGCTGGTCAATCCCAAGTCCCCGGAAAATGTCGGCTCCGTGATGCGGGCTGCGGGTTGTTACGGGGTGGATGAGGTCTACTACACCGGTAACCGCTTCGAGCTGGCGCGTCGCTTTGCCACCGATACCAAGCAGATGGTGGAGAAGATCCCGCTGCTCGGGGTGGATGACCTGATGGCGTTTATCCCGCAGGGGTGTGTGCCCGTGGTGGTCGATCTGATCGATGGTGCTACGCCGCTTCCCGACTATGTCCATCCTGAACGCGCTTTTTATATCTTCGGGCCGGAGGATGGCACGCTCGATCCCGCCCTCTATGGCGCGGTGAAAGATGTGGTCTATGTACCGACACAGGGTTGCATGAATCTGGCCGCCTCGGTCAATGTGATCCTCTATGACCGCTTGGCCAAGGCAATGAGGGGAGCGTAATTAGCGCAACGCTATCATCCAGCTGCAGGGCTGGCAGCTACTTTCTGTTCCAGCTCTTTGATAAAACCCTGATGGTAGTCATAGAGCTGATAGTGCTTATAGATTTCTGCCAGAGCGCCGCTGCGGATCAACTCAACCATGCCTTTATCCCAGAGCTGCAACATCCGGTTGCCTTGCTGGGTATCGGCAAAGATCGGATAGGTCGGGATCCAGCGCAGGAAGACCCGATGCAGGTCGGGAGGGGGAGAATCATGCACAAAGAGGACGCCGGCAGTCAGGTAATAGCGATAGCGCTCTTTATCGAGCAGTAGAAAGGCCATCTCATCGCTGTCAATCTCATGCCACTTCATGGTGACGTCAATGTACTTGTCGAATGCCCAGCCTCGCCGCCATATCACCTTTTGCCCTTCCAGGCTTTTTTCCCCCTGCCACTGAAGCTGCCATTTTTTGAGCATGAATACAGTCAAATCATCGGCTGATGCGGGATAGCGAGGTTGTCGTACACCGGTGACTTCATCGCGATATACCCCCATCGCTATATCGCCTCCATTTTTGGCAATCACAGCGAGAGCACGTTTATAGGGCACGATATGTGGGGTTACCTGATAACCGTGGGGTTGGTAGATGGCGCGAACCAGATCGAGATAAATGCCTTTGCCATCTTTTTGGCAAAAGCCGGGCCAATCATCGCAATAGACGTCAATAGACTCTGCCCGGCAATTAACCGCAGTGCACAGGCAACAGAGCAACAGACAGATGCGTAGCATGGTCAGCGCTGGCCTCGTTGGGACGGATGAAAAATTAATACCCTGCTTTATACCATGGCATTGATCGTGAGAGAGCGTAGAAAAAATCTCGTATCTCCATTTTGCGACGTGGTCGAGGGTTATTTTGGGTCGGGTTGTTATGATCAAGAAAGATTCAATAGTGCCCCAATCAGGAGAGGAGACTGCATTATGCCATCGATCAAAACGCTGCTTTGTCCTGTCGATTTTTCCCAAATGTCTCGCGCGGTACTCGACTATGCCGTATTCATGGCGCAGAGCCATGAGGCCCAGCTCAAGCTGATCCACGTGGTTGATCAACTGCACGGTTTTGACAGTTACAAGATCCTGCATATGACGGCCATCGAGATCACCCACGAGATGGAGCGTCAGGCCAGAACCCAGCTCAAAGAGCTGGTTGCCAGCTTGCCGATCCCGGCCACCTTTGATATTCGCTTTGGCCGGGCTGCGGATGAAATTGTCATTCAGGCCAAGGAAGATGAGGTTGAGCTGATCGTGATGGGCAGCCACGGTCGCTCCGGGATCAGCCATCTGCTGGTAGGCAGTGTCGCCGAGTCTGTGGTGCGTCATGCACCCTGTCCGGTACTGGTGGTGCGCCAATAACGCACCATGTTTAGTGTGACAAGCGTAACAAACAAGGCCAGCGATTGCTGGCCTTGCGTTTTCAGGTGTTGTGACCGCTAGCCGTGGGCGTAGATGATGGCTGACTCAGGTGTGATCAAGCAGCTTGTGACGTTTCATGTCGATGACAACCAGCCTGCGCTGGGTGGATGGCTTGCTGTAATCGAAGATGGTGAGAATGGCTTTGCGTTTGTGGCGCTCGTTTTGATAACTGTTGAGTGCCTGATAAAAGGTCTGTTTATCCAGCTTGCCTGCCAGACCCAGCTGACGATAAAGTTCTGATCCCTGCAGTGCTGTTCCAGATTAGCGATATCAACAGCAGTGGCAACAGCCACCCGCATTGCCACGCTATGTGCCCGCGGGCTTGACTCATCCGTGAATATCTCCTGGTCACTCCCTGTCAACGGCGCGGAGATTGCCATCAATCCGCTCGACAGTTATATGCAAGGTGCTGAAAAGGCGTAATAAAAAACCGGCCGCAGAGCGGCCGGAAGTAATTCAAACAGTAGACATTGGTATTACAGGGTATAACTGACTTCCAATTACTTAGAAGTTGTACTGCAGGGCAACAGCAAGAGTGTCGTCAGTGTTGCGACCCAGCTTGCTGGTGCTGTTAGTATCATCGTCCAACAGGTTCAGCTGGTAATCAACGTAGGCATTGAAGTTCTTGGTGAAGTTGTACCAGGCACCGATAGAGACGTACTCGGTGTAGGTATCGTCGATACGGTTGTCATCGTCCTTCACGTCAGTGCGCAGATAAGCCAGGGAAGGCTTGAACTTGCCGATGGTGTACTGGGCAACGGCTTCATAGCCGTCGTGTTTTTCGGCGTAACCGTTGTACTTGCCGATGAACAGGTGGTCTTCACCGTGAGCATAGGTGGCGGCCAGGTACAGGTTGCCGTTTGTGTATTTGGCACCTACGCCGTACAGTTTGGCATCGTCGTCGCCACCAAAGCTGGCATACTTGCCCTGCTCGCTAGTCTTGCTAGCCTGGTTGTAGGAGGTCATCAGGCTCAGGCCCATATCGAAGTCATAGGCAGCCAAGACGGCAAAGCCTTGATCAGAACCTTTGGCGTTCCATTTGTCGGTTTCGCCATTACCAAGATCGACAGATTTATCGGAACGACCAGAATTCTGCGGATCGTTGTTGCCGGTGAACTGGGCACCCAGGGTCAGACTGTTGTAGTTGAATACATACTTTGCCAGCCCGTTGGTACGACCGGTACCGAACACTTCGACGCCCTTGCCCAGGCCGTCACCACCCCACTCGGGCAGTACGTCGGTGTAGTCGTTCAGCATGGTAAACAGGCCATCTTGACGACCGTAGGTGAAGGTGCCGAAACGGTCATGCTTGATGCCGACGTGAGCGTGACGTACTTCGTCGTTGTCAGAGCCAGCGGTCGGCAGGTTGTACTCGGCAAAGCCGAAAGCCGTCATCTCGGGAGCAATTTTGGTCTCACCGCGCATGTTGACACGGAAGTAGCTCTGGTCATCGTCGGTGCCGTCATCATCAGTACCGTAGTACATACCTTGGGCGCGACCACCGATTTCCAGCTTGCTCTCACCTTCTTGAAAGATGGTGTTCTCATTCAGCGGGCCACCTTCAACGGCGATAGCGCCGCCGGCGACGAACAGGCTGGAGATTGCCAAGGTCAGTGCAGACTTCTTCATATGCGTAATTCCTCTGAGGTGTAAGCAATTGGACCTGTACCGGCCCTTGTTAAGGTGATCGGGTTTGAGTGCCGATGACGACACGGTAGGGCTCTGAACCTTGACTGGAGCTGAATCAATCCGGCGTGTTTTATTGGTATGTACTTTATCAGTAAGCGTGGTGTGAAATATTTTTGTTTTAAAACAATGATTTGATGTTTTTGGTGCCACTTGTGTGGCAGACATAAGATGCCTCAGTAATGAGATCTCGATCAGGTTTTTTGCCACAGAGTTATCAGCAGATCCTGTGCCAATTCATCTGGGCCATGTTGGACAAAGTCGTGCCGTTGTTCTCCGTTAGCGCGCCAGCCGAGACGGCTGGTTTCCAGAATAAAGGCGCGTACGTGCTGATCCATGGCGATAGGGAACTGGCAGCGCTCCTGGTTCACCAGTTGAAGACCGGCAAGCGAGGGCCAGCTTAAAGGGTGTTCCATGCTCACTGGATTGAGGCTGACTCTCAGCTGCCACTGATGGCGGGGTCCTGGTTGCAGATAGAGCAGATAGCCGCCGGGGGCCAGCCAGTCGACCAATTGCTCGGTCTTGATCCTGAGGTCGTTGACCAGCAATATGGCCGCCGAGCCCGGCTGCAGCGGCGCACGGGCGGGATCTGCAATGACAAACTGGCCGTCCGGCTGCGCTTTTTTGGCGGCAAAGATGGTGTTCTTGGCGATATCAACGCCAGCAAACTGCCAGCCGGGCAGGCGTTCTGCCAGCGCACGGCAGTAGTAGCCTTCACCACAGCCCAGATGGATCAGCTCGCGTGGCGAGAGGGGGGCGAGCAGGTTCGCCATTGCGTCGACGAGCGGCAGTTGGTGTCCGGCTTCCAGGAAATGGTGCTTGGCGCGCATCAGGGCACGGCTGTCGCTGTCTTTGGGGTTCTTCTTGCCGGGGATGAGATCCAGATAACCTTCCGGTGCGGGATCGAAATGGTGCTTGTTGTCGCAATAGCGCCCTTGGGAGGCCTCATGCAGGTGAAGCGGACTGCGGCAACGGGGACATTGAAGGTGCATAGTGACTCTCTTGGTGAACGCCGGTACGGGTGTTCGGGATTATAGAAGGGAGGGATCAAAAAAGGCTGCCGAAGCAGCCTTTTTCTCCGGTGGCCTGATGGCCATGGCGGGGCATCAGCGGGTGCCGAATACCACTATGGTCTTGCCGTGTGCAGAGATGAGCTCCTGCTCTTCCAGCATCTTGAGGATGCGGCCCACGGTTTCACGGGAACAGCCGACGATCTGGCCGATCTCCTGGCGAGTGATCTTGATCTGCATGCCATCCGGGTGGGTCATGGCATCTGGCTGTTTGGCCAGGTTGAGCAGGGTCTGGGCGATCCGGCCGGTCACATCCAGGAAGGCGAGGTTACCCACTTTTTGGCTGGTGTGCTGCAGGCGCTTGGCCATCTGGCCAGATAGACGCATCAGAATGTCCGGGTTGACCTGGATCAGCTGACGGAACTTCTTGTACGAGATCTCTGCCACTTCGCAGGATCCTTTGGCGCGAACCCAGGCGGAGCGCTCGGGATTCTCGTTCTCTTCGAACATTCCCATCTCGCCCAGGAAGTCGCCCTGGTTCAGATAGGAGAGGATCATCTCTTTGCCCTCATCGTCCTTGATCAGGACGGCCACAGTGCCCTTGACGATGTAATAGAGGGTCTCCGCTTTTTCACCCGCATGGATCAGGGTGCTCTTGGCGGGATACTTATGAATGTGGCAGTGCGACAAGAACCATTCCAGGGTGGGATCGCTTTGCGGTTTGCCAATAACCATGAGAATTCCTCTGTAGTGTCTTTTTATGGACTTGTGCGTCCGGGCAAGCTGCCAATCTTGCCATTCCTTGTATTCGTCGCAGTAGGATAAGAGCCTTTGTCGGTGCTGACAAGGCTTTGCAGGCTTTTGAAAGAGCCCTTTGGGTAATGCCTGCTGCGCCGCGTTGGCCATTCTAGGGAAGATGGGGGGCAGAGATGTTGATTTTGATCTATTTCCCCCCTAACACTCCTCTCGCTAGTCGGCTGTGTGCCCTGAGATATGCCGCTTGTTCGATGGTTGGGGTATGCTGGGCACATCATAATAGTGCGACTACATGAGGAGGCGTGAGATGAAGGCAAAGGTCAGCTGGGTAGAGGGGATGAAGTTCGTAGGGGAGAGCGAGTCTGGCCACAAGGTCATCCTGGATGGTGCCAACCCGGGTGAGGGGGCGAGTCCGATGGAGATGATCCTGCTGGCGCTCGGTGGCTGCAGCTCTATCGATGTGGTCTCCATTCTCGAAAAAGCACGCCAGGCGGTGACGGCCTGTCATGTAGAGGTCAGTGGCGAGCGGGTTGATAGCGTGCCCCGTGTGTTCGAGAAGATTAATTTGCATTTCGTGGTGACAGGCAAGGGCTTGGCAGACAAGCAGGTAGCCAGAGCGGTCGACCTGTCGATGGAAAAATACTGTTCTGTTTCCCTGATGTTGGAAAAAGCGGTACAAGTTACCCATAGTTATCAAATTGTTGAAGCTTGATAACTGACGATTGTTTCGTTGATATCCAAGTATAAGGTCGTCACGTAAGGCCACTGCACAAGGCCATTACATAAGGCCATCACATAAGGAAAATGCAATGAAAAAATGGATCGTTCTGCTTCCCCTGCTGGGTCTGACGGCGTGCAGTAGCCCGCAACCCACCCAGTATCAATACAGCCAATATCAGTGTGGCGAAGAGATGCTGGCCATCACCTATGATGCCCAGGCTGACATGGTACAGTTTCCCTATGCCGGGGTTTACCACAAGCTGGTGCGCGTTGAATCAGAGTCCGGTGCCAAATATTCCGACGGTGTGACCACCTTCTGGAATCAGGACAAACAAGGTCTTCTCACCCAGAAAGGGGTGACGCTGCTGACCTGCACGCTGAAATAGGTGTGCCCGCTGGTTCCCTGAATCAGGCCAAGACCTGCTTGGGGCAACGGATTGAGAACACAAAAAACGGCTTGCCGGGAGGCTGGCCGTTTCTTTAATCCCCTTTTTCAATAAGCCAGTATCAGTTGGTTGGGACGCGATGCAGCAGTTTGGCGGCGAGTTGCTGGCTGAATGCCTGACGTTGGCTATCTGTAATGCTCACGTCGCTGGTCAGTTGGATGATGCTGCTCCAAACCGCTTTCTCGGTTTTGCGATCGCGCAGCACGATGGCTAGCGAGCCTTTGCGCTGGTCGGCGGAGGCATGGACCCCCGGCGTCATGCCGAGGCGCGCGAAAATTTCGCCGTCACTGATGTCCTTGCCCCCAGCGACGCCGATGGCGACCCACAGATCCGCTTCGCCGAGCGGCGCACTCTGCCACCCCTTGCCATTGAGCTCCCGGCTCACCGCCAGTTGCATCGGCTCCAGCCACTTTTCCGCTAACTTTCCGGCGTATTGATACTGCTCGGCCAAGGCGAAGCTCGGGGTGGCGCCATATGTCCAGTCGCCAAGGGAGCGAACGATTATGGTGTCAGATTTCAGTGTCGGGGTGACCTGACCGCTGCTGCAACCGCTCAGCAGGGCGGCCATTACCACAGAAATAAACGCTAACCGCATTATGAACTCCTTGGCTTAAGTGATCTTGCCGGTTTCGAGTAGTTGCTGGATGAGTGGCTTGAGGATCAACTCCATGGCAAACCCCATTTTGCCACCCGGAACGACAATGGTGTTCATACGAGACATGAATGAACCGTCGATCATCGACAACAGGTAGGGAAAGTCGACCTGTTTTATGCCGCGAAACCGGATCACCAGCATACTCTCGTCCAGACTCGGGATCACCTTGGCGCTGAAGGGGTTGGAGGTATCCACCGTCGGCACTCGCTGGAAGTTGATATGGGTGCGGGAGAACTGCGGGGTGATGAAATTGATGTAGTCATCCATGGAACGGACGATGGAGTCGGTCACAGCCTCGCGCGAATGCCCTCGCTCCGAGGTATCGCGGATCAGCTTCTGGATCCACTCCAGGTTGACGATGGGCACTACGCCGATGAGAAAGTCCACGTGGCGGGCCACATTGTGATCTTCGGTGACCACCCCGCCGTGCAGCCCTTCATAAAACAGTAAATCGGTCTCGCTCGGCAGATTCTGCCAGGGGGTGAAGGTGCCAGGCATCTGGTTGAAGGGGACTGCCTCGTCAAAACTGTGCAGATAGCGGCGATACTGGCCGGTGCCATCCTGGCCATAGCCCTGAAAAAAGCTCTCCAGCAAGCCGAAGTCATTGGCCTCGGGGCCAAAATAGCTAATGTGGCGCCCCTGTTCGCGCGCCTTGCGGATGGCCACATCCATCTCGGGGCGGGTATAGCGGTGAAAACTGTCGCCTTCTACCACGGCCGCCTGATAACCCAGTTGGTGGAACATGGAGCGAAAGGCAATGGTGGAGGTAGACGTACCGGCACCGGACGAGCCAGTAACGGCGATAATGGGATGGTTGGCCGACATATAATGTTCTCTTCCTTGGGAGTTCCGTTATACGGGCGTGAACCCGATATGGTCAAGACGGCGCGTTGAAACGATCGCGCGGCACGATATTGACCGACTCATGCAACTCGCTATAGACGATCACGGCGAGGCCTTGCTGTAATTGAGTCCTTACCATAGCGACTTTGGCCTCTAGGGGGACATCATGTTCGCCATATTCGGTGCCTTCCTGCAGCACAAAGTGCTCGATCAGGTTGGTCAGGGTATCGGCATCCAACGCTTGCCAGGGGATTATCATGAGGGGATCTCGATGCAAAAGGGCATAACCGTCAGCTATTGTTGTGCGCAATAAAATGAGTGCAACCTCTTTTTTCCGCGTTTCGTGGAGTGTCTGCCCGAGAGGGGTGATGCCGTTGATGATGCGTTTGGTACCAGTGAGGTGGATCTGGCTACCGGTTATGGCGTGAGGCGTTTTTTTGTGACGGCGTCAGTGTGGGCAGGCCGGGCCACTACTGGCGCGGGCTGACCAGACACTCGGTATCGCCAAGGCCAGAAGCCGCAATCAGTTCTGTATCGCCTCCTGAACCTGCTCGGCGATCCAGCGTTCGATCCGCTCATCCAGCCAGAAGCGTGGCCGCCAGGGTGTGCCGTGCAGAAAGCCGACATGGCCACCACGCTGGCTCAACTCGTAGCGCACCATGGGGGAGAGTTGCTCGGGGCGCGGGATGACGGCGTCAGACATGAAGGGATCATCTGCGGCGTGAATGACGAGAGTCGGGATCGGGATCTGGTGTAGCAAGGGCAGACCTGAACAAATCTGATAGTAGTGGCTGGCGTTGTGAAAGCCATGCAGCGGCGCAGTGACCAGCTCGTCAAAATCGCGCAGGGTGGCAATCTCAGCGACCGCTCTTGGTTGCCAGCGTTCCCTTGCGTTCTGCTGCTGGCGGATCTTGTTGAGCAGATTATGGCGCATGGTGCGCAGCAGGTAGTTCTGATAGACCTTCGAGAAACCCTGATTGACCCGTTCGGCACAGCTGGCCAGTTGCAGCGGGGCCGAAACCACCACCGCGGCCTTCAATGCCGCAGGACAGGCCCGCGCCAGCAGATTGACCAGCATATTACCACCGAGTGAAAAGCCGATGGCGATCAGTGGTTTGCCCGGAAAGCGTTGGCTCAGTTCGGCAATCAGCTCCTGTGCATCCTGAATGGCGCCGGAGTGATACGCTTGCAGATGGCGATTGGGCTCGCCACTGCAGCCGCGAAAGTGCATCAGCACCGCCTCTGTGCCCTTCTGTTGCAGATGACTGAACAATCCCTTGGCATAGTGGGAGTGAATGCTCCCCTCCAGCCCGTGAAACACCACCACTAGTGGTTGCTTGTCAATGCTGACTTTTCCGCTCCAGGCGAGGTCGACAAAGTCCCCATCCTGCAGTTCAAACCGCTCCGCCACAAAGCGGGCAGGTGTGCGGCGCAGCCATTTGGGCAATATGGTCTGCAGATGAGGATTACGGGCCCACCAAGGGGCGTGGAAGTGGCTCTCTGTCAGCATGGGCTCAGTCGGTCTGGGTCGAAGGTAAAGGGGGCGGGAGGAGGGGACCTCCCGTTAGTGACTTGCTTATTTCAGCAGGCGATCGTGATGTTCGGCACCGCGCAACATAGCCTGGATCAACTCGTTGGCCTCGAACTTGGTCAGTGCCTCGTGCGCGCCCACCTGATGGGCTCGCTCCACACTGATCTCACTGGAGAGGGAGGTGTGCAGGATGATGTAAGCCCCCGCCAGTTTGCTGTCGCTCTGCACCTCGAAGGCCAGCTCGTAGCCATCGAGCCCCGGCATCTCGATATCGCTCACCAGAATGTCGATGGGGGTCTTCTGGCTTGCCCGCTGCTGCAACAGGGTCAGTGCATCCTTGCCATTGGTACAGACCTCGTAGGGGATATTAATGTAGTCGAGGGCTGCCATCAGCTGACGACGGGCGACTGAGGAGTCATCCACCAGCAGGATCCGCATCGGCTTGATCCGCTCCCGCTGAACATCGGTCAGCACTGGATAGAGGTGGCTGGGATCGTCAGGGTAGACCCGTGACAGGATCAGCTCCACGTCCAGCAACTGAATCAGCTGACCGTTGACCCGGGTGACCCCGGTCACGAAGACATTGTGGCCGAGGGCGGTGGGCGGCGGCGCGATATCGCGCCAGTTGCACTCGGTAATCTTGTCGATGCCCCGCACCAGAAAGCCCACCAGGGTACGGCGGCAGTCGGTGATGATGATGAAACAGTGGGGCTTCTCCTCCTTACTGATGGGGCGATAACCCACCGCCATCGCCATATCGATCACCGGAATGGTGGCGCCGCGCATATTGGCGGCCCCCAGCACGGTCGGGTGCGAGTGCGGCATGGCTGTCAGCTGAGTGTAAGGGACGATCTCCTTCACCTTGAGGGTGCCGATGGCAAAGGATTGCTGGGCAGAAAGGTGAAACAACAACATGCCCTGGGATTGATTGGCTTTGCTCGTCATGGCAGATGTCCTGTTGGTCGAAACGTTGGCAGTCACGTCAGGCCTTTAGCATAAAGGATTACAGGGGGGATGGCCCTGCCTTGTTAACGGCCATCTGGCAAAAAACTGGACTCGTCCCGCCAATTTTAAATGGCTTCTTCCCCCGATGTTTGGCTATTGATCTCCTGATCGCCATCCCCGCCGACGCACCACTGTTGGCAGGCAGCGTGCAGTGCGGCCTCATCGGCATAGCCCAGCTTGCTGGCGACCTGGGCGTGCTTGCTGCCGCCCTTTAGCAATCTGAGCGCTTGCAGCAGTTGCCACTGTTGTTGCAAGGCAGACCCCTCTACCGGTGGATTGGCCAGTTGCGCCCACAGCTGCAGAGAATCCGGCTGGCCATTGGCCAGCGCTTGCCAGCCGGCTTGCAGCTCACCGTGCCCCTGCTGGCTGATGGCGCACAGTTGCAGCTCATCCTGGATGACCTGCAGCCGCTGGCCGTAGGCCCCTTGCCACTCTTTCGGTCGCTGCCACCGGACCAGTGAATCGAGCAAGGCATCGAGCAAGGGGGTGGCTTGCAGCCAGCCAGCCTGCTGCGGCTGCGCCATGCGCAAAGAGACGCTCAGCCGATCGTAGTGACAACCACTGAGTGGGCTGAAGGCGGCGAGGGCATCGGCACAGAGCCAGAAGCAACTGCCAGCTGGCAGCAGGAGTTCATGCTGGCCCAATCTCAGCAAGGCGGCGCCTCGGGTTATCCGCAAAAGCTGTCCGGCCGGGCTCCGTTTGCGGTTGCCGGCCTGCAATCCCTGACAGGAAAAATGGTAGTATTCGCTGGCGTGATGCATGTAAAAATCCTGATATGATGCTGCCTGGAGGTAACAAATATGGAAACCAGACGTAAAAAACGCTTCATTGCCGGGGCTGTCTGCCCGGCGTGCGGCAAGTTGGACAATATGATGCTGTATCTGGAGCATGGAGTCGAGAAGGTGACCTGCGTCGCCTGCGGTGACACCCAGGTGCAAACACCGGAAGAGGTCGACAAGCTGACTCGTGAGGCGGAAGAGGTGATCGGGGTATTTCGTCCCTGATGAGGCAATGGCTGAGGGGGGATCGGTTTTCCTGTTGATGCTTTTGTCGTTTTTTTCATCACGCTGTGGCGCGGCACGGCATATGCGTGGCCCGCTTTTTAGGGTATTCTGAGCCCGTTTTTTTCTATCCGCAGGATCCTGACATGAAAGTAGCTCCTCTGAGCGTGGTTACGCTGGAATACACAGTCACCGACGAGCACGGTGAAGTCATCGACAGCACTGTCGGCAAAGAGCCGCTGGTCTATCTGCACGGCACCCGTTACCTGGTCTCTGGCCTGGAAGCCGAGCTGGAAGGTCGCGCGGTAGGTGAAGCCTTCGAAGTGACCCTGGCGCCGAGCCAGGCCTACGGCGAATATGACGAGACCCTGGTACAAGAAGTACCGGGCGAGCTGTTCGACGGTATGGAAGTCTCCGAAGGGGATACTTTTGTGGCTGAAACCGACGATGGCCACCGTCCGGTGACCGTGGTTGAAGTGTCTGAAGAGTTCGTCAAGGTAGATGGCAACCACCCGCTGGCTGGTGTGACCCTGGGCTTCAAGGTCGAGATCAAGGATGTGCGTGCTGCCACTGCCGAAGAGCTGGCTCACGGCCACGTTCACGGTGAAGGTGGTTGTGGTCACGATCATGGTCATGATCACGACCACGGCCAGGGTGGTTGCTGTGGTGGTGCTGGTCACGATCATGGCCACGACCACGGTGATGACCATGGTCACGGCGGCTGCTGCGGTGGCGGCGGTTGTGGTGGCAAGGGCCATCAGCACTGATCACGGCCACGCCGATGATAAAAAACCCGCGATTCTCGCGGGTTTTTTATTGGTTGTTGATCGTGCCGGGCAAGATGGCCTGACAACTGATAGCGCCTGATCAGTAGTGTGGCGGTGGTGTCTCTTCGGCCATGCTGGCTATCTGGCTGGGCTGTACGCTCTGCAGTTTGTCGATCAGCAGCTGGATCTGGTATTTAAGTCGATCGAGTTCACGGCCCTGGGTGGTCACCTCGTCGTTGAGCTGCTCTATGGTGTATTCCGCATAGGCGAGACGGGTTTCCAGGGTTTCGATGCGATCGTTAAGTTGCTGGCTCATGGGCCTTCGGGTCCTTACTTGATTGTCCAGATTTCGGCCAGACCACTGGAGCTGGCGCTGACAAGGTGGCTATTGTCGCGCAAAGCGACGCCGTAGACCACTGCGCTGGGCGGTTTCACCTTGGGTTGCGGCGAGACGCGCCAGCTCTGCAGCAGGGTGCCGTCACTCACTTGCCACAGGGAGAGCTGGCGGGAGGGGGCACCGGTGATGAGCCACTTGCCGTCGTTGGCAAAGCGGGCGCTGGTGTAAACCTCGAAGCGATGATCCGATTGCAGCTGACTCACCTCCTTGCCGGTTTTCAGATCCCAGATGCTGGCCCGACGGCTGTCGGCGGTGAAGGCGTAGCGACCGCTCGGCTCCAGTCGTGCCATCACGACCCGACCGCCATGGTTGAAGCGCCACACCACCTGACCGCTGCGGCTATCCCACAGGTAGGCGCTGTAGTCGTTGCCGCCGGTCAGGGCGTAGCGACCATTGGCGGAGAGATCCACCGTATTGACCTGTTCGGTATGCCCCAGAAACTGCAGACGACGGCCGCTTCCGGTATCGAGCCACTCGGCTTTGCCATCTTCCCGCCCTATCAGCACATAACGACCGTCGGCAGAGAGCGCTATGTCCCTCAGTCTGGATTCAGGAAGGGAGTAGTAACCTTGTGACTGCCCATCCTGTAGGCGCCAGGTGGCAAAGGTGTCAGTGGTGGCGGTGACGGCGTGGCTGTTACCTTCGGAAAAGCGGGTAACAAACACCAGGTCATCCTGCGAATCTGACTGTTTCCAGCGCCAGCGCTGGCGGTTCTGCTCGAGATCCCAGACCACAATGCCCTGGCCGATGCTGGAGACGATAGCCTGCTTGCCGTCACTGGCCAGATCTGCGGTCAGCAGACCCGTGCTGGCGAGGGTGATTTGCTGGCTGGGTTGGGAGCTCTGCTCGCAACCGGTGAGCATGACACAGAGGCTCACCAGATAAATGGCACTTTTTATCATTTTTGCAGTCTCACGCTTTTGTTACCTGCGAACACGGCGTTAGTATAAGGCGCTTATCACGATAAACCTCTCATTTCACGATGGAACCGAGAGCGGTATTTGGAGTTTGGAGAAACTGATGAACAAATTTCTGAAGGTGTCCCTGTTGGCGGCGGCGGTTGCCGTCGGTCTGACTGCTTGCCAAAAAGACGAGAAGCCTGCTGCGGCCAATACCGCCGAAGTGAAGGCTGAAGCCAGCAAGCCGGCAGAGGCGACCAAGGCTGATGCCAAGAGCTTTGAAGAGCAATCCGGCTACGCAATTGGCCTCTCCATGGGTCGTTACATCGCGAACACCCTTGAGCGTCAGCAGGAACTGGGCATCAAACTGGACAACGCCGTGATCCTCAAAGGGGTGACCGACGGTCTGGGCAAAGAAGCCAAGATGACGGATGAAGAGATCCAGAAAGTACTGCAGGATTACGACGCCAAGATCAACGAGCTGACCAAGGCCAAGGCCGAGAAAGATTCCGTTGAAAATCTGAAGAACGGCGAAGAGTACCTGGCTGCCAACGCCAAGAAAGAGGGCGTGAAGAGCACCGAATCCGGCCTGCAATATCTGGTCGAGAAGATGGGGGACGGTGCCAAGCCGACATCTACCGACATCGTCAAGGTTCACTACACCGGTACCCTGACCGATGGCACCAAGTTCGACAGCTCTGTCGATCGTGGCGAGCCGGCCACCTTCCCGCTCAACCAGGTGATCCCGGGTTGGACTGAAGGTGTGCAGTTGATGCCGGTTGGCTCCAAGTTCAAGTTCTTCCTGCCGTCCAAGCTGGCCTATGGCGAGCACGGTGCAGGCTCCATCCCGGCCAATGCCGTGCTGGTGTTTGACGTTGAGCTGCTGGCTATCGAGAAGCCGACTGCTGACGACGCTAAGAAGTAATCCCTTCTTGTAGTAAACAAACGGCTCCTTAAGGAGCCGTTTTTACTTGTGTATTCCTTGCAATCGCGGGATAAAAGAGCTGTCTTGGCGTTGGGGTTGCGCGCAAAAATAAGGCAAAATAGATCGCAGAATCAAAAACAAGGATGAGTCCAGTGGCTGAAAATAAATCGCGTGTCCTGCTGGTGGAAGATACCCGTAGTCTGGCGGTGGTCTATGAACAGTACCTGCGCCAGGAGGGGTACGAGGTGGTGCTGGCCGACTGCGGTCAGCAGGCGCTGGCGCAGTTGCTGGCAAGCCCCCCCCCCGTGGTGCTGCTGGATCTGGAGCTGCCGGATATGTCCGGTATGGACATTCTGCAGATGATCACCGAACAGCAGTTGCCCTGCTCGGTGGTGGTGATCACCGCCCACGGCTCGGTGGATGTGGCTGTGGAGGCGATGCGTCTTGGTGCCTTTGACTTTCTGACCAAACCGTTTGACAGCAAACGGCTCTGTGCCACCGTACGCAATGCCCTGAAACATCAGCAATTGAGCTCGCTGGTTGCCCACTATCGCGAGAATTTCGAGCGCAGCTCATTCTTCGGTTTTATCGGCGCCTCCATGGCGATGCAGGCGGTGTATCGCATCATCGAGAGTGCGGCACCCAGCAAGGCGACTGTCTTTATTACTGGCGAGAGCGGCACCGGCAAGGAAGTGTGCGCCGATGCGATCCATCAATGCAGCCCGCGTAGTGCTCAGCCATTCATCGCCCTCAACTGCGCCGCCATTCCCCACGATTTGATGGAGAGCGAGATCTTCGGCCATGTGAAAGGCTCCTTTACCGGTGCCCAGGGGGATCGCAAGGGGGCGGCCAGTCTGGCCGATGGCGGTACCCTGTTTCTCGACGAAATCTGCGAGATGGATCTCGATCTGCAGAGCAAGCTGCTGCGCTTCATCCAGACCGGCACCGTGCAGCGGGTCGGCAGCGGCAAGCTCGAGACGGTGGATGTGCGCTTTATCTGCGCCACCAACCGGGATCCGCTGGTGGAGGTGAAAGCGGGCCGCTTTCGCGAGGATCTCTACTATCGGCTCCACGTCATTCCGCTTACCCTGCCGCCGCTGCGGGAGCGGGGTGAGGACATACTGCTGCTGGCGCGTACCTTGCTACAGAGCTACGCCAAGGAGGAGAGCAAGCGCTTCAAGGATTTCGATGTCAATGCCGCGCGGGTACTGCTCGACTATCCCTGGCCCGGCAACGTCCGCGAGCTGCAAAACGTGGTGCGCAATATCGTGGTGCTCAACGACAAGGAGCTGGTGAGTCCGGATATTCTGCCGCCCCCGCTCAATGGGGTTCGTCCCCAGATCTTTGCGACAACGGCGATGGCGGTAGAGTCGGCGCCCGCGATCAGCGGGATTGCCAAAGGGCCGATCCGCCCGCTCTGGCTGGTGGAAAAAGAGGTGATCGAACAGGCTATCGCCAGCTGTGACGGCAACATTCCCAAGGCGGCGGCACTGCTCGAGATCAGCCCCTCCACCATTTACCGCAAGAAGCAGGGGTGGGAGGAGGCCAATCTGGCCTGAACCATCTTGCCAGCAGAAAGGGCGGCTAGCGTGCCGCCCTTTCTATTTTGGGGATCAGCGTTTGGCGAGGCGCTTGAGTCATGCCAACGAACCGGTCAGTAGACCATGGCCAGGCTCATCAGCATCAGACCGAGGGCGGCGAAGGCTCCCTCCTTGATGGCAAGGCGCGGCACCAAGGCCTTGGGCAGTGCCGGAAACAGGCTCAGCGCGAAGCCAAGCCCCGGCATCAGCCAGTGAAACGCCGGATTGCGCAGGGCGGGATCGGCGGCGCCGTTGATGATGATCAGCAAAATAAACAGGGTGAAGGCCGGCAGGATAAACCAGCGCCCCCCACCGGCGGCGACCGCCCGTAGCGGCGAAATGCGATAGAGCAGCATGGTCACAAGAAACAGCACAAAAGGGGCCAGCAGATAGAGCGGAGCAGGGTTCATAACATCTTTCCTGAAAACTGAACGTCAAAAAACCGGGTGTCTGGTGCAAGAGGCGCGGGATTTAATCACTCTTTGCCACTAATCACCAGCTGCCCGGGCCCAGGCTGTGAAGAAGATCCCGGACAAAGGTTTGCCACAACGGCTCTTAGCGCAACCAGAACCAGGCGGCGGCAAAAGCCAGCCAGCTCAGCACCAGCAAGATCCACGGCAGGGGGTGCTGATGACTCACTTCAACCAGCTCGAGCTGATCATCCTGCTCTTCTGAAGGCTGCTCGCCCTGTGGCTGTCTGGCCTTGGCCTGCAATTTTTTCTGGCGGCTCGCTTCACGGGCCCGTGCCTTCATCTGTTTCTTGTACTCGTCGATGCCTTTCTGGATCCCTTGCGCGATAAGCTGGGTCTGCTCCTTGGTCTGTCCCGGCTTCTGGTTGGCACGGGCAATTTTCATCGCCTCTTGCTGGGTCTCGGGAGAAATCTTGTCGTACTTGGCCATCAATTCGTTCCTCGGGCATGGATGGCTGGGAAGTATGCCATAAAGCCGCTTACTCGTGGTGTCCCCTCGGCACAGTGCGATACAAGTGAGCGGTAACTCAACAAAAATCGAGATAAATCAGAGATAAACCCGATGTTGAATAGAAGATCACAAATAGCACAATTTGTGAGTCATCGATGAAAAATGGTCATCTGTTGTTGTTATATTGGCGCCCGACCCGCTGGACCGGGTTGCGAAATAACAAAACAATCAAGGTGATATGGAAATGAATAATAATTTTATCAAAGGCGGCGTGGCTCTGGCCGTGCTTGCTGCACTGACTGGCTGTAATACCTCTAGCAATGACAGCGTTGCACCCTGCACCGAAAATGTCTGCAAACTGACCATTCTGCACACCAATGATACCCACGGCCGTTTCTGGCACAACGCCGAAAATGAGTACGGTATGGCTGCCCAGAAGACCCTGGTCGAGCAGCTGCGTGCGGATGCCAAGGCAGCCGGCAGCGACGTGCTGGTGCTCTCCGGCGGTGATGTGAATACCGGGGTGCCGGAATCCGATCTGCAGGATGCCGAGCCTGACTTCATGGCGATGAACAACATTCGCTACGATGCCATGGCAGTGGGTAACCATGAATTCGACAACCCGCTCAGCGTGCTGGAGAAGCAGCGCAAGTGGGCCCAGTTCCCCATGCTCTCGGCCAACATCTATGACAAGGCCAGCGGCAAACACTACTTTGACCCCTACAAGGTGTTCAAGCTGGAGAGCGGTCTCAAGGTCGCCGTACTGGGCCTGACCACCGAGGATACCGCGCAGCTGGTGGATCCCAACAACGTGCAAACCCTGGAGTTCCGCGATCCGACCAGCGAAGCTGCCAAACTGGGCCAGCAGATCCGCAGCAACAAGGAAGCCAATCTGGTCTTCGCCATCACTCACATGGGCCATTACGAGAATGGCCAGCACGGCAGCAATGCGCCGGGCGATGTAGAGATGGCCCGGGCTCTGCCAGCGGGTACTCTGGATGCCATCATTGGTGGCCACTCCCAGAATCCGGTCTGCATGGAGCCGGGCACCGCGAACAAGTACGCCAATTTCAAACCGGGTGATAACTGCCAGCCAGACCAGCAAAATGGCACCTGGATCATGCAGGCCCACGAGTGGGGCAAGTATGTGGGTCGCGCCCAGTTTGACTATCAGAATGGCAAGTTGACCCTGACCAGCTATGAGCTGATCCCGGTTAACCTGATCAAGCGCAACGCCAAGGGTGAGGCGATCGATGCCACCGGCGCCGTGACCAAAGATACCACCAAGATGCAGTTCGTACAGGACGAGATCACCAAGGATCCCGAGCTGTATAACACCCTGCTAGGCTATCAGGAAAAAGGTCAGCAAGAGCTCAACGTTGTGATCGGTTCTACCGATGGGGTATTGGTTGGTGATCGCAATACTGTACGCAACAAGCAAACCAATCTGGGTCGTCTGATCACTTCAGCCACCTCTGCCAAGCTGGCCGTCGATTTTGGTATCGTCAACTCCGGTGGCGTGCGTGACAGCATCCCGACCGGGGATATCACCTACCGCAGCGTGCTGCTGGTGCACCCGTTTGGCAACACGGTCAACAAGGCGGTCATGAAGGGGAGCGATCTGGCGACCTATCTGGGCCAGGTGGCAAGCAAGACCCGCAATACCGGTGGTTATGCCCAGTTTGGCGGCATCAACATGGCAGTGGATTGCCAGGCCAAGAGCGTCAATATCACCAGCATCGGTGGCAAGGCGTTTGATCCGGCAGCTACTTACAGCTTCGCGATCCCGAGCTTCAGCGCCTCCGGTGGTGACGGTTATCCGAAGATCGATACCATCAACGCCGGGTTGGTGGATGCTGCCGTGCTGAAGGAGTACATCGAGATCAAGAAGACCATCAACGTTGCGGATTATCAGCCAGGCAATGAGGTGAGCTACCTGAACTCAGCATCTACCGAAGGGTGTATCTAATCGCTCATCAAGGCTGTTAGCCCCTGATGTCACCCCAAAGGGCAGCCGGTGGCTGCCCTATGTTGTTTGGGGGCGGTCACAACGCTTCAATCATCAATGACGATAGCCATCGCCTGTATGACGGGATGAAATGAAAAAAGGCGGCCTGTGGGCCGCCTTTTGCGTCGTGACAATCTAAACCTTACAGCTGCTCGATACCGACGATATGCCAAGGGGCATTGTCTTTCGCCAGATTGCGCTCGAGGTGCCACACCTCTTTGATGTCTTCTTCTACCTGTTCCTGACGGTCCATATAGCGGCCGCTGAAGCGTACGCTCACCTGAGCCCAGTCGCTGCCGTAGTCGGCGCGTACCAGCTGGGTATCGACGTACATCACTTCGGTGTGCTGGTCGCCAGTCAGTTCGGCGCGCTCGGCTTTAAGCTGATCGAACAGCTCCGGGCTGACGTACTCGCGTACTTTTTCCAGATCGTTCTTGTTCCACGCCTCTTGCAGGGTGCGATAGTGATCGCGGGCACCGGCCAGGAAGCTGTTCATGTCAAAGCCTGGCGGCAGGCGGAACGGCACGTCGCTGTCGGCAAAGCCGGTGGCTTGCGGTGCGCTGTTGCTCTGCTCAAACTGCTGCGGGGCCGCAGATTGCGGTGGCTGATAGCCCGCATAGGCCGCCTGTTGTGGCTGTGGCGTCGCGACCTTGCCCTTGCGCAGTGTACGGATCAGGAAGACGGCACCCAGCGCCAGCAGGGCGATCAGCAGGAAGTCCATTCCTTGCAGACCTTCAAAGGCACCGCTGCCCAGCAGGTAGGCAAACAGGCCGCCAGCTAGCAGGCCGCCCAGCAGGCCACCCATCATGCCGCTCTTTTTCGGCGGAGTCTGGGCATTCAGTGTCGGATTCTTGTTGTCGACCGGTTTGGCCGCAGGCTGGGCCGGCGCAGTTTTGTAACTTTTACCAAAGGATTTGCCGCCGCCAAATTTCTTGGCTTCGGCGTGAGGTGCCCCCAGGCCAATGGCCAGGATCACGGCAAACAGGGTCAGCATCTTTTTCATTTTGACTCTTTTCACTCTCGTCTGTGGGTGGGGCATGCTCCGCTTTGGCAAGCTCAGCAAGGCGCATGGCAGGCTGCCTGTCCCTAATTGTGTCGCAGCTTGTATTCATCAATATCACCTCTGGCATGAATTATTCATGAACGAGGTTGCCGCGATGCGGCGTCAAACAAGAGGAGTAAACCGGATGAAAAGCAGAAGATTGAGTCGCAAGGAGCGCAAAATGCGAAGCAAAATCAAAATGGTCAAGGTAGAGCAGACTCTGGTTTGGCCCTTTATGATGGTATGAGCCGCCAGATAGGGCTCGCCGTAGTTGGCTTTCTTTTGTAAAATTCCCGTCCCCTTCCCGCTGCGGTTTTTATGTGTATGGCAGAGCAAGTGACGGCGAAAAAAGACGCCAAGACACAACAGCTGAAAGTTCCTCCCCACTCTTTTGAGGCCGAACAGTCCGTACTGGGCGGCCTGATGCTGGATAACGATGCCTGGGATCGGGTTGCCGAACGGGTGATCGATCAGGATTTCTACAGCCGTCCGCACCGGTTGATCTTCCAGGCCATGACCCGCCTTTCCAACGCGGGCAACCCCATTGACCTCATCACCCTGCAGGAGGAGCTGGAGCGCTCCGAACAGCTGGAAGAGGCGGGCGGCTTCGCCTATCTGGTGGAGATCGCCAAGAACACCCCGAGTGCCGCCAACATCAACGCCTACGCCGAAATCGTGCGTGAGCGGGCGGTAGTACGGGAGATGATCTCGGTCGCCAACGAGATAGTCGAAGCGGGCTACGAGCCCCAAGGGCGCACCTCAGGTGACCTGCTCGATCTGGCCGAGAGCAAGGTATTCAAGATTGCCGAGCAGCGCACCAGCGCCAATGAAGGGCCCCAGCCCCTCAAGGTCATTCTCGAGCAGACCGTCGACAAGATTGAAGAGCTGTTCAAGACTCCCCACAACGGCGTGACCGGGGTGTCGAGCGGTTACGGCGATCTCGACAAGATGACAGCCGGTTTGCAGCGCTCGGACCTGGTCATCGTGGCGGCCCGTCCCTCCATGGGCAAGACCACTTTTGCCATGAACCTGTGCGAACATGCAGCCCTCACCGCCGACAAACCGGTGCTCATCTTCTCGCTGGAGATGCCCTCCGAGCAGATCATCATGCGTATGCTCGCCTCGGTCGGTCGTATCGATCAGACCAAGGTGCGTACCGGTCAACTCGATGATGAGGATTGGGGGCGGCTCTCTTCCACCATGGGCTTGCTGCTCGAGAAGGGCAAGATGTATATCGATGATGCCTCCGGCCTGACGCCGACCGATGTGCGCTCGCGCGCCCGCCGGATTGCCCGTGAGCACGGTGGCCTCTCGATGATCATGATCGATTACTTGCAGCTGATGCGAGTCCCTGCATTGTCTGATAACCGGACGCTGGAGATCGGCGAGATCTCCCGCTCACTCAAGGCCTTGGCGAAAGAGCTGCAGTGCCCGGTAGTGGCGCTCTCCCAGTTGAACCGTAGCCTGGAACAGCGGGCCGACAAGCGTCCGGTCAACTCGGATCTTCGTGAATCGGGCTCCATCGAGCAGGACGCGGATTTGATCATGTTTATCTATCGTGATGAGGTTTATCACGATGACAGCCCGGACAAGGGGATTGCCGAGATCATTATCGGCAAGCAGCGTAACGGCCCTATCGGCCGGGTGCGCCTCACCTTCCAGGGTCAGTTCTCCCGGTTCGACAACTACGCCGGTCCTGCGTTTGATGATGATTATTGATAAGTAACAAGTAAGGCAATCCTGATAGTCAGTATTGCCGCCACCGCCCTGACCCGCTTGCCATTCACTGAGAGGCAGCCGGTCAGGGCCTGTTTTCCCGGTTCGACAATTATGCCGGTCCGGCCTTCGACGACGATAAGTGAGTGGCGGTCTTCGGCCCGATGAGGGGGAGACCATTTGTGCCCTCGTAAGGGAAAACCATGAAAGCGGCTACTGCCCAAATCAACACTGCGGCCTTGCGCCACAACCTCGCCGTGGTCAAGCGCCACGCACCCGCTTGCAAGATCATCGCTGTGGTCAAGGCCAACGCCTATGGCCACGGACTACTGCCGGTCGCCCGCACCCTGGTGGATGCGGATGCCTATGCGGTGGCCCGGATCGAAGAGGCGCTGATGTTGCGCTCCTGCGCCGTGGTCAAGCCCATTGTGCTGCTGGAGGGCTTCTTCTGTGCCGACGATCTGCCGGTGCTGGCGGCCAACAACCTGCAGACGGCGGTTCACACTTGGGAGCAGCTCGACGCGCTGGAGCAGGTCGAGTTGCCAGCGCCCGTGGTGGCCTGGCTCAAGCTCGACACCGGCATGCACCGCCTCGGGGTGCGCGCCGACGAGATGCCCGCTTTTATCGAACGACTCGGCAAGTGCAAGAACGTGGTACAGCCGTTCAACATCATGACCCACTTTAGCCGCTCCGATGAGCTGGCACAGCCCACCACCCGCGAGCAGATTGACCTCTTCAGCCGTCTCACTGCACCGCTGGCTGGCGAGCGGGCCATGGCCAACTCGGCGGGCATTCTGGCCTGGCCGGACTCCCACTGCGACTGGGTTCGCCCCGGTGTCATTCTCTATGGCGTCTCCCCGTTCCCCAATACGGTGGCGGCTGATTACGATTTGCAGCCGGTGATGACCCTCAAGACCCAGCTGATTGCGGTGCGGGATCACAAGGCGGGCGAGCCGGTAGGCTATGGCGCCAACTGGGTGGCGGATCGTGATACCCGGCTCGGGGTCATTGCCATCGGCTATGGTGACGGCTATCCGCGCATGGCGCCCAACGGCACGCCCGTGCTGATTAACGGCCGCATCGTGCCGCTGGTGGGGCGAGTCTCCATGGATATGAGTACGGTCGATCTCGGCCCCGGTGCCACCGACAAGGCGGGCGACGAGGCGGTGCTGTGGGGCGAGGGGCTGCCGGTGGAGCGGGTAGCCGACGAGATCGGCACCATCCCCTACGAGCTGATCACCAAGCTCACCTCCCGCGTCTTTATGGAATACGTCTGATGTGGCAGCAGTGCCCTGAAGATAAAAAGGGATGGCGTTGAGCCATCCCTTTTTCATTGCGGTCGATAAGTCCGGCCAGCGCTTCGTTCAGCGCGCCTTGAACGGCGTCAGCTCGGCCAGGGGGCTCGCGTCCATAAAGGCTTGCGGCTCCTGACCGTGTTTGAAGATCTTGAAGTCCTGATTGCGGGCGCTCCAGTACTCGATGGTGTCACCACTGATCTGCAGCAGGCTTGCTTCGCGCAGGGCCACCACGTATTCGCTCGGGTTGATGGCGCAGAACTCCGCCAGACGCTCGTCGCGGGTCTCGCCCATGTGGCCGCTGATGCTGGCGTCCAGATAGTGCGGGTTGATCTGCAGCGGGAACAGCCCCAGCGCTGGCAGCACGGCGGCGTTGCAGACCGGCATGTCGTTGGTGGTGCGGATGCTCGGGGTTGCCACGTTGCAACCGGCACTCCAGCCCACATAGGGGACGCCACGTTCGCGCACGGCACGCTGGATCGGCACGATCAGGCCATTTTCGTGCAGCAGCTGGTTGAGGCGCCAGGTGTTGCCGCCGCTGATAAAGATGGCGTCGGCCTGATTGACGGCATCGACCGGATCATCG
Organism: Aeromonas fluvialis; assembly: GCF_000819885.1. Lineage (GTDB taxonomy): Bacteria > Pseudomonadota > Gammaproteobacteria > Enterobacterales > Aeromonadaceae > Aeromonas > Aeromonas fluvialis. The sequence goes on from NZ_CDBO01000059.1 coordinate 36,638, forward strand.
AAGTGGTGAATGCTGATGGTCTCGATCCCGAGGCTCTCGGTGAGATCATTGGCGCGGGCATCCCAGTCGCTGCGGATCACCGCGTAGGGGATGAGCAGAATGCGCTTGACCGGTTTTCGGGCCAGCAGGCTCTGCACCCGGTCACGGGCCCAGCCGAGCAGTCCCGGAAATTCGTTGGCTTTACCATTGCTAAGCAGAAGCAGTTCCATCAAATCGTTCCTCAAAAAGTGAAAGCGGAGGAGGGAGGGCCACCGGATCCGCTGCGCGGCCGGATGGCAAGAGCGGGCATGCTACCACCATTGGCGCGGCGGTTCTGTGATCGGGGAGCCCATTCAACCGCTATGGATGAGTTATGGATGGATAACTCCATGCCAAATGGTGGGTTAATGAGCCGTGGTCAGCTCGCCGCCCATCGCCAATAAAAGACCCCGCCGCAGCGGGGTCATGTCAGAGTTAGTCGAGTTTGAGATCGACCCAAACCATGCGGTGATCCGAACTGACTCCCTTGGCGATGCCGAGTTTCGCATCATAGACCAGGTGATAACCGGCCTCGAAGCTGGCAGGCCAGAAGACGCCGCTCTTGACCGCGTTGAGGTTGGCGGAGGGGATGACGTGATCCAGCTGCAAACCACTGCTGCTGGTGATCCGCTCCGGGTGGGGGCGAGAGTTATTGCGTTTGCAGTCAGTTCCCTTGCTCAGGCATTCGGGGCCTCCTTCACTGACCGGGAGCAGGGTGCCATTGGTGATGGCCTGATTCATCAAGGCGTTGTCCAGCAGCGCCTGGATGGCGGTCAGGTCGCCGTCACCGGTGAGCTGATCGGCGTTGAGATCCCCGGCGATGACGAACTTGGCATTTTTGGTCAGCCCTCCTTTGACCCCCTTGTCATCGGTCATATAGTGGAGACCCTTGACGTAGTCGTTCCAGAAGGCGATCTCGGCACGGTTGTGCTTGACGGTGTGACGCGCCGCGTTGGCAAAGATCGGCGGGGTCGGGTGGGAGATCAGGAAGTGGATCACCTCTTCACCCTTCTCGGTCTTGATCCGTACCGGCACATCGGCGTGGTTCTTGGAGGAGAGTGGGTACTGCTGCCAGGCTGCGTCTGAATACCAGGCATCGCCACACTGGCGGCTGGCCGGGATCTGGACCTTGGGATTGTTGCAGTCATCGATGATGGGGTTCTGCTCGCCCGGCATATCCTTCCACTTGAAGTTCTGGAAGGTACGGATCTGCTTGGTGTCGACAGGATATTTGGACATCACCGCAAAGGCGTACTGGCCGTGGTAGTTGCCAAAGCCCCAGGCATCGTCGGGGCCGCTGTTGACCTTGCCATCCAGATTGAGGTCATAACCGCTCATCAGGCCGGTGTTGGTGGCGAAGTTCTGCATCACCGGATAGCTGATGGCGGTTACTTCCGCATGCTGGGCGTGGGCCAGATAGTTGTCGTTGAAGGCTTTCAGGTCGGTGGTGCTGTCACCCTTGCCGTCGTTGTCGAACTCGTTGAGCAGGAACACATCCGGGCGGGTGCGCTGGATGATCTCGGCCACGTTGCGGATCTGCTGCACGTTTTTGGCTTTGGTTTCTTCCGTACCCGTCAGGCTCCCTTCGGCGAGGCGGGCCAGCAGGGCATCCTGCGCGGTGCGGGTCAGCGCCAGCTCACCGGTCAGCATACCGGCAGCGGTGCGGTCAAAAGAGAGGTTGAAGGTGGCAAAACGAACCATGGGATCAGCTGCCTTTGAGTCGTTGTCGCTGTTGCAGCCAGCCAGCATCCCGAGGGAGATGGCGGCAGCCAGTAGGGTCTTGTTGATATTATTCATTGTAATTATTCCGTAGCATCAATGAGTTATGCCTTCTGTGAGGCAGCGTCATTATAAAGATACGGTGATGCCGGTGGCATTAAATACTCGCTGGATATCTATGATCCAGATCTCATTTTATATGTAATTAATATCGCACGCATTCTCATTGCCATGTTCTGGTCGCACATTGAATATCAAGCATTAACAGGGCTGATTAAAAAAAGCGTTGATGCTGCAAGTGAAGAAGCGCCAGCCTGCAACCAGGCAGTAGTGGCTAATGTTTATCTGCACTGCGCGTTACGGATGAGTGAAAACAACAGAGGCCAGTCACAACCGGCCTCTGAATTATATTATGAGGGTATGGTCTCTAGCGCAAATCAGCGGCCAGTTTACCTGCGAGGGTCGCCCACTCCTTAAAGAGGCCGTCGACCTTGTCGACCTGTACCTGTTGTTTATCATTATCCAGGTTTTCAGCAACCCCCTGGCGCAAGGCCTTGGCCATCACTTCGTTTGTCATGGAGTCGGTCACCAGCCCTTCGGCAGAGATAGTGATCACTTTATCACGGTAACCTAATGCAGTTGATGCACCTGCGAGTACCAAGGCAACAGGGACAACCTCATAGAACTGAAGGCCTTCAAGATTGGTCGCTACCCCGGTAATGGCCACTTTGAACGCGAGGGTGTCACTACCCGGAGTGTTGGTCAGCTCAAAACTCTTGCCAATTTCTTGACTGAGTTGCTGGGTAAGATTCGCAGAAATTTTGTCAAGGTTTTCTTGCTTGACCTGGGCACCTTCCTGCGGTTTCGGATAGTAAGTTACAGGATAAATAATCGCTTTTTTATACTTGCCCTTGACCAGACTGGGGCTGAGCCAGCGCAATGCTTCCCCTTTAGTATCGCCTGGTATCTGGGTCATCGCGGAATAGTCACCTAAATAACCAGAGCGTGGGATATCAGCACTGGACTTGCCACCAGATCCAGCACAGGCGCTAAGCATCAAGGCAGAGAGTAAAATCGCTACTTTTTTAATTTTCATATGCATTCCTATTGCTAATTTAAATTAAACACGATTTGTGTACTTAACGTGACAAAGGACCTGAAGTCAAAAGCACAATGTCTTGTCATTCCCCTCCCACTCCCCGCCCTGGTCCGGACTCCCAGGATTAATAGGCCAAGGTGGGGTGTTTTCTCCGAAATAAATACTTTCAGGTCACTCGAAGACGGGAACAGAATATATGAATATTGCCGCCCCATGCTCCATCGAGTTCCACGTTAGTCACTAAATAGTCAGAATGCAATGCTTAGCCATCCCCTCATATGAGCGAGGCGTGGCGCGGCTTCTGAGGTATGATCTCTGTTCTTGACCAGCTAATACCAAACAGACAAAGCCCATGCTTAACCACGACATCATCCTTAACCACATGGATGACATATTCGGACAGGACATGCATGCCAAACGCGTATTGTCACTTGCCAATGCAACCCACGGGGTGATTGAGTCAGGTTCACTGGCCATCCACGCTCTCACCCTGGGGGAACTGCTACGGTCGGGTTGCATCTGAAATAGCGATTACACCACCATTGGCAGGCCGCTGTCGGGGTGGTGGATCACCTGGGCCGGATAGTCATAGAGGCGAGCGATGAGCTCAGGGGTGAGCACCTCGGCAGGTGTGCCATCGGCCATCAGTTTGCCCCGTTCCAGCATCACCAGCCGATCGGCATAGCGCGCCGCCAGATTGAGGTCGTGCAGCACCACCAGCACCGCAGTATTGCGGCTGGCCAGGGCGCGCGCCATGGTGAGCAGCTGGTGCTGGTATTTCAGATCGAGGGCCGAGGTGGGCTCATCGAGCAGCAGCAAGCGGGGTTGCTCGGCCGGTTCGGTCGGGGAGGGTGCCTGCCAGATCTGCGCCAGCACCCGGGCAAACTGCACCCGCTGTCGCTCGCCGCCGGAGAGTCCCGGATAGAGCCGCTTGGCCAGATGTTCGACCCCGGCATGGGTCATGGCCGCCGCCACAATCTCGTCACGCCGCGCCGCCGGTTCACTGTGGGGCAAGCGTCCCATGGCGACTACCTCTTCGCAGAGAAACGGGAAGTTGAGGGAGGAGCTTTGCGGCAATACCCCGAGCCGGTGGGCCAGCTGGCTGCTGTCCCACTGCTTGCGGTCCGCGCCAAATAGGGTGATGGAACCCTCATATTTCAGCTCGCCGGTCAGGCATTTGAGCAGCGAGCTCTTGCCCGCCCCGTTGGGGCCGAGCAGGGCGGTGAGAGTGCCGCTCTCGAGGTTGAGATCGAGCCCATCCAGGATCTGGCGCTGGCCACGTCGCAAACTGAGTCGGGAGCAGCTCAACAGGGGGGAGGAGAGTGAGGATGAGAGTGCGGATGAGAGTGGTTGCATAACAGTCCGTATCACAGGGCGCGGCGGCCGGTTACCAGCAGCCAGATGAAGAAGGGGGCGCCGAGCAGGGCGGTGATGATGCCCACCGGCAGCTCGGCCGGTGCCAGCAGGGTGCGCGCCAGCATATCGGCTGCCAGCAGCAGGGCGGCGCCAAGCAGGGCCGAGAGCGGCAGCAACCTGACATGGTTGGGGCCCGCCAGCAGGCGCACCAGATGGGGTACTACCAGCCCGACGAAGCCGATCATCCCCGATACTGCCACCGCCACCCCGACGCCAGCTGCGGTGAGCAGAATCAGGCGGCGCTTGAGGGACTGCACATTGACCCCGAGATGACGGGCCTCTCCTTCACCCAGCAGCAGGGCGTTGAGGGGATTGGCATCGCGCATAAAGAGCCACAACAGGGCCACCAGGGTGAGCAGAGCCAGCGCCACATCGGCCGGTTTTCCTGCCGCCAGCGTTCCCATCTGCCACAGGCTCAGGTTGCGCAGCATCTGATCGTCCGCCAGATAGGTGAGCAGGCCGATCACCGCGCCGGAGAGCGCCGTGATGGCGACCCCGGCCAGCAGCATGACGGTGACCGAGGTGCCCCCCTCACGGGTGCCGAGCAGATAGACCAGGGTGGTGGTGAGCGCGCCGCCGAGAAAGGCGAGCAGGGGCAGCAGGCCAACCCCGACGGTGGCTTGCAACTGCTGGCCGAGGGGAGCCAGCAGCACGATGGCGAGCGCAGCCCCGAGCGCCGCACCGCCGGAGACCCCTATGATGCCGGGGTCTGCCAGGGGGTTGCGAAACAGTCCCTGCATCACGGCGCCACAGAGCCCGAGGATCCCGCCCACTGCGATGCAAAGCAGGGTGCGCGGCAGGCGAATTTCCTTCACGATCAGCAGCTTGTACGATTCAATTCCGCTCTCCTGCCCGGCAAACAGCGCCCGCAGACTCTCGCCCAAGGTGAGGGTCATGGGGCCGGTTGCCAGCGAACCGAACAGCAACAGTGCCAGTGCGGCCGTGGTGAAGGCCAGCAGCCAGGAGATGGGCAAGCGCATCATGACCCCTGCTTGATCCACTGGGCGATCTGGTTCGCCTGTTGCAGGGAGTTGAGGCTCAGCCCCCCTTGCAGGGCGTGACCGTCGATGGCGTGAATGGCGTGGCGCTTGCCAGCCGGGGTGGCGGCCAGGGCGGGCACTTCTGCCAGCACCTTGGCCGGATCGGCATACTGCTGCCAGTCACGACCGCTGACCAGCACCAGATCGGGCTGCATCTCGATGAGGGATTCGGCGGATACCGGCTTGTAGTTGCGCAATTCTGTGACCGGATTGATGCCGCCTGCCAGCGAGATCAGCGCGCTGGCGGTGGTGTCCCCCCCGGCGATGCTGGTGGGTTGTCCCTTGTGCAGCAGCAGGAAGGCGACCTTGAGCGGTTTGTTCTGTTTGGCTTGCGCCGCCAGCTGATCGGTCTGGGCCTGGATCTCCGCCTTCAGGCGATCGCCAGCCGCTTTGTCGCCCAGCAGGCTGGAGAGGGTGTCGATACGCTGGTTGAGGTTAGCGAGGGTCGGCGCGGTATCCAGCACCTCCACCTTGACCCCGGCACGGCGCAGCTGATCCAGGGTCGGCGCCGGACCCATCTCGTCGCTGCCCACCAGTCGGGTGGGGGAGAGGCTCAGGATCCCTTCGGCAGCCAGTGCCCGGTGATAGCCCACCTTGGGCAGCCCTTTTGGCAATGGGCTGCTGACATCGGTGGCGATCAGGCTCGATTCACCACCAAGGGCCAGAATGAGTTCTGTGATGGCGGGGCCGATACTGACGATACGCTCTTTCTGGCCGTCGGCGGCAACGGCAAAGAAGGGGGAGAGTGAACTGCAGAGCAGGGTGATGGCGAGGGCAAGACGACGGCCCATGCTAACCTCCGAAGGGGTGAATGAAACGGGTGTGCCGCCGAGAATATCAAGGCTTTGGAAAAAATGCACTGATAATGATAGCAATTATCAATTGCATTGGGTTCGGTGCTTTATTAGAGTAGCCGCCATGATAAACAGCGGGACGACCTAGTCTCGCAGAGGGAGAAAACATGAGCATTGCACAACGCATTCACGCGCTGCTGGAGCAGGATCCCGGCGCTCATCCATCTACCATGGCAGCCCAGCTTGCCATCAGCGAATGGGAGGTGGTTCGCCATCTGCCTGCCGAGCTGGTGACCCTGTTGCCCGCCGATCGCGCACAAGGTCTGCTGGAAGATCTGGCCGACTGGGGCCCGGTGACCACCATCGTCGAATCAGAAGGTTCCATCTTTGAGGTAAAAGCCCCCTTCCCGAAAGGCAAGGACGCACGTGGTTACTACAACCTGATGGGCCGCGACGGTGAGCTGCATGGTCACCTCAAGCTCGACAACGTGGCGGGGATTGCGCTGGTCAGCAAGCTGTTCATGGGCAAGGAGGGGCACTCCTTCCAGTTCTTCGGTCACGCCGGCCGCTGCATTTTCAAGGTCTATCTGGGTCGCGACGAGAAACGCCAGCTGCTGGCCGATCAGGTCACCCGTTTTATGGCGCTGCGCCACAACGCTCAAGAGGAAGTCAAAGCATGAGTGAACGTCAGGAGCGTCTGCAGAACCGCCTGCAACCGGAGATCCGCGAGTTTCGCGACAGCTGCCGTACCTTGCAGCTCGCTACCGTCGATGGCGAAGGCAATCCCAACGCCAGCTATGCCCCGTTTGTGCTGCAAGAAGATGGCTACTATGTGCTGATCTCCGAGATCGCCCGCCACGCCCGCAACCTGCAACAGGTGCCCCGGGTATCTCTGATGCTGATCGAGGATGAGAGCGGTGCCCGCGAGCTGTTTGCCCGCAAGCGCTTGACCTTCGATGCGGTGGCTGAAGTGGTAGCCCGTGACGACGCCCGCTGGAGCAAGGCGGTGGCGGCGCTGGAAGGTCGTTTTGGCGAGATCATCAAGGGTCTCTCCAACCTCAAGGATTTCAAACTGTTTCGCCTCAAGCCGGAGCAGGGATTGTTCGTCAAGGGCTTCGGCCAGGCGTTCGCGGTCTCCGGTGACGAGCTGGTGGATTTCGTCCATCTGGTGGAAGGGCACAAGCGCATCGACAACGGTGCCGAGCTCACCAGCCCGGCCGATGCGCCGGTCTGATAATCCCTGTCGACCACGACAGCCGTCATAACAAAACGGGCAGCCACTGGGCTGCCCGTTTTCATTGCGTTATCTCATCCGGCCTGTTCAATCCTGCCAGGAGGCCTTGTTGGGAAAAGCGTGACGATCGGCGTCGGTGGCCGTTTCGTTGCACTCCCCCCGCACCTTCCAGGAGGTCTGGCTCAGCACTATGTAGCCCTGGCGGCAATACTGCTTGGTCGCCAGGGTCTCGGTCAGCAGGTTCTCCTGCAACGCCTCCCGCTGCTCCAGCAACCGTTGACTCTGGGCCGCCGAGAGGCCGCGCGGCAAGGTGTCGTTGGGCGCGGCTTCAAAGGTGAACCGCTTGCTCCCCTCCTCGTTGATGTGGGTCAGAAACAGGGGTTCCGGCCCGTCATACGTCAGTCCGGGCAAGCTGGCGCAGGCCGACAGCAGGGGAACAATCAACAACAGGGTGGCAGACAACAGGCGCACGACAGACTCCAGTGAGAAACGAGGCGAGGTTCGCAGATTAGCACGGCTGCAGGTCGGGTGTTACTGCCAGCAGTTCGTCGGTGCTGAGCAGGGTGACACTGCGCCCCTCCGGCAGGCTGAGGTGGCGCCACATCCAGTGATGGTGCTCGGTGATCTGGGCCGCGCTCAGGTGGGGGCGATCGGCGGTGGTGTGACCATCGCTCAATACCAGTACCTCGTAACCATGGGAGGCGGCACTGCGCACCGTGGTGTCGACGCAAAAATCGGTGGCGCAGCCACAGATAATCAGTCGATCGACCGGCTGCTCGGCCAGCAGGAAGGCAAGCTCGGTGTCGAGAAAGCTGTCACATGCCGTCTTGCGCACCCGGCTCTCTCCCTTGGCCGGTTGCAGCGCACTGTGCAACTGCCAACCCGGGGTGCCCAGTTCCAGTTCGGTACCGGGGGGCGAGTCATGCTGGATATAGATGACCCGTCCCTGCTGCTGCCTGACGTGGGCCGCTGCCCGGTTGATATTGGCCAGCACCTGCTCCTGGCGGTAACGGGGCTCGTTGAACAAGCCTTGCTGCACATCGATGATCAGTAACACATCCATATTTTACCCGCCGTTTCATTGAAGATTAGGGTTGCAGCCACTGGCTGCAGTCACGACTGCGGGATTGATGCAGCGCGCCCATATCTTGCTTCATCTCATCACTGCTTTGCCAGCGCTTAGGCAGCGGCATGATGGTTACCTGCACATCGGCTGCGCGATCTGCAACAGAGGTCTCATCTGTCCGGGGCACGACCAGCGCCACCTTGAGTGTCGGATTGCGGCTGGCGATGCGACTGGCGATCCCAAGCCCCCCCTCGACGTGGAAGTTACCGGCGATATGCATGATCTGCTGGCCCGGATGCTTGGCGAGATAATCCACCATGCTCTCGGCCATGGTGTCGTCCCAACTGGTCTGTGCGGCGAAGCGGCGGGCGTTGCTGTCGGCATCGCCGTGGTGCATGGAGGCCATAAATTTCTGGCGATAGGGGTCATCCCCCAGCGTCAGTTGGCGGGCCAGCTGGCTGCGGCGCGCGGTTGGCAGTTTGTCGAGCCACTCAGCCCCCTCCTGACCGACACAGCTCACCAGTGGTTTGGGGGCGTTGGCGGCGATCACCGGCATCTGATGCGCCTTGGCAAACTCCACCAGCGGGCGGTAGTCGCTGGGATAGTTGGGCCAGGCGTTGCCTTCGCGGATCAGTGCCGCTTCGCCAATCTGGTTCGCCAGATAGGCATCCAGCGTCTTTTGATCGGCGCGGCTGAACTGCTCCATGGAGAGGGCCAATGGCCGCCCGTGCTGCTGGCTGGCTGTGTAGAGCCCGCTCAGCAGGCGCGATTGCAGCAGATGCACGGCGGGATGGCTGTGCAGCTCGCCCACCAGAATGATGTCGGCGTCGGCAATGCGAGCGATGGTCTGCTCCAGCGTCAGGTCTGCGGCACTCTCGCCGCTCAGTCGATAGTCATAGAGCGTCTGCAGCTGTGATGACACGGTCGGCTGGGTGGGGGTGGCACAGGCTGCCAGTAGCAGCGGCAGGGCGAGCAGGGGAAGTCGTCTCATCAAGGGATCTCTCGGCTGATATGCCCGGATGCCGGTGCATCTCGGGGGGCTAACACAGAATAAGGGCAACACAGGGCGACAGTGTAAAACCAATTTGGTTCAAAACAAAATGAGAATGATTTCGTTTCTTGTTGATCTTTGTCGAGAGCTGGGTAATATGCGGCCTGCTTGATAACAGTTCTCAATAAGGATTCGCTGTGACCCATCATAACGCACTCTCTCTGGTTGCCCTCGCCGTGGCGGCCGGTCTCTCCTCCCAGGTCTTTGCTGCCACCCAGAAGGCGGATGAAGTCGTGGTCGTCAGCGGCTCACGGATGGAGCAAAAACTGGAAGATGTTTCTGGCCCCATCTCGGTGATCACCGCCCAGCAGATTGAAGAGCAGGTCGTCACCAATGTCGCTGACCTGTTCCGTTACGAGCCGGGTGTCAAGGTTCTGGGCGGTCAGGGTGATGCCCAGACCTTCGTTATCCGTGGCATGGGTGAAAACCGGGTCAAGGTGGTGCGCGACGGCGTGCGCCAGAACGATGCCTACAGCAAGGGAGGTGTCGGCCAGAGCTACTTTGATACCGACATGATCAAGCAGGTGGAAGTGGCCAAGGGGCCCGCATCTGCCGCCTACGGGTCCGATGCGCTGGGTGGCGTGATTGCCATCACCACCAAGGATGCCAGCGACTTCCTCAAGGGCAAGGAGAGCTATCTGGATGTGACCAGCGGTTACGCCTCCAGCAGCCACCAGAAGATGGCGGGTTTTACCGGCGCTCTGCGCACTGGCGAAGTGGAGAGCCTGCTGCGCTACACCTGGCGCGATGGCGGTGTGACCCAGAATTTCGACTCCACCAAGAGTGACTTCGATATCGGTACCCACGCCCTGCTGCTCAAGAGCAAGTGGAATCTCTCCGATGAGCAGTACCTCAAGCTGACCGTTGACTATCTGACCGATAACGAAGATCCGGATGCGGTCAAACTCAATAAAGTCGGGACAGGTACAGCCCGTGTCTTTGAGCAACCGATCAAGGATAAAGATACCGATAATCTTGCATTGGTGCTGGATCATGGTATCGCGCTGAATCAACGCTGGGCCGATCGGATGGATAGCAAGGTTTACTTCGCCCGCACCAAGCAGACCCTGGATCAGTACGCCTCATCCAAATATCCGGTGAGCCCAAGCAACCCTTATGTCACCAAAAACTCGCTGGATCGCAACGTGTTCGATCAGAAGAGCATCGGCGCCCAGCTGCAGTTCCACAAGGCGGTAGATAACCACCGTCTGGCCTGGGGTACTGAATACGAGCACACCGATAATGAACGTACCCGTTACAAGGGGCCGACGACTCCCGGTGATTTTGTCGGCTACAACGAGCTGAGCTTCCCGGCCACCACCAGCGAACGCGGCGCCCTGTGGGCCTTTGACGAGATCAAGTTTGGCGAGCGCTGGGTACTGACCCCGGGTGCCCGTTATGACTACTACCGGATGACTCCGGACAACGATCCGGCCTACACCGGCGACAAGCTGCACAAGTTCTCCGAAGGGGAGCTGTCACCAAAGCTGGGTCTGGTGTTCAAGGCCCATGAGGCGGCCAACCTGTTCGCCCAGTACAGCCACGGCTTCAAGGCCCCCATGTATGACAGCGCCTTCTCCACCCTGAACCATCAGGCTTACGGCTATCGCATAGAGCCCAACCCGAACCTCAATCCGGAGAGCAGCGACGGCATCGACCTCGGCGTGCGCGGCAGCAGCAACGGCTTCAGTTATGAAGTGGCCAGCTTCTACAACAAGTTCGACGACTTCATCGAAATGGTGGAAGTGGGCAAAGAGGGGCGCACCGCCGTCTACCAGTACCAGAACCTGAGCAAGGCGACCACCAAAGGGGTCGAAGCCAAGGCGGACTACTGGCTCAACGATATCGTCAATGTCTGGGGCAACCTCGCCTACATCGAAGGCAAGGATGGAGATGGCAACTACATCAACAGCCTGAGCCCGCTCAACGGCTCCGTCGGTGTGCGTCTGGAACAGTCCCAATGGAACTTCAACACCGCGCTGCGCTTTGCTGACGACATGGACAAAGTCCGTAAAGACAGCAAAGGCAACGATTACGTGAAGAGCGCCGGTTGGGGGGTGATGGATATGTACGCCCAGTTCAACCCGATGACCGATCTGCAGCTCAACGTCGGGGTCTTCAACCTGTTTGACAAGGAGTACACCAGCTACGAGCGCATCGCCGGTCGTGCCGAAGGCTCCGATAACAGCGCCATGACCGAGCCCGGCCGCAACCTGAGTGCTCGCGTCAAATACCTATTCTAAAGCGCAAACAACAGACGCAGATGATCAAAGGGGCTTCGGCCCCTTTTTTGCGACCGTCATGTTGTGACTGTGAGTCGTGCTGCGAGTTGCCCAAAAAAGAAACCCGCCATGGGCGGGTGGAAGGATTGCAACACTAACCAGGAGGAGGTGTTACCAGATAGACCCTGCTTCTTCGGTAATAGTTCAATTTTATTGAAGTTTTTTCATTTTCTTCGCGGGGTTTCCATCGGGATCTGTGGTGGCCTATGGGTTATCATTCTGCTCCCGTCATCCGGTTGCAGAGGATCTATGCCCGCATTCTCCTGGTTAGCGCTTTTTTTCGGCGCCTTCTATTTCGTCTACGGCGCTTACTTGCCGTTCTGGTCGCTCTGGCTGGAGGGGGTGGGCGTCAGCGCCGAGATGATAGGTCTCCTGCTGGGGGCGGGGATGGCGATCCGCTTTGCCGGCAACCTGATGGTGATGGGGCAGATCAAGGGGGCGGGTCATCTGCTGCCGGTTACCCGATTGATCTCCCTGCTCAGCCTGCTGGCTTTTCTTGGTTTCTACCTCAGCCATAACCTCTGGTGGCTGGTGGGCTTGACCCTGCTGGCGAACTTTATCTATCCAACTCTGATGCCGGTGGGGGAGGCGCTGGCGACCCGCATGGTGGTGCAGGCTCACCTCGATTACGGCAAGGTGCGGCTGTGCGGTTCCTTTGCCTTCATCGTCGCCTCTACGTTGGTGGGGGCGCTGGTGGGTAACTTCGGTAGCGACTGGATTTTACACATCATGGTGGCGGGGCTGGTGCTGATGCTGCTACTTAGCTGGCTGCCGCTCTATCCGGCGCCGCAGGATAGTCAGGGCGAGCGGGCCAAGGCCTCTTTGCTGGCAACCCTGCGCAGCGCGCCGGTGCGTCGCTTCCTGCTGCTGACTGCTCTGCTGCAGGGGAGCCACGCCGCCTATTACGGCTTCAGCGCCATCTACTGGAAGGCGCAAGGATATAGCGGCACCATCATCGGCTATCTCTGGGCGCTCGGGGTGGTGGCCGAGATCTGTATGTTCGCCGCCGACAAGCGTTTCTTGCAGCGCTTTGGCGCCCAGAGTCTCTTTATCGCAGGTGCCATTGGTTGTGTGGTGCGCTGGGTATTGCTGGGGGCTTCGACCGATCTATGGGTGTTGGTGCTGGGGCAGCTGCTCCACGCGGTCACTTTTGGGATGAGCCATCTCGGGGCGGTGCGCTTCATGACCCGCCAGCTACCGGCCGAGCAGTTGATCCCGACCCAGGCGCTCTATGCGGCCCTTGGCCTCGGCATGACGGTGGCGGCCCTGATGGCAATCTGCGGCATGCTGTTCGAGCCCTTCGGCGGCGGCATCTTCTTCCTGATGGTGCTGGTAGTGTTGCCGGTCTTCTTCCTGCGGCTACGCCCCTCGATGGTCACCGTGTGAGGAGGGATTGATGAACCGTTCAAGAGGGGCAGGGAGTGCACCTCTTGATGCATGACTTTTGGCTGCAGCCTCTCTAGACTGGCGAGGTTGTATACAAAAAATCAACATGGACAAGGAGTTATCGATGCACCAGGGATGGCTGCTGATCGGATTGTCGCTCACCTATCTGGGGTTGCTGTTTCTGATCGCCTACGTGGCAGACAAGCACAAACGCCACCGGCTCAAGGGGCAACCCCTGCTCTACAGCCTGTCGCTGGCGGTCTACTGCACCTCCTGGAGCTTCTTCGGCACCGTGGGGCAGGCGAGCGAGTCCCCCTGGTCGCCGGTGCCCATCTACCTTGGCCCCATGCTGGTCTTTCTGTTTGGCTGGCGGCTGCTGGCCCGTCTCATTCTGGTGGCCAAGCGCGAGCACATCACCTCCATTGCCGACTTTATCGCCGCCCGTTACGGCAAATCCCAGCGGCTTGCCATGGTGATCGCCCTCATTGCCATCATGGGGATCCTCCCCTATCTGGTGTTGCAGCTCAAAGCCATCGTCACCGGGCTGGATCTGCTGATGGTCAACAGCGGTGGCATCAGTCCGACTGGCAATACCAGCGAGCTGGCGCTCGGGGTCACCCTGCTGCTGGCGCTGTTCAGCATCCTGTTTGGCACCCGCCATCTCGATGCCACCGAGCACCACAGGGGCATGGTGGTGGCCATCGCCTTCGAGTCTGTAGTGAAGCTGCTGGCCTTTATTGCGGTGGGGGGCTTCGCCCTCTGGCTCATTGCGAGCAAACCCGAGCCGGTTCACGAGCAGGTGACCCGCGACTTCTTTGCCGCTGTGGTGGCAGTGAGCCCCGGCAACCTGCTGGAGCTGGCGATCTATACGGTGCTGGCAATGTGCGCCGTTATCTGCCTGCCGCGCCAGTTTCATGTGACTGTGGTGGAGAACAACCAGGGGCAGGATTTGCACTGGGCGCGCTGGATCTTCCCGCTCTACCTGTTCGTGATGGGGCTCTTTATCTGGCCACTGGCACTGGCGGGCAAACAGTGGGTGGGGGCTGACATGGCCTCCGACACCTATGTGATCAGTCTGCCGATGGCCCTCGGGTTCGATGGCATGGCGATGCTGGCCTTCCTCGGCGGTACCTCGGCGGCCACCGGCATGGTGATCGTCTGCACCATCGCGCTGGCAATCATGGTGAGCAACGATCTGGTGCTGCCGGTGCTGCTGCGCCGCTTCTGGCGGCAGGGGCGTGACGAGCGGCTGGTTCGGCTGCTGTTGCAGGTGCGCCGTGGCGCCATCCTGCTGATCTTGCTGGCGGCCTGGGGGCTCTACCTCTGGCTCGGCGATCTCACCAGTCTCTCCCGTATCGGTTATCTATCCTTTGGCGCTGTGGCCCAGTTTGCGCCGGCTTTGCTGCTCGGCCTCTACTGGCGTCACGGCAATCGCAAGGGGGTCTATCTCGGTCTTTCCCTCGGGATGAGCCTCTGGTTCGTCACCCTGCTGGTGGAGAGTGGCTTGCTGGCCGGTTCACCGCTGGCCGAGCGGCTGGCCCCGCCGGACTGGCCCGCGTTTCGTGAGCTGAGCCTCGGCGCCTGGTGTATCTTCCTGAGCCTGCTCTTCAACCTGCTCGGCTATGTGGCCGGTTCCTTGTTGTCGCGCCCTGCGGTGAGCGAGCGGCTGCAGGCGGCCAACTTTGTCGGCAAGCCGAGCCGGGATACTGCCGCTCTCTATCAGGCGCGGGTCTCGGTGAAAGAGTTGGAGATGCTGGCGGCCCGCTTTGTCGGCTCAAGCCGGGTCAAGCGCGCCTTTGGCCGTTTTGCCGGTGAGCGGGGCGGCACCCTGGCGCCACAGATGCAGGCCTCGGCCGAGCTGATTGCCCACACCGAGCGGCTGCTGGCGGGGGTGTTTGGCACCTCGTCGGCGCGGCTGGTGCTTGCCTCTGCCCTGCAGGGGCGCAACATGCAGCTCGAGGAGATCGCCACCATCGTCGATGAGGCCTCCGACGTGTTTCGCTTCAACCGCGGCCTGCTGCAGGGGGCGATCGAGCATATCGGCCAGGGGATCTCGGTGGTGGATAGAGAGCTTCGGCTGGTGGCCTGGAACCGCCGTTACATCGAGCTGTTCCACTATCCGCCGGGGCTTATCCAGGCGGGGCGCTCCATCGAGCAGATCATCCGCTATAACGCCGAGCAGGGGCTCTGTGGCCCCGGCGATATCGAGGATCATGTGGCGCGGCGTGTCGCCTTTATGAAGCGGGGCAGCGCCCATATCTCGGCGCGGGAGCGCCCGGATGGGCGGGTGATCGAGATGCAGGGCAATCCCATGCCCGCCGGTGGTTTCGTCATGACCTTTACCGACATCACCCCGTTTCGCGATGCCGAGCGGGTGCTGCGCGAAGCGAACGAACATCTGGAGGCGCGGGTGGCCGAGCGCACCCGTGAGCTCTCCGAACTCAACCGCCAGCTGCTGCTGGTGAACCAGCAGGTGGAGCGGGCCAATCACTCCAAGAGCCGTTTTCTGGCGGCGGTCAGCCACGATCTGACCCAGCCTCTTAATGCCGCCAAGCTGTTTGCCTCCTCCCTGCTGGAGATGTTGCCCACGGCTGGCGAGCAGGCCCGCATCGCCCGCCATATCGACGATGCGCTGGGGGCGACCGAGGATCTCATCACCGATCTGCTCGATATCTCGCGGCTCGAAGCGGGCAAGTTCAAGGCCAAGAAGCTCGACTTCGCCCTGCGCGATCTGCTCGACAACCTCAAGGCGGAGTTTGGCGTGCTGGCGCAGGCGGGGGGGATCCACTTCTCGGTGGTGGAGAGCAAGCACGCGGTACACAGCGATGTGCGGCTGCTTCGCCGGGTGCTGCAGAACTTCCTCACCAATGCGTTTCGCTACAACCCGGGGGGGCGGGTGCTGCTCGGCTGCCGCAGGCTGGGGAGCAAGATCCGCATCGAGGTGTGGGACAACGGCCCCGGCATCCCGCAAGACAAGCAGGAGGCGATCTTCGACGAGTTCTCCCGCCTCGATCACTCCCGCACCGCCAAGGAGCAGGGGCTGGGTCTGGGGCTTGCCATCGCCCGCGGCATCTCGCAGGTGCTCGGCCACCAGCTCACATTGCAGAGCTGGCCGGGTAAGGGATCGGTTTTTGCGGTGACCCTCAATCTGGCGACCCGGCCGGTCACTGCCCATCAGTTGGCGGCGCCGGTGGTGCGCGACAGCCAGCTGGAGGGGGTAGCCGTGCTCTGCATCGACAACGAGCGGGATATTCTGACCGCCATGAGCACCCTGCTCGGCCGTTGGGGCTGCGAGGTGCGCTGCGCCGTCGATCTGGCCGAAGCCGAGGCGCTGCTGGCCGAGGGGTTCGTGCCGCGGCTCGTGCTCTCTGACTATCACCTCGATGACGGCAAGACCGGGCTGGCGGCGCTGGCTGCGCTGCAGCAGGTGTGTGGTGATGAGCTGGGAGGGATCATCATCAGTGCCGATCGCAAGAGTGAGCTGCAGGCGCAGATCCGCGAGCGGGGGTATGGCTACATCAGCAAGCCGGTCAAACCGCTCAAACTGCGGGCACTGATGAACAGTCTGCTGCTGCGGTAAACAGGGCGGTATGTTGCTTATGGCACCAGCAGGGGCTCGATAAAACCGGCGACCTTGTCGCGGATCTGTGGTTGGGCCGCCGGGGTGGGGTGAATACCATCGTTCATCATAAGTTCAGGGCGCAGCGCAATATCATCCATGAAGAAGGGGAGCAGCGGCAGATCGTTAGCCTGGGCCAACTCGGGGAAGATCTGTTCGAACTGGCGCAGATAGCGGGCCCCGTAGTTGCGGGGCAGCTGGATCTGGGTCAGCACCACGTTCACCTGCTGCGCTTTGGCGAGCGCGATCATGCTGGCCAGATTCTGGCGGGTCATGGTCGGTGCGAAGCCGCGCAGGCCATCGTTGCCTCCCAGTTCGATCAGCAGCCAGTCTGGTTTGTGCTCCTTCAGCAGGGCGGGCAGACGGGCCAACCCCCCTTGGGTCGTTTCACCGCTGATGCTGGCATTGAGCAGGGTGTGTTTGCCCCCCTCCTCGTGCCACTTTTGGTTGAGCAGGGCGGGCCAGCTCTGCTCAATCGGCATCTGATAGCCGGCACTCAGGCTGTCACCCAGCACCAGCAGAGTCTGGGCCTGAACCGACGAGAACAGGCTGCCGAGGCTAACGAACAAGGCAAACAGAATACGCACCATCAATTTAACTCCCGCTATGGATTGCCATCAAGGGATTGAAATAAAGGACACAGAGCATGAGTTCAACCCCCATTGTTGTCGTCAAGGGCCTCGGCAAGTCGGTTCGCCTCGGCCAGGAAAGCCTCACCATCCTTGAAGGGATCGATCTGCAAGTCAATAGCGGCGAGACGGTGGCCCTGGTCGGCGCTTCCGGCTCCGGCAAGTCCACCCTGTTGGGGCTGCTGGCCGGGCTCGATCTGCCTAGTCAGGGGGATATCGAAATCCTCGGCAAGTCCCTGGGCGAGCTGGATGAAGAGGGGCGGGCCCGGTTGCGGGCCGAGCAGATCGGCTTTGTGTTCCAGTCGTTCCTGCTGCTCCCGACCATGACGGCGCTGGAGAATGTGATGCTACCCGCCGAACTGCGTGGCGAGCGCGACTGCGAGCCCAGGGCCCGCGAGCTGCTGGCGGCGGTCGGGCTTGGCGAGCGGTTGCACCATCTGCCGCCACGGCTCTCTGGCGGTGAGCAGCAGCGGGTGGCTATCGCCCGCGCCTTTATGACTCGTCCCAGCCTGCTATTGGCGGACGAGCCGACCGGCAACCTCGACAGCAAGACCGGCGAGAAGGTGATCGCGCTGCTGTTTGAACTCAATCGCAAGCATGGCACCACCCTGGTAGTGGTGACCCATGACCATCAGCTGGCTGAGCGTTGCCAGCGCCAGCTGGTCATGACGGCGGGCAGGCTGGATCGCGAGGTGGCACATGGTGTGGTGTAACGGGGTGAGTGGCGGGCCAGGCGGGAGATGCAAGGGATGACGCAGTGGCGATTGGGATGGCGGCTGCTTCGCCGGGAAGGTTTCAGTGGTGAGCTGCGCTGGTTTGTGCTGGCGCTAGCGCTTAGCGTGGCGTGCGTCTTGAGTGTGGCGCTGGTAGCGGATCGGCTCGATGCCGGGCTCAAGGCATCGGGCCGCGACTTTATCGGTGCGGATCGGGTGCTGCGCACCGCGGCCGCCCTGCCGGATGGCTGGCTGGCCCGAGCAAAACAGGATGGCTTGGCGGTGCAGACCACCGTCAGCTTCAACAGCATGCTGTTTCACGGTGATGCGTTGCAGCTTGCCTCCATTCGGGCGGTGCCCGATGGTTTTCCCTTCTATGGCAAACTCACTCTGGAACCTGCCCGCGCCCCGGCTCCCGGTGAGATCTGGCTCTCCGCCCGGGTGATGCAACTGCTTAAGGCCAAAACGGGGGATGAGCTGGAGGTAGGCAATACGGTGCTCAAGGTGGCCGGTCTGCTTGGCGAGGAGCCGGATCAGGGCTTCAGCCCCTTCCTGCTGGCGCCGCGTGCGCTGATCCATAGCGCCGATATCGAGGCGACCGGCGCCCTGTTGCCGGGCAGCCGTCAGCAGTGGCGCTATCTGTTCAAGGGGTCGCGAGAGTCGCTGGCCCGTTACGAACAGTGGCTGCTGCCGCAATTGCAGGCCGGACAGAAGTGGATCAAACCGGATGACAGCGAATCCCGGGTGGGCCGCTCGCTGGCCAATGCCGAGCGTTTCTTCCGGCTTGCCTCGCTAAGTGGCGTATTGCTGGGAGCATTGGCGATGGGCATTGCGGTACGCCACTTTGCCGAGCGTCAGACCAATATGGTGGCGCTGCTCAAGACGCTGGGGGCATCCCGTCGCTCGCTCTGGCAACTGATGGGAACCCTGCTGCTGTCGTTGACGCTGATCGGCGCACTGTTGGGGTTGGTGACGGGCACGGCCATGCAGTGGATCACCTTGCAACTGCTGGGGGACCTGCTGCCGCCGGATCTGCCGCCTCCCTCTTGGCGACCCTTTGCCCTTGGGGTGGCGGTAGCGCTCTTTATCACCCTGCTGCTCGCCTTTGTCCCCTTCTTGCGGCTGCTGAAAGTACCGCCGCTGCGGGTATTGCGCCGTGAGCTGGAGGCGGGTATTCCCCCTTGGCTGGCGCTGCCGGTGGGCCTGCTCGGGCTGTTTGCGCTGGTCTGGGGGTTCACTGCCGATGTGCGGTTGGCTTTGGGCCTGGTCGGTGGCATGGGCTTGCTGATGGGGCTGTTGGCCCTGCTGGCGGCCCTGATGTTGCGGCTGGGAGCAAAAGTGAACGGGCCTCATGCCTTGCGGCTGGCGCTGGCCCATCTGTCGCGCGAGCGCAGCAGCGGCCTGTTCCAGCTGGCGGGTTTTGCGCTGGCATTGATGTTGTTTGGCTTGCTCTGGGCGGCCCGGGTCGATCTGCTGGATGAGTTTTCGGCTCGCCTGCCCGTCGATGCGCCCAACCGGTTTCTGGTCAATGTGGCCGAGAACGAGCGCGAGGGGATCCTGAGCGAACTGGCGGCGGCGGGCGCAGTCACCTCGGACTTCTACCCCATGGTGCGCGGCAGGCTGACCCATATCGCCGGTGAGGCGGTGGGCGAGGGGGTCAGCAGTGGCCGCGAAGGGGTCGATCGGGAGCTTAACTTCACCACCACGGCAACCTTGCCAATCGACAACAAGCTGGTGGCCGGCACATGGCTCGCTGGCCCGGGCGAGGTGTCGGTGGATAGCGAGTTGGCCAAGCGACTCGACATCAAGCTGGGGGACATGCTCGCCTTTACCATCGAGGGGCGCAGCTTCGGCGCCAGAGTCACCAGTTTGCGCAGCATCAAGTGGGACAATATGCGCCCCAACTTCTACATGATCTTCTCCGAGGATCTGCTGGCTCCCTTCTCCCGCACCTGGCTTGGTAGTTACCGGTTGCCCGAAGCGGGACGCACTGCCGAGGTGGAGCTGATCCGCCGCCACCCCACGGTGAGTCTTATCGATGTGGATGATCTGATTGCGCGGCTCACTCAGGTATCGGAGCAGGTGAGTCGGGCGCTGGCCCTGATGCTGGGGCTGGTGACGGTGGCGGCGCTGCTGGTGCTGCTGACCCAGACCCAGGCCAGTATGGCCCAGCGTCGACGCGAGCTGTTGCTGATGCGCACCCTGGGCGCCAGCAGCGACCTGTTGAAAAAGATGCTGCGCTGGGAGCTGGTGGCCAGTGGCGCGCTGGCGGGGCTCTGTGCCGCCATGGTGGTGGAGCTCTGCTCCTTTGGCCTGCAGTGGTGGTGGTTTGAGGGGCAGTGGCAGTTCCACTGGGCCATCTGGCTCGGCCT
This sequence comes from Aeromonas fluvialis, assembly GCF_000819885.1. GTDB lineage: Bacteria > Pseudomonadota > Gammaproteobacteria > Enterobacterales > Aeromonadaceae > Aeromonas > Aeromonas fluvialis. The sequence continues at coordinate 57,076 of NZ_CDBO01000059.1, forward strand.
GCCGACCTTGGGGGCGCTGCTGGTGACGCTGGCGGGGCAGGGGATGCAGCGCCAGCTGCTGGCTGGCACCCTGAGCGATCGGCTGCGGGGGCTGGGTCAGGGGTTGTTGTAATCCCGACAGGGCGAGCCGATGTCACAAGGCGTTTTCGCGCAGTCACAAGCAGCCCGGCCATTGGCCGGGCTGCTTGATCTTCGAAGTATTGCCGAGCGGGATCTGCGAGTAGGTGTCGGTTAACGGGGTTCGCGCAACAGATTGGTGAGGGCGCAGGGGAGCTCGGGATAGCTGAAGTGAAAACCGGCCTGTTGCAGCCTCGCGGGTAGCACCTTCTGGCCGGTGAGCAGCAGGTCTGCTGCTTCACCCATGGCCAGTCGCAACAGGGGGGCGGGAACGAAGAAGAGGTGCGGGCGGTGCAGGGTGGCGGCCAGGGTCTGGCTAAACTCCCGGTTGCTGACCGGATGAGGGGCGGTTCCGTTGAAGATGCCGCTGCACTCCTCGTGATCCAGCAGGAACAGGATGGCGCGCACCAGATCCTGCACATGGATCCAGCTCATTATCTGACTGCCCGACCCCATGGGGCCGCCGAGGCCGAGCCGATAGGGGGGGAGCATTTTGGGCAGGGCGCCACCCTCCATGCCGAGTACCAGCCCGATCCGCACGATGCAGACCCGGGTATGGCTGCTTTGTGCTTCCAGTGCCAGGGTTTCCCACTGCTGGCAGAGCTGGTGGGTATACTCATTACTGGGGGTCGTGCACTGCTCATCGAGGGATTCACTGCCCTGCCGGCCGTACCAACCGATGGCGGAGGCGTTGATCAGCACCTTGGGGGGCGTGCTGGAGAGCTCGATAAGATCCACCAGCTGTTCGGTCAGCAGCCAGCGGCTGTCGCAGAGTAACTGCTTGCGCTGTTCGCTCCAGCGTCCAGCGGCGATAGGTTCCCCCGCCAGATTGATCACCGCATCCACATCGTTGAGATCGTCGAGCCTGTCCAGACTGTCGAGCACCTTGATATCGTGACCCAGCAGGGTATAGGCGCGGCTGCCCTGGCGGCTCAATACCACCACTTCGTGGTTTACCTTGAGATGGGCAACCAGCTTGCGGCCGATAAAACCGGTCCCTCCGGTAATAAGAATCTTCATCGCTACATGCTCCTGCTGCCGTTTGCTCTACTCTAATGGCGCAGCCCCGCTTCAACAAGCGAGATGCCCCTGGGTATTTTTTTATTTGACGGCTGTTAACACTAGCTCCTCTTTGCTACATATTGTTTAACAATAGTTTGAATTGATTGATTTTTGTTGGGTGGACATTTGTTGCTTAATCGCTATTATGGCGACCCTTTGCGCGTGTCCACCAGGGCTGTCCCCCCCATCCGAGCATCAAAGAGGCTGCCATGCCATTTCGTAATCTGAAACTTCGCCAGAGATACAAGCGGATTTCTATGGCGTTGCTGGTGGGCGGCGGTTTGCTGCTGCTGGGGGGCGTCGCGGTCATTTGGCAGACCGTGAGCGAGATAGAGCAGGATGTCGAATCACGCTTGCAGCGTGCCCAGCTGATGTTTGATCGCACCATGAACCATGCCATGAAAGCCGCCACCAATGTGGAGAGGATGGTTGGTCACCCCTGCTCCGAGGCAGCATTGCAGCTGCGTGCTCAGGTGTTGACCGTGCCAGATGTGCGCTCCGCCAATCTGACGATTGGTCGTCGCATCTACTGCACCTCGCTCCATGGCGACTACGATGGCTCCTTCAATCCGGACAACTATGTGGATGGCAGGCTGCGACTATTGTCGGGCAATGAGGTCACACCGGATCGCCCGTTGATTGTGCTGCGTCATGAAACGGACAAGGGGAGTGTGCTGATCGGCGTGGATGGCTACTACCTGCGCAATACCCTGGATATCTCCAGCAAGAACTCCCCGATGGCCCTAGTGGTGGGGAAAAGGGCATTGTTTGGCTCTGGTCAGGTCGGGGAAGCACCCTCTCCCGCAGAAGAGGGCTATATTGCCCTCTCTTCGGTCGATTTCCCTTATCAGGTCGTCACCTGGGTCACGATGCATGACTACTTGAGCCACGCATGGCGCTACTCCAGAGACACCTTGATCCTCTCCCCGTTGCTGGCGCTGCTGGTTGGATTCGGCACCTTCAGGCTGATGGGGCGTAGCAGCTCACCATCGGAGGAGCTCAAGCGCGCGTTGATCGAGGAGGAATTTATCCCCTACCTGCAGCCGGTGGTCTCCGGTGAGGATGAGCAATGGCGTGGCTGTGAGGTGCTGATGCGCTGGCAACATCCCAAACAGGGGATGATCTCGCCGGATCGCTTTATTCCGCTGGCGGAAGATAGCGGGTTGATCGTGCCCATGACCAGCCTGTTGATGGCCAGGGTGCGCGACCACTTCTCCCCTTATGCCGGCAAGTTGCCAGCAAAGTTTCATTTTTGCTTCAATATCAGCGCCAAGCACTTTCAGGATACCGCCCTGTTGGCTGACTGCAAGGCGTTTCTCGACGCGTTTAAGGACAATCCCGTTGATTTGGGGCTGGAGCTGACAGAGCGTGAACTGCTGGTGGCTGATGAGACCACCGCTCAGATGTTTGCCGAATTGCGCAAACTGGGCGTGTTGATCTCTATCGATGATTTTGGCACCGGCCACTCAAGCCTGGCCTATCTGCAACAGTTTCAGGTCGATGCACTCAAGATTGATCGGAGCTTTGTAGAGATGATCGGCACAGATGCACTCTCCAGCCATATCGTTGAAAACGTGATTGATCTGGCGAAGCGACTTGAATTGATCCTGATCGCGGAGGGGGTCGAGAAGCAGTCGCAGGCGGACTATCTGCAGGCGCGCCACGTTGACTATCTACAAGGGTATCTCTATGGCCACCCCATCCCGATGACGCAGTTTTGCAAGACCCTGTTTGGCTGATGGGTTGCGCTTAAGGCTAAAAAAACCAGCGAGAGAACGCTGGTTTTTTTATGGCTGCCGTGGCGCTGCCGATCAGAGCATGCGCCGCAGGGCGTGGGTCAGTCGCTGGATCCCCTCTTCGATGGTGGCCTCATCGACACAAGAGAAACTCAGACGCAGGGTGTTTTTGATCTCGGGGCGGACATAGAAGGGCGCGCCGGGTACGAAGGCCACCTTATCCTTGATCGCCTCGTCAAACAGCGCCATGGCACTGATATGGTCAGGCAGGGTCAGCCAGAGGAACATGCCCCCTTCCGGTCGGGTGTAGCTGACGCCGGGCGGGCAGTGACGCGCCAGCGCAGCTTCCATGGCAGCACGTTGGCGGCCATAGACCTCCTTGATCTTCTCCAAGTGAGCGTCGAGGGAGTTGTCGGTCAGGAAGCGGTGGAGCACCTGCTGGCTGAAGGCGTTGCTGTGCAGATCGGTGGCCTGCTTGGCGATGGTCACCTTCTTACGCAGCCAGTCGGGCACCAGCATCCAGCCCAGGCGGAAGGCGGGTACCACGGTTTTGGAGAAGGAGCCAAGCAGCACGGTATTGTTCGGCGCCAGCTTGGCGATAGGGGGCAGGTGTTCGCCCTCGAAGCGCAGCTCGCCGTAGGGATCATCCTCCACCATCAGCAGCTCGTGGCGCACCAGTCGCTCCGCCAGTGCCTCGCGGTTGGCCCGGCTGTAGGAGACCCCGCTCGGGTTCTGGAAGTTGGGTACACCGTAGAGCAGCTTGGCATTGGAGCCGCTTGCCAGCAGCGCATCCAGCGCTGCCAGATCCAGCCCCTCTTCGCCCAGAGTGATGGGCTTGAAGCTGGGCTGGTAGACGGAAAAGGCCTGAATGGCGCCAAGATAGCCTGGCTCCTCGATAATGAGATCCTGCCCTTCGTCGATCAGCACCTTACCCAGCAAATCCAGCGCCTGCTGGGAGCCGCTGGTGATGAGGATGTTGTCCGGATTGACCTCCATGCCGTGGCGGGCCAGATAGCGGTCGGCAATATACAGGCGCAGCGGGGCGAAGCCCTCGGTGGCGGCATATTGCAGGGCGGCAGCCCCTTGTTCACGCAGCACATCCTGACAGGCCTGATCGATCGCCTTGACCGGGAACAGGTGGGGATTGGGCAGGCCACCGGCAAAGGAGATGATCTCCGGATTGGCGGCAACTTTGAGGATTTCACGGATAAAGGAAGGCTCGACCTTCTCGAAGCGCTGGGCAAAAAACGGCTGCATAGACAATTCTCTCGGCATGTGGGCGGTCGCTCCATTCGACCGCCAGGTTATCCGTTTGTATCAGATTTCAGAAATGAGGCAATGATTGTCACAAAAATCGCCAAAAAAGGGCTGGATCGACTCTACTGCGGATTATATTCGGTGGTTGTCCGGCGTGGTGATGTCAGTGAGGGGCTCGGCAAGCGGCCAGCCGGAATATTTGTTGTGCGAAACACTTGCGCCTTGGGCCTATCTTGGGATAATTCGCTCCCCTGTTTTCGCGGGTCGATGAAATGACGAGTCGCGAGTGGTTCCGAGCGGGGTCGGACACCTGATGTATTACCCGGATTGATGAAATAACGAGACCATTATGCCTGTGACCCAAGATGTATTTAACGAAGACGGCAAGTTCATGCGCAAGATCCGCAGCTTTGTCCGTCGCGAAGGCCGCCTGACCAAAGGGCAGGAGAAGGCCCTGGAAGAGCTCTGGCCGGTCATGGGTATCGATTTTGCGCCACAGCCGCTCGATATGGTTGCCCTGTTTGGCCGCGAGGCCCCGGTGGTCCTGGAGATCGGTTTTGGCATGGGCGCCTCTCTGGTAGAGATGGCCAAGAATGCCCCCGAGAAGAACTTCATCGGTATCGAAGTGCACTCCCCGGGTGTGGGCGCTTGCCTTGGCACCGCGCAAGAAGCGGGTGTCACCAACCTGCGGGTCATTTGCCACGATGCGGTCGAGGTGCTCGAGCACATGATCCCCAACGGTTCGCTCGCCTGCCTGCAACTGTTTTTCCCGGATCCTTGGCACAAGAGCCGTCACCACAAGCGCCGCATCGTCCAGCCGGCGTTTGCCCAGGACATTCGCCAGAAGCTGGCCGTCGGTGGCGTGTTCCACATGGCCACAGACTGGGAAAACTACGCCGAGCACATGCTGGACGTGATGAGCGCCGCCGAGGGTTACCAGAACACCTCTGCCACCGGCAACTGGGTACCCCGTCCGGATTGGCGTCCACTGACCAAATTTGAACAACGTGGTCATCGTCTGGGTCACGGGGTGTGGGATCTGATTTTCAAGCGTGTCAGCTAAGCTGGCGTGTAAATTCGCGTATCAACTAACTTGAGGAGCTATCATGGCCAATCGTAGCCGCCGCCTGCGCAAGAAACTGCGCGTCGATGAATTCCAGGAAATGGGTTTCGACATCAGTTTCAACTTCCCGGTCGGCACTGCCGAAGAGACCATCGATGCAGTAGTCGATGCGATGATCGATGAGGTGGTAGAACCCCGTAAACTGGCCTTCGCCGGTTCTGGCCACCTGGCCTGGGAAGGGATGCTCTGCACTCAGCAACTGGGCAAATGTACCGAAGAAGACCGCATGGCGGTTAAATCCTGGCTGGAAGGCAAGGGACTGGAAGCCGTCGTGGTGACCGAGCTGTTCGACCTCTGGTACGGTGAGCCGGCCTGATAACAGGTCGCCGCACTGGCGCCCTGTTGAGGGTCACTGGAAAAATCCCGCCATAGGCGGGATTTTTGCCATCGGAGATGGGATCTCCGCAGTCGTTTTAGTCATGGAATTGCTTATCGCTTATGGTGTTGTCATCCGAATTACTGGCCAGCATTCTTGAAGAGGTGCGCCCGCTGCTCGGGCAGGGCAAGGTGGCCGACTATATTCCGGCGCTGGCCCAGGTATCGGCCGATCGGCTCGGTATCGCGGTCTGTACCGTCGAGGGGGAGCTGTTCACCGCCGGTGACGCTTTTGAACCCTTCTCCATCCAGAGTATCTCCAAGGCCCTGAGCCTGACCCTGGCGCTCACCCTCTATCAGGAGGAGGAGATCTGGGCCCGGGTCGGCAAGGAGCCCTCCGGCCAGCCCTTCAACTCGCTGGTGCAGCTCGAGTTCGAGCAGGGAATTCCCCGCAACCCCTTTATCAATGCCGGAGCGCTGGTGGTGAGCGATCTGCTGGAGACCCGCCTCACTGCGCCGCGTCAGCGTACCCTCGAGCTGGCGCGCCGCCTCTCCGGCAATCCGGTCATCATGGCGGATCAGGTGGTGGCCCGCTCCGAATATCAGCACTCTGCCCGCAACGCCGCCATCGCCTATCTGATGAAGGCCTATGGCAACTTCGAAAACGAAGTGGACAAGGTGCTGCAAAGCTACTTCAATGCCTGTGCCATTCGCATGAGCTGCGTCGATCTGGCGCGGGCATTCATCTATCTGGCCAACCGCGGGGTGCCATTGGGCGAGAGCGTGCCGCTGCTGCCCGCCCGCACCACCAAGCAGGTCAACGCCCTGCTCGCCACCTGCGGCCTCTATGACGAGGCGGGGGATTTTGCCTATCGGGTCGGCATGCCGGGCAAATCGGGCGTCGGTGGCGGTATCATCGCCCTGATCCCGGGTGAGCTCTGCGTCTGTGTCTGGTCGCCCGAGCTCAACAAAGCCGGTAACTCGCTGGCGGGCACGGCGGCGCTGGAGCTGCTGGCCGAGCGCCTGGGTCGCTCCATTTTTTAACCTTGTTCACTATGAATCGAGAAATCACCATGAAACGACATCTTCGCTCTCTGCAGGCCGCGCTGGCGACCTTACTGCTCTGGTGTGCCTGGCCCGTCCTCGCCGCCGAATTGCCGTCGCTCACCCTGACCGATGCCAAGGCCAAGCAGGCGGTCATCCTGGATACCCGCGCCAGCTACTTCTATCAGGGGTGGCCGATGGAAGGGGAGAAGCAGGGCGGCCATGTGGCGGGCGCCGAGCACCTCTCTGCCGAGTGGAAATACAGCGATGAAGAGTGGCCAAAGGCGCTTGCCGCCAAGGGGTTGAAAGCCGATCGTCCGGTCGTTCTCTACGGTGCACCGCGCGAGGTGGCCGAAGTAGCCCGCCTGTTGCGCCAACAGGGGATCAAGCAGCTGTTCGAGCTACAGGATTGGCAGAGTGTCCCGCGCGAGCATCTGGTTCGCTGGCAACAGCTGGTCTATCCGCAGTGGCTGGCCGATCTGCAGGCTGGCAAGCCGGTGGTTGCCGCGCCGAAAGGGGAGTGGAAGTTGTTTGAAGTGGATTGGGGGGCACCCAAGGCCTACCTCATCAGCCACATTCCGGGGGCGGGGTATATCGACACCAACCGGCTGGAGGAGGAGCCGCTGTGGAACAAGGTCTCTGACGAGGCACTCAAGACGCTGCTGCTGGAAAATGGCATCCGTCACGATACCACCGTCATCCTCTATGGTCGCAACACCATGGCGGCGGCCCGGGCAGCCCACCTGATGATGTATGCCGGAGTGGAAGACGTGCGGCTGCTGGACGGCGGCCTGGAGGCCTGGTTTGGCCAGCATCTGCGCACTGAAACTGGCCTGCCCAACACCTTTGCACCGGTGAAAGAGTTCGGGGCCACCATGCCTGTGCATCCCGAGTACCTCACCACCCTGGCCCAGGCCAAGGAGCTGCTCAAACAGCCCGATAGCGCCCTGGTCAGTGTTCGTACCTGGGACGAGTTTGTCGGCAACACCTCGGGTTACAGCTACATCAAGCCGAAAGGCGATATCCCGGGGGCCAAGTGGGGGCGTGGTGGAGTGGATGCCAACAGCATGAGCGACTTCCACAACCCGGACGGCACCATGAAACCGGCCGGCGAGATCCTCGCCATGTGGGATGAGTGGAACATCGAGCCGACCCAGCAGGCCGCCTTCTATTGCGGTACTGGCTGGCGCGCTTCCGAGGCCTTCTTCTACGCCTGGCTGATGGACTGGAAGCGGATCAGCGTCTACGACGGCGGCTGGTACGAGTGGAGTTCCGATCCCAAGAACCCGACCGTGACCGGTGAGCGTCAGCCCGCCAAGTCATGATTGCGCTCTTGCGCTTTAGAGAAGAGGCCGGACAGATGTCCGGCCTTTTTGTATCCGCTCGGGCCTGCGCCAATGGGGCACTACACTTTGCTGGTGGCTATCAGGTCGATGCAAGGAGTGACTGATGAGACGGATATGGACTGGCCTGCTGGTGGCAGGCGTACTGGCACAGGGGGCGGTGGCTGCCGAAAGGGCTCGCTATCTGGTACAGCTTAAGCCGGGGGCTGAGGCGGCGGTGCTGGCCCAGAGCAAGGGGATGGGGGGCGAACTGGCGTTGCAACTGCCCGAGCAACATGCGCTCGCACTCTGGTTGCCTGTGACGGCAGCGGCAGCGCTGGCACGCAACCCCAACGTGCTGTGGGTAGAGCCGGATGCCAAACGCTATGCCAGCGCCGAGACCCTGCCCTATGGCATCTCCATGGTGCAGGCGCCACTGCTCAGTGACGCGGCGGCGGGAGAGGTGCTGGTGTGTATCATCGACTCGGGCTACAGCGGAACTCACCCGGATCTGCCCCATGGTGCTCAGGTGCAAGGCAGTGACAATGTCGGTACGGGCAGCTGGAGCAGCGACGAAAACGGCCATGGCACCCACGTGGCGGGTACCATCGCCGCAGTAGGAGGAAACGATACGGGCGTGGTCGGCGTATTGCCGGCTCAGAACGTTCCGCTGCATATCATCAAGGTGTTTGGTGCCAATGGTTGGGCTTATAGCTCCAATCTGGTGGGGGCCCTCAATGCCTGCAAGCAGGGGATGAGCAACCGCGGTTTCACCCGCATGGTCATCAATATGAGCCTGGGGGGCAGTGTGCCCAGCAAGACAGAAGAGCAGGCGTTCAATCAGGCCTATGGCCAGAACGTGCTGAGTGTGGCGGCGGCGGGCAATGCGGGTAATACCAGCAAGTCCTATCCCGCCTCTTACAGCAGCGTCGTGAGTGTGGCCGCCATCGATGCCAACAAGCAGTTGGCTTCCTTCTCCCAGCGCAACGATCAGGTGGAGCTGGCCGCGCCCGGCGTAGCGGTGCTCTCGACCGTGCCGACCGGTTACGCCTATTACAGCGGTACCTCGATGGCGACGCCTCATGTGGTCGGGGTCGCTGCGCTGGCTTGGTCGCAGCGGCTGGAGTGCAGCAATGATCAACTGCGTCAGACACTGCGCAGCAGCGCTCAGGATCTGGGGGCGTTGGGACGGGATAACAGCTATGGCTATGGTCTGATACAGGCCCGGGGGGCGGCAGATCGACTGGCGCTCGGCTGTGGGGGCGGAACGGGGGGCAGTGGCAAGCCTGGTGGTCGTAAGTAGCTGATTTTTGACATGGATCCCGTTCCGGCAATCTGTTTTATCGGCGTGTTCGGGTTGAACTAGGCTTCAAGAAACATCCTCGTGGTGAGGGTGAAGGGAGAAGAGGCAGCAATGAAAAAACTGATGATGATCCTGGTGTGCGCCTTGGGGCTGGTGGCATGCAGTTCCCAATACATCATGAGCACCAAGGATGGCAAGATGATCACCACGGAGAGCAAGCCCAAGTTGGATGAGAGCACCGGCATGTACCGCTATTACGATCACGAAGGGCGCGAGGTGATGATCAAGAAAGATGACGTCACCCAAATCATGGAGCGTTGATCTTCTTTTGAGGCTTGGGGCTGCCAGTTGGCGGCCCTTTTTGTATTCAGGGGGATAGCGTTTACCGAGGTTGTGATCCTCCGATAAGGCAGGAACTGGCGCCATCCCGGACCGGATACAGTTCCTGTTATGGTTCGACCCGTATCATAACGCTCCGTTTTTTATTGGAGGTGTTATGTCCCTGAACTCTATCTGGCGTAAAGCGTGTTCCGGTCGTGCTCTGTTTGGCGCTCTCTTGTTGGTGGCGGCGTCGGCTTGTCAGGCCGGTGATGATCAGTTCACCCTTGGCCGCACCATCTTGCTGGGAATTGGTGATCATGGCGCCACCATTCCGATGGTTGCCTGCCGTCAGACCAAATATATCAAGGTGAAGGCAGAGCGTGATTTGACGCTGGATCGGATCGTGGTGACATATGGCAGCAATCGTACCAAGACCATCAAATTTGATCGGGATATGCGCGCTGACAAAGAGACCGAATGGAAATCTCTCGGTTCCAGAGTCTGTGTAAAACGGCTGGAAGTGTACGGCAATTCGGAAGGCAGCAAAGCGGGCGTCAAAGTATTTGGTCGCAAATAAGCGAGCGCTGAAGCACTGTTATTAAAAATAATGGCGAGCCACGGCTCGCCATTATTTGTTATGGTCGGGTCAGCTATTTTTTCGGTCGAAATGGCTTGATGACGGTCTCATCGCACTCGAGATAGGGCCCTTCCATCAAATCGATGCAGTAGGGGATGGCGGGGAAGACCGCATCCAGACACTCGCGGATCGACTTGGGCTTGCCCGGCAGATTGACGATCAGGGTATCGTCGCGCAGGCCAGCCGTCTGGCGCGACAGAATAGCGGTCGGCACAAACTTGAGGGATTCTGCCCGCATCAGCTCGCCAAAGCCCGGCATCATGCGATCACACACCGCCTCGGTCGCTTCCGGTGTCACATCCCGCTTGGCCGGGCCGGTGCCGCCAGTGGTGACGATGAGACAGCATTGCTCCTCATCAGCAAGGCGGATCAGGGTCGCTTCAATCTGATCCTGTTCATCCGGGATGACCTGATAGACGGGCTCCCATTCCGAGGTCAGATAGGCGTTCAGGGTGTCGATGATGGCCTTGCCGGAGAGATCTTCATAGATACCCGCACTGGCGCGATCGCTGACAGTGATGATACCGATTTTTGCCTTGCTCATGGTCTGCTCTTGAGTGTCCGATAAAAGTGGCAATTAAAATAACATAATCAGTGAGATATGTTAAACCACCGAAAGATGGTACTAGCCATCGTGCGGATGATAAAGAGTCGAATGAAACGATATAAATCCATCACGGCTTTTATTGGAAATAAAAAAAATAAAAAACAGCCTAAAATGTCTAAGTGTGTTGTTTTGCCTTTATTTTTAAAGCAAATGCTTGTTTTTAATGTTATTTCAATAGATGGTTTTCATTGCGGTAGATATTTTTCGGTGCGCTATCAGACAGATGTGGTGAGCTATTTGCTGCTCGGTCGTATATAAAGTTTTATATGGCTGTGGCTTTGTATTGTGGAGCCAGCAATATTCGCCGAGGAGGGCATATGGAGTTGCCTGATTTTGACACACTGAAGGAGTTGGCCGCGAAAGAGCCCTCCATGCTGGATGTGATCCTGCAACAGCAGATCGATCAGTTGATGGCCCAAGCGAGCCCTGATCTGCAGCGCCGTCTGCTCGGATTGCAGTTCAAGATCGATGGTCAGCGCCGGCTGGCGAAAAACAATCTCGATAGTTGTATCCGGATTGCCAACATGATGCGGGAATCCTTTTACTTGATGCGCAGCGAAATGCTCCAGCTGAGAGAAGAGGGAAAGCCTCTGCCTGAAAACGATGGCGATGGCAAAATAATCTGCCTGGCGGACTATAAACGCCGCAAATAATCTGCAATACACCCTTTGTCTGATATTTACGCATAAGATAGCGAGTCAAAATAAAGGGTATTGATTAGGGTGGGAGCTCACTTTGTTAAAAATTCTCGAAAGCATAAATATCGAACAACCCAGACAACGTTAATGCTTAAAAATCAAACTGCTGACTAATTGCGTTAATGCAAAAGAGAACCATAAGTGGTCGATATCTGTTCGATCTGTGTGTTTGTTATTAAATTTAACAAAGTGTGCTCCCGCCCTGGGGTATTGATGGCGAACTGATTGTTATGTTTTTTAATGTTTGTGGTAATTTATTTGTAATATCCGCGCTTCTTTTTTTGTCTAATAATTAATCGGCCTGGTTATGGCAGGGGTGGATGAATAACAGTAAAAGTTAGGCTAATATGACCGAAATTTTTATTGCTACGACTCGAAGGGATTATGAGAAGTATCACGCCAAGAGAGGTCCTGTCGCGGGAGCAGCAGACAGAGATCACCCGTATTATTGCCAAGGTGGGTCAGCTGCTGGCCCAGTTCGGGGCCGAGAGCCGGATCATCGAGCAGACCACTGTACGGTTGGGGATGGCGCTGGGGCTGGAGAGTGTCGAAATGGCCATCTCGTCGAGCGCCATCGTGCTCACCAGTCTCTATCAGGGTGGCTGTGTCACCACGACCCGACGGGTGCGCGAGCACGCTATCAACATGCAGGTGGTGTGCGAGATCCAGCGCATCTGTATCATGGCGGAGAAAGATCTGATCGGTGCTCGTGAAGTGCGTCAGCGGCTCGATGCCATCATCCCTTTTCACTACCACCCTTGGCTGGTGGTACCCATGGTCGGGCTCTCCTGTGGTGCCTTTAGCCTGCTGTTTGGCGGTGATTGGCCCATCTTTCTGGTGACCAGCTTCTCGGCTGCGGTAGCGATGCGGGTGCGCCAGCTGATGGCTCGCCATCACCACAGCCCCCTTATCAACTTTGCCGCAACCGGCTTTATCGCTACCTTGCTCTCCTCCAGCGCCACCTTCTTCAACTGGGGTGACCAGCCCTATCTCGCCATGGCGGCCAGTGTACTGCTGCTGGTGCCGGGCTTTCCGCTGATCAATGCGGTCTCCGATATGGTGAAGGGTTACTTCAATATGGGGCTGGCCCGCTGGGGCACAGCGACCCTGCTGACCATCAGTGCAGCCATCGGCATCATTTTGGCCATGTCGGTGACCGGTATCTGGGGGTGGAAAGTATGATGGACTTGCTCTGGCTACTGGCCAAGGATGCTTTCTGGTCGGCCATCCCGGCGGTCGGTTTTGCCATGCTGTTCAACGTGCCGCCACGGATGCTGAAGTATTGCGCCATGGGCGGCGCATTGGCCCACAGTCTGCGGACCCTGCTGATCCACTATGGTATGCCCATCGAGTGGGCGACGCTGGCTGCGGCGACCACGGTCGGCTTTGTCTGCGTCTACTGGTCTCGCCGTCTGCTGGCGCCGCGTCCGGTGTTCAGCGTTGCCTCGATTATTCCGATGATCCCGGGCAGCTATGCCTTCAAGACCATGATTGCGGTGGTAGAGCTAAACATCAATGGCGTGACCATGGAGTTAATCCAGAGTGCGGTGGAGAACGGCCTCAAGGCGCTCTTTATCGTCGGTGCCCTCAGTTTCGGTTTGGCTATTCCGTCTCTGGTCGTGTATCGTAACCGCCCCATTATATGAATGGTGAAGTGAGATACTGATACCGTGAAGATTTCTATGATTGCTGCCCTCGCGAAAAAGCAGGTGATCGGCAAGAATAACCTGATGCCTTGGCATATGCCTGCTGACTTGGCCCACTTCAAGCGTGTCACCCTCGGTAAACCGGTATTGATGGGGCGCAAAACCTTCGAATCCATCGGACGACCGCTGCCCGGACGGCGCAATCTGGTGATCAGCCGCAATCCCGACTATCAGGCCGAGGGCATTGAGGTGGTGGGCTCCGTCGAGGCGGCGCTGGCTCTGTTGGCAGGTAGCTCGGTGGAGGAGTTGATGGTGATCGGTGGTGGTCATCTCTATGCCGAGATGTTGCCGAGCGCGGATTGTCTCTACCTGACCCGCATCGATCTGGCGGTGGAGGGTGATACCCGTTTCCCCGCTTTTGACGATGGTCAGTGGCAACGCGTTGATTGCGAGAGCCACCCTGCCGATGAAAAGAACCCGCACCCTTATAGCTTCGAGACCTGGCAGCGCCGCTGACGGACGAATGCCAATGGGCAAATAACAACAAGGGCATCTTCGGATGCCCTTGTTGTTCTGTCGGTTTTTCAAGATGGAATTAGATGCCTGAACCGTCGCTCTCGCCATTCTCCTCGTGCAGGCCGCATTCGCGCTTGAGGCCGAAGAAGCGGGTCTGCTCCTCGCTCATGCCCGGCTCCCACTTGGTGGTGGTGTGGACATCGCCCACCGAGAGATAGCCCTGCTCCCACAGCGGGTGGTAGGGGAGGTCGAACTCCTTGAAGTAGTAAAAGACATCTTTGTTGCTCCAGTCGATCACCGGCAGGAACTTGAAGCGGCCGCGCTGGATGGCCAGCACCGGCAGCTTGCCCCGGCTGCCTGATTGCTCCCGGCGCAGGCCCGAGAACCAGGTGCGGGCGCCGAGCTCGTTCAGAGCGCGGTCCATTGGCTCCACCTTGTTGAGCTGGTTGTAGCGGGAGATCCCCTCTACCCCCTGCTCCCACAAGAGGCCGAAGCGGGCCTCCTGCCAGGCCGGGCTTAGTGCGGCCCGATAGACCTTGAGGTTAAGCCCGAGGCGCTCGGTCAGCTCGTCAATAAAGCGATACGTCTCGGGGAAGAGATAGCCGGTATCGGTGAGCACCACGGGCACGTCGGCCTGCTCGCGACTGACCAGATGGAGCATCAGCGCCGCCTGAATGCCGAAGCTCGACGATAGCACGTGCTCCCCCGGCAGGTTGGCCAGTGCCCAACGCACCCGCTCGGGGGCGCTCATGGTATCCAGCTCCCGGTTGAGGGGGGCCAGCGCCTCGACCTGCTCCTCCCGGCTTAAGGCGAGCAGGGCGTCGAGGTCGAGCCGACCATCGGCGGTGCGCGCCAGCAGTTCGGTATCAGTCTGTTCAGGCTGCATAGAAGTCCCTCGCGGAGTCGATGACCGGGGCTATAACGCCGGTGCGAATGACGAAATCGCCGAAGCACTCGCCCCCGTTGCGCTCGCTGGCCCAGCGACCGATCAGGGTATCCAGCTCGGCCAGGATCTGCGGCTCGGTGATGTTCTCCTGATAGAGGCGTGGAATGCGGGTGCCCTCCAGGTTCCCCCCCAGATGGAGGTTGTAGCGACCCGGCGCCTTGCCCACCAGTCCTACCTCCGCCAGCATGGCGCGGCCACAGCCGTTGGGGCAGCCGGTGACCCGGAAGATGATGGCGTCATTAGCCAGCGCGTGTTTGGCCAGCAACCCTTCGATGTCGGTGACGAAGGCCGGCAGCATACGTTCGGCCTCGGCCATCGCCAGCGGGCAGGTAGGTAGTGCCACACAGGCCATGGACTGCTTGCGCTGCTCGCTCACACCGTCATCCAGCAGGCCGTATTGGCGCGCCAGTCCTTCGATGCGGGCTTTCTCACTGACAGGCACCCCTGCGATGATCAGGTTCTGGTTGGCGGTCAGGCGAAAATCCCCCTGATGCACCTTGGCGATCTCCAGCATGCCGGTTTTGAGCGGCTTGCCCGGGAAGTCCAGCAGGCGGCCATTCTCGATAAACAGGGTGAGGTGGTGCTTGCCGTCGATCCCCTCGACCCAACCGAAGCGATCGCCACGGCTGGTGAACTCATAGGGGCGAACAGGCCCGAACGGGATACCGGCGCGGCTCTCCACCTCGGCCTTGAAGGCTTCGACGCCGACGCGCTCGAGGGTGTACTTGGTCTTGGCGTTCTTGCGGTTGACCCGGTTGCCCCAGTCGCGCTGGGTGCTGACTACGGCGGCCGCCACCTCCAGCACGTGGGAGAGCGGAATAAAGCCAAAGTCGCTCGCCTTGCGCGGGTAGGTGCTGGTATCGCCGTGGGTCATGGCGAGCCCACCGCCCACCAGCACGTTGAAGCCTACCAGCTTGCCGTGCTCGGCAATGGCCACGAAGTTGAGATCGTTGGCGTGGATATCTACGTCGTTGTGAGGCGGGATCACCACGGTAGTCTTGAATTTGCGCGGCAGGTAGTTGGAGCCCAGGATCGGCTCCTCGTCATCCCCCAGCTTCTCGCCATCCAGCCAGATCTCCACGTAGGCGCGGGTCTTGGGTAGCAGATGTTCAGAGATCTGCTTGGCCCACTCGTAGGCCTCCTGATGCAGCTCGGACTCCACCGGGTTGCTGGTGCAGAGCACGTTGCGGTTCACGTCGCCGGCGGTGGCGATGGAGTCGATGCCGGTGCTGTTGAGGGTCTGGTGCATCAGCTTGATGTCGCGCTTCAACACCCCATGAAACTGGAAGGTCTGGCGGGTGGTCAGGCGGATGCTGCCATAGAGGCTGTGCTCTTCGGCGAACTGGTCGATGATCTGCCACTGGGCCGGGGTGATGATCCCCCCCGGCAGGCGGGCGCGCAGCATGACATTGTGCAGCGGCTCCAGCTTCTGGGCGGTGCGCTCGGGGCGGATGTCGCGGTCATCCTGCTGGTACATGCCGTGAAAGCGGATCAGCTGGAAGTTGTCGCCGTTGAAGCCGCCGGTGAGCGGGTCCTGCAGATCCTGCTCTATGGTGCCGCGCAGAAAGTTGCTCTCGCGCTTTAAGCGCTCGTTGTCGGCCAGCGGCCCTTCGACCGGTCCCGCTTTTGGGTGAGAAAGAGGTTGTTTGCTCATCAATAGACATCCCTTTGATAACGTTTGGCACGACGCAATTCGCTCAAATACTCTTCTGCTTCCTCACGGCTCTTGTGGCCGTGATCGCTAATCACATCCAGCAGCGCTTCCTGCACATCCTTGGCCATCTTGTTGGCGTCGCCACACACATAGAAGTGAGCGCCTGCTTCCAGCCACTGGTAGAGCTCAAGCCCTGCCTCGCGCAGGCGGTCCTGCACATAAATCTTGTTGGCCTGATCCCGGCTGAAGGCCAGGGAGATCTTCGACAGCAGCCCCGATTTCACATAACGCTGCCACTCCACTTGATAGAGGAAGTCCTGGGTAAAGTGGGGATTGCCGAAGAAGAGCCAGTTCTTGCCTTCCGCGCCCTGAGCTTCCCGCTCTTGCATAAAGGCGCGGAACGGGGCGATGCCGGTACCTGGCCCCACCATGATGACGGGGGTGTCGGGATTGGTGGGCAGGCGGAAGTTGTCGTTGTGCTCGACGAATACCCGCACCTCGGCATCTTCAGCCAGCCGATCCGTCAGATAGGAGGAGGCGGCGCCGCTGCGCACTGTGCCATCTTCCTGTGGGTAGCGCACCACCCCGACGGTCAGGTGTACCTCCTCTTCCACCTCGCTCTGGGCAGAGGCGATGGAGTAGAGGCGCGGGGTGAGGGGACGCAACAGGCTGATCAACTGCTCGGCCGTGAGTATGGTCGGGAAGCGTTTCAGTACATCCACCACCTGGGCGCTGGCCACCATGGCGTTGATCTGGGCCTTGTCGCCCGCCAGATCTTTCAGCGCCGCGTTGTCCGATATGTCAGCGAGTCCGGTGATAAAGCCGCCGTGCAGCCGGGTCAGTTCGAAGTGACTGGTCAGTGCGGCGCGCAAGGTGGCGTGAGCCGTGGCTTCATCGCCGGAGAGGCCGGTCAGGGCCAGCACTTCATTAACCAGTGCGGCGTCGTTGTCGAACCAGACACCGAGGGCATCCCCCGGCTGATAGGCGAGTCCAGAGGACTCGAGGCTGATCTCGATATGGCGAATATCCTTGGTGGAGTCGCGGCCGGTGATCTTCTGATTGACCGACAGGCGGGCAGGGAAGGGATTCTCCTTGCTGTACTGGCTGTGGCCAACCGCCTGCTGCACCGCGCTTGCCACGCTGCTGCTGGCCGCATCGGCGGAGAGGGTGGCGGTGATGGCGTTGAGTGCCTGTTCGCTCCACGCCTTGGCGGCATCCTGATAATCCACATCGAGACTGGCGAGTTCATGAATGCGCTCGGCCCCTGCTTTGGCGAGGAAGTTGTCAAAATCTTTGCCGGTCTGGCAGAAAAATTCGTAGGAGCTGTCACCCAGTCCCAGCACCGCGAACTTGAGCCCGTCCAGCTTGCCAATCTTGCCTTTTTTAAGCTGCTCGAACAGATCGACGGCGCTCTCCGGCGGTTCACCCTCCCCGTAAGTGCTTACTACCACCAGCAGGTGGCTCTCTTTCTTCAGCTGCTTGGGCTTGTAGTCGGCCATCGACGCGAGGGTGGCGGGTAGGCCACGGGCCTCGGCTTGCGCCTTGATGGTACTGGCGACACCTTTGGCGTTGCCGGTCTGGGAGCCGTAGAGAATGGTCAGGCTGCCACTGGGCGCAGCCACGGCGGCGCTGGCGGCAACGCTCTGGTGACCGCTCTGGGAGAGGCCGTAGAGATATCCGCTCACCCAGGCCAGTTGCTGGGTATTGAGGGTCGAGAGTACCTGACCCAGCTGACGTTGCTGCTCGTCAGAGAGGGGGGAGAGGTTGAATGGGGAGTCCTTCAATTGCATCACACGCGTCTTCCATGGTCTGATTTTTGGCCAGATTAAAGGGCGTGTTGGCTAACAACAAAGAATAAAAATATAGCCCTTATTCCATTATTGCATTTAGGAGGGGTGGTGCGGCAAATGGGATAAAAAACGCCCCGCAGTTGCGGGGCGTTTTGTTTGTGTCGGACTGTCAGTACAAGCCTGACGGTGACAGCTTATTTCTGCGGGCGCAGCGCCGGGAACAGGATCACGTCGCGGATGGTGTGGCTGTTGGTGAACAGCATGACCAGACGGTCGATACCGATACCCTGACCGGCAGTCGGCGGCAGGCCGTGTTCCAGCGCGGTCACGAAGTCGGCGTCGTAGAACATGGCTTCGTCGTCGCCAGCGGCTTTCTGGTCAACCTGATCCTGGAAGCGTTTGGCCTGATCTTCCGCATCGTTCAGCTCGGAGAAGCCGTTGGCCAGCTCGCGGCCACCGATGAAGAATTCGAAGCGGTCGGTGACGTCCGGGTTCACGTCGTTGCGACGGGCCAGCGGAGAAACAGCAGCCGGGTACTCGGTGATGAAGGTCGGTTGCAGCAGCATGTGCTCTACGGTCTCTTCGAAGATCGCGGTGATCACATGGCCCAGCTCCCAGCCCTTCATCAGCTCGATGTGCAGGCGCTTGGCAACAGCCTTGGCGCTCTCCAGCGTAGCCAGATCTTCCAGAGTGACGCCTTCGGCGTACTTCAGGATGGAGTCCACCATAGTGAGACGCTGGAATGGCTGACCAAAATCGATGGTCAGGCCCTCTTCGCCCTCTTTGGCATAACGGATCCGGGTATCGCCCAGAATGTCCTGCGCCAGGGTGCGCAGCAGCTCTTCGGTCAGGTCCATCAGATCGATATAGTCGGCGTAAGCCATGTAGAACTCGATCATGGTGAACTCGGGGTTGTGACGCACCGAGATACCTTCGTTACGGAAGTTGCGGTTGATCTCGTAGACACGTTCGAAACCACCTACCACCAGACGCTTCAGGTAAAGCTCCGGGGCGATACGCAGGTACATGTCGATGTCCAGCGCATTGTGGTGAGTGACGAACGGACGGGCAGAGGCGCCACCCGGGATGACTTGCATCATCGGGGTTTCCACTTCCATGAATTGTTTGTCGTTGAAGAACTTGCGGATGCCTGAAACCACTTTGGTGCGGATCACGAAGGTCTTGCGGGACTCGTCGTTGGCGATCAGATCCAGGTAGCGCTGGCGGCAGCGAGCTTCCTGGTCGGTCAGGCCTTTGTGCTTCTCGGGCAGCGGACGCAGCGCCTTGGTCAGCAGGCGGATATCGGAAACGTGAACGGAGAGCTCACCGGTCTGGGTCTTGAACAGGGTACCTTCGACACCCACGATGTCGCCCAGATCCCACTTCTTGAACTGCTCGTTGTAGAAACCTTCCGGCAGGTCGTCACGGGTGACGTAGACCTGGATCTTGCCAGCCATGTCCTGCAGGGTGGCGAAAGAAGCCTTACCCATGATCCGGCGGGTCATGATGCGACCGGCAATCTTCACCCGTTTACCCAGGCTCGTCAGCTCCTCGGCGCTCTTGTCGTCAAACGCGGCGTGCAGATCGCCGGAGAGGCTGTCGCGACGGAAGTCGTTGGGGAAAGGATTACCCTGGGCGCGCAGGGCGGCCAGCTTGGAACGACGCTCGGTCATCTCGTTGTTGAGTTCGAGTGAATGGTCGACTTCCGGAGTGATGGTTTGTTCAGACATGGTGATTCCTGCTTGTTTACAGACCTGATTTCAGGCTGGCTTCGATAAACTTGTCCAAGTCACCGTCGAGCACCGATTGGGTATTACGGGTTTCGACGCCGGTACGCAGATCCTTGATACGGGAGTCATCCAGCACATAGGAACGGATCTGGCTGCCCCAACCGATATCGGACTTGGTCTCTTCCAGGGCTTGTTTCTCAGCGTTCTGCTTCTGAATTTCCAGCTCGTAGAGCTTGGCTTTCAGCTGCTTCATACACTGGTCTTTGTTTTTGTGCTGGGAACGGTCGTTCTGGCACTGTACCACGACACCGGTCGGCACGTGGGTAATACGCACCGCAGATTCGGTTCGGTTAACGTGCTGACCACCGGCACCGGAGGCGCGATAGACGTCGATCCGCAGATCCGCCGGGTTGATCTCGATATCGATATCGTCGTCGATCTCGGGGTAGACGAACACGGAGCAGAACGAGGTGTGACGGCGGCCACCAGAATCGAACGGGGACTTGCGCACCAGACGGTGTACGCCGGTTTCGGTGCGCAGCCAGCCAAACGCATATTCGCCGGTGAACTTGATGGTGGCGGATTTGATACCGGCCACGTCGCCTTCGGAGCATTCAATCAGCTCGGGCTTGTAGCCGTGGGCATCGCCCCAGCGCAGGTACATGCGCAGCACCATGTTGGCCCAATCCTGTGCTTCGGTACCACCGGAGCCGGACTGGATATCGATATAGCAGTCGGAGCCGTCGTGCTGGCCGGAGAACATGCGGCGGAACTCGAGATCTACCAGCTTGGCTTCCAGCTGCTCGGATTCGACGATGGCCTCGTTGAAGGTCTCTTCGTCTTCCCCTTCCACCGCCAGGCTCACCAGCATCTCGACGTCATCCACGCCCTGGGTCAGGGTGTCGATGGTGCCGACCACGTTTTCCAGCGCCACGCGCTCCTTGCCCAGCGCCTGTGCGCGCTCGGGTTCATTCCAGACATCCGGCTGCTCCAGCTCGGCGTTGACCTCTTCTAGACGCTCTTTCTTGGCGTCATAGTCAAAGGTACCCCCTAAGAAGCTCGGTCCGCTCAGACAGCTCCTTAAGTTTATTTAATACGGGATTAACTTCGAACATCGTGAAAACTCTCAGGGTCGATGTGACTTAAAAACGGGATATTCTAGCCAATTGCGGAAGGAATAAACAGGGTTGCCTTGGCCTGTGCGGCTTATGCGGTCGATTTCTGGTGCACTTTTCTCCACCTCGGTAGAAAATATCGCCCGCCGACCCATTTTCGGGTTCAGTTTTGGCTATTTGGGTCGCTAATGACTACGTAGTGTTGTGCACTTTTAGGGAAAACCCGCTCCTCACCTCAATAAGAAGAACACATGATGAAAAACCTGTCACTCAAGCAGAAGATACTGTTATCAGTGGTGATCGCCCTCTCGCTGGTGATCTTGTTGCTCTCCTGGCAGAGCTATAGCAGCCAAAAGAGTCTGTTGCTGCAAGGTAGCCAGGAGCAGTTGCAGCGGCTGGGCAATCAGCAGGCCGAGCGTATCAGCGACTGGCTCGCAGCCCGTCGTGACGTTATTCAGGCGCTCGGCAACAAGGCCGGTGCCGACCCCCTCAATGCCTTGCAACAGGCACAAGTCTCAGGCCGTTTCCAGCTCACCTATTTCGGTGAGAGCAACGGCAAGATGAATGACTCCAATCCTGCGATCGACCGTTCCAATTACGACCCGAGATCCCGCCCTTGGTATCAGGAAGCCATGAGCAAGGGAGCAATGATTACCACTAAGCCTTACCTTGGTGTCGCGAGTGAAGGTACCATTCTTACCATTGCAACCCCGGTCAGTGGTGGTGTTGTTGGCGGCGATCTCGCTATCAATGCAATGGTGGAAGACGTGACCAAGATGCAACTGCCTGCCGACGGTTTCGCCATCATGATGCACAAGGATGGCACCATCATCGCCTACAAGGATGCCGCCAAGGCGATGAAACCGGCCAGCGAGATCGACAACGATCTGACCAATGCGCTGATCGAGCAGAGCAAGTCGAGTAAGGATTTGGTTCCGGCCTACTTTGACAGCGAAGGTCGCGACAAGCTTCTGTGGGCGGTCGACATTCCGGATACCGACTGGGATCTGGTGCTGGTACTGGACAAGGCCGCGCTGGAAGCATCGCTTTCCTCCCTGCTGATGACCCAGCTGGGGATGGCGCTGCTGGTGCTGGTAGGTAGCATCCTCGCTATCTCCTGGCTGGTCAGCATGCTGCTTGGCCCGCTCACCAAGGTCTCCCAGGCGCTGGCTCGTATTGCCGATGGTAACGGCGATCTGACCCAGCGCATCAAGATCGACGCCAACGACGAGGTGGGCCAACTGGCCAACAGCTTCAACCGTTTCGTCGGCAGCCAGCATCAGCTGATCGGCAATATCCGCCAGCTGGCCAACGAGCTGAACGCCGATGCCGAGCGCAGTCTGGTGACCAACCAGGCCGCGGTGGACGAGCTGCAGCGTCAGCAGCAGGAGGTGACCATGGTCGCCACGGCGGTCACCGAGATGGCGAGTGCCACCATGGAGATCGCCGGCAACGCCGAGAACACCGCCGCCGCCGCCCAGCAATCAGCCCAGAGCAGTGAACAGGGCAAGATGCTGGTCAACAAGACCCGCCAGTCCATCAATGGTCTGGCTGAAGAGGTGGGGCAGGCGACCGAGGTGATTGGCGAGCTTAGCCGCCACGCGCAGGCTATCACCAGTATCCTCTCCACCATTCAGGGGATTGCCGAGCAGACCAACCTGCTGGCGCTGAACGCGGCCATCGAAGCGGCCCGTGCCGGTGAGCAGGGTCGTGGTTTTGCCGTGGTCGCGGACGAGGTGCGGGTGCTGTCGCGCCGTACCCAGGACTCCACCCAGCAGATCCAGTCCACCATCGAGACCCTTCAGCAGACCACTGCCCGCGCGGTGAGCCTGATGCAGACCAGTCAGGGTCTGGCGGACAACAGCGTGCAGGATGCCGATGCCGCCGCTGCCGCGCTCGAAGAGATCACCCAGGCGGTCAGCCTCATCTCCGATATGGCGGGTCAGATCGCCACCGCAGCCGAGGAGCAGACCCAGGTGACTGGCGAGATCACCCAGAACACCACCGCCATCAAGGATGTGAGTGACGAGATCACCGCCGCAGCCATGCGCGATCTGGATCAGGCAGCCGGACTCAAGGGACGGGCTACCGACCTGAACCAGCAGGTGGCGACCTTTATCCTGTAATCAGGCAGACCTGCTGCAACCGGGCCCCGCGATCGATGAACGCGGGGCTTTTTATTGTCGCTGTCGTGGCAACTCGGGTTGAGGAAGCAGAGAAAGTTGAGCCCGTGCTTGACGCCGATAGGCCAGGTGACAGCATATCTGGCGTGGTGACAACCCTGTGCCAGGTCATGTCTTCAAGCACAGTCGCGCCAAAACAAAGAGCCCACCGAAAGGTTGGGCTCTAATCATATACGTCTGACGGGAAAGGAATTACAGGAAGGGCAGCGCCATAAACAGCTTGATCACCATGGCGTTGATGATATCGATGAAGAAGGCGCCCACCATGGGCACCACCAGAAACGCCAGGTGAGAGGGGCCAAAGCGCAGGGTGACCGCCTGCATGTTGGCAATGGCGGTGGGGGTGGCCCCCAGACCAAAGCCGCAGTGACCCGCCGCCAGCACGGCCGCGTCGTAATTTTTGCCCATGACCCGGAAGGTGACAAAGACGGCATAGAGCGCCATGGCCACCGTCTGGGCCGCCAGCAGGATGAAGATGGGCAGCGCCAGGCTGGCCAGATCCCACAATTTCAGGCTCATCAGCGCCATCGCCAGAAACAGCGACAGGCTGACGTTGCCGAGCAGGGAGACCTCGCGGTCGCTCACTTCATGCCAGTTCAGCAGGGTCAGCAGGTTGCGCAGCAGCACGCCGACAAACAGCACGCAGACAAAGATTGGCAGCTCGAAGGCGCCCCCCTTGAGGTAGGCGGAGAGCAGCTCGCCCCCTTTCAGGCTGATGGCGATCAACGCCAGTGTCTCGATCACGCTGAATGGGGTGAGGGGACGCTCCATGTCGGGCATTTCGAAACCTTGCGGCGCGTCATCCCGGTTGTGCTCTTCGCCCGGCACCTGCACCTTCTTCACCAGATAGCGGGCCACCGGCCCACCGATCAGGCCTCCCAGCACCAGACCGAAGGTGGCGCAGGCGATGGCGAGTTCAGCGGCAGATTGCACCCCGTACTTGTCGGAGAAGGTAGCACTCCAGGCCGCTCCGGTGCCATGGCCGCCGGAGAGGGTGATGGAGCCGGCCAGCAGCCCCATGTGGGGATCCAGACCGAGCAGAGTGGCCAGACCGACCCCCAGGCTGTTTTGCACCAGCAGCAGGCCGGTGACCACCATCAGGAAGGTGAGCACCGCCTTGCCGCCGCGTTTCAGGCTGCCCAGATCGGCGGAGAGACCGATGGAGGCGAAGAAGGCCAGCATCAGCGGGGTTTGCAGGCGGGTGTCGAATTGCAACTCCATCTGCAGGGTGGAGCGCAGCAACAGCAGCATCAGGGCGACCACCAGGCCGCCGGCAACCGGTTTGGGGATGTTGAAGGTGCGCAGCAGCCCGACCCGAGTTACCAGCACCCGGCCAAGCAGCAATACCAGCGTAGCCGCGACCAACGTTGCGTAGGAATCAAGTTGTAACATTAAGCACTCCCATGTTAGGTACTCCCATGTTGATTGGCTGTGTCTTTCATAGCGAAAGAGTTACAGATTCAGCCGGGATGAAAACAGTGTGGCTCATGCGCCAACAAAGAAGGGGAAACATCTCCCCGCCCCAGAAAAAATGGGGCTTGTGTGGGCCTGACATGCTCAGGCATCCAGATGAGATTTATGAAAAATCGAGCGGATAATAGCAAAAAACACCGATTATATCCATATTTGTCAGATTTATAGCCTTGTCTGTGCATTATTGTGGTGTTTAACACTACCTTTCTCTCTGTGATTTATGCGTCATAACCGCGAGGGAACGGCTGTCATTTGGGGCACCAGTCTCTATAATCCGCCGGTTTCCGCTGCACGCAGAGGCGCTGGCGGGTGTTGACTTTGTGGTTCACCCCGACATGGCTCATGTTCCGGCGGTGTTCACTTCATCAAGAGGAGAGGGTGTGAAGAAGTCTATCTACATTGCCTACACAGGTGGCACCATAGGGATGCAGCGTTCCGATCACGGCTACGTGCCGATGGCGGGCTTTATGGAAGACTGTTTGGCGCGGATGCCCGAATTCCACCGCCCCGAGATGCCGGATTACCATATCCATGAATATGCGCCCCTCATCGATTCCTCCGACATGACCCCGGCGGATTGGCAGCGCATCGCCGAGGATATTCGCGACAACTACGAGAAATACGACGGTTTCGTCATTCTGCACGGCACCGACACCATGTCGTTCACCGCTTCGGCGCTCTCTTTCATGCTGGAAGAGCTGCACAAGCCGGTCATTATCACAGGCTCCCAGATCCCGCTCGCCGAGCTGCGCTCCGACGGTCAGCAGAATCTGCTCAACGCCCTCTATATCGCGGCCAACTACCCGATCCACGAAGTGACGCTGTTTTTCAACAACCAGCTCTATCGCGGCAACCGCAGCAAGAAGGTGCATGCGGACGGCTTCCACGCCTTCGATTCGCCGAACTACCCGCCGCTGCTCAACGCCGGTATCGCCATCTCCCTGGAGGCGGGCGAGCTGGGTGAGCCCTCCGATCGGCCGCTGGTGCTGCACGACATCACCCCCCAGCCCATCGGCGTGGTGACCCTCTACCCCGGCATCTCGGCCGAGGTGATCGCCAATATCCTGCAACAGCCGGTGAAGGCGCTGATCCTGCTCTCGTTCGGGGTGGGCAATGCGCCGCAGAACCCGGCCATGCTGGCGCTGCTCTCCGAAGCCTCGGCCCGCGGTGTCATCATCGTCAACCTGAGCCAGTGCCTCCACGGCAAGGTCAATATGGGGGGATATGCCACCGGTAACGCCCTGTCGCGTGCCGGGGTCATCTCGGGATTCGACATGACCGCCGAGGCGGCGCTCACCAAGCTGCATTTCCTGCTGAGTCAGGGCTTGCCCTCCCACCGTATTCGCGAGCTGATGCAGCAGTCGCTACGTGGGGAGCTGACGCCCTGATAAAACAGGTGAGGGACGGATAAACAAGAGGGGAGCCATGATGGCTCCCCTCTTTCCTTTCGTTTCGTCGCCGCGATGGGTGATGTTCGGCCCGCCTCAGTGGCAGAGGTCGGCCTGCACTCTCTTCTTCGTCGCGGTACTCCGATGCTTGAAGTCGCCCTCAGTGGCTGATCTCGATCCGGACTATCTCTTCCTCGTCATGGTACTGGCGCTTGAGCTCGCTCTTGCTCTTCATTACGATCTCGCCGTCGCGGCCGATGTTCATATGCTCGGGGTTGTCGAGGTGCATCGCCTGCCAGGCCATCACGGCTTGCAGTGAAGTGGCCTTCTGCTCGTCGGTGAGCTGCTTGCCATCGGGCCACTTGCCCAGCTCGACAGCGGTTTTGAGCCGCTCGTACACCTCTTGTGGCATCTGCTTGATTGCTTGTAGAAACTCACCCTGTTGAAACGACATCCGGCCTCTCCTTGAAAATTGAGCCATGAACCCGGGCTTGGGCAGGCAGATCCTGGCGGACTACGCCAGCCATCTGCTCCATCACCCTTACTCCCTGACAACTGTACCCGAACTCGTTGTCATACCATACATAGAGCACGCAGTGCTCCCCCTTGGCGATGGTCGCCCGGGAGTCGACGATGCCCGCATAACGGGAACCCACCATGTCGGAGGAGACCAGCTCGGTACTGGCGCTGAAGTCGATCTGGCGATGCAGGGCCGAGCTCAGCGCCATCTGTTGCAGATAGGCGTTGAGGCTCTCCCGATCGGTGGTCTGCTCCAGCGACAGGTTGATGATGGCCAGCGACACATTGGGGGTCGGCACCCGGATGGCGTTGCCGGTACTGGTCATCACCATGTTGAGGGCCGCGCTGCGACCGTGCCGCTTGTCCTTGTGATAGTTGTCGATCAGGTTCTGGTCGTTGGTATAGGCGTGCACCGTTTCTACATGGCCGTGGCGGATGCCGTATTTGTCCTGCATCACCTTGAGCACCGGGGTGATGGTATTGGTGGTGCAGGAGGCGGCGGAGATGATGTGATCTTCCGGCGAGCTCACCTCGTGGTTGACCCCGAACACCACGCTCTTCATTTCCCCCTTGCCGGGGGCGGTCAGCAGCACCTTGCCGGCACCGCGCGCCTTCAGGTGCTCGGAGAGGCCCGCCTCATCGCGCCAGACCCCGGTGTTGTCGACGATCTGCGCATCGTGAATACCGTAGGCGGTGTAGTCGATATCGGCCGGGCTATTGGCGTAGATCACCTGA
Source organism: Aeromonas fluvialis (assembly GCF_000819885.1). Lineage (GTDB taxonomy): Bacteria > Pseudomonadota > Gammaproteobacteria > Enterobacterales > Aeromonadaceae > Aeromonas > Aeromonas fluvialis. The sequence continues at coordinate 84,313 of NZ_CDBO01000059.1, forward strand.
ATGAAGGTGCCGTTGGCGATGATGGCGCTGCGCTCGACATCCACCTCGATGGAGCCGTTGAAGGAACCGAGCACCGAGTCGCGGCGCAGCAGGCTGGTGCGTTTCTCCAGATCCCCGTCGCGACCACCGCGCACCACGATGGCACGCAGGTAGTCGTCGATGCCCGCCTTATCCTGATGATCCTGCCAGTAGCCCACCGCCAGTTTGCCAAGAGCTATCTCGGCGGCGGTGGGTTACAGGGCCACGATGGCCTGGAGCAGGGGGAAGCTTTGCTGGATCGGGAGGGGGACGCCCTGGTGGCGGCGGACGACCCGATGGGCCTTGAGGATATCAATGGTGGAGGCGTTTTGCAGCGGGCGGCCGTAGAGGTTGATCTCGACCCCCTGTTAGCGGTAGAGGCGACCGATCAGCGGTTGCATGGCTTCGGCGAGCGCCTGGCTTTCTTGCCACGCCTGCAAGTAGTGTTCGTGGGGCATTGACCAGATCCTTTATTTCACGTTGTTGGGGCAAATAGAAATTCATCGAATGCAGATCAGTGTAGGGGTCTATATTTCGTTATAGTATTCTGCAGTCGCGGCCTTATATTGCGCGCATTGTAATGGGTGTGTAACTTGCTTGTTGGTGTTAGGTGGCCAACAGTGGCGCCAGTTATTACCAATTCGCGTTACCAACAAGATGTGAACCATGGCCAATTTCCCTCTGCGACAGACCTTCATCATGCTTTCAGTCGGCCTTGCCGTGGCTGGCTGCAATGACGATAGGATCCACAATATCTGCAGCAACCATACCGAGCTCTGCCAGGATCTGGTGGACGATGGCTGGTGCCGCTACGAGCGTACCGATGTGATCCGCAGTCGCTTCTATCTCAAGGAGGAGGGGACGGATCGGCGCAAGTTCGAGCTGATGCGCAACCTTGAGGGCTATCTCAAGTGTGCCGAGCGCTCCACCAGCATTGAATACAAGAAGGCCCGTGAGCAGAAGAGCCCACGGGTAGAGGGCATGCTGGCCGCTGGGGATCAGTTGGCCCAGCTCGATGCGGCGACCCGCAATTCGCAAGACCCCTACCTGCTGCTCTGGCACTGGACCAACAACACCAACGAGCTGGCTCGCCAGCAGTTTGTGGCGCTGGAAGGCACCAAGGCGCTGGATGAACCCGAGCTGCAACTGGCGCTCGGTGGCATTTACGCCAAGAGCGACCCCGAAAAGGCCATTGCCACTCTGCAGCACGGCCTCTCCCTCTATCAGGAGGGGGATAAGGTGAACAGCCGCATGTTCACCTCCCTCAGCACCCTCTATATGGGCCAGAAACAATACGGGCTGGCCTATCTGTGGGGCAAGGTGAGCGAATCGTTTCAGGATAGCCCCGAGGTTTCAGCCAAGCGTTTTGGCATCTACCACACCCTGAGCAAGACAGAGCAGGATGGTTACGATGTTCGGGCTGCCGAAATTGTCGAGCAGCTCAAACATGGCAACTACCGGCCCTGAGGCAGTGATGACGATGCTCTCCCCGGCCAGCAGCTGGCCCAATCCGTTCGCTCTCTCTTTCGTTCATGGCGAGGTACGTACCGATGGCCGTACTCTGGAGCGACTCACTGTGCGTGCCGTGGTGCCTCGTGGCGACGAGTTGCTGCTGGTCAACTCCCGGGTTAACGGCGATCTGATGTTTCCTGGGGGCGGCGTTGAAGCGGGGGAAAACCACCATGTGGCGCTGGCCCGCGAGCTGAAGGAGGAGTGCGGTGCCGAGCTGCTTGAAGCAGGGGCCCTGCTTGGCGAGACCCGGGAATACCGCGCCGCCCGCGAGCCGGGGTTTGATGCCTACTGCATCCGCTCGCTCTACTACTTGTGCCGGATTGGCGATCAGCTGGTGCCCCCGCAGCCGCAGCCTTACGAGATCCGCCTTGGCTTCGTGCCCGGCTGGTTTGCCCTCGACGAGGCGCTGCAGACCAACAAGACCCAGCTGGCCGGGCCCTGTCCCCAGTGGACGGCGCGGGAGACCCGGGTGCTTGCTCAGTTGCAACGCTGGCATCGGCAGGGGATCTTCGACCACGGCAACTGAGAGCATCATGCAACAACGGTCAGGGATCCCAACAAAAAGAGCGCCAATAGGCGCTCTTTTTTATTGCGAGGGTGGCGGTTACTTGGCCACTATGTCGTGCGAGGTTATTTGACCTCTTCGCCCTTGGCTTGCAGATCCGCATGGTAGGAGGAGCGCACGAAGGGGCCGCAGGCGGCGTGGGTAAAGCCCAGCTCCATGGCGATCTCTTTCAGCTCGTCAAACTCTGCTGGCGGCACGTAGCGCTTCACCGGCAGGTGGTGGCGGCTCGGTTGCAGATACTGGCCCAGAGTCAGCATGTTGACCCCGTGCTCACGCAGATCCTTGAGTACCTGAACGATCTCTTCATTGGTCTCGCCAAGGCCCATCATGACACCGGATTTGGTCGGTACATGGGGGTGCATCTCCTTGATCCGGCGCAGCAGTTCAAGGGACCACTTGTAGTCGGCACCGGGGCGGGCAACACGGTACATGCGCGGCGCGGTTTCCAGGTTGTGGTTGAACACATCCGGCGGCGTTTCGCGGAACACCTCAAGCGCCTGCTCCATCCGGCCACGGAAGTCCGGGGTCAGGATTTCGATGCGGGTCTGCGGGCTGTGCTCGCGGATCTCGCGGATGCAGTCGGCGAAGTGCTGGGCACCGCCGTCACGCAGGTCGTCGCGATCCACCGAGGTGATCACCACATACTTGAGGTTCATCTCCTTGATGGTCAGCGCCAGCTTCTTCGGCTCTTCCGGATCGAGGGCCAGTGGGCGGCCGTGGGCCACATCGCAGAAGGGGCAGCGGCGGGTGCAGATGGCGCCCATGATCATGAAGGTGGCGGTGCCGTGGTTGAAGCACTCGGCCAGGTTGGGGCAGGAGGCCTCTTCACACACTGAGTGCAGCTTGTTCTTGCGCAGCGTACTCTTGATGTGCTCGATCTTCTGGCTCGACGGCGGTAGCTTGATCCGCATCCAGTCCGGCTTGCGCAGCACTTCCTCGTTGGGATCCGGCATGAATTTCACCGGGATCAGGGCCATCTTGTCGCCATCGCGCAGCTTGACGCCCGGCTCCATACGAACGGGTTTGCTCATGATTCACTCTCGGTGTTTGTTATTGTCTGGTTGATAGCCGTTTGGGCCATTTTCATGCCCTCATGGGCGCCCGGCATGGGCTTGCTCATGCGGTTTCTTCGGTATTGATGATCGTTTGGTAGCCAATCAGACGGGCCAGTTCGGCCACCAGCATGGCTTGCGCCTCGGCCACGCTCTGCGGGCCGCCCAACGCGCAGGTCTGGGTCATGACCATGCCCGCATAGCCGCACGGGTTGATGTGCAGGAAGGGGGTCATGTCCATGTTGACGTTGAGGGCCAGCCCGTGGAACGAGCACCCCTTGCGGATGCGCAGCCCGAGCGAGGCCAGTTTGGCCTCCATGCCAAGGTCATTTTTCACATAGACCCCGGGGGCATCCGCCTTGGCATAGGCCTGAATATCGCTGTTGGCCAAGGTATTGATGATGGCTGTCTCCAGCGCGGTCACCAGCTCGCGCACCGAGAATTTGCAGCGGCGAACATCCACCAGTACGTAGAGCACCAGCTGGCCCGGACCGTGATAGGTCACCTGACCACCGCGATCGCTCTGCACCACCGGGATATTGCCCGGATTAAGCAGGTGTTCAGCCTTGCCCGCCTGGCCCTGGGTGTAGACGGGATCGTGCTCGACCACCCAGAACTCGTCCGGGGTGTCGCTGGTGCGGTTGTCGGTGAAGGCTTTCATGGCGTCCCATACCGGCTGGTAGGGGCGGCGACCCAGCTGCCTGACTATCAGACTGGACCGGGTGGGGATCTGGGATGACATGGCGTCCTCACGGCGTGCTGTGGCCAAAAACAGTCGCCCCGCAGAACGGGGCGAGAGAGAAATTACAGTACGTATTTCACCAGCTCGATCTTGCCAAGGGCGTGGTACATCGCTTCGATGTGCTCTTTGCTCTGGGCAGTCACGGTGACGCGAACCGAGTGGTAGTTGCCCTTGGAGCTGGGCTGGACGGTTGGGCTATAGGTGCCGGGGGCGTGTTTTTGCAGCACTTCAACCACCATTTCCGGCAGGGTCGGGTCGGCAACGCCGAGCACCTTGAACGGGAATTTGCAGGGAAACTCCAGCAGTTCATCAAACTTGGTATTCATTTACTCACCTTATTCGTCATCAGCATGATGACTTCATCTTGGATGGCTAGTGGCCGATGGCCCTTGGGGCCGCCATTTCAAGTCTATCTGGGTACGGCTCATAGCTATATATGGGCACGGCCCAGACCGGGATCAAGGCCAGGATCGGTCAGACAAGGATGGAAGTGCTGCTTTTTACCACAAATCGGGGTAAGGCGGAACCTGCAGTTTACAGGGATATTCACTGCTTTGGCACGGCCCAGACAGCAGCGGCGCCTGTTGGCGCCGCTGTTTGGTGAGAATGGTGCTGTGGATTATTTGAACCAGCTGGTGACCAGCAGTACCAGATAGTCCCACAGACGGCTCATCAAGCCACCTTCCTGCACCTCTTCCAGGGCAACCAGCGGCACCTGCTTGATCTCTTTGTCGCCCTGTTTCAGGAACACGGTACCGACCCGTTGACCCTTGGCCAACGGTGCTTTCAGCTCGCTGTCGAGCTGGAAGTCCGCCTTAAGGTTGTTGCCCTGACCGCGGGTGACCAGCACGGAGACATCCTGGTCGACACCCAGTTTCACTTCCGGCTTGTCGCCCATCCAGATCTTCTGGGTAACCAGTTCGGTGCCGGCTTTGTACGGGGTCAGGCTCTGGAAGAAGCGGAAACCGTAGGTCAGCAGCTTCTTGCTCTCGGCGGCACGTGAGCCTTCGCTGTTGGCGCCCAGCACCACGGCAATCAGACGCATGCCTTCGTTGTTGGTCGCCGAGGAGACCAGGTTATAGCCGACCTGGCTGACGTGGCCGGTCTTGATGCCATCCACTTGCAGGGATTGATCCCACAGCAGACGGTTGCGGTTGTGCTGGGTGATACCGTTGAAGACGAAGGATTTCTGGGAGTAGATCTTGTACTCATCCGGCTGATCATGGATCAGTGCCTGGCCCAGGCGGGCCATATCGCGGGCAGTACTGTAGTGGCCCTCTTCATCCAGACCGTGGGGGTTCTTGAACTGGGAATCCTTCATGCCGAGCTTGGCGGCCCAGGCATTCATCAGGCTGGCGAAGGAGTCGGTACTGCCGGCAAGATGTTCGGCCATGGCGACGCAGGCATCGTTGCCGGACTGGATGATGATGCCCTTGTTGAGATCGTCGACGGAGACCTGCTTGCCCACCTCGATGAACATCTTGGAGGAGTCGGAGTAGTTCTTGGACCAGGCGTTCTGACTGATGGTCACCATGTCGGTGCTCTTGATGTTCCCCTTGTGCAGCTCGTCGCCAACGATGTAGGAGGTCATCATCTTGGTCAGACTGGCAGGAGGCAGACGTTCGTCGGCGTTCTGCTCGGCCAGCACCTGACCGGAGTAATAGTCGATCAGGATGTGAGCCTTGGCGGAGATCTCCGGCGCGGCGGGGACGACCATGGGGCTGGCGTTCGGCGTGGGGGTCGGCACCGGCGTATTGGCCTGAGCGGTGACGCTGATCAGCGAGGCCAGAAGAACTGAACGGGCAAATTTGGACATCTTGAAATTCCTGCAAGCCAGATGGGGATAAAATGCGGGCATAACTATACCAGATGCGTCCGCAGGTTATAGTCCGACATGGCGATCAGAACTGGTTTTTTATCCATCACTCCCTGTCATCACGCCATAAAACGACGTGACGACAGTGAGTAAGTGGTTAGTCACACCCGCGGCAAAAGGGGGCGATCAGGGGACGATAAAGGCCTGCTCCAGTCCGCCCTGACGTACTTTTTCCAGCACACTTGCCTGCTGGTCGGCGGCGACCGGGCCAATCAGCACCCGGAAAATGGCGCCGTGGGCTTCAATCCGGTAGGGCACGCCGTAACGCTGGCTCATCACCTTACCCATCGCCTCGGCCCGCTCCCGGGAGCCGCTGGCCAGTACCTGGATCATCTTGCCATCACCCCCGCTGGCGGGCGCGGCGGCCTTGGCCGCTGCCGCTTTGGCTGGTTTGGCCGCAGGAGCCTTGACGGGGGCCGGTTCGGCGGCGGGGGTCGCCCTCGCCAACTCGGCCGGTTCACCCTGGAAGCCATCTTGCGCCACGGAGCTGGAGGCCGTTGCTGCCGGGGTGGTTGGGGTCATCTCGATGGGCTTCATCGGTTCCATGATCACCCTCTGGTCCGGGGTGTCGTTGATCAGCTCCAGCCGAACGCGTGCTGTGCCGCTATCGACCATCTCCAGCTGCTTGGCCGCCGCATAGGAGAGGTCGATCAGGTGTGGGCTGTTGAACGGGCCGCGATCGTTGACCCGCACTATGGTCTCCAGCCCGCTGTCCAGATTGGTGACCCGCACATAGCTCGGGATGGGCAGATTGCGGTGGGCGGCGCTGAACAACTTGCTGTCCAGCACATCACCGTTGGCGGTCTTCTGACCATCCAGATCCGGTGACAGCCAGCTGGCGGAGCCCTCTTCGCTGTAGTGTTTGATGTCGCGCCACACCTCGTTTTTCTGTTTGCCGATCCAGTAGTCCCGGTTGCCGCTGGCACTCAGGGGCTCGGGACGCGGAATAGCGCCGGTGGCTTGCGGGATCTCGATAACGGGCGGCTTGCTGACCGGTGCTGGCGGCTCGACGGGGGGGCGCTGTTCCGGCTGGCTGCTACAGGCGGCCAGCAACAAGCTCAGGCTGAGCGGGAGGAGTTTGTGACGAAGATGCATACGCTTCCTGAATGGCTTGGCTAAGTTGATACACCGCCATCGCATAGAGTGGGCTGCGATTGTAACGGGTGATCACGTAAAAGTTATGCCGTGCGACCCAGTATTCCGGTCCATCGGCTTGGGCAAACGCCAGTAACTTGACCGGCGTCTGTGGGGCCAGCGGCGTGGCGAGCTCAATCCCTGCCGCCGCCAGTTCTGACCACTGTTGTGTGAGCTCGGGCTCAGATCTCAACAGAGGTTCAACGGCCATCAGCCCGATCCGGGCCGGTTCCACCACAGATTCCCCCCAGCGCCACTGGTGGCTGGCAACATAGTTAGCCACGCTGCCGATGGCATCGACCGGATTGGCAAACAGGTCCCGCTTGCCATCTCCGTCAAAATCGACCGCGTAGTGGCGGTAGCTGGAGGGCATGAACTGCCCTATCCCCATGGCGCCGGCATAGGAGCCCTTGAGGCGCTCCAGCGACCAGCCCTCTTCCCTTGCCAGCAACACCAGCTGAGCAAACTCCTTGGCAAAGAAGTCGCTGCGTTCGGGGTAGTGGAACCCCAGGGTGTAGAGGCTATCGAGCACCGGATGGCGGCCCATCTGGCGACCGTAGAAGGTCTCTACCCCTATGATGGCGACGATGAGCGAGGCGGGCACCCGATAGGTCTGCTCGGCGCGAGCCAGCGTCTCGGCATGTTGCTGCCAGAACTGCTGCCCGTCACGGATGCGATCCGGGGTAACGAACAGCGGCCGGTAGCGATGCCAGGGTTTGGCCTCCCACGGCTTACTGATGGTGTCGAGCACCTCCTGGCGCAACTGGGCACGGGCCACTGCCGCCTGCAACTCCGCCAGTGGCACCTGCTGCTGTTTGGCGAGCAGGGCTAACCGATCCGGCGCCACCGCGGCAGTAGCCATCGAGGCGAAAAGAGCAAGAGAGAATCCGATCCGTCTCATCAGGCGAGCAGTCTTCTATGAGTCTGGATGGACATCAGGATACCGAATCCGGCCATCAGGGTCACCATGGAGGTACCGCCATAGCTCACCAGCGGCAGGGGCACCCCCACCACGGGTAGGATGCCGCTCACCATGCCCATGTTAACGAACACATAGACAAAGAAGGTGAGGGTGATGGCGCCACCCAGCAATCGCTCGAAGCTGTTCTGGGCCTGCATCGAGATAAACAGGCAGCGGCTAATGACGTAGAGGTAGAGCACCAGCAGCAGGGCAACCCCCACCAGACCGAACTCCTCACTGAATACCGCGAAGATGAAGTCGGTGTGACGCTCGGGCAGGAACTCCAGCTGGGATTGGGTCCCTTGCAGCCAGCCTTTGCCAAAGACGCCGCCGGAGCCGATGGCAATTTTCGACTGAATGATGTGATAGCCGCGGCCGAGCGGGTCTTTCTCCGGATCGAGCAGCATCAGCACCCGCTGGCGCTGGTAGTCGTGCATCAGGAAGAACCAGAGCACCGGCATAAAGGCGAGCAGCAGCAGCACCGCCAGACCGATCAGCCACCAGCTGAGCCCCGCCAGGAAGATCACGAAGAAGCCGGAGGCGGCCACCAGGATGGAGGTGCCAAGATCGGGCTGGGCGGCGATCAACAGGGTGGGCAGCAATACCATGATGAGGGCGATCATCACATGTCTGAACTTGGGGGGCAGCGAGTGGCGACTGAGCCAGGCGGCCACCATGATCGGCATGGAGAGCTTCATCACCTCGGAGGGCTGAAACTTCATAAAGCCCAGATCAAGCCAACGCTGGGCCCCCTTGCCGATGTGGCCGAATACGTCCACCGCAATCAGCATCAGCACCACCACGGCGAACAGCGGCACCGACCAGCGGGCGTAGAGGGAAGGGGGGAGCTGGGCCAGGCCGATCATCAGGGCAAAGGCGAGGCCGCCGCGCACCAGCTGGCGCACGATGGAGTCCATATCCTGGCCTGACGCTGAGTAGAGCACCACCATGGAGAGGGCAACAACGGCCAGCAGTCCCAGCAGCAGGGGCAGGTCGATATGCAGCTTGTACCAGATACTCTGCTGGCGGGCTGAATTACTCATGGGGGGCGACCTCACTCGGTTGGGACGGCTTTTCCGGTGCCGGTGGCAGTTGCGGATCAGGAGGCAGCAGATAGGCGTCCAGCATCTGGCGTGCGACAGGGGCTGCTGCCTTGCCACCGCCACCGCCAATGGAGTTCTCCAGTACCAGTGCGACGACCGCTTTGGGTGCCTCAAAGGGGGCATAGGCAACGAACAGGGCGTTATCTCGATGTTCCGCCTTGACGGTTTTGATGTTGTAGACCTGATTCTCTTTCAGCCCAACCACCTGAGCCGTGCCCGATTTGCCGCCCGAGGAGTAGAGGGCCTTGGCAAAGGCATTGCGGCCACTACCCTCACTGCCATGGTTGACGCGCCACATGCCATCCTGTGCCACTTTCCAGAAGCTGTCGTTTTTGAGCTGGAGGGCGATGTTGGGATTGACCGGAGCATCGACCACGCCCGCCTGCGAAGCGGTGCTCTTGAGCAGGTGCGGGGTCACGTCGTGGCCGTTCTGGGTCAGGATGCTGATCGCCTTGGCCAGCTGGAGAGGTGTCGCGCTCCAGTAGCCCTGACCAATGCCGACCGAGATGGTGTCGCCCTGATACCAGGGCTGGCGCCAGCGGGCCATCTTCCAGTCACGGGACGGCATGACTCCCTTGGTCTCTTCATAGAGGTCGACCCCGGTGTATTGACCGAAGCCAAACTTGGTCATGTAGCTGTGGATCTTGTCGATGCCGACCCGATAGGCGAGATCGTAGAAGTAGGTATCTGCCGAGACCTCGATGGCGCGATAGACATCGAGCCAGCCGTGTCCCCAGCGGCGCCAGTCGCGGAACTTCTTGGTGGTACCGGGAATGGAGAAGCTCGGGCCGCCGAAATAGCGGTAGCCCGGGGTAATGGCCCCCTCGTTGAGACCCATGATGGACATCATGGGCTTGACGGTGGAGGCAGGGGCATAAATGCCCTGAGTGGTGCGGTTTACCAGCGGCCGCGCCGGATCGTTGAGCAGCGCCGAGTAGTTGGCGCTGGAGATACCGGTCACGAACAGGTTGGGGTCGTAGCTGGGGCTTGACTCCAGGGCCAGGATGGCACCGGTTCTCGGGTCCATCATCACGATGGCACCGCGCTGACCGGCCAGCAGTTGCTGGGCCTTGAGCTGCATCCTGACGTCGATATTAAGATAGATATCCTTGCCTGGAACGGGGGGCTGGAACTTGAGGGTGCGGACAATCCGGCCGCGGTTGTTGACCTCAACCTCCTGATAGCCGGCCACGCCGTGCAGCTCGTCCTCGTAGTACTTCTCCACCCCCTGCTTGCCAATATCCTTGGTAGCCGCGTAGTTGGCGAGCTTGTCATCTTTTTCGAGACGCTCCACGTCGCGGGTGTTGATCTTGGCCACGTAGCCAAGCGCATGGGTCAGGGTATCGCCAAACGGGTAGTAGCGCTTGAGGTAGGCCTCGATACTGGCGCCCGGATAGTTATGCTGGTTGACCGAGAAGAGAGCCACCTGATATTCGGTCAGCTTCTCGTAGAGGGGGACCGGCTTGAAGCGACGCTGGCGCTTCACCTCGGTCAGGAACTTCTCTTTAGTGCCTTCCGGCAGCCCCAGCAGAGCGATCAGCTGGTCGGCGGTTTTTTCAAGATCCCTGGTCTCTTCCTGGACGATTTCCAGACTGTAGACCGGGCGGTTCTCCGCCAGCAGCACGCCGTTGGTGTCGTAGATGAGACCCCGTGGTGGCGCCACCGGCACCACCCGGATGCGGTTGGAGTTGGAACGGGTCTGGTAGGCGTCGTAAGACTCAACCTGCAGGTAGTAGAGATTACCCAACAGCACCAGCATCAGTACCACGATACCTATGTAGGCTACCAGGGTGCGCCGGAAGAACAGATTGCCCTCGGCACTGTGATCGCGCATCTCGATGCGTTGTTTCAGCATGCCTTTACCTCGGATTTTTGGGGGGCAATAACAGCAGGAACGGCATGGTTCACTCTCTGTGATAAGGGTGATTGGTCGTTATGCTCCAGGCGCGATAGAGGCTCTCGGCCACCAGTACCCGCACCAGCGGGTGGGGCAGGGTGAGCGGCGACAGCGACCAGCTCTGCTCGGCGGCCGCCTTGCACTCCGGTGACAGGCCTTCCGGCCCACCCACCAGCAGGGCCACATCGCGGCCATCGAGTTTCCACGCTTCCAGTTGTACGGCGAGTTGCTCCGTGGTCCAGGGTTTGCCCGGAATATCGAGGGTGACGATGCGCGAGCGCCCCGCAGCCGCCAGCATGGCTTCCCCCTCCTTCTGCAGGATGCGGGGAATGTCGGCATTTTTGCCCCGTTTGCCTGCGCCGATCTCGACGAGTTCAAACGGCATGTCTTTGGGGAAGCGGCGACGATACTCTTCGAAGCCATGCTCTACCCAGGCTGGCATCTTGGTGCCCACCGCAATCAACTGAATCTTCATCTTGCTACGTTGCTGCTCTCGTTATTGCGTGTTCATCTGAGCGGCACCGCTCCACAGTTTTTCCAGTTGGTAGAAGTCACGGTACTCATCCTGCATCACGTGCACGATCACCGAGCCCATATCTACCAGTACCCACTCGCCGCTCAGTTGTCCTTCCACGCTCAGCAGATCCAGACCCGCGTGGCGGGCCTCGCTGGCCAGATGATGGGCAATGGCGCTGACGTGACGACTGGAGTTGCCGGAGCAGACGATCATGGTGTCAGTGATGCTGGATTTGCCGCGAACATCGAGGGTGATGATGTCGCGGCCTTTCATGTCATCGATCTTGTCGATGATAAAGGCATGCAGTTCTTGGCCTTGCAATGAGTCTCTCCTGTATTCCGGCGCACAGCGTTTGCGTCAGGGCGGCGGATTATATCATGGTCACTCCCGTTTCCCATCGGGTGGGGCGGGATTACGACAGGGGCTAGCGGCGGTTGGCGCGGTAGAGCCCCTGTTGATCAATATAGTGCGCAACCGACTCGGGCAAGAGGTAGCGGGTGTCTTGCCCCTCATCCAGCAAGGCTCGCAGTCGGGTGGCTGACAGTTCGATGGGCTGGTTGTCCGCCAGCCAGATATGACCGGCCAGACGCTGATGCAGCGCGTTGGTATCTGTGGTGTGATGGCGCGCCAGCAGCTGCGCCACCCCGGCCGTATAATCCGGTTGCCAGCCCGGCCGCACGCTCACCACCAGATGGGCATGGTCGAGCAGCTCCTGCCAGCGGTGCCAGCTTGGCAGGCTCAGCAGGGAGTCCATTCCCATCAGAAAACAGAGCGGCGTATCGGGCAGTTCACGACGCAGCTCGATCAGGGTATCGATGGTGTAAGAGGGCTTGTCTCGTCGCAGCTCCCGCTCATCCACCACAAAGTGGTGATTCTCTGCCGCCGCCAGTTTGACCATGGCGAGGCGCTGCTCGCTCGAGCAGAACGGATTGGCGCGGTGGGGCGGGATATGGTTCGGGATCAGCCGCATCTCGGCCAGCCCGAGGGCATCGCGTGCCTCGATGGCCGGGCGCAGATGCCCGATATGGATGGGGTCGAAGGTGCCGCCAAGCAAACCGACAGGCGCCTTCAGCACGGGCTGCTCTCCATCACCAGCGGCAGCGGGGTGCCATCACGAAAGCCGAGGGCGATGGTCTGCAACATCAGCCACGCCTGCTCGGTATCGAAGCGGCGCTGGGCATCGTCCAGCTGGGCCATCAGCTGCCACAGTCGCTGCAACTTGGCAAACGGCAGTCGGGTCAGCGCCTGCTGAATGAGCTGCTGGCGGCTCTGCCAGATGCGCAGGCGGCTGAAGTGCTCACCCAGCGGCTGGCCGTTGCGCATCGCCAGCGACAGCTCGGTGAGCTGCTCCAGCTCGCGGCAGAGGACCCAGGCCAGCATCCCCGGCTCGGTACCTTCGGCCCGCAGGGCGGCCAGGATCCGCTGGGCCCGGTTCACCTTGCCCTCCAGCAGGGTATCGACCAGCTGGAACGGGGTGAAGTGGGCGTGGCGGATGATGGTCTCCTGCAGATAGGTGACGCTGATGGGCTGGGGTGGCGAGAGCAGGGTCAGCTTTTCGATCTCCTGACTGGCGGCCAGCAGGTTGCCCTCATAGGAGTGGCACATGAAGTTGACTGCATCTGGCAGCGCCTTGAGGCCGAAACGCGCAAAGCGGGCGCTCATCCAGCGCGGGAAGAACTTTGGCTCGGGGTGGTTGACCGGCACATAGGTGCCAATCTGGTAGAGCTTGTCGAACCAGGCTGCCTTCATCTGGGTCTGGTTTAGGCGACCACCGCTCAGCACCAGCAGCAGGTCGGGATGAAGCTGCTTGCCGATTTCGCTGATGCGGGCGGCCAGATCCCTGTCTACCTTGGCGGGCAGATCCAGCTCGATGATCTGACGGGCGGAGAAGAGGCTCATGGCCTGACTGGCATCGTAGACCTGATTCCAGTCCAGACCCTGTTCCACCACGAAGGTGTGGCGCTCATCGAAACCCTGCTTGCGGGCGACCTGACGGATGGCATCGATGGCCTCCAGTCGCAGCAGGGGCTCGTCACCAAAAACGAGATAGCAGGGCCGAAGCCCTGCTTTGAGGTGGTCACCAAATTGCTCAGGGTAAATCCGCATCAGAAGCTGACCTGACTCAACTGCCGGATCACCTGATTGGCCGCCTGCTCCTGCATTTCGCGGTTGAGCTGCTCCTGCTCACGGGAGGAGGCGAGCGCTGCATCCGGCTTGTTGAGGAAGCTGCGGTTGAAGTCGATGGGGAAGACCTGAGTCGGCTTGCCCGGTACCGAGATGGTGAACTGGGTACCAAAACCTAGCACATATTCGGTGTCCGTCCCCAGCGCGTTGACCGAGGCGACCTGGCTGGTGCTGCCTACGCCGCCCAGAGTGAGCACCGGAATGCCCTCCTTGTCGGCCAGGGTCACGCCAGAGGCCTTCAGACGGGTGGTAACCATCCGGTAGAAGTCGCTCTTGTTGTCGCCCACGACCTTCATGGTCATCAGCTCGCTCGGAATGCCGTTGCCGCGCATGTGAAAGCCGCAGCCTTGCAGCAGCAGACCAGCCAGCACGATGGCCATCCAGCGGGTGAAGATGGTGCCCATAGAAAATCCTCTTTGCATGAAGGGAAAGCGGCGGGCGCAGGGCCCGCCGTTATCATCCGTATACCGTCACCACTTGGCAACGATCAGTTGGCAACGATGTTGAGCAGTTTGCCCGGCACATAGATCACCTTGCGCACGGTCAGACCGTCGGTGAACTTCTGTACGGAGGCATCGGCCATCGCCAGCTTCTCGACATCGGCCTGGCTGATCTCGGCCGGCACGGTCAGCTTGCCACGCATCTTGCCGTTGATCTGCACTACCACCAGCTTCTCGGTCTCGACCATGGCCGCTTCGTCGGCCACTGGCCAGGCAGCGTGATCGATGTCGTCGCCCTTGCCCAGCATCTTCCACAGCTCGAAGCCGATGTGCGGGGTGATGGGGTAGAGCATGACCACCACGGCTTCCAGCGCTTCCTGCATCAGGGCGCGGTCCTGCTCGTCGGAGCCGAGCTTGGCCAGATTATTCATCAGCTCCATGATGGCGGCGATGGCGGTGTTGAAGGTCTGACGGCGACCCACGTCATCGCTCACCTTGGCGATGGTCTTGTGCAGCTCGCGGCGAACGGCTTTCTGTTCGCTGGTGAGGGCTGCCACATCCAGTGCCGGAACGGCACCCGCAGAGACGTGCTCGAATGTCAGACGCCACAGGCGGCGCAGGAAGCGCTGGGCACCCTCTACGCCGGAGTCGGACCACTCCAGGGTCATCTCGGCCGGAGAGGCGAACATCATGAACAGACGGACGGTATCGGCGCCGTAACGCTCGACCATCAGCTGCGGGTCGATGCCGTTGTTCTTGGACTTGGACATCTTGGTCATGCCGGAGTGGATGACTTCGCGGCCCTCGTTGTCCACCGCCTTGGTGATGCGACCCTTCTCGTCACGCTCAACCTTGACGTCGGTCGGGCTGACCCAGACGTTGCCGCCCTTCTCGTCCTTGTAGTAGAAGGCGTCAGCCAGCACCATGCCCTGGCAGAGCAGGCGCTTGAACGGCTCGTCGCTGTTGACCAGACCCGCGTCACGCAACAGCTTGTGGAAGAAGCGGGCGTAGAGCAGGTGCATACAGGCGTGCTCGATGCCGCCGATGTACTGATCCACCGGCAGCCAGTGGTTGGCAGCAGCCGGATCCAGCATGCCCTTGTCGTAGTCAGGTGAGCAGTAGCGGGCGTAGTACCAGGAGGACTCCATAAAGGTGTCAAAAGTGTCAGTTTCCCGGAACGCTTCCTGGCCGTTGTAAGTGGTCTTGGCCCACTCTGCGTCGGCCTTGATCGGGCTCTGGATACCGTCCATCACCACATCTTCCGGCAGCAGTACCGGCAGTTGATCTTCCGGCGTCGGGACAACAGTGCCGTCAGCCAGAGTCAGCATCGGGATGGGGGCACCCCAGTAACGCTGGCGGGAGACGCCCCAGTCGCGCAGACGGAAGTTGACGGTACGCTTGCCGTGGCCGAGGGTTTCCAGCTTGTTGGCGATGGCGTCAAAAGCGCCCTGGAAGTCGAGACCGTCGAACTCGCCGGAGTTGAACAGCACACCCTTCTCGGTGTAAGCCGCTGCGCTCACGTCGACGTCGCCATCAACCGGCTTGATCACCGCCTTGATGTCGAGGCCATATTTGGTGGCGAATTCGAAGTCACGCTGATCGTGCCCCGGAACCGCCATCACGGCGCCGGTGCCGTAGTTCATCAGCACGAAGTTGGCGACCCAGACCGGCACCTTGCGGCCATCCAGCGGATGAATGGCATAGAGGCCGGTGGCCATGCCTTTCTTCTCCATGGTGGCCAGTTCCGCTTCGGCTACCTTGGTGTTCTTGCACTCTTCAATAAAGGCGGCCAGCTCAGGATTGTTCTGGGCCGCTTGCAGCGCCAGCGGGTGACCGGCGGCGATACCGACATAGGTAACGCCCATGAAGGTGTCCGGACGGGTGGTGTAGACCTCCAGATGATCAGTCTGACCCTCGATATTGAAGCTGATGTTGACCCCTTCGGAGCGGCCAATCCAGTTGCGCTGCATGGTCTTGACCATCTCTGGCCAGCCTTCCAGATTGTCGATGTCGCTGAGCAGCTCTTCGGCGTAGTCGGTGATCTTGATGAACCACTGGGGGATCTCTTTCTGCTCCACCGGGGTATCGCAGCGCCAGCAGCAGTTGTCGACAACCTGCTCGTTGGCCAGCACCGTCATGTCGTTCGGGCACCAGTTGACGGAGGAGGTCTTCTTGTAGACCAGTCCCTTCTCGTAGAGCTTGGTGAAGAACCACTGCTCCCAGCGGTAGTAGTCCGGCTTGCAGGTGGCCAGCTCGCGATCCCAGTCATAACCCAGACCCAGCATCTTGAGCTGGTTTTTCATGTATTCGATGTTTTCGTAGGTCCAGGGCGCCGGTGCCGTGTTGTTTTTGACGGCGGCGTTCTCGGCCGGCAGACCGAATGCATCCCAACCTATGGGTTGCAGCACGTTCTTGCCATTAAGGCGTTGATAACGGGAGATCACATCACCTATGGTGTAGTTACGAACGTGCCCCATGTGTAGTCGACCAGACGGATAGGGGAACATGGACAGGCAGTAGAACTTCTCCTTGTCTACCTTTTCCACGGCCTTGAAGGTTTTCTTGGCATCCCAGTGCTTTTGCACTGCTGGTTCGATTGATTGGGGAACGTATTGCTCTTGCATGGGTGACATCCGGATCTGTGAAATGATTAGATAAATCAGCTGGGAAATCGCAATAGAATACCCATATCCTGCGGCGGCAACAACCGCCAGCGTCCCTTGGGCCTTAAGCCGGGCCAGATCAGGGTTTAGTAGAGGAGTAACAGCCATGGACAAACGTCAAAAAGGGTACGAAGCCTTCATTGCCGAGCTGCAAAAACAGTGGCAGGAGACCGAACAGTTCCAGGGGGAGCGCCTCAACCGGATGATCGCCAAGGTACAGGCCTATCTGGAGGCCGCCAGTGACCTGACCCAGGACGAGCTGGCGCTCATCGCCGAATACGTGAAACGAGATCTGGGCAACTATGACGAGGGGCGCAAGGATGAGCAGGTGGAGGAGTCCGCCTTTATGCTGGCCCTCAAAGATACCGCCTGGTCCTGGCTGGTGGATGTGACCGACCGCGCCCAGGTGGAGTGGCGCGAACTGGCCGACGAGCTGGAGCACAAGGGGGTCTATGAGGCGGGTGACTGGGTGGGGCTCGGGGTCATGGTGTGCGATCAGTGCGGCTGGCGCCATACCGTGCTGCATCCCGAGCAGCTCGATACCTGTCCTGAGTGCGGCGGCGCCGAGTATCACCGCGAGCCGCTCTCGCCCTGAGTCATGCCATCAATGCGGACGAGATAACGAGCCAAAAGGCGCCATCAGGCGCCTTTTTCTTACTTGCAGGTTTCGTCGGGGCGTTTACTTACCCGCGACACAGAGACCACCAAAACGGATCAGCGGGGCGAAGAAGCCCTTGCCGTCGTTGTGATGCAAGGTGTCGCCGACCGCTTCCAGCTCACCCAGCAGGCGGTAGAAGTTGCCTGCTACCGTGATGCCGCGCACCGGCTGCAGGCGAACTCCATCGCGACAGAGGAACCCTGACGCGCCAAAGGAGAAGTCGCCGCTCACCGCATCGGCCCCCGAGTGCAGGCCATCGAGTTTCACCAGCTCCAGATAGTCGCCGCTCTGCACCTCTGCTTCGCTATGTGGGCCCGCGCCAAACACCAGATGGCGAGCGGTCACATCGAGGGCGCTGCGGGCACCACGGGCGGCTGAGCCGTTGCTGGCGACGCCAAAGTGGCGGGCAGTGGCGCTGTTGTGGAGCAGGGTTTTCAGCTCCCCTTCGCCAATCAGCAACAGATCCGAAGTGGCCGCCCCTTCGCCATCAAATGCCTTGATGTTCATGCCGCCCGGCATAGTGACCCGGCTCTCCAGAGTGAGCCAGCGTGACGCCACGCTTTGGCCGACCTTGCTGCGCCAGGGGTTGATCCCTTGCTGGGCCCACTTGCCCGACAGCACACCCTGAAAGCAGCCAAACAGGCTGGCGAAGCAGTTGGTGCTGAAGATGACGCTGTAGCGACCGCTCGGCACCGCGGTCCCGGGCAGCAGGCCATCAGCGATGGCGTAGATCTGCTCGATGAGCCGCTGGCTATCCAGCTCGTCGAAGCGGCGGCCATACTGCCCCTGCGAGTGGATCGACTGGCGGCCATCCCGTTCCACCAGCGCCGAGCTGTAGCAGCCGACACTGAACTCGCCGTGCTGGCAGAGGGAGCCCTGACTGTTGGCGAGCCAGAGCTGGCTCTCTCCTTCGAAGAAGCTGTTGTAGGGGGCGCCGCTCACATCGGGCATGGCCAGCATGTCCGATTCCAGGCGCAGGGCCAGGGCGATCTTCTCCTCAACCGGCGTGGTATCGGGCTGGTTGATCTCGGCACAATCTGTGGTGATCCGGCTATTGGCCACCGAGATGCGCTGATCAGCATCCACCTTGGCAAAGCGGCTGGCATCGAGCGCATCTTGCAGCATGGCATCCAGCGCCGGTTCATCGAGGGATTCCGAGTAGGCGATGCCGACCCGGCCATCCTTGATCAGGCGAATACCGAGTTGCTGGCTGCTGGTGACCTTGTATTCCCCCAGCTCGCCCTTGTCTGCCTTGAGGGAGAAGGCTCTCTCCTGATTGGCGATGATGTCTGCCTCGGCACCGAGATCGGCCACTTTATCCAGCAGGCGGGCGAGCAGTTGATTCATATCGAGTTGGCTCATCAGGCGTTCCCTCCTACCAGAATGTTGTCCACTTTGAGGGCCGGTTGGCCGACTGAAGTGGGAACCGAACCCGAGACCGAGCCGCACATGCCGGCGGCCAGCGCCAGATTGCGACCCACCATGGAGATCTCTTTCAGCACCTGCGGGCCGGTGCCGATCAGGGTGGCCGACTTGAGCGGCTTGGTGATCTTGCCATGCTCGATGAGGTAGGCCTCCTGCACGTTGAAGTTGAACTCGCCGGTGCCGGGCTGTACCGAGCCGCCCCCCATCTTCTTGGCGTAGATGCCGTGCTCGACGGTGGCCAGCATCTCGTCGAGGCTGTGGTTGCCCGGCTCGATATAGGTGTTGCGCATGCGCGAGGTGGGGGCGTACTTGTAGGATTCGCGCCGCCCCGATCCGGTGCGGGCATAACCGGTCTTGAGGGCGCCCATTCTGTCCACCAGAAAGCCGGTCAGTACCCCGTCCTTGATGAGCTGGGTATGCTGGGTCGCCATCCCTTCGTCATCGACGTTGATGGAGCCCCAGGCGTTGCTCTGCAAGCCCTCGTCCACGGCGCTGACCGCCGGATTGGCGATGAGCTGGCCCATCTTGTCGTGGAATACTGAGGCCTTCTTGGCGACCGAGGTGGTCTCCAGCAGATGGCCGCAGGCCTCGTGGAAGATGACGCCGCCAAAGCCGCTTTCCATGATGACCGGCAAGGTGCCACTCGGGCAGGGGGCTGCCCCCAGCTTCACCAGCGCCTGCCGAGTGGCGGTGAGAGCCAGCTCCCGCGGATCTATGCGATCGGCATGCTCCCAGCCCATCAGGGCACCGGGGGCCTCGTAGCCCACGCTCTGCTCACTCCCTTCCAGTGCGATGGTCTGGGCCATGATGCGGTTGTAGTGGCGACGATCACTGACCTGCATCCCTTCACTGTTGAAGATCTCTACCTCTTGCTCCCAGCCGAGCACATTACCGGAGAACTGGCTCACCTTGTCGCTCTCGGCGCGGGCCGCCGCATCCATGACGTGCAGGTAGGCGATCTTCTGCTCCAGCAGCTTGTCCGCCGACAGGGGCCGGGCGACCGGATGGCGGTCGGTGAGACGGGTGAAATCGAAGGCGGTGGCGGTCACCATGGGGTCACGCCTGTCCTTGGCCGCCAGCAGGGTGACGATGCGCAAGAGCTCGTCGCGGCTGGCCAGATTGGTGTAGCCGTAGAGTACCTTGAGGCCGTAGCAGAGGCGCACGCCGATGCCGAAATCGAGGCCACCGCTGATGTTCTCTATCTGGCTGGAGAGCAGGCTGAGCTGGCTGCGGCGCTTGCGCTCGACAAACAGCTCGGCGAAATCGGCACCCAGCGCCAGCGCGTGATCGAGCACGTCGCGGGCGATGGTTGGGGCCAACAGGGAGAATGGAGTCATAGAATATCCTTTTCTGGTCTGTCCGTTTGCTTCCGACATCCAGCTCTGATTGTTATGGGATGTCGAGTCCATTGTTGCAGACCAGCACAAAAAAGTCGCTATAGGGTCACGTGATGATACCGATTGATAAAATCGGTGCGATAACTGCGCCCGGAGGCCAGGACCAGGCGCTCAGGACCGTGTTGCCAAAACGTGGGAAGGATCAGAGCAGGGTGTGGATTTCGCTCAGGATCTGCTCGACCCACTGTTCGATGCGCGGATCGGTCTGGTCATATTGATTGGCATCGTCCAGCGCCAGACCGACGAAGTGACGGCCATCGTCGATCAGTGCCCTGGAGGCATCAAATTCGTACCCTTCGTTGGGCCAGTAGCCCACCAGCTTGACCCCTTTTGGCACCAGCTGATCGTGCAGCATGCCGAGGGCATCCTGGAACCATTCGCCATAACCGAGCTGATCGCCGAGGCCAAACAGGGCCACGATGCGTCCCTCCAGGTGGAGGTCGGCGATATCTTCCCAGCGGGACTCCCAGTCCTCCTGCCGTTCGCCAAAATCCCAGGTGGAGATGCCGAGGATCAGGATCTCGTAATCCTCCATCCGGCGCAGGGAGACATCCTTGATATTGTGAATATCCACCAGCTCGGGGCCGATGAGGGCGCGGATCTTCTCGGCTGCCATCTCGGTGTAGCAGGTGGTGGAACCGTAAAACAGACCAATCTTCATCGCTCTTCTCTCTGTTGGCGCTTTCTCGCTTGCTGTTGGCGCGTTCTCGCATGCTCGTGTGGGCTGCGCCATGTTGGCAACACGATGGGTAACGTAAGGGGAGGGGCCAGTCTAGCAGATTGCCGGGACCCCTTCACTGCCCTCAGATAGTGGCTGGCGGGCAAGCGGGCTTGCGCGGGAGGCGAGCCGGCGCGCTACAATGGGCCATCTTTTCTCTGACAGCGGCGCATCATGAGCAAGCCTGATTCCCATCCCCTGATCGAACCCTTCCTCGACGCCCTCTGGCTGGAGCGGGGATTGTCTGACAACACGGTCAGCTCCTATCGCAGCGATCTGGAGAAGTTTTCCTTCTGGCTCGACGAGCAGGGGAGCTCGCTGCTGCTGGCAGGGATGGACGAGATCCAGCACTACCTCGCCTGGCGGGTTGACCACCAGTTTGCGGCGAGCAGCACCGCCCGCTTCCTGTCGGCCCTGCGCCGTTTTTACCAGTATCTCAACCGCGAGAAGCTGCGCAGCGACGATCCGACCGTGCTGCTGGAGGGGCCCAAGCTGCCGAAAAAACTTCCCTCTGATTTAAGCGAAGCGGAAGTGGAAGCTCTGCTGAGTGCGCCGCTGGTGGATGACCCGCTGGAGCTGCGGGACAAGGCGATGCTGGAGCTGCTCTACGCTACCGGGCTGCGGGTTTCCGAGCTGGTGGGGCTCACCGCCGAGCATGTCAGTTTACGTCAGGGTTTGGTGCGTGTGGTGGGCAAGGGCAACAAGGAGCGGTTGGTGCCGATGGGCGAGGAGGCTATGCACTGGCTGGAGCGTTACTACCACGAGGCCCGTACCCTGCTGCTGGGGGGCACCAGCTCGGATGTGGTGTTTCCCTCCAAACGGGCCCAGATGATGACCCGCCAGACCTTCTGGCATCGCATCAAGCTCTACGCACTGCGGGCCGGGATCAGCGGCGAGCTCTCCCCTCACACCTTGCGCCACGCCTTCGCCACCCATCTGCTTAATCATGGCGCCGACCTGCGGGTGGTGCAGATGCTGCTGGGCCACACGGATCTCTCCACCACCCAGATCTACACCCATGTGGCCAACGAGCGACTCAAGGCGCTGCACGGTGAGCACCACCCCAGAGCCTGAGCGCCTGTCCTCCCAAAAACAAAAAAACCGCCAGCAGGCGGTTTTTTTATCTCTACACGACAGGAGATGGCGCTTATTTCCCCTGTTGGGATTTCAGCAGATCGCGGATCTCGCTCAGCAGCTCCTGATCCTTGGTCGGACCAGCCGGGGCTGCGGCTTCTTCCTGCTTCTTCTTGAGGGTATTGATGGCCTTGAGCCCCATGAAGATGGCGAAGGAGATGATCAGAAAGTCGATGATGGTCTGGATGAATTTACCGTAGGCAATCACCACGGCGGGTGCTGTCCCCTCGGCGGCCTTCAGGGTGACCGCCAGGTCGCTGAAGTCCACGCCGCCCAGGATCAGGCCGATGGGCGGCATGATCACGTCACCGACAAAAGAGGAGACAATTTTGCCGAAGGCGGCACCAATGATGATACCCACTGCCATGTCGATCACGTTGCCACGGGCGGCAAACGCTTTGAACTCTTGAATCAGACTCATTATTTCCTCCGGAATTAAACAAGATAGCGCCTTGGTTGCCCTTGCCAAAGGGCTGACTCTTATCAGGAAAACGGAGGCGGTGCTGCGTTATTCCTGTCGTCCTCTCTAGCTTGCTGGGGTTGCATCGCCTTGGCAATCGGGGAACGCGGATTTTTTGGTGCCAAGGGAGTTGTACCTCAGGGTTGAACGCATGAATAACGGATTGAAGAACTGGTGCCCCAATTCAGTGAATATTTGCCAGTGGCGCGCTGTAGTGAGATCCTCTCCCACTATATCGGCCTGAGCCAGTGGCTCGGGATCAAGGTGTACCGCGCTGGGCCCTGCCAAATGGCGGCCTGCTGCGCGGTTATCAGAGCCCAGAATAACTGCTCAAGAGACTGGATCATATTGATGTCCCTGCAAATTCATCGTCGTCCGCGCGTGGATGATTCCCATCTGCCTGCCACCCTGCATCCGCTGCTTCGCCAAATCTTCGCCAGCCGTGGCGTAGAGGATCCCGCCCTGCTGGAACGCAGCGCCAGCCAGCTGTTGCCGCCCCAGCGCCTCTATGGCATGGAGCAGGCGGTGCCCCTGCTGGCGGATGCCCTGACGGCGCAGCAGCGCATCCTCATCGTCGGCGACTTCGACTGCGACGGCGCCACCAGCTCGGCCCTGTGCGTGTTGGCCCTGCGGGCCATGGGGGGTCATCACATCGATTTTCTGGTGCCCAACCGCTTCGAGTTCGGCTATGGCCTCACCCCGGAGATCGTCGAGTTGGCGGTGGCCCGCGGCGCCGAGTTCCTCATCACGGTGGACAACGGCATCTCCAGCATTGCCGGGGTGGCGGCGGCCAAGGCGGCCGGGATGCGGGTACTGGTTACCGATCACCACTTGCCAGGCCAGGAGCTGCCTGATGCCGATGCGATAGTGAACCCCAACCAGCATGGTTGCGACTTCCCCTCCAAGTCCCTGGCCGGGGTGGGGGTGGCCTTCTATCTGATGGCGGCCCTCAACACTCACCTGCGCCAATTGGGCTGGTACGAGCGCCAGGGCATTCGCGCCCCCAATGTGGCGGATTATCTGGATCTGGTGGCCCTCGGCACCGTGGCCGACGTGGTGGCGCTGGATGGCAACAACCGCATCCTGGTGCATCAGGGGCTGCAGCGGATCCGGGCCGGTCGCTGCCGTCCCGGCATCCAGGCGCTGGTGGACGTATCGGGCCGCGACGGTCGCCGGCTGTGTGCCGCCGATCTCGGCTTTGCACTGGGGCCTCGCCTCAACGCGGTGGGCCGGCTCGATGACATGTCCCTCGGGGTCGCCTGTCTGCTGAGCGATGACCTCAATCTGGCGCGCCAGCTTGCGGCCGAGATGGACAGCCTCAATCAGGAGCGCAAGGAGATCGAGCAGGGGATGCAACAGGAGGCCCTCGCCACCCTGGAGCAGATCCGGTTTCGCGATGGCGAGGTGCCGTCGGGGATCGTGCTGCACCGGGACGAGTGGCATCAGGGGGTAGTGGGGCTGGTGGCCTCCAAGGTGAAGGAGAAGTACTACAGACCCGTGATTGCCTTTGCCGAGAGCAGCGACACCGAGCTCAAGGGCTCGGGTCGCTCCATTCCCGGGGTACACCTGCGCGATGCCCTCGAGTTGCTCGACACCCGCCATCCGGGCCTGATGGGCAAGTTTGGTGGCCACGCCATGGCGGCGGGGCTGACCCTGCCGAAGGCCAATATCGAGGCCTTCAGCCGGGCCTTTGAGGCGGTGATCAGCGAGCTGGTGACGCCGGAGCTCTTGACCGGGGTGCTGCTCACCGATGGCGAGCTCTTGCCGGACGAGCTCAACCTCGAACTGGCGGAGCTGATTCGCGCCTCCGGCCCCTGGGGGCAGGCGTTCCCCGAGCCGCTGTTTGACGGCGAATTCGTGCTGGTGCAGCAGCGGCTGGTGGGGGATAAGCACCTCAAGATGATGCTGACAACCGATTCTGGTCACGCGGTGGATGCCATCGCCTTTGGCGTCGATCTCAAGCGTTGGCCCGATGCCTCGGTCAAGCGGGTGCGGCTGGTCTACAGGCTCGACGTCAACGAGTGGCGCGGCAACCGCAGCGTACAGCTGCTGGTAGAGCATCTGGAGGCGGCCAGCCTCTAGCTTGTCGGACAGAAGATAACAACGAGGCGCCACAGGGCGCCTCATATTTTATGGTGTGTTTATTTGTGCGGGATCAGTGCTCGCGGGCCCAGGGGTGAGCCTTGGGGCGCAGCGCCAGTGCCAGACCCAGCAGCAGGGCTGTCAGGCCGTAGAGCGGCCAGCTGCCAAAGCGCATATAGGGGGTTTCGCCGTGGGCGGGACGCACCTCGCTGCGCAGTACACCCGCTTCAAACTGCGGGATCTGGCCGATGATGCTGCCATCGATCTCGGTGACGATGGTGATGCCGGTGTTGGTGTCGCGCAGCAGCGGGCGAGCCAATTCGAGGGCGCGCATCCGGGCGATCTCCATGTGTTGCCAGGGGCCGATGCTGGTGCCGAACCAGGCGTCGTTGGAGACGGTCAGCAGGAAGTCGGTATCGGCATTGACGTTGCGGCGCACCTCCTCAGGGAAGATGATCTCGTAGCAGATGGCGGCGGCAAACTTGAGTCCCCTGGCGATCAGATTCGGCTGTACTTCATCGCCCCGGCTGAAGGAGGACATTGGCAGGTTGAAGAAGGGGGCGATGGGACGCAGCAGATCTTCAAACGGCACGAACTCGCCAATGGGCAGCAGGTGGTATTTGTTGTAGCGGTTGGCGTGTCCGTAGAAGTAGGAGGCCTTGCCATCCGCATCCTGCACCCCCATGCCGAGCACGGTATTGAAGAAGCGTCGCTGCTCGAAATCATAGTGAATGATCCCTGCCAGCAGACCGGTGTTGTTTACCTTCATCGCCTTGTCCAGATTCTCCAGATAGGGACCCATCTCCTTCTCGATAGCCGGGATGGCTGACTCAGGCCAGACGATGATATCGGCATCCTGATTCTCGCGACTGAGATCCTGATAGGTCCGCACTGTCGGTACCAGTGCCTCTGGATCCCACTTGAGGGACTGGGCGATATTGCCCTGCACCAGTGCCACCTTGACCGGCTCACCACGGGTGACCCAGTTGAGCTGCATCAGACCGTGGGCTCCGGCAACCAGCAGGGCGGGCAGCGCCAGCCAGAGCGGGGAGCGGGATTTCCACACTAGCCAGATGGCGGAGGCACAGAACAACAGGGCGAGCGTAATGCCCTGTACCCCGAGGATGGGGGCGAAGCCTCGGAGGGGCCCGTCGATCTGGCTGTAACCAAACCAGAGCCAGGGGAAGCCGGTCATCACCCAGCCGCGCAGCCAGTCAGCGACCAACCACAGGGCCGGGAAGGCAAGCAGCCAGCGGCTCCAGTGCCGGCCACCAAAGAAGCGGGCGAAAACCCAGCAGGCGAGGGTCGGGTAGAGCGCCAGATAGGCGGAGAGCCCGGCCAGCAGCACGAAGGCCATCGGCAGCGGGATGCCGCCAAATTCAGTCATGCTGACGTGGATCCACCACAGGCCCGGTAAAAAGAGTCCCATGGCATAGCCAAAACCGCGCCAGGCGGCCTGCTTTGGTGTGGCTTTGTCCAGCAGGGCGTAGAGGCCGAGCAGGGAGGGGATCACCAGCGGCCAGTAGCCGAAGGGGGAGAAGGCCAGCACGGCGATGGCTCCACAGGCCAGTGCGCTGAGGCTCAACAGGATTTTTGATGTAACGGGCGATGATTTCACGGGCGATGGTGCTCGTCTTGGTAGGCAACCGGGGTCGAATGGCCGGTATCTTAACCTGTAAGAAGGGGAACGGCGAGCCTCGATACCGGTGGCAGAGAGCACAACGCCCCGAGGTCGGGGCGTTGTTTCAAGCAGCGAGTGCTTTGGCTTACTGCGGCTCGGATTGCGCCGCTGCGTGATGCTCAGGGATCTTCACCTGCAGCTGCTGCAGACGACGCCGGTCGGCATGCATCACCTTGAACAGGTAGCCATCCAGCTCGATCTCCTCGCCTTTTTTGGGCAGATGGCTGAAGGCATGCATCACCAGACCGCCCACCGTATCAACCTCTTCATCGCTGAACTGGGTGCCGAAGAAGTCGTTGAAATCCTCGATCTCGGTCAGGGCGCTGATGGAGAAGACCCGCTTGCTGAGGCGGCGGATTTCGTCCGGCTCATCCTCAATATCGTCAAACTCGTCGTCGATCTCGCCAACGATCAGTTCCAGTATGTCTTCGATGGTCACCAGACCGGAGACACCACCAAACTCGTCGACCACGATGGCCATGTGGTAGCGCTCTTCACGGAACTCCTTGAGCAGACGATCGACCCGTTTGCTCTCTGGCACGATCACCGTGGGGCGCAAGATTTTCTCGAGCTGCAGCGGCTCGCTGGCGTGATGGCCGCCGAACCCGAAGGGGAGCAGATCTTTGGCGAGCAGTATGCCCTCCACATGATCCTTGTCTTCGTTGATCACCGGGAAGCGGGAGTGACCGGACTCGATAATGACCGGCAGGATCGCGTTCACCGGTTGGGATTTCTCGATGGTCACCATCTGGGAGCGGGGGATCATGATATCGCGCACGCGCAGATCGGCGATCTCCAGCACCCCCTCGATCATGTCCTTGGTGTCCTGATCGATGAGGTCGCGCTCTTCGGCATCGGCTATCACGTCTACCAAATCATTGCGGTCTTTTGGCTCGCCCTGGAAGAGTTGGCTGAGTTTGTCGAGCCAGGTTTTCTTCGGCGAGCCGGTACTAGGGTGATCGTCGGTCATTTTCTCTCTTGGTTACTCGCTTAAACACACTTGAAATTGTTCGGGTTATATAAGGATGGCCATCTGCTGTTTCAAGTCGATGACCGTCCGGCATTTTACTCTTCGTCGTTCAGATAAGGATCGGCAAAACCGAGTTCCTGCATGATATCGCGTTCCAGCTGCTCCATCTCTTCGGCTTCCTCATCCTCGATATGGTCATAACCTAGCAGATGCAGACTGCCATGCACAACCATGTGGGCCCAGTGGGCCATGAGGGGCTTGCCCTGCTCTTGTGCTTCCCGTTCCACCACCTGACGGCAGATCACCAGATCGCCGAGCAGCGGCAGCTCCAGACCGGGCGGTGCCTCGAACGGGAAGGAGAGCACGTTGGTGGGCTTGTCCTTGCCGCGATAGGTGAGGTTGAGCTCGTTGCTCTCCGCCTCGTCGACGATACGCACCGTCACTTCAGCCTCTTGCTGGAAGCCGAGAATGGTGCCGTCGAGCCAGCTTTGCAGTTGGGCTTCGGTGGGCAGGCCGTCAGTGCTGGCGCTGGCCAGTTGCAGATCCAGGGTCACGCTCATTGCTCGCTCTCTTTGCTGGTGCTCTCTTTGCCGATGCTCTCTTTCCCTAAAATGGGGGCTGCTTTTTCGGCCGCCTGTTTGGCATCGAACGCCTCGTAAGCCTGCACGATGCGGGCTACCACCGGATGGCGGACCACGTCTTTGGACTCGAAGAAGTTGAACGACAGACCATCGACCCCTTGCAGCACCTCCAGCGCGTGGCGCAGGCCGGATTTGGCATTGCGCGGCAGGTCTACCTGAGTGATGTCGCCGGTGACCACTGCCTTGGAGTTGAAGCCGATGCGGGTCAGGAACATCTTCATCTGTTCGGTGGTGGTGTTCTGTGCTTCATCGAGAATGATGAACGCATCGTTGAGAGTGCGGCCGCGCATATAGGCGAGCGGCGCGACTTCGATGATGTTGCGCTCCATCAGCTTCTCCACCCGCTCAAAGCCCAGCATTTCGAACAGGGCATCGTAGAGCGGGCGCAGGTAGGGGTCCACCTTCTGGGAGAGATCGCCGGGCAGGAAGCCCAGTTTCTCGCCCGCTTCCACCGCCGGGCGGGTCAGCAGAATGCGGCGGATCTCCTGACGCTCCAGGGCATCCACCGCCGCTGCGACAGCCAGATAGGTCTTTCCGGTACCGGCGGGGCCTATGCCGAAGCAGATGTCGTGGCGCACGATATTGGCGATGTACTGGGCCTGATTGGGGCTGCGTGGCTTGATGAGACCGCGCTTGGTCTTGACCGTCACCTCCTTGCCGTAGGGGATGCTCGGTGCCGGTTCCTCATCCTGCTCCAGCACCCGCGACTCCTGAATGGCCAGATGCACCATGTCGGGAGTGATGTCGGTCACCTTGCCACCCTTGAGGGGCTGGGTGTCCACATAGAGGTGCTTGAGGATGACGGCGGCGACATCCAGCTGGGCCGGTTTGCCCACCAGCTGGAAGTGGCTGTCACGGTAGCTGATCTCGACGCCGAGGCGGCGCTCCAGCTGCTTGATGTTGTCATCGAAGGGGCCGCACAGGCTGGCAAGGCGCTGGTTATCGGCGGGCTCCAGATGCAGATTCAGGGTCGAGAGGTGTCGGCTCACAATATCCTCGTCTCAAGGCGCTCCCCATCCGATTGGCGAATGGGGAGGGGGAGATTAATGGGGGGTGAAAGCAGCCACGCCCAGCTCGTCCGGCACATTGTCGGGACGTCGGGCCAGGATCTCGCTCGGGGCGGTGGCGATGCGCAGCTTCATCTCGCTCTCGCCGCGGATGAATTTGCCGCGCAGGGAGTTGGGACGCACCTCGGTGATCTCTACATCGGCAAAGCCACCGATCAGGGTGTGCGGACCTTCAAAGTTGACCACCCGGTTGTTCTCGGTGCGGCCACACAGTTGCATCGGATCGAGTTTGGAGGGCCCCTCAACCAGGATGCGCTGGGTGGTGCCCAGCATGGCGCGGCCAATCTGCATCACATGGTTGTTGATGGCGTGTTGCAGACGGGCCAGACGGGCTTTTTTCACCTCCATATCGACATCATCGGGCATATCGGCGGCCGGTGTTCCGGGGCGCGGGCTGAAGATGAAGCTGAAGCTCATGTCGAAACCCACATCCTCGATCAGCTGCATGGTGGCCTCGAAATCCTCATCGGTTTCGTTCGGGAAGCCGACGATGAAGTCGGAACTGATGGTGATGTCTGGACGGGCGGCACGCAGACGACGGATCTTGGATTTGTACTCCAGGATGGTGTGCGGGCGCTTCATCATGGTCAGGATGCGGTCGGAGCCACTTTGCACCGGCAGGTGCAGGAAGCTGACCACTTCCGGGGTGTCCTTGTAGACTTCGATGATGTCGTCGGTGAACTCGATGGGGTGGCTGGTGGTGTAGCGAATGCGATCGATACCGTCGATGGCGGCCACCAGACGCAGCAGCTCGGCGAAGGTGCAGATGCCGTCATCAAAGGTCGGGCCACGGTAGGCGTTGACGTTCTGACCGAGCAGGTTCACTTCGCGCACGCCCTGCTGGGCGAGCTGGGCGATTTCATAGAGCACGTCGTCGAGCGGACGGCTCACCTCTTCACCGCGGGTGTAGGGCACCACGCAGTAAGTACAGTATTTGGAGCACCCTTCCATGATGGAGACAAAGGCGGTCGCCCCTTCGGCACGTGGTTCGGGCAGGCGGTCAAACTTCTCGATCTCGGGGAAGCTGACATCCACCTGGGCGCCACGTCCCTCCTGAACCTGCTTGATCATCACCGGCAGGCGGTGCAGGGTCTGTGGGCCGAACACGATATCCACATAGGGGGCTCGGCTGCGAATGGCATCGCCCTCCTGGGAGGCTACGCAACCACCCACGCCGATCACCAGACCGGGCTTGTTTGCCTTGAGCTTTTTCCAGCGGCCCAACTGGTGGAACACCTTCTCCTGTGCCTTTTCGCGGATGGAGCAGGTGTTGAGCAGCAGCACATCTGCCTCTTCCGGCTCCTCGGTAAGGATGTAGCCATTGCTGGCATCCAGCAGGTCGGCCATCTTGGACGAGTCATACTCGTTCATCTGGCAGCCCCAGGTTTTAATGTGAAGTTTCTTGCTCATTGCTACTCTTGACTGGTTTTGAATTTGGCATGGTCAAAGGACCGGGCATTTTACTCCGCAATCGTGAGACTGCCTAGCGAATATCCAGTTCGGCCCCGTTGCCAGCGGATGCGCCATGAGCGGGAAAAATCGTCTTTCTCCTTGATTTGACGCAGCAATTCACCATTCCCTTCACTGTTTATCCCGCCCCCTTGCGCTATCATGCAGCCATCCGGTTCACGTTCGGACGCAGTCGCCGGACGCACCCTTTCAGGAATACATTTATGGAACAGTGTGATATCGCCATCATCGGCGCCGGCATGGTGGGCGCAGCTACCGCCTGCCTGTTGGCGGCCCAGGGGCTCTCGGTACGGGTTATCGAAACCCGACTGCCGGAGCAATTCGCGCCAGAGCAGCCGCTGGATCTGCGGGTCTCCGCCATCAGTCAGGCCTCGGTGGCACTGCTCGAGCAGGCTGGCGCCTGGCAACCTATTCAGCAGATGCGGCTGTGCCCCTATCGTCGGCTGGAAACCTGGGAGCTGGACGGTTTTGCCACCCGCTTCAACGCGGCCGATCTCGGCCTGCCCCAGCTTGGCTACATCATCGAAAACCGGTTGGTGCAGCTCGCCCTGCTCAAGCGGATGGAAGATTTCCCCAACATCCAGACCCACACCCCGGCGGCTGTGATGAGCCTGCGCCAGAGTGCAGATGAAGCTGTGCTGACTCTCAACGATGGCAGCGAGCTGACCGCCCGCTGGGTGCTAGCCTGCGACGGCGCCGAATCCCACACCCGCACATTGGCCGGTATTGGCGTGTCGCGCTTCGAGTACCGCCAGCACTGCATGCTGATCAATATCGATACCGCATTTGCCCAGGAGGATATCACCTGGCAGCAGTTCACCCCGAGCGGCCCGCGCGCTTTCTTGCCGCTGCCAGGCCAGCACGGCTCCCTGGTGTGGTATGACAGCCCGGCCCGCATTCGGGCACTGGCTGCCATGAGCAACGAGGCGCTGGCCGCCGAGGTGCGCCGCCACTTTCCGGCTCGTCTTGGTGATTTTACCGTCACCGGCAAGGGGAGCTTCCCGCTGGTGCGTCGCCACGCCAACGACTATCACGCCGGTCGGGTGGTGCTGCTCGGTGATGCCGCCCACACCATCAATCCGCTGGCGGGGCAGGGGGTCAATCTTGGCTTCAAGGATGTGGCCTGCTGGGTTGATCTGCTGCACAGCGCTGGTGCCGACTGGCATCAGCTGGCGTTGGCCGGGCGTTATGAGCGTCGTCGTCGCCCCGACAACCTGCTGATGCAGTCGGGGATGGATCTCTTTTACGGTGCGTTCAGCAACGACATCGGGCCGCTCAAACTGGCCCGTAATCTGGCCCTCAATCTGGCAGACAAGGCGGGCCCGCTCAAGGAGATGGCGCTGCGCTATGCACTGGGGCTGGTTTGACAGGTAGAAACCAGATAGCACGGGCTGAATTCGCGAAGGAGCAAAGGTGATGAACAAGGCACTGCTGGTGATCGATTTTATCAACGATATTGCCCATCCCGACGGGCGTATCGCTGCCTCCGCAGCCCATGTGCTGGAGCAGGATGCCATCGCGCATGCCAATCAGGCGCTGGCCCATGCCCGAACCCACGGCTGGCTGGTGGTGCTGATCAAGGTAGGCTTCGATGGCGGCTATCAGCTGCAGCCCAAGGGATCCCCCATGTTTGGTCGGGCCCACCAGTTCGGGGCGCTGTCGCTTAGCGACCCGGGCACCGACTTTCACCCCGACCTCGACGTCCAGCCCGGTGATCTGGTGCTGGCCAAGCCCAGGGTCAGCCCCTTTTACGGGACTGCGCTGGAGCCTGCGCTGCGGGCCAATCACATCGATCACCTCTATCTGTGCGGGGTAAGCACCAGCTGGGCCATTCAGGCGGCAGCGAGGGATGGTCATGACAGGGACTATGCCATCACCATTCTGGAGGATGCCTGCGCCGCCGCAGATGCTACCGAGCATCGCACCTCGCTGCTGATGCTGGGTCGCATCGCCGAGATTATCAAGGTGTCCCAGCTGGTCTGAGCCCCAGCACAGGTTGCACCCGATCACCGTTTTTATCCGATGCCCCGTAAACCCTCGCCCAATCGGGCGGTGATAAAAGGGGAGCTAATCGGGTGTGTTCTGCGAGGCCACATACGCCTTGAGCGTTTCGATAGTGGCCCCGCCAGCACTGCAAGCAAAGTAAGAGTGCGACCACAGCACCCCGCTTCGGGGGTTTACCAGTGTCGCGAGGTCGAACCGCAGCCTAAACAGCCTCATCGGGTTGCAGCGAGGCAGCCCAACTTGCCAGTTCGCAGGGATCCGCCTTGAACGCACCAAACTGATGCTGCTCGATATGCACCGAGCCGTCGGTTTGCTCAATTAAAGCACAAGCGGTGATCTGGGCCTGATGAATATCGAGACCGATAACTCGCTTGAACAGAGCAGTCAGTTCCATAGTGCCTCCTGTCGATCTAGACTCACAGACAGAGGGTGGAGGGTGCAGAACAGAATGAGCCTGAGGGAGAATGTCGCCGACGGCCGTTTTAGCGTGCGCTCTCGAAGGAAGCAATCCGGGGTGCGAGTCTGTTCAGCGGGCCACGTTAGGGGCTGGGTTTAACCACTAAAAGTGTTGACGGTCTTAACCCACCACCCTCTGCTTCAAGTCTCTTTCATCATCAGGGGGGGCGCCAGTGACCATGATCGTTAGCCCCGTATCGTTGGCTGACCCGTTGCAAGCGGGACGCTACGTTGCTGCACGACGGCCAGCATAAAAGGGTAGAGCAAATCGGGCGCAGCCTACCCACAACATTGATTGGCCCAGAGTCAATCAAGGGGAAGCAGGGCTTTCTGTTTGTCGGTGAAGCGCAGGTTGCCCTGCAACGAAAATCGGAAGAGCACATGACGGCCGAGCAGCCAAAGTCGCGGCTGGTCTTGAGCCAAGTCGTGGATGGGGGTTACTTCTCTACGATTGGCTCATTGGTTACTCGATGTACGGCTTGCCATTTCTCTTTCAGGAGCATGCTCATGGCGGATGACTTTCAGGGCTCACCATTGTACTTCTCTGGACGGCCAGATTATCTGGCAGCCTTGCTGAACTCGCTAGAAGCGCAGATCGCGGTGATTGATCGGGATGGCGTGATCCACTATACCAACCTCGCCTGGAACCGCTTTGCCGAGCAAAACGGCATGCCAAAAGGGTATGACTGGCTGGGGATCAATTACCTGAGTGCATGCGACAACGCCGCCGAGCCGCAGGTGATGATGGCGGCAGCGGAGATCCGCCGGGTATTGTGTGGTGAGCAGGATCACTTTTCTCTGGAGTATGCCTGCCACAGTCCCGATATCCAGCGCTGGTTTATGATGCGTGTTACTCCGATGATGGGGGACAGTGGCGATTTTTATGCCATCACCCATCTCAATATCACGGAACGCAAGTTGCTGGAGCTGGAGGTGAGCCACCTTTCCCTGCACGATCCGTTGACCGGTTTGGCCAACCGGCGCCTGTTTAACACTTTTCTGCAAAACGAGTGGTGCCGCAGCATGCGCGAGCGGACTCCCATCTCCTTCCTCATGCTCGATCTGGATAACTTCAAGGGGTGTAACGATCACTACGGCCATCAGGTGGGTGATGAGCTCTTGCGGCAAGTGGGTCAGCTGCTCAGCGCCTGCTGTCAGCGACCAACGGATCTGCCAAGCCGGTTCGGGGGCGATGAATTTGCGGTGGTCCTCGGCAATACCGACAATGAGTCCGCTTTGCGGATGGGAGAGATGATTCGCCTCGGGATCAATGAGTTGTGCATCGGGGAGGTGGGGGATACACGATTCAGCGCCAGCATCGGCATTGCGACCCTGATCCCGGAACGGGAGCAGGTTTCGGCGGATGAGCTGTTGGCTGCCGCCGACATGGCGCTCTATCTGTAAGCGCCGTTAAATC
>NZ_CDBO01000060.1 GCF_000819885.1 Aeromonas fluvialis
AAGTGTTCTAAGGCTTGTAGCAAATAGAACGAACTACTCAAATTCAGTGATAGTGACAAACCAAGCGCAACATCACTACTCACGTCAGCTTTCCAAGATTATTCGGTTCGTCCTGAACCTCACCCTTCGGGCCCGCCTACGGCGGTTTCGATTTGTTCCGGACAAATCGATTAAGAATTTGCCTGGCGGCCATAGCGCCGTGGAACCACCTGATCCCATGCCGAACTCAGAAGTGAAACGCGGTAGCGCCGATGGTAGTGTGGCATTCGCCATGCGAGAGTAGGACACTGCCAGGCACCAATTAAGCAACTGCAGCGATGTGGTTGGTCGCAATGCAACGTCAGGTTGTATTGGACAAAAGATTTAGATAGCGCACACAGTGCGGTCTTTACCGGTTAGTGTGCTGATATGGCTCAGTTGGTAGAGCGCATCCTTGGTAAGGATGAGGTCCCCAGTTCGACTCTGGGTATCAGCACCATTATTGAAGTAGTTAAGCTTTTGCCTGACGGCAATAGCGCCGTGGAACCACCTGATCCCATGCCGAACTCAGAAGTGAAACGCGGTAGCGCCGATGGTAGTGTGGCATTCGCCATGCGAGAGTAGGACACTGTCAGGCACCTATTTAGAAGAGGCCTCCCATTCGGGAGGCCTTTTTGCATTTCTGCGTTTCAAAAATCGGCCCTGCTATCGGCATTTTAGTAAAAATGCTGGGCTATCAAGGGATTGCCCGTTACTCTTTAGCCGTTACCGATTAACACGTGATGCTGCCAGCGAGGTATTGATGGCTACGTTGAAGGAAATTGCACAGGAGGCGGGGGTGTCGCTCGCCACGGTATCCCGGGTACTGAACGAGGATCCCAGCCTGAGCGTCAAGGAAGAGACCAAGCAGCGGATCTTCGAGATTGCCGAGCGGCTGGAGTACAAGACCAGCAGCGCCCGCAAGGGGGTTCACAAGAGCAAGTTGCACTTTCTGGTGGTCTACTCCTACCCGCAGAGTACCGAGGTTAACGATCCCTACTATCTCGCCATCCGTTATGGCATCGAGACCCAGAGTGCCCGTCTCAACATCGAACTGACCCACCTCTACAACTGTGGTGAAGGACGCGAGCTGACCGCCGTGGATGGCATCCTGGTGGTGGGGAGTCTCTCGGCCGAGCGTCTGGCGCAGTTGCGAACCTGCTCCAGCATGCTGGTCTTTGTCGATTCCCGTGCCATGGAGGAGTTTGACTCGGTCGACGTGGATCTCGCCCTGATCAGCCAGCAAGTGGTCGATTACTTTATCGCTCAGGGGCACCAGCGCATCGGCTATATCGGTGGGCAGGATGAGAATCCGGATCTGCGTGAGCTGGCCTTCAAAGATTATGGCCAGCGACTGGGCGTGGTGCAGGAGAGCGATCTCTATCGCGGGGACTTCTCCAGCGCTTCCGGCTACCGGCTGGCAAAAGAGATGCTGGCAGGGGATTGGCCCAAGGCGCTGTTCGTTGCCTCCGACTCTATCGCCATTGGCGTGCTGCGGGCCATCCACGAGAGGGGGCTGGCGATTCCCCAGCAGATTGAGCTGATCAGCGTCAACGATATTCCGACCGCCAAGTTTACCTTTCCGCCGCTCTCCACGGTGCGGATCCACTCCGAGTTGATGGGCTCCCAGGGGGTTAATCTGCTGGTTGAACGACTGCGTGACGAGCGTGATATTCCCCTTCGGGTACTGGTGCCGAGTCGCCTGACCCTGCGTGGCACCACTCGTTGATTTTAGTAAAATAAATTCTGTTTTAGTCGCGTCATCTTGCGGTGGCGCGGCCTCATCCCTTTATCATCCTCTCCCTTATTTCTCCTGATAAATGCATAATGCATTGTTTTACGGTGGTTTTAGCCATTTCTTGCCTACATTTATCAACATCCATGCCATCACTGCCTGCTTTATCCCCTTTTATCCTCCGATTCTGATCTCGCTCACAAAACCATCCAGCCATTGTGATCAGGTTAAAACTTTACCGATCCAAAACTGATATTTAGTAAATGTTTATCTAAAGTTTACCCAGTCAAAGTTGCCTTGTTCCGGGAGGACATGTGAATAACTGGGAAAACGTCCAATTCGTTGGTGAAAACAGGCTGGCTCCGCGTGCCTACTTCTTCTCTTATGCCGACCACGCGCTGGCGGCCACCATGCAGCGCGAGCTGAGCCGCCGTTTTCTGGGCCTTAGCGGTCAGTGGCAGTTCCACTACTTCGACCACCCCCTGCAGGTGCCGGAGGCCTTCTATCACAGCCCCATGAGCGAGTGGGGCCAGATCACTGTGCCCAACATGTGGCAGATGGAAGGGCATGGCAATCTGCAGTACACCGACGAAGGTTTTCCCTTCCCCATCGACGTGCCCTTTGTGCCGACCAACAATCCAACCGGCGCCTATCAGCGCAGCTTCACGCTGAGCCCGGCCTGGGATGGCGAGCAGGTGATCATCAAGTTTGACGGGGTGGAGACCTACTTCGAGGTCTATGTGAACGGCCACTATGTCGGTTTCAGCAAGGGCAGTCGCCTCACCGCCGAGTTCGATATCAGCGCCTACGCCAACATCGGCGAGAACCTGCTGTCGGTGCGGGCGATGCAGTGGGCCGACTCCACCTATATCGAAGATCAGGACATGTGGTGGATGGCGGGGATCTTCCGCGACGTCTATCTGGTGGGCAAACCGGCCGCCCATGTGCAGGACTTCTTCATCCGCACCGCGCTGGCCGATGACAATCAAAGCGCTACCCTGAGCTGCGATATCCAGCTGGAAAATCTGGGTGCGGCTGCCCGTGATCACCGTCTGGTCTGGTCGCTGCTGGATCAGGGCAGCGAGATCGCCAGCGGCTCGCTCGACAGTCTCGCCATCGACGGCAGGTGTGATTGCCGCTTCACGCTGGACCTGGCCAATCCCCATCTGTGGAGCGCCGAAGATCCTTACCTCTATCAGTTGCAACTCTCCCTCTACAACAGTCAGGGCGAGCTGCTGGAAGTGATCCCGCAGCGGGTCGGGGTGCGTGAAATCAAGGTCAAGGATGGCCTCTTCTACGTCAACGGCCACTACCTCAAGCTGCACGGGGTGAACCGCCACGACAACGACCATCTCAAGAGCCGTGCGGTCGGAATGGATCGTGTTGAACGCGATATCGTGCTGATGAAGCAGCACAACCTCAACTCGGTGCGCACCGCCCACTACCCGAACGACCCGCGCTTCTACGAGTTGTGCGACCAGTATGGTCTGTTCGTGATGGCGGAGACCGACGTGGAGACCCACGGCTTTGCCAACGTCGGCGATCTCAGCCGCATTACTGACGATCCTTTCTGGGAGCCGGTGTTCGTGGATCGCATTGAGCGCCACGTGCACGCCCAGAAGAACCACCCCTCCATCATCATCTGGTCGCTCGGCAACGAGTCCGGCTACGGCTGCAACATTAGAGCCATGTACCAGCGCTGCAAGGCGATCGACCCGACCCGGCTGGTGCACTACGAAGAGGATCGCGATGCCGAGGTGGTGGATGTGGTCAGCACCATGTATTCGCGCGTCTCCCAGATGAACTGCTTCGGCGAGTTCCCGATGGAGAAGCCGCGCATTATCTGCGAATACGCCCACGCCATGGGCAACGGCCCGGGTGGCCTCAGCGAATACCAGCAGGTGTTCGACCGCCATCCCCACATTCAGGGCCACTACATCTGGGAGTGGTGCGATCACGGCATTCTGGATCAGGACGAGCAGGGGCGTGCCGTTTACAAGTACGGCGGCGACTACGGCGACTACCCCAACAACTACAACTTCTGCATGGATGGCCTCATCTATCCGGATCAGACCCCTGGGCCGGGCCTGCGCGAATACAAGCAGGTGATCTGCCCGGTCAAGGTGCGGGCGCTGGATCTGACCAGCGGCAAGCTGGCGGTGGAAAACCGCTACTGGTTCTCCAATCTCGACGACATCCGTCTGCTGGTCGAAGTGAAGGCAGAGGGTGAACTGCTGGCCAGCCAGCAAATCCGGCTGGAAGGGGTGGCCCCCGGTGCCATCACCGAGTTGCAACTCGAGCTGCCCACTCTCGATGGGCGGGAAACCTTCGTCCAGCTGCGGGTCATCAAGGCTACCGCCACCCGCTACAGCGCGGCGGAGCACGAGCTGGGCCAGTATCAGTTCCAGCTCAAGGCATCGACTCGTCAGCTGCAGCCCTTTGCCAATCCCAACGCTACTGCGTTGCAGATTGTCGATGAGCGGCTCGATTTGACCATGAGCGGCAGCGGCTTTGCCCTGCGCTTCTCGCGCCTCGACGGCAAGCTGGTGAGCTGGCAGCAGGATGGTATCGAGCTGATTGAGCGCTCGCCGCGCCTCACCTTCTTCAAGCCGATGATCGACAACCACAAGCAGGAGTACGAGAGCCTGTGGCACCCGAACCACCTGCAGATCATGCAGGAGCACTTCCGTAGCTTAAGCTGGCGTCAGCTGGGTGATGCGGTCGAGGTGACGGTCGAGAGCCTGATCGCGCCGCCGGTGTTCGACTTCGGCATGCGCTGCCGCTACGTCTACACCCTGAGCCCGAACGGCCAGCTGCACGTGGCACTGTCCGGTCAGCCCTACGGCGGCTATGACGACATCATTCCCAAGATCGGCTTCGAGCTGGGTATTCGTCAGGATCTCGACCGGGTGCACTACTACGGCATGGGACCGGGTGAGAACTATCAGGACAGTCGCCAGAGCAACTGGATCGACCGCTTCAACAGCACGGTGGGCGAGATGTGGGAGCACTACCCCTTCCCGCAGGACAACGGCAATCGCCAGCAGGTGCGCTGGGCGACATTGACCAACCGCCACGGCGCCGGTCTCTACGTGCGACCCGATGCCCCCATCAACCTGAGCGTCTGGCCCTACAGCTGGGAGCATATCCACGCGGCGCAGCACATCAACGAGCTGGAGCCGAGCGGCTATCTCACCCTCAATCTGGATCACAAGGTGCTGGGGCTGGGCTCCAACTCCTGGGGCTCCGAGGTACTGGACTCCTGGCGGGTGCGCTTCGAGCCGTTCAGCTTCGGTCTGACCCTGCTGCCCATCGCCCGTGGCAATCTCAATCCGGCTGCGCTGGCCGGA
This sequence comes from Aeromonas fluvialis, assembly GCF_000819885.1. Taxonomy (GTDB): domain Bacteria; phylum Pseudomonadota; class Gammaproteobacteria; order Enterobacterales; family Aeromonadaceae; genus Aeromonas; species Aeromonas fluvialis. The sequence continues at coordinate 5,104 of NZ_CDBO01000060.1, forward strand.
CTCGATCTCACCATCAACGGCGGGAGGAACCTCGCATGATCACCCTGGACAACCTGACCCTGTTCAAAAACATCTACCGGGAGGGCAAGAAGTGGGGCCGCTGCGTGGAGGCCATCAATAACCTTGCCAACCTCAAGCCCGGCATCTGCCACTCCATCGGTGACTCCCTCACCTACCGCTTGCAGGAGGGGGCCAGCCCGGCCACCTCACTGTTCGAGGGGCAACGCCGCTACTTCGACGTTCATTACTACCTGGAAGGGGAAGAGACGGTGGAGTGGGCTGCCAAGAGCGAACTGGGGGTCGAGCAGGCCTATGACGATACCACCGACCGCGAGTGGCTGGTCGGTGAGGTGCGTGAGCGCCAGAAAGTCGGCAACGGTCAGGTGGTGATCTTCGAGAACGACGAGGCCTACCGCTTCGTCGGCGACGGACCGGTGCGCAAGCTGATCATCAAGGTCACCGTCGAAGGCGGCTACTTCAAAAACAAATAACAAGCCGCTGTTTTTGCACTGATAAAAGCCGGAAGGGCGGGGCTCACCCTACAACTCATGCCCCGCCCTTTCGCGGAAATAACTACAGGTCTGGAGATGCACCATGTCTGATTCCAAACGGAATACGATAGGCAAGTTTGGTCTGCTGTCGCTCACCTTCGCGGCGGTATTCAGCTTCAACAACGTCATCAACAACAACATCGAAATCGGTCTGGCCTCGGCCCCGATGTTCTTTTTGGCCACCATTTTTTACTTCATTCCGTTCTGCCTGATCATTGCGGAATTTGTGTCACTGAACAAAAACTCCGAAGCGGGCGTTTATGCCTGGGTGAAGAGCTCCCTCGGCGGGCGCTGGGCCTTTATCTCCGCCTACACCTACTGGTTCGTGAACCTGTTCTTCTTCACCTCCTTGCTGCCGCGGGTTATCGCCTACGCCTCCTATGCCTTCCTCGGCTACGAATACATTTTCACCCCGCTGGCGACCACTTTCTTAAGCATGGTGCTGTTTGCCTTTGCCACCTATGTCTCCACCAATGGCGCCAAGCTGCTTGGCCCCATCACCTCGGTGACTTCGTCTCTGATGCTGCTGCTGACCCTCTCCTACATTCTGCTGGCAGGTGTGGCGTTAGTCGGTGGTGTACAACCGGCCGACCCCATCACGGTAGAGGCCATGGTCCCCGATTTCAGCTGGGCTTTCCTCGGCATTACCACCTGGATCTTTATGGCGGCCGGTGGCGCCGAGTCGGTCGCGGTCTACGTCAATGACGTGAAAGGGGGCTCCAAATCCTTCGTCAAGGTGATCATCGTCGCCGGGCTCTTCATTGGTGTGCTCTACTCCATCGCCTCCCTGCTGATCAACGTCTTTGTCCATAGCGACACCCTGAAATTTACCGGTGGCTCGGTGCAGGTGTTCGAGGGATTGGCGGCTTATTTCGGTCTGCCCACCGTGCTGATGAACCGCTTCGTCGGTCTGGTCTCCTTTACCGCCATGTTCGGCTCCCTGCTGATGTGGACGGCGACCCCGGTGAAGATCTTCTTCTCCGAAATTCCGGCTGGCATCTTCGGCAAGAAGACGGTCGAGCTGAACGAGAACGGCGTGCCTGCCCGTGCAGCCTGGATCCAGTACCTCATCGTGCTGCCGCTAATGGTGATCCCGACCCTGGGCTCCAACACCGCGCAGGATCTGATGAACACCGTCATCAACATGACCGCTGCCGCTTCCATGCTGCCGCCGCTGTTCATCATGCTGGCCTACCTCAATCTGCGCCTGAAGCTCGACCACCTGCCACGGGATTTCAAGATGGGCTCGCGCACCACCGGCATCGCCGTGGTGTCGGTGCTGATCGCCATCTTCTCGGTGGGCTTCCTCGCCTCCACCTTCCCGACCGGCGCAGACATCATGACCATCATCTTCTACAACGTCGGCGGGATCGTGATTTTCCTCGGCTTTGCCTGGTGGAAGTACAACCGCTACGAAGCCTCCCTGAGTGCTGACGCGCGGGTGAAAGAGGCCCAGCCGACCAGCCAGATTTCCGTCCGGGCATCCTGACGATAACCCTGACCAAACCGGCCCCCGTGGCCAGGAGCGATCAACCGGGTGGCTGCGGCCACCCGTTACCCGTTGCTCCCTTGAGCACAAGAACCGAACACAAGGAGAAAGAAATGAGCGAGACGATCGAATTTGCCGAATTCAAACGGGTCGAGATGAAGGTGGGCAAGGTGCTGGAGGTGGTGCGCCACCCCGGGGCCGACAAACTCTATATCGTCCAGATCGACGTGGGCGGCGAGCGGCCGTTGCAGACCGTCACCAGTCTGGTGCCCCATTACAGCGAGGAGGAACTGCTGGGCAGCCAGGTGGTGGTGCTGACCAACCTCAAGCCCACCAAAATGCGCGGCGAGCGATCCGAGTGCATGTTGCTCTGCGCCGAGACCCCGGACGAGAGCCAGAGCGTGCTGCTGCAACCCCGGGTGCCGATGGCACCGGGCACTCCGATCGTCTGAATGGGATTGCGAGCCGGTGCGGTGAGACTGCACCGGTTCACCAACGAGGCCGCCCAGGCGGCCCGATTATAACAAGAGAGTAAAGAGCGGGGCCGACAGACCCTGGCCGAACACATCACAGAGTCACAGCGTTACCCGCAGGGAACGCGAGTCCATTGGAGGACACCATGTCTGAATCCGTACGCGGCACCATCGGCAAGTTTGCCCTGTTGTCGATGACCTTTGCCGCCGTGTTCAACGTGCGCAACATCGTCAACAACAACATCGAACTGGGGCTCAGCTCCGCTCCCATCTTCCTGCTGGCTACGCTCGTCTATTTCATCCCATTCGTCTTCATCATTGCCGAGTTCGTCTCGGCCAATAAAGATTCCGAGTCGGGGATGTACGACTGGCTGAAAAAGCCGCTCGGCACCCGGATGGCCTATCTGGGCTCCTTCCTCTACTGGTTTGTGAACCTGTTCTGGTTCGTCTCCTTGCTGCCGAACGTCATTGCCTACGCCTCCTACGCCATGCTGGGCTATGAGTACAGCTTCTCGCCGACCGTCACCTCTATCATCTCCATCGTGCTGTTCGCGGCGGCGACCCATATCTCCACCAAGGGGGCGAGCTGGCTCGGCAAGATTGCCGAGCTGGTGGCCTACGGCGTCTTTGCCCTGTTCGCCATCTATGTGCTGGGTGCCCTGATGGCGCTCGGCGGTGACCATGTGGCGGCCCAGCCGATCACGCTGGAGGCGATGACCCCCACCGTCAACTGGGCGACGCTGGGCATAATGTGCTGGATCTTCCAGGCGGCGGGCGGTGCCGAAACCGCGGCGGCCTATCTCAATGACGTGAAGGGCGGCCAGAAGTCCTTTATCAAGGTGATCATCACCGCCGGTATCGTCATCGGTGCCATGTATGCGTTGGGTTCCCTGCTGGTGAACGTATTCGTGCCGCGCGAGAGCCTCACCTATGCCGGCGGCATGGTGGAGATCTTCACCGGTATGGCCCAGTACTTCGGGCTTTCCGAGACGTTGGTGGGCCGTGCGGTCGGTATCGTGCTGTTCATCGCCATGTTCGGTTCCATGATGATGTGGACCTCGGCGCCGGTGAAGATCCATTTCTCCGAGATCCCGCAGGGTGTCTACGGTGACAAGACCACCCGCCTCAACAAGCACGGGGTGCCGGTGCGCGCCGCCTGGTGGCAGTTTGTCTTCGTGTTCGTGATGCTGGTGGTCAACGGTTTCGGCTCAGAGTCGGTACAGCAGATGATGAACACCGCCATCAACCTCACCGCCGGTACCGCTATGCTGCCGCCGATCTTCATCATGGTGGCCTACTTCGTGTTCCGCTGGAAACATGACGACACCCCCCGCGACTTCCGCATGGGATCGCGCACCTTCGGCATGGGCATGGTGTCGGTGCTGATCGCCATCTTCGTGGTGAGCATGAGCGCCTCTGCCTTCCCGAGCGGGGTGGATCTGGTGCGCGCCTTCTTCATCAACGTCTTTATGACAGCGGTATTCTCGGCGCTGGCCTACTGGTGGATCTCCCGCTTCGAGAAGCGCCAGGCCCGCAAGCTCGGCGGCAATGAGAAGAAAAGCGGCAACGGCACGCTGGCCAGCCAGCGCTGATCGGCTGAGCGAAAAAACGAGACGGGCGGCCCAGGTTGCCCGTTTTTTTATCCATTTATCGCCGGTTTGGCGCTATCTGGCAGCGGGTCATCAACTTCCGCTATTCGACAAAGCAAAGGCGTTAAGCATTGATGAACAATTAACCGCCGCACAACGTTGCGCCGCTTCGATATCGGGGTAAGCTGGGGGTTCGTTTCAACGGGAGGTGCCAGACACCTCCTGTTGTGTTTCTTGTCCTCCCCGATCCTGACCTTTTGCCAAGAAGGCAGGATGCCCTTCTGATGGAGACCTTTCGTGCGTCTGGATCCCTTTACTGTTGTGCTGATTGCGGTGGTCACTCTGGCCTCCCTCTTTCCCTGCGAGGGGCAGGTGGCTGTCTGGTTCGGTCTGCTGACCAAGCTGGCGGTGGCGCTCCTGTTCTTCATGCATGGCGCCAAGCTGTCGCGCCAGAACCTGCTGGCGGGCCTCGGTCACTGGCGGCTCCATCTGGTGGTGATGCTCAGCACCTTCGTGCTGTTTCCGCTGCTCGGGCTGCTGCTCACGCCGCTGGTACCGGGCTGGCTGAGCCCGGCCATCTACCTCGGCTTCCTCTATCTCTGCGCCCTGCCTGCCACCGTGCAGTCGGCCATCGCCTTTACCTCGATGGCGGGGGGCAATGTGTCGGCGGCGGTGTGCAGCGCCTCGGCCTCCAGCATCCTCGGTATCTTCCTCTCGCCGGTGCTGGTGGGGATGATGATCCACGTGCAGGGGGAGGGGATCGACACCTGGCACTCCATTCAGGCCATCATGGTGCAGCTGATGCTGCCGTTTGTGGTCGGCCACCTGTCGCGCCCGCTGATCGGTCGCTGGGTCGATAGTCACCGGCCGATGATCGGCAAGCTGGATCAGAGCTCCATCCTGCTGGTGGTCTACGTCGCCTTCAGCGAGGCAGTGGTGCAGGGGATCTGGCATCAAGTCGGCTGGTACGATCTGGCCAGTATCGTGCTGCTGAGCTGCGTCTTGCTGGCGCTGGTGCTCTGCTGGAACGTCTGGATCAGCCGCCGCCTCGGCTTCAACAGGGCGGACGAGATCACCATCGTTTTCTGCGGCTCCAAGAAGAGCCTCGCCAACGGGGTGCCGATGGCCAACGTCATGTTCCCCGCCGCCAGCGTCGGCGTCATGGTGCTGCCGCTGATGATCTTCCACCAGATCCAGCTGATGGTGTGCGCCGTGTTGGCTCGTCGCTACCACGAGCAGGGTCATTAATACTCGCGCCGTTTTAGCTGCCATAACAAGAGGGAGGCCATGGGCCTCCCTCAGACGGTAGACAACCCCCTGAACGGCGACTCCGGGGGGAGTTGATTGTTGTGTGGTCAATAAATGGACTGCACCATACTCAGAGATCCCGCGCCCAGGCAACTTGGGATCGAGATGGTCGCTCTCGCTGAACTCGCCCCCCCCAAGACCATCCGAAAGCCAATACCAACAAGAAGACGCTGACCAACGTCGAGGTGGCCACCTCCCCAACGCCTATCTTGAGGCGCAGGTTCAGAGCGTCATTGGCCACTGCCGCCCATCCAAAAGACCGGCATCGGGGAAGGTTACCGGCTCTACGCCAGTGATCCGCCCCGTGGCTCCGAGCTAAAAAAGAACCCCCTCTTTGAAAAAGAGGGGGTCGATATTTAGCAATCAGAGGGGCTTCCCTCTATCTTCATCGCGCCATCAGCTGGCCAGGAACAGCCGGTAGGCTGGGTCCTCGCTCACCTCTTTCCAACCGTAGCCAATTTCGCGCAGGTAGTCATGGAAGGCGGCCACGTCCTCGTCCGGCAGCTCGAAGGCGCATAACACCCGGCCGTAGTCGGCACCGTGGTTGCGGTAGTGGAACAGGCTGATGTTCCAGCGGCACCCCAGAGTCTCGAGGAAGCGCATCAGGGCGCCAGGCTGCTCCGGGAACTTGAAGCTGTAGAGCCGTTCACCGAGGGGCCGGGCCGGGCGGCCGCCAATCATGTAACGCACGTGGTTCTTGGCCAGCTCGCTCTCGGTCATGTTGACCACCGGATAGCCGTTGCCACCGAGCTGATCGATGATCTGGCCCAGCTCCTCGTCACCGCCGGTGAGGCGCACCGAGACAAACAGGGAGGCCTGCTCCGCGTCGGCGTAGCGGTAGTTGAACTCGGTCACCATGCGGGGCCCGAGCTGACGGCAGAAGTCGAGGAAGGCCCCCTTGCGCTCGGGGATGGTCACCGCCAGCATGCCCTCACGCTTCTCGCCGATCTCGCAGCGCTCCGACACGTAGCGCAGGCTGTGGAAGTTGACGTTGGCGCCGGAGAGGATGGCCGCCATCCGCCCCCCTTTCACCTGCTCCCGCTCGCTGTAAGCCTTGAGGCCCGCCAGCGACAGGGCACCCGACGGCTCGGCGATGGCGCGGCAGTCGTCGAAGATGTCTTTCAGTGCGGCGCAGATCTGGTCGTTGGAGACGGTCACCACCTCGTCCAGATACTGGTTGCACAGACGGAAGGTCTCCTCGCCGATGCGCCTGACCGCCACCCCATCGGCAAACAGCGAGACTCGTTCCAGACTGACCGGCTCGCCCGCTGCCATAGCCGCCTTGAGGCAGGCTGAGCCCTCCGCTTCCACCCCGATCACCTTCACATCCGGCAGCAGCTGCTTGATATAGACCGCCACCCCGGCGGCCAACCCGCCGCCCCCCACCGGCACGAACACGTGGGTGAGGTGGGTATCCTGCTCCAACAGCTCCTTGCCGATGGTGCCCTGGCCCGCGATCACCTCGACGTCGTCAAACGGCGGGATCAGGGTATAGCCCTCCAACTCGGAGAGGCGGCGGCTCTCGCCGTAGGCCTCATCGAAGCTGTTGCCAAACAGCATGACGTTGCCGCCCTGACGGCGCACCGCGTCGATCTTGATATCCGGCGTGGTCTTGGGCATCACGATGATCGCCTTGATGCCGAGCTTGGCGGCCGACAGGGCGACCCCCTGGGCGTGGTTGCCGGCGGAGGCGGCGATGACGCCACGCGCCTTCTGCTCCTCGGTCAGGGTGGCGATCTTGTGGTAGGCGCCGCGCAGCTTGAAGGAGTGGACCGGTTGCAGATCCTCCCGCTTCAGGCTGACATGGTTGCCGAGTCGCTCGGAGAGTTTCTTCAGGGTTTGCAAAGGGGTGACTCGCGCCGCCTCATAGACGGGGGAGAGCAACACCTTGCGTAGATAATCCGCCGCAGAGACCATGATTTATTCCCCCAGCATTGAGCGATCGCGCACCGCGCCTTTATCGGCGCTGGTGGCGAACATGGCGTAGGCGCGTAGGGCAAAGGAGACCTGACGCTGACGATCGAGCGGCTTCCAGCCACGGGCTTCCACGGCGACACGGCGGGCAGCCAGCACGCTGTCGGCCACCTCCAGCACCATGCTGCGGGCCGGGATGTCGATGTTGATTATGTCCCCATCCTCCACCAGACCTATGGTGCCGCCGGAAGCCGCCTCCGGCGATACGTGGCCGATGGAGAGGCCCGAGGTACCGCCAGAGAAGCGACCGTCGGTGATCAGGGCACACGCCTTGCCGAGACCCATGGATTTCAGATAGGTAGTGGGGTAGAGCATCTCCTGCATGCCCGGGCCCCCTTTCGGCCCTTCGTAGCGGATCACCACTACCTCGCCCGCTTTCACTGTGCCGTCGAGGATGCCGCTCACCGCGCTCTCCTGACTCTCGAATACCCGGGCCGGGCCACGGAAGGTGAGGTTCTCGTCATCCACCCCGGCGGTTTTGACGATGGCGCCATCCAGCGCGAGATTGCCGGAGAGCACCGCAAGGCCACCCTCCTGGCTGTAGGCATTATCCAGCGAGCGGATGCACCCTTCGGCGCGATCCAGATCCAGCTCGGGCCAGCGGCAATCCTGACTGAAGGCCTTGGTGGTGCGGATCCCGGCAGGGCCGGCGCGGTAGAAGTCCACCACCTCCTGACTCGGCTGGCGGCTGACGTCATATTCATCGAGTTGTTCGACGAGGGAGCAACCCAGCACGGTACGGGTATCCCCATGCACCAGACCCGCTTTTTCCAGCTGGCCCAGGATCGCCACCACACCACCGGCGCGGTGTACGTCTTCCATGTGGTACTTCTGGGTAGAGGGCGCCACCTTGCAGAGCTGCGGCACCTTGCGGGACATGCGGTCGATATCGGCCATAGTGAAGTCGACGCCGGCCTCCTGGGCCGCCGCCAGCAGGTGCAGCACGGTATTGGTGGAGCCGCCCATGGCGATGTCGAGCGCCATGGCGTTCTCGAACGCCGCCTTGTTGGCGATATTACGCGGCAGTGCCGAGGCATCGTCCTGCTCATACCAGCGCTTGGCCAAAGTCACGATGCGCTGACCCGCCAGCTTGAACAGCTGCTCGCGATCGCTGTGGGTCGCCAGCATGGAGCCGTTACCAGGCTGGGAGAGGCCGAGCGCCTCGGTCAGACAGTTCATGGAGTTCGCGGTAAACATGCCGGAGCAGGAGCCACAGGTGGGGCAGGCGCTGCGCTCAATCTGATCGCTCTGGGCGTCGGAGACCTTGGGATCGGCGCCCTGGATCATGGCATCCACCAGATCCAGCTTGATGATCTGATCCGACAGCTTGGTCTTGCCCGCTTCCATCGGGCCGCCGGAGACGAAGATCACCGGAATATTGATGCGCAGGGCAGCCATCAGCATCCCCGGGGTGATCTTGTCGCAGTTGGAGATGCAGACCATGGCATCGGCGCAGTGGGCGTTGACCATGTACTCCACCGAGTCGGCGATCAGTTCGCGCGACGGCAGGGAGTAGAGCATGCCGCCGTGGCCCATGGCGATGCCGTCATCCACCGCTATGGTGTTGAACTCCTTGGCAACGCCACCCGCGGCTTCGATTTCACGGGCCACCAGCTGACCCAGATCCTTGAGGTGGACGTGACCTGGCACGAACTGGGTGAAGGAGTTGACCACGGCGATGATGGGCTTGCCGAAATCCTGATCGGTCATGCCGGTGGCACGCCAGAGGGCGCGGGCCCCGGCCATGTTACGTCCGTGGGTGGTGGTGGCGGATCTCAACTTCGGCATTATCTCTACTCCCTGAATGCCCCTGGGGCGCATTGTCTTTCAACATGAATGTGTGATTCGCGGATCGGGAATCGATCCTGGTCAGGGCACCGCCGGGTGCCCTCACCGGAAGCGACTCGGGGAGGCATATGGCCTCCCCGCGCGCGTCAGTCCGCCACCGGGGTCAACCAGCCCCACTTGTCCTCGGTCTGGCCGTTGAACAGGCCGAAGAAGGCGTTCTGCAACTGCTCGGTTACCGGACCGCGACAGCCGGCGCCCACCTGCATCCGATCCACGGAGCGCACCGGCGTCACCTCGGCCGCGGTGCCGGTCATGAAGATCTCGTCCGCCACATAGAGCGCCTCGCGGGGCAGCGCCTGCTCGCGCACCTCGTAACCGAGATCGCGGGCCAGCGTCATGATGGTGTCACGGGTGATGCCGGGCAGGATGGCGGCGGTGGCGGGCGGGGTGAACAGCACGCCATTCTTCACCAGAAACAGGTTCTCCCCCGCCCCTTCGCTCAGGTAGCCGTTCACGTCCAGTGCCAGCCCCTCGGCGAAGCCGTTGCGCTTGGCCTCGCGGCTGATCAGCTGGGATGACAAATAGTTGCCGCCCGCCTTGGCGCCGGTGGGGATGGTGTTGGGGGCGAGCCGATTCCAGGAGGTGACGCACACGTCTACCCCGTTCTTGAGCCCCTCTTCGCCGAGATAGGCGCCCCACGGGATGGCCGCAACGATCACGTCGGCCTTGGCATCCTTGGGAGGATGCAGGCCAAGGCCCACGTTACCGATGAAGGCCAGCGGGCGCAGGTAGCCACTCTTGAGATCGTTCTCGCGCACCACGGTGCGGCAGGCTTCGTTGATCTCGGCCTCGTTGTAGGGGACCTCCATCCAGTAGATCTTGGCGGAGTCGAACAGGCGGCGGGTGTGCTCCTGCAGGCGGAAGATGCAGGTGCCTCTGGGAGTATCGTAAGCGCGCACCCCTTCAAACACCGAAGAGCCGTAGTGCAGGGCGTGGCTCATCACATGCACCTGGGCATCTTGCCAGGGCACCAGTTTGCCGTTGAACCAGATGTATTGTGGGTGAGTGGCGGATTGGGAAGGCTGTGACATTGGCTTGGCTCCTTAAGCTCTGATCCGGGGTTGCTGTTCCAGTGCATCGACCCGGCAGACGTCCACCAGCTTCACCAACTGGCTCCACAACTGCTGGATGGGACGCACCGACTCGACAGTAACCGTGATCCGCAGCTGTTGGCAATCCTGCTCCATATTCAATGCGCAGAGATTGAAGCCACGGTGACGCACCACCCGCAGTACTCGCTCCATCACTTCGGGTCTGGGCTGGGCGTGGATATGCAGGGTGTGTTGTGCAAATGCTGGCTGTGCATGGGTCTGCGGGTTCATGGGCGTTGCTCCATCATCTTGTGGTTGGCGACTCCCGGCGGAACCAGGGGCCAGACGTTTTCTTCCTCTGAAATAGCCACATGCAGCAGATAGGCACCCTTGCTTGCCAGCAGGCGATCGAGGGCACCGGCGATCTGCGCCTTGCATGTGATGGTTTCGCCCGGGATGCCGAAAGCGGCAGCCAGTGCGACAAAATCGGGATTGTCGGAGAGGATGGTCTCGCTGTAGCGGCCATCGAAGAACAACTCCTGCCACTGGCGCACCATGCCGAGGCGCTGGTTGTCCAGCAGTACCATCTTCACCTTGAGCTGGGCGCGGCGGATGGTGCCGAGCTCCTGCACATTCATCATGAAAGATCCGTCACCGCTCACCAGTACCACCTCATCTTGCGGACGCGACATCTTGGCGCCGATGGCGGCGGGCAGACCAAAACCCATGGTGCCGAGACCGGCGCTGGAGAGGTGGTTGCGCGGGCTGGTGAAGCGCATGTGCTGGGCCACCCACATCTGGTGCTGACCCACGTCACAGGCCACCACGCTGGTCTCCGGCAGGCGGGCAGAGAGCTGCTTGAGCAGAGCCGGGGCATAGATGGCCTGACCCGGATGGTCATAGCGAAACGCATATTCGCGGGCCATGGCGGCGCAGTGCTCACGCCATGGGTCGATCGCGAGGGACATGGTAAGGCGCGGCAACACCTGTTTGAGATCCTGGGTGATACCCACCTCGGCGGCGCGGCGCTTGCCGAACTCGGCGGCGTCCACATCGAGATGGATCACCTTGGCCTCGGGGGCAAACTCCTCCAGCTTGCCGGTCACCCTGTCGTCAAAACGGGCACCCACCACCAGCAGCAGATCGCACTGCTGCACCGCATAGTTGGCCGCCTTGGTGCCGTGCATGCCGAGCATGCCAAGGTAGACGGCGCTGTCGGGGTCTAGTGCACCAATCCCCTTGAGGGTGGTGACTGCGGGCATACCGGTGACGGCAGCAAACTCGCGCAGTTGCTGCTCGGCATTGGCCATGCCCACCCCGCCACCGACATAGAGCACCGGGCGCTCGGCGGCGGCGATCAGGGTACGGGCAGCCGCCAACTCGGAGGGATTGAGCGCCTCCGGTTCCTCCACCGCAAACAGCGGACTCTGGGCCGGCGCGGTTGCCAGTTGCACATCCTTGGGCAGATCGATCAGTACCGGGCCCGGTCGCCCTTCACTGGCGATCACAAAGGCCTCGGCAATGACCCGTGGCAGATCCGCCACGTCCGTCACCATAAAGGAGTGCTTGGTACAGGAGAGGGACATGCCGAGCACGTCGACCTCCTGAAACGCGTCGGTGCCGATGGCGGCACAGGGCACCTGGCCACTGATGGCCACCAGCGGCACCGAATCGAGCAGCGCCTCCGCCAGACCGGTCACCAGATTGGTGGCGCCAGGGCCGGAGGTGGCGATGCAGACCCCCACCTGACCGGAGGCGCGGGCATAACCCACCGCCGCCATGGCGGCGCCCTGCTCGTGGCGGCAGAGCTGATGGGCCAGACCACCGTCGTACAGGGCATCGTAGACCGGCATGATGGCCCCGCCCGGGTAACCAAACACCTGGGTCACACCCTGTTTCTTGAGAGCCTGTACCAAAAACTGCGCGCCGTTCATGTGAAAAATCCTGTCCTTTGGTCGAAAAAAAACCCCCGGGCCGTGAGGCTCGGGGGTCGCTTGTTTCGTTCTGTCCGGTGGTGGGTCTATCCCTTGTTCCGTGCAGCTAAACGATCCCCGAGCGGTGAGACAATAATCACCACTAGGACCACAATAATGCTGACGAAACGGGAGGCCATGTTCATAGTTACAACCGGAAATCCTGTGAAATTGGGACGGTTTGCACCGCGAATGGCTAATAGAACTAGCACGGTGATGTTTATTGGGCAAGCCTTTTTTCTGTGACAACCCACTAATTTTGGCTATTCCACAGCCGGAACTCTGGAATAAAAAACCAATAACAAGCAGTTAGTCAGAACATATATCAACTCAAGGACGGGATTTATGTCATTAGCTGTGGTTTATAGCCGTGCCAGCCTCGGGATCGCGGCCCCGCAAGTGACGGTGGAAGTTCACCTCTCCAACGGCCTGCCGGCCTTCAACATGGTGGGCTTGCCGGAAACCTCGGTGAAAGAGTCGCGGGATCGGGTGCGCAGCGCCCTGCTCAACGGCAATTTCGAGTTCCCGAGTAAACACATCACGGTCAATCTGGCCCCCGCCGATCTACCCAAGGAGGGAGGGCGTTTCGATCTGGCTATCGCCATCGGCATTCTCGCCGCTTCCAAGCAGATACCCGCAAAATACCTGCTCGATCACGAATTTTTGGGGGAACTGGCCCTGACCGGAGAAATTCGTCCCGTGCTCGGCGTGCTGCCCGCCGTGCTCGCCTGCCGCGACGCCGGACGCACCCTGCTGGTACCGCGAGAGAATGGCCCCGAGGCCTCCCTTATTCAGGATGCCGAGGTGCGCACCGCCCACCAACTGCTGGCCGTCACCGCCTGGCTGGCAGGCCAGTACGAGCTGCCGCTGCCTGACCCACAAAGCACAGAGAGCCTGCCCGATGTACCGGATCTGCAAGATGTGATCGGTCAGTCCCAGGCCAAGCGGGCGCTGGAGATCGCCGCCGCTGGTAGCCACAACCTGCTGTTTATCGGCCCGCCCGGCACCGGCAAGAGCATGCTGGCCAGCCGCCTGCCCGGCATTCTGCCGCCGCTGAGCGAGCAGGAGGCGCAGCAGACCGCCGCCATCCACTCCATCGGGGGCCTCACCCCGCGGGCTGGTCACTGGCACCACAGACCCTATCGCACGCCGCACCATAGCGCCTCGTCGGTGGCGCTGGTGGGAGGTGGCAGCCACCCGCGTCCCGGCGAGATCTCGCTGGCCCACAACGGGGTGCTGTTCCTCGACGAGCTGCCCGAATTCGAGCGCAAGGTGCTCGACTCCCTGCGCGAGCCGTTGGAGACGGGCCATATCACCATCAGCCGGGCCGCCCGTCAGGTGGATTTTCCTGCCCGCTTCCAGCTGGTGGGCGCCATGAATCCCAGCCCCTGCGGCCACTATGGTGACGGTCAGACCCGCTCCAGCCCGGATCAGATCCTGCGTTACCTCAGCAAACTCTCCGGCCCCTTCCTCGACCGCTTCGACCTGACGGTGGAGGTGCCACTGCTGCCCAAGGGGAGCCTGACCGGCAAGGCGGAGCGGGGGGAGTCGAGCCAACAGATCCGCGATCGGGTGCTGGCGGCACGGGAGCGCATGCTGAGCCGCAACGGCAAGCTCAACAACCTGCTGGATAGCCGTGAGATAGAGGATATTTGCCACTTATCGCCACAAGATGCCGAATTTTTGGAGAGTGCCATCCAGAAGCTGGGGCTCAGCATCCGGGCCTGGCACCGCATCCTGCGGGTGTCGCGCACCATTGCCGATCTGGCAGGGCAGCCAGCCATTTGCAAAGAGCATCTTATCGAGGCGCTCGGCTATCGCGCCATGGATCGGCTTCTGTCGCGACTACGCAGCAGCTGACAGAAGTGAAAGGGTGAGTCCGCCCCGTAACGGCTCTTAATGGTCTCACGGGCCATCGGCTGATATTATGGCCACAGATCTGACCACTTGATGGCCCTTTATCGACAGCAAGACGGACCCGACTCATGCCCAACAAGCTGACAGAGCGACTGCGCGGCAGCCTCTCCACCCTGCTCTATTTTTGCAACACCCTCTTCTGGTTTGTCCCCATCTTCTCGCTGGGCCTGCTCAAGCTCCTGCTCCCCCTCAAGGAGTGGCGCACCCTCTGCAACTGGCTGCTGGATGGCTGTGCCAGTTGCTGGATCGGTTTCAACAATCTGATCCAGAAAACCATCATCAGGACCCCTTTCGAGGTGGTCGGAGTGGACAAAGGGCGCCGGAATGAGTGGTATATGGTAATTGCCAACCATCAATCCTGGGTCGACATACTGGTATTGCAGCGGGTTTTTAACCAAAAAATCCCCTTCCTGAAGTTTTTTCTCAAGAAAGAGCTGATTTGGGTACCTTTTCTCGGTCTGGCATGGTGGGCGCTCGACTTCCCCTTCATGCGGCGATATTCCAGAAAATTTCTGGAAAAATATCCCCATCTGAAGGGAAAAGACATAGAAACAACCCGTAAAGCCTGTGCCAGGTTCCGCCACATTCCGGTGAGTGTGATGAACTTCGTCGAAGGCACCCGCTTCACCCAGGGCAAACATCAGAAGCAGGGTTCGCCTTATCGTCACCTGCTCCACCCGAAAGCAGGCGGCATCGCCTTTACCCTGGCAGCCATGGGTGACCAGTTGCATCAACTGGTGGATGTCACCATCGCCTATCCGGACGGCATCCCCAGCTACTGGGACTTCATGTGCGGCCGGGTCGGGCAAATCAAGGTTCAGGTCCGCTATTTGCCGATCGACCGCAAGCTGGTGGGGGATTACTTCAATGACCCCGAGTTTCAACAAGAGTTTCAACAGTGGTTGAACGGGATCTGGCACGAGAAGGACCAGACCCTGAGCCAACTGCTGGCAACCAAGGCGCAGTAAACATTCATGCTATCCCTGCTTCCCGGCCCGCTGGTGCTGATCATCAGCGCGGGCCTGACCATCCTGTTCACCGCCTTGTGCGCCAGCTTGATCCTGCTGGTGTCGCTGGCCAAACTGCTGCTGCCGATCCCGGCCTTTGGCCGCGCCTGCAGCCGCCTCAACAACCGCTTCATGGGTCTGTGGCTGGCCTGCAACGCACTGGTGATCCGTCTCACCACCCGCATCGACTGGCAGGTGGAGGACAATACCCGGTTACGTAATGATGGCTGGTATCTCATCATCAGCAACCACATGAGCTGGACCGATATCGTGGTGCTCGGCCACCTGTTCCGAGATAGGCTGCCAGTGCCCAAGTTCTTCATGAAGCACGAGCTCATCTACATCCCGCTGCTGGGGCTCGCCTGCTGGGGGCTCGATATGCCCTTTATGCGCCGCTATTCGCGAGAATTTCTGTTGCGAAATCCGCACCTGCGCGGCAAGGATATCGAGACCACCCGCAACGCCTGCGAGAAGTTTCGCCACATCCCCACTACCGTCATCAACTTTGTGGAAGGAACCCGCTTCACCGAGCAGAAACGGGATGCGGCCCGCTCCCGCTATCGTCACCTGATGCCGCCCAAGGCGGCGGGGCTGGCCTTCACACTGGCGGCCATGGGCGAACAGTTCGACAGCCTCATCAACGTCACCATCCGCTATCCGGACAACGCCGAGACCCCGTTCAAGGACTTCCTGATGGGGCGGGTAAAACGCATTCAGGTGCGGATCGAGGAGCTGCCGGTGGATGAGGCGCTGATTGGGGATTACTTCAACGACAAGCAGTTCAAGCGCGGTTTTCAGGAGTGGCTAAACCAGCGCTGGCAGGAGAAGGACGAGGTGCTGGAGGGGTGGCAGAGCGGTCAGTCACCGCTGCCAGTTGCCGCCAAATCCGGGGAGGAATCCAAAGAGAGTGCCGAGGCCAACTCGGCCAACTGATCTTCGGAAAAGACCACAATCCCGTGGCGGCGCAGCAGGGCAGTGGTCTTGCCCTCGCCCGCCACAGAAACACCTTCAAAGCGGCCGTTATAGATACGGCCGCTGCCACATGAGGGGCTCCCCTCTTTCAGCAGGGCGAAGCGAATGCCCTGCGCCTGACAAATAGCCAACGCCAGCTCGGCGCCGCGATCAAACTCTTCAGTCACATCCAGCCCGCTCACCATCACTACCAGCTCGCCCTGCCGCTCGGCAGGAGGGCGTGGGGTCGGCAGACCGCCCGCCACTTCGGGGCAGAAGGCCAGCACCCGTCCTTCGGCTCCCAGCGCACTCAGCCAGTCGCTGACGATCCCCTTGCTCTGACCGTCGTAACGCACCGGCTGACCCAGCAGACAGGCGCTAACTAAAACCTTCCCCCTCATACTTCTGCTCTATGAATTTTATTGAACCCAACCCATCCGGAATTTCTTGCTGTTTCAATAATGAAATCCATGTCTATCAAATCACCATCGGACAATAATTCTTCACTCATTTCTACAGAACAATAAAAGCACTGTTCATTGTCTGCCCACCCTACAGTCGCTAGTGTGTAGACTTGCATATCTTCATGCAAACGGAGCCCAACAAATGGAACGAAGGGCAAGCTAAGCTCTTTGGCGCCAGCACAAAAACAGGTTTTATCCACATCTCGCACAATTAGCGAAAGTTTCACTTTGTAATTCATAGCAACAACGCTCTCTCTTTTACGCTTCCGCTCCGTGCATCACCTGATCGAACATCACGCAGCAGGGGCTCTCCAGCCGGTAGAGGATGGCGGGGCGCTGTTTGCCGGTGCGCTTGCGGCCGGTATCCACCAGAATGTCGGCGCGATGGATCCGCTTGCGAAATGCTGCCGTATTCATGGGGGTTTGCAGGATGATTTCGAAGGCGCGCTGCACCTCTGAGAGGGTAAATTCCGTCCCCAACAGTTGCAGTGGCAAGGTGCTGTAGCGGCTCTTGATCCGCAGCCGCTCCAGCCCTCTGGTGATGAGTTGGGGATGGTCGAAGGCGAGGCTGAGGTCGGGCAAGGCCGAAAGCGGGTGCCAGCAGCCCCTGCTCACCCCGGCATCAGGATCCACCAGGCAGAGATAGACCAGGGTAGTGGACCAGCCGCGGGGATCCCGCTCCAGATTGCCGAGGGTGCAGACCTGCTCGCTGTAGCAGTGACCTAGCCCCCACTCCGCCAGCAGGCGGCGCTGGGCGGCGTGCAGATCCCGATCCCGGGTCTCGTCGATGCGCAGCGCCGGCAGTTGCCAGCAGTGGGCAAAGGGGGGGTGATCGCGGGTCTCGAGCAGCAGCTCGAGCCGCTCCTCATGCAACCGCAGCACCACCATATCCAGACTCATTCTCAGCATGCCGATCGCCCTGCTCGCCTTCCATTAATGTTTGGTAGATAATATCACACGAATAGTATGTGTAGGAGCCAATCATGGGAACCGTCGCCAGCCTGGATATTGATGCGCAGAAGGGCTTTACCCCCCTCTGCCCGAACGAACTGCCCGTCGCGGGCGGTGATGCTATTGTGGCTGCGCTTAACGCCCAGGCCACCCTCGCCACGCTGCGTGCCGGCAGCAAGGATGCCCACCCCGCCAACGCAGTCTGGGCCGTCAGCGAGCCCGCGCGTATGCTGCAGCCGCTGGATCTGGCCAACGCCGATCTCACCTGGCCGGTGCACTGCGTGCCGGGCAGCAAAGGGTTCGAGCTGCTCGATGGCCTGCCTGCCCCCATCGACTATGACTTCTTCGTCTGGAAGGGGGTCGAGCCGGATCTGCACCCCTATGGCACCTGCTTTCACGATCTGGCCGAGCGGCGCAGCACCGGGCTCATCGAATTCCTGCAAGCGCGCCAGGTCGACACCGTACTGGTCGGCGGCCTCGCCACCGACTACTGTGTCAAAACCAGCGTGCTGCAACTGCGCCGCGCCGGTTTCCGGGTGATCGTCCATCTCGATGCCTGCCGTGGCATCGCGCCCGCGACGGTTGCCAGCGCCCACACCCAGATGATCGAGGCTGGCGCCGAGCTGGCCCAGACCCTGATCGATGTACAACGCCTGCTGGACGCCTGATATGCCACCCATCCTTACCCGCCAACCCGATACCGGTGCCTGCGTTCTACATATGCGGCTGGCGTTCGCCCGCCTGCGGGGAGCCTGATATGCCACCGATTCTTACCAGCCTGCTCGACACCGACGCCTACAAACTGCATATGCAGCAGGCGGTGTTCCATCGCTATCCGGATGCCGAGGTGGTAGCCGAGTTTCACAGCCGCAATGAAGAGGATCTGCTGCCCATGATGGGGCAGATCGAGGAGCAACTGCGCCTGGCCGGAACCCTACGACTGACCAAGCCAGAGCTCGATTTTCTGGCCGAGCGCCCCTTCTTCACCCCTGACTACCTCGACCACTTGCGCCGCAAGCCGCTCGATGCCTCCCTGCTCAAGGTGTTCGAGCAGGATGGCCGCATCAATGTGCGGGTCGAGGGCCCCTGGCAGGATGTGATCCTGTGGGAGATCCCGGTGCTCGCCATCATCAGCGAGATGCGCAACCGCTTCCGCTACCCCCAGTTCGGCGTCAGCCAGGCGCTTGATCGGCTCGATCAGAAGATCGACAAGCTGGAGCGTGAGCTGAGCAGCGACGAGATGAGCGAGTTCAACCTCATCGACTTCGGCACCCGTCGCCGCTTCTCCCACGCGGTACAGGATGCCGTGGTGGGCCGCCTCAAGGAGCGGCTGCCAGCGTTTCGCGGCACCAGCAACTATATGCTGGCCCAGAAGTACAAGCTGCCCGCGGTCGGCACCCAGGCCCACGAGTGGTTTCAGGCACACCAGCAGCTCGGCTTCCCGCTGGAGCACAGCCAGCGCGCCGCCCTCACCAGCTGGCTGGACGAGTTCACCGACCATCTCGGCATCGCCCTGACTGACTGCATCACCATGGATGCCTTCCTGCGCGACTTCGACTTCGAGCTGGCCAGCAGCTATCAGGGGTTGCGCCACGACTCCGGCGATCCCGTGGTGTGGGGCGAGAAGGCGATCAGCCACTATCAGCATCTCGGCATCGACCCTGCCGACAAGACGCTAGTCTTCTCCGACGGGCTCAACCTCGACAAGGCGGTGCAGCTGTTCCGCCACTTCCGCGGTCGCATCAACACCAGCTTCGGCATCGGCACCAAGCTCACCTGCGATCTGCCCGGCGTCAGCCCGATGAACATCGTCTTCAAGCTGATCGAGTGCAACGGCGGCCCGGTCGCCAAGATCTCCGACAGCCCAGGCAAGACTCTCTGCCGGGATGCGGAGTTTATCCGCAACCTCAAGCAGGCCTTCCACGTCGGGGTCTGATCTTCCCGAACACCAGAAAACAAAAAGCCCGCCGGTTTGCACCGGCGGGCTTTTTTCATCGGGTTACTCTGGATCAGTCTTTCTTGGCCAGCAGGAACTGCACCAGCTGGTTGAACTGTTCCTGGGAGGTGATGGATTCAATCTTCACCATGTACTTGCCGTTCACCAGGAAGGCCGGTACACCGCGAATGTTATAGCTCTCGGTGTTGCGATCGAACTGGGAGACCATGCCGGAGACGGCAAAGCTGTCGACGGCACCGTCAAACTCTTCAGCCGGTACACCGTTATCCACGAAGATCTGCTTCACATCGTCACGGCTCATCGGCGGCTGACGCTGGGTGTGGATCTTGGTGAAGATGGCCGGAGTCAGCTTGGCTTCGGCGTTAAGCAGGCTGGCGACGGCGTAGGCACGCTGCATCTCGGGGCCCATTTCGCGGCCGAGGAAGGCAACCGGGTTCTTCTTGAGGGGCACACCCTCTGGCAACCCAGCCTTCAACTGTTCAACGATCGGCTCGAAGGTGGCGCAGTGCGGGCAGTAGTAGGAGAAGAACTCCGTCACTTCCGGCTGGGCGGTACCAGTCTGCTTGACCACATCATAGTTGACGCCTTCCTTGAACTCGGGGGCGGCGTGAACCATGGGCATCATCAGCATGGTAGCGAGGAAAAATAGAATTTTTTTCATGATGTTTCCTGTTAAGGGATCACTGTGAGGCACGCCCGGCGAACCGAAGCGTTGCCAAGCCTATTGTTTCGCCATGCTGACGTCAATGGTCAGGGCCGGAGAATCGAGCCCCGTTTGCCGTACAATATCCCTTCAATTTCACCGATTTGGCATCAGGCTCAGTGGTCGCGCCTTCAACGCTTCCAGCAGCGCGTACCGTTGGCGGGACGATCTACTGGCCACCGGATAAGCTACCACCCTGGCATCAGGGTCAGCGGTGGTGCCTTCAGAGCCTCCAGCTGATCGTGCAGGGTCGCTATCTGCTGGCGCCAGTAGTGATCGGTATTGAACCAGGGGAAGTGACGGGGAAAAGCGGGGTCTTCCCAGCGCCGCGCCAACCACGCCATGTAGTGAACGATGCGCATCGCCCGCAGCGGCTCGATGAGCGCCAGCTCCCGTGGGTCGAACGCCATAAACTCCTCGTAGCCCGCCAGCAGGGTGTCGAGCTGGATCTGCTGCTCGTGGCGTTCGCCGCTCAACATCATCCAGAGATCCTGAATCGCGGGGCCGGTGCGGCAATCATCGAGGTCGACAAACAGGGGGCCATCGCGCCACAGGATGTTGCCCGGGTGACAGTCGCCATGCAGCGAGATCTGCGCCACATCGAGCGTCATGGCGTCGCTGACATGTTTGATCAGCTCGTCGAGCACCCCGAAGAAGGACTTGGCCAGCCCGCTCGGCAGCCATTCGCCGGACGCCAACAGCTGACGCGGTTCGTGCAGCATGCTCTCCACATCGAGCCGCACCCGATGGTGAAACGGCTTGCTGGCACCAATCTGGTGGATGCGACCGAGGAAACGCCCCACCCACTCCAGCTGGTCGAGGTTATCCACCTCGAACTGACGACCACCGACGCTCTGCCAGATGGCAAAGGGGTAACCCTCGTGCTCCAGCAGGGTCTCGCCTGCGAAAGCGAGCGGTGCGGCGACCGGGATCTCCGCCTCTGCGAGACGGGCGGCAAACTCGTGTTCCTCGAGGATCTGGGCCCGACTCCAGCGGCCGGGACGGTAGAACTTCACCACATAGCGGCGACGATCCTCATCCTGAAACTGGTAGACCCGGTTTTCGTAGCTGTTGAGCTCGATAAGGCCGGAGTCGAGCCGTAGGCCGCTGAGATCGAGCGCATCCATGATGAGGTCGGGATTGAGGTCGGAATAGTTGAAACGCATGTCATCCACCATAAGAAAGGGGTGCCGTTGCGCCCCATTCTATCACTACTGACCGCCGTTGCCGTGCATGGCTGTGCGCCAGGCCGCTACAACCGACTGATAAACTTGCTGCCCTGGCGCAGGTTGCCTTTGCCGTCGTCGGGGGCCGCGCCTTCCCGCTTGAGCACGAACTGGATATCCAGCGTCGGCCGCGTCAGGTTATAGGGATCGACCGCCAGACTGACCGGCAGGGTGTAGATCTCGCCCGCCTTCAGGGTCACTTCACGGGGGCCGAACCATTGATACTCGGGCAAGCCCTCCACATCCAGCTGGTAGGTCTGGGGCTGCAGGGTCTTGTTGAGGATCTTGAGGGTGTAGGTGTTCTCGATAAGCCCCTCGCTGTTCTCGCGGAACAGCTGGTTGCGATCCCGCAGGATATCGAGCCCCATCGGCATGATGGACATGGCGTTGTAGACAAACACCCCCAGCATCACCGCCATCACCAGCCCGTAGCCAATCAGCTTGGGTCGCGCCACATGGGTGGAGTCGCTGGCCAGCTTGTGCTCTGTGGTGTAGCTGATGAGTCCTTTCGGATAATCCATCCGTTCCATGGTCTGGTCGCAGGCATCGACGCAAGCACCGCAGTTGATGCACTCATACTGCAGGCCGTCGCGGATATCGATCCCGGTCGGGCAGACCTGCACGCAAAGATCGCAGTCGATGCAGTCACCCAGCCCCAGCGCCTTGGGATCGGCCTTGCGGGAGCGGGCACCACGGGTCTCGCCACGCTTGGTGTCATAACCGACGATGAAGGTGTCCTTGTCGAACATGGCGGACTGGAAACGGGCGTAGGGGCACATATGGATACACATGATGGCGCGCATCCAGCCTGCATTGCCGTAAGTGCAGATGGTGAAGAAGAGTACCCAGAACAGCACCCAACCACCGGCCTGCAGGGTGAAGAAGTCCGGCACCAGTTCAGTCACATCCTGGAAGTAGGCGACGAACGTCAGACCGGTCACCAGCGAGATCGCCAGCCAGGCCAGATGCTTGGCCCCCTTGCGAGCCAGCTTCTCGCCGCTCCAGGGCGCCTCGTCCAGCTTGCGCCGCTTGTTGGCGGGCCCTTCCAGCTTCTCTTCAAACCAGATGAACATGAAGGTCCAGACAGTCTGCGGGCAGAGATAGCCGCACCAGACTCGACCGAGGAAGGTTGTGACAAAGAAGAGGGCGAAGGCGGCAATCATGAAGATCCAGGCAAGCAGGGTCAGATCCTGCGGCCAGATGGTGGCGCCAAAGACATGGAACTGTTGGTGACCCAGGTCGAACAGTACCGCCTGGCGCCCCTCGTAACGCAGCCAAGGCAGTAGCACGAACAGCGCTACAAAGAACCAGCCCATCCCCTTGCGCACCCGCTGCCAGTAGCCTTTCTGGGCCCGCACATAGATGCGGTTGCTCGGGTTGAATCTGTCGTCGCTGGCTTTGAACGTGTTGGGGTTGAAGGTCCCGGTTACGCCCTTGTCGGTGACGTCCTTGATATCGATTTTATCGTGGTCGGCCATTGCAACACATCGCTCCCTTATTTGTTATGGAGCGGATTATATCTTAAACGGCATGCTAATTGTGTGGATTAGATGTATCTAATATTGGCGTTCGATCGCAATTATCGGTAACAAAAAAGGCGTTTCGCCCATTGACGAAACGCCTTTAAAGAGATTCCACTGAAACCAGAACAGGTGTCCAGCAGATCGCCCGGGGTCACTTGATGCCGCGTGCCTTGAGCAGGGCTTCCTTGAAATCAGGCACATGATCCTTGGCCAGACCGGGGATCATCGCCTGCTTGTCGGATTCCCGCATTTTGAGGTGATAGATCAGCATGTCGTCAGTCAGATCGGACAAGGCGCCATCATAGCCAGCTTCTGCCGCCAGTTTGGCAACAAACTGCACCAGGCTGAGATCCTGTTCCTTGATCCAGGCGGGCTGCAACAACTCCAGCAGCTCTTCGATACGATGACATTGCATAGACAACCTCTTTAATCTGTCACGTTAAACTCAGGCAACCTTACCCATCAAGGCTACTTCGATTCGATCCCGCCCATTATGCTTGGCCTGATAGAGGGCCGCATCCGCTTTTTGGATCAAATCGGCGATTTTCATGGTGTTGTCCGGGATCAGAGTGGCAACACCAAAGCTACATGTGACCCGACCGGATACCAGTGATTTCTGGTGTGGAATGGCCAGCTCCTTGAGCGCCTGCCGCACGTTGTCCGCCACCTGCAACGCCCCCTGCATGCCAGTGCAGGGCAGCAGCAGGGCGAACTCCTCGCCCCCGTAGCGAGCAGCCAGATCGTCCTCCCGCCGCTCCACCTCCGCCAACAAACCTGCCACCTGTTGCAGGCAGTCATCCCCCAGCTGATGGCCATAGAGGTCGTTGAACTGCTTGAAGTAATCCACGTCCACCAGCACCAGCGACAACGGCGCTCGGGCACGATGACAGCGGCGCCAGGCCCGCTCCAGAGAGTCGTCGAGATGGGCGCGGTTGGCGATGCCGGTCAGGCCGTCGAGGCGGGAGGTGAGGCGCAGATGTTCGGAGACCGCCTTCAGTTCGGCCACCAATTCGGCGTTGGAGAAACGGTGGTGGAGCGAGGCGATCTGATCCCGCCGCATCCGGCGCAACAGGGTCGGCAGAAAGACAAACAGATAGCCCGCCAGCATGCAGGAGACGATCTGCTCCTGCTCGTTGCCATTGCCCAGCTCGAACAGCATCGCCATACCCAGCGGCAGGGCGGAACCATAGAGGGTGCGGCGACTGCCAAACAGCATGATGGCGCTGCCGGTCAGAATGAGGCTGGAGAGCATCATCATGGCGGCCCGGTAGGTATCGGGCAACTTGTCCATGTAGAGCAGCACCCCGAGGGCCCAGATGATGGAGGTGATGGTGGCTCCGATAAAGAGCTCGCGCTCCAGCACCGGCAGCGGCGTCTGCTGCAGACGGGATTGCCGCCAGCGCAGGTGCCAGCCCCGACCAAGCAGCCACAGGAAAGTCCCTGCCAGCCAGCCAAGCGCTTCGGTGGAGGGCAGATAGTCGTGAAACAGCAGACTCCAGCCGAACGCCAACACGCCCAAACAGGGAAGACTGAAGGATGCGTGAGTATAGAGCTGGGCCATGATGGCCTGCTTAACCTGGCGTGTCACACTCTGGGTCAACTGAGTACTCCTGTACATTAGCCGAGCAGTCTACCACTACCCCCTGACGGGCAACAATAAAGCGCCGGTTATTAAGAAGTTAGTCAATCACCCGTGGTTGCCCCTGTGCTGGCCAGCGAGCCCTCGCTCACCCCTTCTCCAGCTCATCGAGGATCGGACACTCGGGATTCTCGTCCCCGTGGCAGCAACAGACCAACCCTTCCAGGGAGGTAAGCATGGCCTGCAGACCGCTAATGCGCGCACGCAGATCGACGATCTTCTCCTGGGCCAGTTTCTTCACCTGGGCGCTGGTTCTGTGCTCGTCCCGATAGAGCGCCAGCAGCTCCTGACACTCCTCCAGATTGAAGCCGGTCTCCCGCGCCCGCTTGACGAAGCGCAGCTCCCGCAGCGCCCCCTCGGTGTAGCTGCGATAGCCGTTGTCACTGCGCACCGGCGCCGTGATGAGCCCTATGCTCTCGTAGTAACGGATGGTCTTGGCGGTCAGCCCCGTGGCCTTGGCAACCTTGCTGATGTTCATTTATGTCTCCTGACTCATCGGGTTGAATGCTGGCCCATGGGTCGCCCTGGGCTGCCAGCGTTTCAATAACAGGGAATTGCTCAATACTGTGATACTGCTCAGGGCCATGGCCGCCCCCGCCAGCTCGGGGCTGAGGTAACCCAGCGCCGCCAGCGGAATGCCGATGATATTGAACACAAAGGCCCAGAACAGATTCTGCTGAATGGTGCGCCAGGTGGCCGCCGAAATGTCGATGGCATCGGCCACCAGCCGTGGGTCAGATCGCATCAGGGTGATGGAGGCCGTCTCCATCGCCACGTCGGAGCCGGAGCCCATGGCGATGCCCACATCCGCCGCCGCCAGCGCCGGGGCGTCGTTCACCCCGTCCCCCACCATGGCCACCAGGCCGCGGGTTTGCGCTCGCAGCGCCTCGACTTTCTCCACCTTGCCGGCCGGCAACACGGAGTCAAAGGCGCCGTCCAGCCCCAGCTTGGCGGCGATATGCGCCACCGGTGCGGGGGCATCGCCGCTCACCAGCCAGCTGGCGATACCGCGCTGGCGCAGAGTAGCGATGGCTTCCGGACTTTCGGGGCGCAGGGTATCGGCCAAAGCCGCTATGCCAACCACAGCACCGTCGATGGCAACCCAAACCCGGGTTGCGCCATCGGCGGCTTGTTCATCCTGTTGCGGCGGTTCAATGCCCAGCTGGGCCAGCAGAGAGCCATTGCCGATGGCGACCCTGTGGCCCGCCACCTGACCGACAATACCGGCACCGACCCGCACCTCCACCGCTTCCGGCTGGGGCAGTGCCACTTCTGTGCCGACGGCCTCCCGCATCGCCAGTGCCAGCGGGTGTTCGCTCGCCTGCTGCAGGGCGGCGGCGAGGCGCAGCTGCTCGGCAGTGCCGCTCCAGCTCGCCAACACCGGCCGCCCCTGAGTGAGCGTGCCGGTCTTGTCGAAGATCAGCGCCTTGATGGCGTGGGCCTTCTGCAGGGTATCCACATCCTTGATCAGAATGCCGTGGCGGGCGGCCACCCCGGTGCCAGTCACGATGGCCGCCGGGGTCGCCAGGCCGAGGGCACAGGGACAGGCGATCACCAGCACCGCCACCGCCGCCAGCAGCGCCTGACCGAAATCGTTGCCGTAGGCGTACCGCGCCAGCAGGGTAAACAGGGCGATGGCCATCACCACCGGTACGAACACGGCGGAGACCTTGTCCACCAGTTGCTGCAGCGGGGCCTTGCCCATTTGGGCGCGCTCCACCAGGGCGATGATCTTGCTGAGGCTGGAGTCCTCCCCCACGGTTGTGGCTTCGATCTCCAGCACGCCGGAGCGATTGATGGCACCGCCCAGCACCTTGTCCCCCGCACTGCGCGGCACCGGCAGGCTCTCGCCGGTGAGGATCGACTCGTCCAGCTCGCTGGCACCACTCACTATCTTGCCATCCACCGGCACCCGCTCACCCACCAGCACCCGCAGCCGATCGCCGCGCAGCACCTCGTCGATGGCCACACTCTGCCACGCCTCGCCACGCCAGACGGTGGCGATATCCGGTCGCAATGCCATCAGCTCGCGAATGGCGGACTGGGTGCTGCGTCTGGCGCGCGCCTCCAGCAATTTACCCAACGAAATCAGGGTGATGATGATGGCGCTCGCCTCGAAATAGAGCTTGCCGCTGGCAGCCACGCCTAAGGTCAGCAGCAGATAGAGGCTGTAGAAGTAGGCGGCGCTGGTACCGGTGGCTACCAGCACATCCATATTGGCCGCACGATTCTTGAGGGCGAGCCAGGCGCCACGATAAAAACGGGCACCGATCCAGAACTGCACCGGGGTGGCGAGCAGCAGCTCCAGCCAGGCGGGCAGATGCCAGGGAAACAGGCCGGCCATGGCCAGCATCCCCACCAACAAGGGCAACGTCAGCAAGGCCGAGATGATGACCATGGTTTGCGCCTGACGGGCAGTGGCGGCCTCCTGCGCTTCCCGCTCCAGCAACTGCTGGCGACGGCCGTTGGCGGATCCCTGCGCCAGTTTGGCGCCAAAGCCGAGCGCCTCTATATGTTCACGCAGGGCGGCGGGGGTCTGCATCCCGGGCACCAGCTCGATGCGGGCCTGCTCGATGGAGAAATTGACCTCGGCCGAGATCACCCCGGGCAGCGCCGCCAGCATCCTGTTCAGCCGCGCCGAGCAACCGGCACAGGTCATGCCGCTGATCTGAAAGGAGATCGTCTCGCTGCCGTAGTCGTAACCCTGATCTTTGATGTGGTCGAGCACCGCGGACAGACGATCAGGGCTGGCCAGCTCGATGGCGGCCTGTTCCAGCGCGAAGTTGACGGTTGCCTGCACCCCCTCCAGCTTGTTGAGGGCTGCAGAAATACGGCTGGCGCAGTTGGCGCAACTCATTCCAGTGAGCGGCAGTTGCAGATGAATGGGGTATTGCTGTTGGTTCGTCATACTGTTCCTCCCGGGAACCCGTCGGCATCACACCACGCCGACCGGCAAACCCTAACCTTTACTGTAAGGGCAAACGCAAGCGGTTCATACCCGCTTTTTGGGGAGGTACAGGAAAAACGCGGATAAAAAATGGCGCCACCCTCGGCGAGGGTGGCGCCATCCCGTCACATCATTCAGATGCCGTACTGGGCGCGGTATGCCTTCATGGCGGCAAGCTGCACCGCCAGCTCCGGCTGCTCGGCCTGCTGCTCTTCCAGATAGGCGATGAGATCGCTCATCTGGATGATAGCGATGATGTGGGCGCCGTAGTCACGCTCCACTTCCTGAATGGCGGAGAGCTCGCCCTTGCCCTTCTCCTGACGGTCCAGCGCAATCAGTACGCCCGCCAGCGAGGCGCCGTTGGCCTGGATCAGGTCCATGGATTCGCGGATGGCGGTCCCGGCGGTGATAACGTCATCCACCAACATGACGCGCCCCTTGAGCGGGCTGCCCACCAGATTGCCGCCCTCGCCGTGATCCTTGGCTTCCTTGCGGTTGAAACACCAGGGCACATCCACATCGTGCTGCTCCACCAGCTGTACGGCGGTGGCGGACGCGATGGGGATCCCCTTGTAGGCCGGGCCAAACAGCACATCAAACTCGATGCCGGCATCCATCAGGGCGGCGGCATAGAAGCGGCCGAGGCGGGCCAGATCACGACCGCTGTTGAACAGACCGGCGTTGAAGAAGTAGGGGCTTTTACGACCGGATTTCAGGGTAAATTCACCGAATTTGAGGACCTGTTTCTCCAGGGCGAACTCGATAAATTGACGCTGGTAGGCTTTCATTCTGGCTCCTTGCTTGGCTTGTCATTTACTTGTGTGAAGGTATAAAAAAACGCGGACTAGGCCGCGTTTTTCAAATCAGAAATTCAAGAGAGTGACTGCTTCTGCAGCGCGATGATCTCTTCAATGCCGCCCTTGGCGAGCCCCAGCATCGCCAGCAGCTCCTCATGGGTGAAGGGCTCGGCCTCTGCGGTGCCCTGCACCTCGATGATGCGACCATCTTCGGTCATCACCACGTTCATGTCGGTCTCGGCGGCGGAGTCTTCGATGTACTCCAGATCGCAGATGGCTTCCCCTTCGAACATGCCGACGGAGACAGCCGCGATCATCTGCTTGAGCGGGCTCTGCTTGAGCATGCCCTTCTCGACCATCCAGTTCAGGGCATCTACCAGCGCCACGCAGGCACCGGTAATGGCCGCGGTGCGGGTGCCGCCATCGGCTTGCAGCACGTCGCAGTCAACGGTGATGGAGTGCTCGCCCAGCGCGGTCAGGTCTACTGCGGCGCGCAGGGAGCGGGCGATCAGACGGGAGATCTCCAGAGTACGGCCACTCTGCTTGCCGGAGGCCGCTTCGCGGT
Organism: Aeromonas fluvialis; assembly: GCF_000819885.1. Taxonomy (GTDB): domain Bacteria; phylum Pseudomonadota; class Gammaproteobacteria; order Enterobacterales; family Aeromonadaceae; genus Aeromonas; species Aeromonas fluvialis. Next base: position 33,987 of record NZ_CDBO01000060.1, read on the forward strand.
TCATCCGGGAGTGAGTGGAGCGCGGCAGCATGCCATATTCGGCAGTGACCCAACCCTGACCCTTTCCTTTCAGGAAGCGCGGCACGCTGGTGTCGACGCTGGCGGTGCAGAGCACGCGAGTGTTACCGAACTCCACCAGCACTGAGCCTTCTGCATGTTTGGTGAAATTGCGGGTAATGGTAACCGGGCGAAGTTGCGCGGCACTGCGATCGCTGGGACGTGACATGGAACGGACCTCTGGGCTGGCTCAAATTGGCGGGGGATTATAAGTGATCCCGCCCCAAATATCAGCCGCTAAAACCACGGCTTCGGCTGACGAGCAGGGCCGGGCTGAGTATACTGGCCGCACACTTCATCAAGCCCGGAACAATCAATGATTCACAGCATGACCGCCTACGCCCGCAAGGAATTCAAGGGCGATTGGGGCACAGCCGTTTGGGAAATTCGTTCGGTCAACCAGCGCTATCTGGAAACCTACATTCGCCTGCCGGAGCAACTGCGCAGCCTGGAGCCGGTCCTGCGTGAGCGCTTCCGCGCCAAGTTGCAACGCGGCAAGGTGGAGTGCAACCTGCGTTTCGAAGCCGCTCAAGCCGATGCAAAGCAGCTGCATATCAATGAAGAGCTGGCCAAACTGATCATCGACAGCGCCAACTGGATAATGAAAGAAGCGGGCCAGGGCCAGCTCAACCCGGTCGACGTGCTGCGCTGGCCGGGCGTCATGGCTGCCGCCGAGCAGGACATGGACGCGGTCGCCACCGAGCTGCTCGGCGGGTTCGATCAGACCATGGAAGATTTCATCGCCTCCCGCGCCAGCGAGGGTGCCAACCTCAAGAACCTGATCCAGCAGCGTCTGGATGGTATTCAGGTCGAAGTGAAGAAGGTGCGCGAGCATCTGCCGCAGATCATCGAGTGGCAGCGCCAGAAGCTCACCGACCGCCTGGCCGAAGCCAAGGTAGAGCTGGATCCGGCCCGCATCGAGCAGGAGATCGTGATGCTGGCCCAGAAGATCGACGTGGCCGAAGAGCTGGATCGTCTGGAGATGCACATCAGCGAAACCATCAAGATCATGAAAAAGGGTGGCGCCTGTGGCCGTCGTCTCGACTTTATGATGCAGGAGTTCAACCGCGAGTCGAACACCCTCGGCTCCAAGTCCATCAACGCCGACGTGACCCAGTCCGCGGTCGAGCTGAAGGTGCTGATCGAGCAGATGCGCGAGCAAATTCAGAACATCGAATAGATTTTTCACCCGCCCAAGCATCGCTTAAAAGCCCGGTATTACCTTGTGAAGAGCAGGGTAGATACCGGGCTTTTTTCATCTTCCCGGTCACATAGAGGGGCGGATGTCGGTGACAACCGACATGCCGCGCCTGCTTGTTTTGTTCGGCTTAGGTGTAATAGACCTGAAAAGCGGTCGCGCTAATCTCGGCGCGACTTGAGATGGCGCGGAGTGCCTGGCGGGCGTGAGGGGCCAACTGCCCGTCCACACGCTCAAATTTGTAGTATTGATATTCGCTCACGATGACCTTGTTATCGGTTAAGAGTGAATTGAAAGGTGTGGTCGAATAAAGGTTGGATCGCAACCTTTCGGGCGACCGGCCCCGCGTTGCTATAACGCCTCGGCTCAACCGTCACAAATCCCCAGTATTGTAAAAACCGCTCAATAAACCGTGACTCGATGATCATGGATAAGGTTTGTTCCGGCGAAAAGTAATGGTCGATCGGGATGGCCAATAGCACATCGGGAAACGCCGTCAACACCTCTTGCACCAACTCGGCGACACTGTGGTGTTGTTGCAGGCGCCACAGCATAAACACCCAAAACGTACGCACATCGACCTCGGGGGAATAGCGGTCAAGATAGGCCCAGTTATATTGGCTGACAGCAGCCGCCAGCATCGGTTTAAAAAAGGCCTGTATCCCTGCCGCCTGATACTGTTGTTGCGCGGCTTTTTTCACATGATAGCGACCGCTGCGGCGATAAATAATGCCGCTGAGTTCGGCTAACACTCTGGTGTAGTGCAGGGCATTAAAGTTGTCTTCGTTGCGGCCCGCAAACTCACAAATACCGAAGTCACACCCGCATTGCGCCACGGCAAACTCCGGCAATAACTCACCGGCCTGTTTGACCAATTTCATCGGCAAGTTGCCTTTGCTGGTGGCGTTGAATGACCCCTCTTGCGCCATGGCCTCATCAAGCATCAGGCCCAGATAGCGCATCACCGGGCTGGCAACAAGATCGTCTGGGGTGCTGATGGTGATCCACTGCAATTGATCGAACGGGGCATAAAGCCAATTGGCCATTTGGGTTGGCGTCACCCCACAAAAATCGGGATGCGGTTGATTATTACGATCCGCCATTTTGTGCTGTAACGCCACATTGAGTTCAGCCAGGCTCAAATGTGGGTTCATGGCCAACATGGCGGCGACCTCATCCTGCACGTCGGCATGCAGCTTGTCCTTGCGAGTCATACAACAACGTTTAAATTTTTTACCGCTGCCACAGGGGCAAGGATCGTTACGACCGGGTTTCATCATCAATGCCTCTTATCATAGGGTGAAGGCCAGCAAGGGTTTATCAGGCCAGGGCGCCGATGCCATATCGACTCTTGAAGCTGGCTGAGGGTCATGGGTAATCAAGTAACTATTTACAGCCAAGTATGTAATCAGATCCAGAACATCGAGTGATATTGCGCTGACTATCCGGTTGTTCCCCGTAAAAGAGCCCTTGATCATCAAGGGCTCTTTTATCCGTCATTCCGCACCTAATTTTGGCTTTTTCAGTGCTTGACGGCGATCGGCCGTTCTGATCTATTACTACTTTTTGCAGGTAGATCATCATGGCCGCTCCCGCTATCTCTATCCGTAACCTCGATCACCTTGGCTTGGTCGCCGCACTCTGCCAAGAACTGGGGATCGCCCGCATGATTGATGCTGTGCTTCCCAAAACGCCGCCTTTCAAGGTCTCACACGGTGAAGCCTTAGTCGCCATGATATTGAACGGCCTCGGCTTTCATAGCAGCACCCTGCACATGTTCCCACAATTCTTCGCTAACAAGCCGGTGGAGCGCTTGATTGGCCCCGGGATCAGTGCTGATGACCTCAATGATGATGTGCTCGGTCGCTGTCTCGATGCCCTCTTCGAAGCCGATGTCAGCACCTTGTATCAGGTAATGGCTGCGCAAGTTGTCGAGCGGTTGGGCCTCAAAAGTACGGCAGTGCACCTCGATATCACCAGCTTCCACGTCGATGGCGCCTATGACCAGGCCGATGGTGAGCAGATCGGCAAGCTGCAATTGGTACGTGGTTATAGTCGAGATCATCGGCCCGAGCTGAACCAGGTGATCCTGGAACTCATCTGTGAAAATCAGGCCGGGCTGCCCATCTATATGCAGGCCCTGAGCGGCAATAGTAACGACACCAAGGCCTTTGCCCAGACCGTACGCGGCCACTTGAGCAGCCTCAAGGCCGCGCAGGATTACCGTTATCTGGTCGGCGATGCGGCGCTGTATTGTGCCGACACCTTGCAACTGCTGGCTCAACAGCAGCAATTGTTTGTGACCCGGGTGCCTGTCACGTTGAACGAGGCCAAGCAGGCCGTGGCAACGATAGGCACCCAGTCGCTGGTTGCGCTGGGCAATGGTTATCATGG
>NZ_CDBO01000061.1 GCF_000819885.1 Aeromonas fluvialis
AGCTATGACTACGCAACAACGTGACGTATTTTGGCAGCAGCAGATCGCATCTTGGCTCTCATCCCGACTTTCCGCCCCCGCTTTCTGTAAACTCCATGACCTCAGCTACCACCAGTTCTCCTACTGGCGCAGAAAGCTGGCAACACCCCAACTCGATAAGGCTGACTCGTCTGCCGGATTTGCTCGTGTCACCCTGCCGCCCTCTCAGACGACCCACCCAGGCTTGACCCTCACCTTGCCCAACGGCATCGCCATCTCCGGCCTGCATGCCAGCAATATTGAATTGCTCGGCGCTATCATGAGGCTCTTGTAATGCGCCCGCGCTACCTGCGTCCGGCCCTGACTCTGCCGCAGATCTACCTCTACCGGGCGCCCATCGATTTTCGCAAACAGGCCAATGGCCTGGCGGCGCTGGTCGAGCAGCAACTCGGGCACAATCCCTTCTCCGGTGCCCTCTATGCCTTCACCAATCGCCGCCGCAACAAGATCAAGTGCCTGATGTGGGAGGACAACGGCTTTGTGCTCTATTACAAGGCGCTCGCCGAGGAGAAATTCAAATGGCCATCCCCTGCCGATGAGCTGCTCTCCCTCTCGGCTGAGCAGATCAACTGGCTGCTCGATGGCTATGATATTTCCCTGATGAAAGGCCACAAAAAACTGCACTATGAAACGCTCTGAATTGGGCTAAATAAGTGCGTTACTACGTTGTTTTTGTTATAATTTAGCCATGAAAATAACGCCTGAATACCTCACCCCATTGCCCGAACTCGGCAGCCTTTCCGCTGCTGAGTTGTTGGTGGTGATTGCTGATTTTCAGCAAAAATTGGCGTTAAAAGAAGAAGCTCTCCGCGAGCAAGAAGAAACCCTTCGCACCCTCGATCACGCTCTCCAGTCCAAAGACGACGTCATCGGCCAACGTGACGCCTATATCCTGCTGCTTGAAGAGCTGCTCCGCTTACGCAGGGCGCAGCGCTTTGCCGCCAGCAGTGAAAAGCTCGCCAGCCAGCTCCAGCTCTTTGATGAAGCCGAGATGGAAGTCGAGATCGACACTCTGCAAGCACAGTTGCCTGAAGCCGCCACCGCCAACATCGCTCCCAAGCGTCGTCAGCGCGGCTTTTCTCCGTCATTGGTGCGTGAACGTCTCGAGCTGACCCTCAGCGATGAAGAGAAAGTCGGGGCCAGCAAGGTCTTCTTCACCAAAGTCAAAGAAGAGCTGAAGTTCATCCCGGCCCAACTCAAGGTGCTGGAGATCTGGCAAGAGAAGGCAGTATTCGAGCGCGATGGCGAACAGGTGATCCTCGCGGCCAAACGCCCGGTGCATCCACTGGGCAAATGCGTTGCCACCCCGTCCCTGCTGGGCTACATCATCACCTCGAAGTATGCTGATGGCCTGCCGCTCTACCGCCTGGAGCAGATGTTCAAGCGCCATGGGCAGGAAGTGAGTCGCACCAGCATGGCACACTGGCTCATCCGTCTGAATGACGTGTTCCAGCCCCTGATGAACCTGCTGCGCGAAGAACAAAACAGCGCCGCTTACCTTCAAGCTGATGAGACCCGGATCCAGGTCCTCAAGGAAGCGGGCAAAACGGCCCAATCGGATAAGTGGATGTGGGTCACCCGCGGCGGTCCCCCGGGCCGACAATCGGTATTATTTGAATATGATCCGTCGCGTGCCGGCAGCGTACCCGTGCGCCTGCTGGCCGGTTTTGACGGTATCCTGCAAGCTGATGGTTATTCTGGCTACGCCGAGGTGTGCCGCACAAACGGGCTCACCCGTATCGGCTGCTGGGATCATGCCCGGCGTAAATTTATCGAAGCAACGAAGGCCGTCCCCGCGAAAGACCAACGTAAAGCCAGCAAGGCCGATGTGGCGTTGGGCTATATCAGCAAACTCTATGCTATCGAACGGGAGCTGCGGGACGGCAGTGATGCCGAGCGCTATCAGGGGCGGCAGTCACGCAGCGTCGCCCTGCTGGACGAGTTCAAAATCTGGTTGGAAGAGCAGATCGGCAAGGTGATGAAAGGGTCGCTGACGAGAAAAGCGATGGAGTACACGCTGGGACAGTGGTCTTGCCTGGTAGGTTACTGCATGCGCGGCGATCTGCATATCAGCAACGTGCTGGCGGAAAACGCGATCCGCCCGTTTGCGGTGGGTCGCAAGGCGTGGTTGTTCGCCGATAGCGCGCAAGGAGCGAAGGCGAGCGCGACCTGCTACTCGCTGCTGGAAACAGCCAAGGCCAATCAGCTGGAGCCGTCAGCGTATATCAATTATGTGCTGGAGCGGATCGGCGACGCGGACAGCCTGGAAAAGCTGGAAGCGCTGCTACCGTGGAATGTGGCGTTGGAGCCGATTTCAAAAAAAGTGGCGCAATACCGTTAGGGCAAGTA
>NZ_CDBO01000062.1:0-982 GCF_000819885.1 Aeromonas fluvialis
TGCGCCACCCCGCGGCCATTTTCGTACATGAACCCGAGGTTGTACTGGGCATCGGCATTTCCGTTCTCGGCAGCCCGGCGATACCAGTGCACCGCCTGGCTATCGTCCTGCGCCACCCCGCGGCCTTCGTCATACATGAACCCAAGGTTACACTGGGCAGCGGCATGGCCTTGCTCGGCAGCCTGGCGATACCAGTGCACCGCCTGGCTATCGTCCTGCGCCACCCCGCGGCCATTGGCATACATGACCCCGAGATTACACTGGGCATCAGCATTTCCCTGTTCGGCGGCCAGGCGAAACCAGTGCGCAGCCTGGCTATCATCCTGCGCCACCCCGCGGCCATTGATATACATGAACCCGAGGTTGCACTGGGCATCGGCATCTCCTTTCTCGACAGCCCGGCGATACCAGTGCACCGCCTGGCTATCGTCCTGCGCCACCCCGCGGCCTTTGGCATACATCAACCCAAGGACGCCCAGGGCTCGGGCATTGCCCTGCTCGGCAGCCTGGCGATACCAGTGCACCGCTTGGCTATCGTCCTGCTCCACCCCGCGGCCATTTTCGTACATGAGCCCAAGGTTAAACTGGGCAGCGGCATGGCCCTGCTCAGCAGCCTGGCGATACCAGTGCGCAGCTAGGCTATCGTCCTGCTCCACCCCGAGGCCATTGTCATACATAAACCCAAGTCTGTACTGGGCAAAGGCATATCCTCGTTTGGCAGCCTGGCGATACCGGTGCACCGCCTGGCCATCGTCCTTCGCCACCCCGCGGCCATTGGCATACATGAGCTCGAGGTTACTCTGGGCATCAGCATCTCCGTTCTCGGCAGCCTGACGATACCAGTACACCGCTTGGCCATCGTCCTGCGCCACCCCGCGACCTTCGTCGTACATGAACCCAAGGTTGCACTGGGCCCTGGCATGGCCCTGTTCGGCGGCCTGGCGATACCAGTGCACCGCTTGACTATCGTCCTGCGCCACCC
>NZ_CDBO01000062.1:1274-2410 GCF_000819885.1 Aeromonas fluvialis
CATACATGAACCCAAGGTTGTACTGGGCAGCGGCATGGCCCTGCTCGGCAGCCTGGCGATACCAGCGCATCGCTTGGCTATCGTCCTGAGCCACCCCGCGGCCTTTGGCATACATGAACCCAAGGCTGTACTGGGCAGCGGCATTTCCTTTCTCGGCGGCCTTGCGATACCAGTACACCGCTTGACCATCGTCCTGCGCCACCCCGCGGCCATTGGTATGGCTCAACCCGAGGTTTCTCTGGGCAGCGGTATGGCCCTGCTCGGCGGCCTGGCGATACCAGTGCGCCGCTTGACCATCGTCCTGCGCCACCCCGCGGCCAACGGTATAGCTCAACCCAAGGTTAAACTGGGCATCAGCATTTCCCTGTTCGGCGGCCTGGCGATACCAGTGCACCGCTTGGCTATCGTCCTGAGCCACCCCCTGGCCGTTAGCGTACATCTCTCCGAATAATAACTGGGCAGCGGCATTGCCCTGTAATGCTTGTTTCTCAATCGATAAAAAAATGGCAGCATTATTATCTGGCTCTATTACAACATTCATTGCCGCCTGTGGCCATAATGCTGCTAACCATGCGTCAACCCCCCAATTAGCTAATTGCTCGTCAAAACCATAATCCTCATGCAGCGATGCACCTAACTGAGCGCGCAAAATGTGGCGTTCAGAAAGACTCGACGTTGCGACTAATTTTTTGACTAGCCCCTCTTCGGCCAATAAGAGTAAAATCCTAACCTGACGCTTATGGCCGCTTTCATTGCATAAATCAGCGAATAGCGCCTTTAAACGACCCGGTTGATTGGCAATGTCAATCCCGAAGTTATTGATTACTTGCGCTAAAACCGGCGCCGGTTCACCTTTATTGATCATTGGCTTTTTCATTAACATCTTGATGAACTCTAATGGTAGCCCTATATAGAGCTATACATCCAAAAACAAACATAACAATGAAAATCAAATCCACATAGTTACTATAATTATGCGAGCTAATTGCAAAAATTATAACCAAAAACATCCAAAGCAAAGCCAAAAAAAATAAGCCTCTCCCAAATAATTCTCGATTTTTTTAATCAATGATACATGGTGCACTGAGTTGGCATGATTTTGAGGAGGGTTCACGATTGTAACCGTTCACCGGGAG
>NZ_CDBO01000063.1 GCF_000819885.1 Aeromonas fluvialis
TCATGGGTAATCAGGAAACCTTTTGAGTAGGATGAGCTAGACAACTTATCTAAAATATTTCGTAATATCCAACCTTGGACTGCTTTAAGTTCTCTTGATGGTTGTGCAATTAGACGAGAAGAACCATTTTTTTTGGGGATCTTATATGTTTTATATAAGAACTTGGCAGAGCTTGAAATGTGTTTTACTTTCCCTGTAGATAACCGAGAAAACCTAGCGAAATCATCAATAGATTTCATTGCTGGTAAACCGAAGTTTCTTAATCTGTAGATGTTTTGATTAGTCATTATGGCGTAACACCCTTACGTCTTAAGTATCAAGTTTAACTGTGCAGTTCAAGAAACGGACGTTTCTTGCTCTGCACAGTTAAATGCAGCAATAACTCAGATTGTATGCAGGACAGCGAATCACTATCCAATGAACAAACCTTAGAGGAAAGTTCATTCGCTAAGGGTGCCCGCCACCAAGCATCCTATCACGACTAACTTTAGTTTTTCTACGATTTTCTGCATTCAATAACTCAATTCTGATCTTATCTAGATATAAATTGTCGAAAGTACGCCTTACGTATTCAGCACCTTGCTCTGTAACTATATACCCTTGGTCATTCTTTGATATATAACGTTTGTGAGATAACCGGGTTAGCGCAGATCTTGCCGCAATTTCGCATAGCAGACGTTTATGTCCTGTGGCATGCTCCATTAGTCGATATAGCATGAGAGCATTAATTTTATCAACTAAGTATATGCATGGTAGAATGAAGTTCTCTGCTTCAAGAATATTTGCAACATCCTTTTTTACAGGATTTGAACTCTTAATTGAAGAGATGTAACTGTTAACTTTTTTATATATTTTCAATGATTCGATAGGATCTGACAACTGATCGTAGTTAATGTGGATTATTTTCCCACTACCAGATGCTTTTATTAATCTATACGGCCCATAATTTATAAAGCTTTTATCTCTTTGATATTTTTTATTTGAAAGCACTACGATTTTTTTTTGCTAGTTTTTCATTGTTTGAAAAAGCACCAATCTCAGCAAATGAGCCTGGGCTTTCTGGGAAAATAACAATGCAGTCTACGTTGTCTGCTAGTATATTTTCGAGCTCAAGTAAGCTAAACCTTCCCTGACCAGCAAGCAAATCATCAAAAATATCTTCTGGGTATAAAATTTCGTATCTGTTGTAGTTTGAAAATATATCAGCCATTCTAGATCTAGCGGTTGATTTATTTTTAATGTCTGCACCACAGAGAAAAACAGTTACTTTTTTCTGGTTTACAGGTACGAAAATATGTTTTTTAACGACTTGGGATATAATACTCAACTCATCATCAGATAAGGAAGAATTAATCTTAGATGGTTTTATTTTCCCGGCCATTAACATCCCTTATCATTGCTTTACAATGAAATATCTAACATGTTGAGCTATCTGGCTAAAAATATAACGTCTGTTGCATCGTTAGCTGGGTTAAGAGCCTTAGGCTGAATCTATACAATGTTAAGCTCAACGTTTATCAAAAAAAGTATTTTTAATTAATTTCTACCAACCTATGACATTAACTTTAATATGCCCTGTCTCCCACCATTGGATTACAGCCTCCAGCCTATTGTGATAACCCAGCTGAGCTGGGGTTGATGCAACCGACATGCAAATATCTCTGCGATAGTGGTTGCCAAGTGAGGCATATTAGTCGAGTGAGAGCGCGAGTGAAACTGCTGTCGAGCAAAAACCTGCCAGAGATCAATAAATTACTTATTAAGTGGCTGCTATCTGTCCGCTTGGTACGGCGACAGCAGGCAGAGCTCCGTCTCTTGCCAGTTACTACAGCCACTCAATATTCCAGAAACTTCTCGCCGCAGCGTTCGCAAATAAGATGTTTTACATGGGTGGCCTGATAGGCGAGGGTCTGACCGAAGACCGCATTGGTCAGGCTGCTGGAGCGAAAGGCTTGCCAGAAGGCTTTGCGCGGATCCTTGGGCATGATGTCCTGAGTGTGATCGCGGGCGACCAGCACCACGATATGGCGGGTACGCTCGCCGCATTTGTCACAGCGGTGGATTTCAGTCGGCGGATTCTGGTCGTGCGGGTTGCTCATAAAGGGGCTCGTTAAGAGAGGCTGGCACCCATCATATTCCTCTCCACTTGGCTCTCAACTTCTCCTTGCCAGCGCAGTGAGGAGGCTCACGTTTGCGCCGTGCCTGCGCTCGACGGCAGATCAAGGACTCGATGCTCTGAATGGTGCGTCGGGGGAGGTGGAGTAAGGATTGGTACTTCTTGCTGGATGAGCGGTTGACTCATCCCGCCGGTACCCTTGATGAAGGAGCCCGGTGCAGTTGCTGCGGGCTCAGAAGGGGATGAAAAAGGGGGGTGTTGCACATGCCTTGACGCTGGAGAGAGTGGCAGCATGCCGTGACTCAGCGATAGCGGCCGCGAACCGAGCTGCTGGCGCGGCCGGCCATCTTGATCAGGCTCTGGCGGGTGTGCAGGTGGCAGAGCGCGACGCCAAGGGCATCTGCCGCATCCGCCTGCGGGGTGGCGGAGAGTTTCAGCAGATGGGTCACCATATGCTGCACTTGCTCCTTGGCGGCGCCGCCGGTGCCCACCACTGCCTGCTTGATCTGGGTGGCGGAGTATTCGTTCACCGGCAGATAGGCGTTGACCGCGGCGACGATGGCGCTGCCCCGGGCCTGCCCCAGTTTCAGGGCCGAGTCGGCATTGCGGGCCATAAAGACCCGCTCGATGGCAAACTCGGTCGGTTTGAACTGGGTGATGATCTCGCACACGCCGTCATAGACCTGCTTGAGGCGCTCCGGCAGCTCGCCACAATCGGTGCGGATGCAGCCAGAGCCCAAGTATTCGGCCTTGCCGCCCACGACCCGGATAACCCCGTATCCGGTGATCCGCGAACCCGGATCGATGCCCAAAATAATGCTCATGGGTGTTGATTGCTCTAAACGCGAGTGATGGTCGCCAAGATAGCAAACTGCGGCCAGTTTGGCTGCACACTGTATGTACGAACAGTAAAAAGAGGGCTTTAATATGACAAAAACGGCCCCGAAGGGCCGTTGCGTCATAACAGAGTGCGGTCAGGATCAGGCTGCGTGATCGACCTTGTGTGGCTGGGAGAAGCCTTCCAGCTCGCCCGGGGCGAAGTTGTCTACCTGAATGGCTTCGTAGCGCAGGGCATCGGCGGCCAGCAGTTTGTCCGCTTCGTCCTTGCTCAGGATGGCACCGGCAAGCGCAGCGGCAACCAGCTCCGGCAGGGCCAGTTTGCGGGGCAGTTTGCCCTCTTTCTGGGCCTGCGCCAGCTTCTTCTCGTAGGGCTGAACGGCGACCATGGCCTGGAAGGCGCGCTCCATCAGACCGACCGGATCCGCCTCGTCCTTGCCGACGTAGCAGAGGGCAGTCAGACGGTCGCGGAACTCGCCCGGCTTCATCATGGCCAGACAGATGGCGTGGCAGCGATCGTCAGCAGGCATCTGGTAACTCACGCCGAACGGGAACACCACCCGCTTGAGCACGGCACCCACCACCTTGTTCGGGAAGTTCTGGCAGAAGCCCTCGAACGCCTTGCCAATCAGGTAGAGGTTGCGCTCCACCGCGTACTGCACGAACGGCAGGTCGGAGACCATACGGCCCTGATCCTCGTAGTGCTTGAGGGTGGCGGAGGCCAGATAGAGGTGGCTCAGCACGTCACCCAGGCGGGCGGAGATCATCTCCTTGCGCTTGAGATCGCCACCCAGCATCAGCATGGAGACGTCGGCACACAGCGCCAGCCCTTTACTCATGCGGGAGAGCTGTTTGTAGTAGCGAGCGGTTTCACCGGCCACCGGCGCACTGTTGAGCTGGCCCAGGGTCAGTCCCTGGAACAGGGAGCCGAAGAAGTTGCCCGCCCCGAATGCGACGTGTTTGACCAGCAGGGCGTCGAACTTCTCGAGACCGCGCTCCACGTCGGTATCAGCCGCCGCTTCCAGCTCGGCAAACACGTACGGGTGGCAGCGGGTGGCCCCTTGCCCGAAGATCATCAGGTTGCGGGTCAGAATGTTGGCCCCTTCCACCGTGATGGCGACCGGAATGCCCATGTAGGCGTAGCCGGTGTAGTTTTTCGGACCGAGCTGGATGGCGCGACCGGCGTGGATGTCCATGGAGTCATCCATGATTTGGCGCGCCATTTCGGTCATGTGGTACTTGGAAATCGCGGTGACGATGGCCGGAGCTTGACCCAAGTCCAGCGCGCCTGCCGTCATGCGACGGGCCCCTTCCAGCTGATAGGTGAGGCCGCCGATACGGGCTAGCGCCTCTTGCACCCCTTCAAACTTGCCGATGGACATGCCGAACTGCTTGCGCACGTAGGAGTAGGCGCCCACGGTGCGGCTCGCCATGTGACCACAGGCAGTGCCCAGGGCTGGCAGCGAGATGCCGCGACCGGCGGAGAGGCATTCGACCAGCATGCGCCAGCCGCGGCCGGCGTAATCCGGGCCGCCGATGATCCAGTCGAGCGGAATGAACACATCCTTGCCGAAGGTCGGGCCGTTCAGGAACGCCAGCCCCATGGGGTAGTGGCGATCGCCGACGCGCACGCCCGGGTGGCTGGTGGGGATGAGGGCACAGGTGATGCCCAGCTCCTCCTTGTCACCCAGCAGTTTTTCCGGGTCATAGAGTTTGAACGCCAGCCCCAGCACGGTGGCGCGCGGCGCCAGGGTGATGTAGCGCTTGTTCCAGTTGAGGCGAATACCCAGTACCTCTTCACCCTTGTGCATCCCTTTGCAGACAATCCCCTTGTCAGGAATGGCGCCCGCATCGGAACCCGCTTCCGGCCCGGTCAGGGCGAAGCAGGGCACCTCTTTGCCGTTGGCCAGCCCTGGCAGCCAGAAATCTTTCTGGGCCTGGGTGCCGTAGTGCATCAACAGCTCGCCCGGGCCGAGGGAGTTGGGCACCATGACGGTGACCGCCACGCTCAGGCTCTTGGTGGCGATGCGGGTGACGATGGTGGAGTTGGCAATGGCCGAGAATTCGCGGCCGCCGTAGGATTTCGGGATGATCAGGGAGAAGAAACCTTCCTTCTTCAGATAGTCCCACACCGGTTCCGGCAGGTCTTTGGTTTCGTTGACGATCTTGAAGTCATCAACCATGGCGAGCAGGGTTTCGACCTGATTGTCGATGAAGGCCTGCTCCTCTGCAGTCAGCTCGGCCTTGCCGTAGCCGTGCAGTTTTTTCCAGTCGGGATTGCCGCGAAACAACTCACCATCCCACCAGACGGAGCCGGCTTCCATGGCCTCCCGCTCGGTAGCTGACAAGGGCGGCAGTATCTTCTTGAAGATGCCGAACACCGGACGGGTTACCACCTTTTTACGGATGGAGGGTACGCCGAGCACAACGGCTATCGCCAGCACCAGCAGGACAAGCAATGTGATCATACCGAAGTTCCTTCTATTTCACTGTTTCCGTTGATTTATTGTTGGTTGTTACACGGCCAGGGGCTGCCTGGTCGACTCCACGGGCGCCCCGACTCCGGACGCCAGATAGGGAATAACGTTGCGCACCAGCCCTTCCACATCGAGCTGCTGGCCAAAGTCGGCCAGAGCGATGTCCCGTAGCGCATCGGCAGAGGCCATGGTGAACACGACGGTGCCCAGGGTGAAGTGCAGGCGCCAGAAGAGATCCGCCGGCGACAACTCAGGGTTGGCCTTGGAGATCGCCTGGGTGATCCGCTGCAAAATAGGGCCGTAGTGAGTGGTGATAAAGCGGCGCAGGTGGCCCTGGCTGTCGATATAGCCGCGTCCCAGCAACTGCATAAAGATGGCCGGGCCGTTGGCCCGCACTGCCGAGAGTTTCATCAACGGCTCGACGAAGCTTTCAAACAGTTGCAGCAGGGTGAGCTGATCCTGCTCCATCAGTACCCGCAGGCGGGCATCGAGATCCGGCATAAACAGGCTCAGATAGCGGTCGAGCACAGCCTGGATCAGCTCCTTCTTGGAGCCGAAGTGATAGTTTACCGACGCCAGATTGACATCGGCCTCACTGGTGATCAGACGCAAAGAGGTATCGGCGAATCCCCGCTCGGCAAACAGCACTTCAGCGGCGTCGAGAATACGGTTTTTGGTATCGATTTTACTCACTGGACACCTCACTTAAACGAATGTTTAAAAAGTACGTTTCATAACGTGAGGTGTCAAGAGAATGTGAATGGATGTTAGCGGAATGTTTTTCGATGAAAAAAGCAAAGTGGGCGGAACTTAGTCAAAAAGCAGGACTCTATATCTATGCCACTGCAATTAAACATTAAGTCTCGCCCAACCTGCACCATGCTAGTTGGGCCTTTTTTTGCGCGTTTGTTTTTGTTACAGGTTTATGGTTTGCAGGCAAAAAAAACCGCCGCAGGGCGCGACGGTGGGGAAAGTGAGTTTGCATCATCCTGACAGCAAACGGTCGATGCGAGTTCAGGCATGTATCGACGGGGACAGTATGCCAGCCAGAGCCCATCAGACTATGTCAGCTTCGCGGTATTTCGTGACAAAGTGTGGCAAGCACTGGCGTGGCCCAAGCTGCCGCTCTTTGCTATGCTGCCCTTTCAAAATATGAGGGGAGAGCAGATGAAGTACCCGGTCGATACCCACACCCACACCATTGCCAGCACCCATGCCTACAGCACCATCCACGACTATCTGCCGATAGCCAGGGCCAAGGGGATCAAGCTGTTTGCCACCACGGATCACGGCCCCGAGATGGCCGATGCCCCTCATGTCTGGCACTTTGCCAACTTGCCGATATTGCCAAGAGTGGTGGACGGGGTGGGGATCCTGCGGGGTATCGAGGCCAACATCAAAAACCTCGACGGGGAGATCGATTTCCCCGAGCGTTACGAGTCGCGCCTCGACATGATCATGGCGGGCTTTCATGAACAGGTCTTCCCTCCCTGCGACCAGGCCACCCACACCCAGGCGATGATCAACGCCATCAAGAGCGGCCGGGTTGACATGATCAGCCACCCGGGCAACCCCGCATTCCCCATCGACATCCAGGCGGTGGTCAAGGCGGCGGCCGACTATCGGGTGGCGCTGGAGATTAACAACTCCTCCTTCATTCACTCGCGCCCGGGGAGCGAAGGCAACTGCTGTGCCATCGTTGAAGCCGCGCGAGATCTGGGGGCCTATCTCACCTTCGGCTCTGATTCCCACGTGGCATTTACTCTTGGCGATTTTGACCACTGCCACCGTCTGGTGACCGAAGCGGGCTTCCCGCAAGAGCGGATTCTGGTGCGCTCCCCCCGCGCTTTGCTCGAATTTCTCGAAAGCCGCGGTCGGGCCCATATCCCCGAGTTTGCCGATCTCTAAGACTGCTAACACCATGAGCCAACTCATAAAATCGAGTTGGCTTGATTGACTTGCCGGTCATTTTTCATGAATGTTGATAGCAACAAGCCGGTATAGCTCAGTTGGTAGAGCAGCGCATTCGTAATGCGAAGGTCGTAGGTTCGACTCCTATTACCGGCACCAAACAAAACAAAGACTTAGCATTGTGATGATACTAAGTCTTTGTGCTTTTTAGCTCTATACCCCTCCCCATACCCCGCTTTTGTTCTTCATTACCCTCCTGTCCTTCACTTTCTGATCCGGCTACGTCCAAAATACACTTCCCCTTGTTTCAAGTACTGAATACGTCTCATTACATTATTTTACAGATATATGTTATTTCCATGAACCTACCCAAGGGACTGCACAGAGCAGTCCCTTTTTCATTGGAGATCTCCCATGGCTCACCTTATCGATACGATGGCCTACACCGGCCAAACCCCTTGGCATGGCCTTGGCAATGTCTTGCCCCCGCAACAATCTCTCGATATCTGGCTGCAGGCAGCCGGGATGAATTGGACCATCGAGCAGAGCGACGTGATGTTTAACGTCGCCTCCGATGCGTTGCATATTCGCCCCTACAGCGACAGCAAGGTGCTTTATCGCTCCGATACCCTCGCCCCCCTGTCGGTGGTCTCAAGCCGCTACAACGTGGTACAGCCTCACGAGGTGCTGCACTTCTATCAAGACTTGGTGGAAGCCGGTGGCTTTGAGCTGGAAACAGCAGGCTCGCTCAAAGGTGGTCGCAAGCTGTGGGCACTGGCTAAGACCGGCCAGGATCTAAAACTCAAAGGCAATGACTTGGTAAAGTCCTATCTGCTGTTGGCGACCAGCTGCGACGGCACACTCTGCACCACGGCGCAGTTCACCTCGCTGCGGGTGGTATGCAACAACACCCTGCAGATGGCACTGCGCGGTGCTACCGGTGCCATCAAGGTGCCCCACTCCACTCAGTTCGATGCGGCGACCGTCAAAGAGTCGCTCGGGCTGGGGCTCTCTCATTGGGATGAGTTCAAGGCACAGACTAAGGAATTGGCACAACGGCCAGTCGCCCCCGAAGAGGCGCTACGCTTTTTCAGCGACCTGTTGGCGCAACCGCTCGATGAGGAGAGCATCATCCTCACCAAGCCGGTACAACGCCTGCATGAGCTCTATCAGGGCGCGGGTATGGGCTCAGAGCTTGCCAGCTCCCGCAATACCGCCTGGGGACTGGTCAATGCGGTCACAGAATACGTGGACCATCATCGCCGTGCTCGCAGCCAAGATCACCGGCTCGATTCCGCCTGGTTTGGTCAGGGCGCTCAACTCAAATCCCAAGCCCTGAGCCAAGCACTCACTCTGCTGCAGTAATTCCGCTTACTCATTCAAACCGCATAACGACCTCACCCGGATTGGCGCAAGCCAATCCGGGCGTCGCCATTTATGCCGTCAACAAGGAGTCGTCATGAAAGCAAAAGCCAAATATGGCCAAGCCCTGCGGCTGGCCTCCACTACCCAATTAACCCGCGAGCAGTGGCTCGCTATCCGCAAACTCGGCATTGGTTCCTCCGATGCCGCCGTGGCAGTGGGACTCTCCCCTTACAAATGCCCGCTCAGCCTGTGGTTAGAGAAGACCGGTCGCAAGGAGCCGGAAGATATCTCCCACAAGGAAGCGGTGCTGTGGGGCATTGAGCTGGAGCCGGTCTTGGCGCAGGTCTATGCCAAACGCACTGGCTACAAGGTGCGCCGGGTCAATGCTGTGCTGCAACACCCCGAGCATCCCTTCATGCTCGCCAACCTCGATCGGGAGGTAGTCGGCCACCCCGATGGGCCTGGCATTCTGGAGATCAAAACTGCCAGCTATCACAGCGCTCCCCAGTGGGAGGAAGGAGTGCCGGTGGCTTACCAGTGTCAGGTACTGCATCAGCTGGCTGTTACCGGCCATGCCTGGGCTGAGGTGGCAGTGCTCATCGGCGGCCAGGATTTTCGGATTTACCGCATCGAGCGCGATGAGGAGAAGATCCAGGATCTCACCGAGCGGGAAGCGCAGTTCTGGCAGATGGTGCAACAAGACCAGCAGCCCGAGCCTGACGGCTCCAGTGATGCCGCCAATGCGCTGAGCTGGCTGTTTCCGCGTGACGATGGCCAGACGGTGGATCTCTCCGATTCTCCCGAGTTCAACAGGCTGTTTGGGGAGCTGCTGCGATTGCGTCAGCAAAAGGAAGCCGTCGAGCTGCAAGAGTCGCAGCTCAAGCAGCGGTTGCAAGCCACCTTGGGTGAAGCGACAGCCGGGCTGTTTGCCGATGGCAAGATCACCTGGAAGCGCAGTAAAGACCGGCTAGCACCGGATCTGGATAAGCTCGGTCAGGATCATCCTGACCTGCTCACCCGTTACGTCAAACCGGTACCCGGCGTGCGCCGTTTCACCATTCAACCCTTGAGGCAAACACCATGATCAAAGGACTGGCGATCACCCCGCCCGTGATCGGGCGGATCTGCATCGGCAAGCTGGTGCAAAAACAGGATAAGTGGGTACCGGAGAAGGATGACAGCTTCACCCTCACCACCCAGATACAGCAAAAGGGAGGATGGTTGCTCCATCCCCTGCATCAACACTACTCATCGCAAAAGAGTGGCCAAGGTCAGGAACAAACCAAGATCCGCGCCATTCCGGTGCGAGTGCTGTTCAACGACAGCGACCTGAACCTGCGGGCGGAATACAGCGCGTTTGACCGGCAAACCGGCAGGCCGCTCTGTGTCGGGAATGGGGAGGTGGCGAGACGTGTGGGGGCGCAAGGCATGGAGGAAGTCAGCTGCCCTGGACCAGAGCGCTGCGCCTTTGCAGGGCAACAGGGCTGCAAGCTGTACGGACGACTGAACCTGTTTGTGGAGGGGCAAGGGGATGAGCTGGGTAGCTTTATCTTCCGCACCACCGGCTACAACTCGGTGCGCACTCTGGCGGCTCGACTGAAGTACCTGGAGGCTGTGAGCGGGGGCCATACCCGCTATCTGCCGCTCACCCTGCGGTTGCGGGCCAAGAGCACCACCCAGTCCTACCGCACACCGGTCTACTACGTGGATTTGACGCTACGGGAAGAGACCAACCTGACTGAGGCAGTCAGGTTGGCACAGGAGGCGGCCCAGCGTGACCAAGAAGCAGGCTTGGCAATCGAGCAGATGGAGCAGGCTGCTCGCGAGTTGCTGCGTAACGGCCAGTTTGAAGATATCGATGAGGAGGTGCCGATGCTGTTGGAGGAGTTCTATCCCGAAACCAACAGCGACGAGACGGCGAATGGTAACACTGGTGTGGAGGCGACTACTTCGCATGCCGCACCGCAAAGCCAAGCAACCAGAACACCGCAGAGGCCACAACCAAGAAGGAGTCCGCTCACCAACAAATTGGGGAAAGGGAGCCCATCCCCTCCCCCAGTAACTGGCGGGTGATCAGCGGGGACGAGCCAACCGATCTACCAACCGCTCCACTGTTTCCAGCAACAGGGTTCGGTCGGCATCATCAAGCCGGGCCAGTTGCTGGCTCAGCACAATACCCTGCTCGGTCGGGCGGTTACTGGCCTCGCGCAGGAAATCCGCCAGCTCACAACCAAACAGCTGAGCCAACTCCGCCAGCCGCACAACGGTCGGCACCACAATCCCCCGCTCCATCCGGGAAACGGCTTCCATCCCGATATTGAGGTGTTCAGCCACCTGCTCCTGGGTAAACCCTGCTTGGTTACGCTGACGCCCAATCGCCTTACCCACGCTCTTGGCTAACTGCTCAAAGTTGATATCTGTCATAAGTCCTCCAACCAACCCTTATGGTTGGGGGTGGACTCGTTGACATGAAGAACCGCAAAAGGCGAAGATCAACCCAACGGGTTGATCTTGGGCGTTTTTTGCCTGCCTGACCTGTATAGGGTTATCCCTTTCTCAACGATTTACTACCAACAGGAGTTCTCATGAAACAACTCGTTCTGTTGCTTACCCTGGCACTCACCGCACCGAGCGCCATGGCCAGCAGCCCCAATGACATCTGGTCCTATCAAGACACTGATGGCACCACCTTGGCTCAAGCGTGCAATAACAAAAGTACCTGTGAGCCGCTCTACAAAAACAGCCACTACATTGCCTTGGTCAACAACCGCTCCCAAACAGGCTGTGCCATCGGTGACCTGCTGGTTGCCGAACACGCTAGCCGCAGCTTTAAAAAGCTCGATACCGGCACCTGCAGCACCTCGGCCAGTATCGAGGTCAATACCTACAATCGGCTGAACAACATCGATGTCATGGTCGGTGACCGGCTCATCAAGCGTTATCCACTGGATACCTGGATGTACCTGGAAGAACGTAAGGAGGGTAAGGTTGCATCCTGGAAAAAGGCAGAAGAGAACGCAAAAAAACAACCTGTGTCGATTGAAGAGCCTGTAGGACATGCCGAATGGCAAATGAGTAACCAAGGCACCCAATACGACCTATTCCAAGGCGTGAATCTGTTAACGCTTAAGTGCTCTCGTAAATTTGAAACCTCAGATGGGCGCTCCACCTCAAGCCTGGTACACACCAATGGCAAAGGTAGCCAATTTGTCGATGCCATTGAGGTCGATGGCAAGCGTCTCTCCGCGAAGGTAACCAATCAGGCGCAATGGACTGACCTTGTCAGCACCCTCTTGGCCGCATCCAAAGTCACAGCTTATAAAGACGAGACTGCCGTCGCGATATGGAAGATGAAGCCAGTTCAGCTTCAAACACCGTGTGAATATTACCGGGGATAATCAACCAAATGATAACTATCAAGAACACGCTATTGACTACCGTTGTTGCCGCACTGTTCTGTGCAACCGTCAGCCATGCAGAAGATCAGCGATCTCTAGCTATCCAGCACACTGACACCGTCTACGCCAACCAGGGCATCTGCGCCTACCACTTCTCCCTCGATAGCGGTGGGGCCGATGAGTTTGGTCGGCTGTACATCACGCTGCAATTCAATGACAAGAAGGGCAAAGCGCTGGCCGAATCAACTCTGGAGGTTGAATCGTTCGGCGGGAGCTCAGCCACTCGCTATGGCGGTGGCTTTACGGAGGTTGACTGCGGACAGGTAGAGCAGGCCAAGTCCATCGCCATCATTCAGGCGACCGAGGTGCTCGCTCACAACGAAGTCACCCGACTGCCAGTTTCGACCTTCACCCCTGAGTTTCATCAACCACTGAAGATCACCGTGGGCAACAAGTAGCCCGCTCAGCAAAAACAAAGCCAAAGGGCGTCACCATCACGGTGACGCCCTTTTTCATTTCCAACTCTTGATGAGGAACATCACCCCATGACACGACATTTCATTATCGGCGATCACTTGGTAACACCACTGCCTGAAGGCCATCATCATGGCCTCTTTGTTGGCCATGACCAGGTCATTCACTGTCTACCATTCACTTCTGGAGAGCACTCAGGCCAGTTGATGCTGACCTCGCTGACTGAATTCAGTCAGCACTGCACCATTGAGGTCAAGCCCCATGCCCAACGCCTGTTCAGTCGAGAAGAAAGCCTGACGCGGGCCTACGCACGGCTCAGCGAAGGAGCACAAGGTCAACCATTTACCAATAGCGAGCAGTTTGTTACCTGGTGCATCGAAGGGCTTGTACGCCCCCCCAGGTTGCTGCAGACCGCTGTAGCAACGGTGGTGGCTGCCGAAGTCGCTCGTCACACGTTAGGTAAGGCGGCCACCAGTGCAACGGCAGGACTTGCTGCCAGCACACTAGCCACAACAGCTGGCGGTAGTGGCGCAACTGCAACGGTAGTATCGGTGACCGGTATTGCCACAGTCCCATTGTTAGCACCCCTTGCCGTGGGTGCCGTCGCAGCCTATGGCGTCAGCAAGCTGTGGGATTGGTTAAACGACTGACCCATCACTTCAAAGCAAAACGCAGGGATGCTCTCCTGCTTGAACTCAATGAGGAAGACTCGATGACAATCCTCTTTCATGCGGGCGGCTTTGCCCTGCCCGTTACCCAGGCTCTGCTCGCGTTACTCAATCAGGAGGTCGCCCATATCGGCCTCAACCTCGAGTGCCTGACCCAACTCACCTTCAACTTTCGCAGCCCCACCTACAGCCCCGATCAGGGAGGGGCTCACCCGGTCGAGATCCGCTTGATACGCGGCCTTGATGGCTGGCTGTTCGATTACGTCACCGACTTCAGCTATCAGGGACTGGGCCAGGATGCCGAGCTCTGCAAGGAGCTCGATTTCAACTTCCTGGATGACGAACACTATCTGCAAGGATGGGGGCCTATCCAGCGCTCAGAGGCCCATGAGTTATTCACTCTGTGGCAGACCAACTTTGTTGCCTACTGCCGGATGGCGTACTTCACCGTCACGGTCAGTGGGGAGTAGGAGGTGTGTGATGACTAACGAACTGCCGCTCTCCCATTACTCACGTCAGTGGCTGGGACTGGTCGCCGCCAAGGCCAAACTACAGCCAACTCGCCAAGGCGAGCGCTGGTTGTTGCACCTGACACCGGATAGCCCACATGCCCGCACCGTCACGCTGCATCTGCGCTGGTCTGGGGTGCAGTGGCAACTGATCTCCCTCACCAATGCCGAGGACTGGCGCACCATGAGCCAGCCCGTGGATGAAATCTGCGTGGACCCCAAGCATCGGTGTTTCTGGCGCTGCCAAGCAGGCCCCGTCCCGCTCTCAGAGCAGCCCCGTGTACTGGGGCGCTTTTTGAGCGACTTGCAGCGTACCTGCATTCATCTCGGCTATCGCGTGGAGAGTGATCCCTTACCCCCAGAGGAGACACACGATGCCCAACCAACCGATCGCCGTTGAGCTTGAAGCGATTAATCGAGATGGCGAGACGCAGGTGGTGCGCGACAGTGGCCTGACAGTTCAAGGCTACAGCGTCTACCTACGGGCGGTAGAGACCAGCGGGCTGGCACTGGCTACCTGGGTAGCTGACTACGACACTATCGGCCCTGCTTACGAACTGGCAGAGCGATTAAGTCTGACACTGGCCATCCCGCTAGACGTGTTGGTGCCCGAACCGCTGATACCGGTACAGAGTGGTCCCGCAGCCACGACAGGAGCCATCACGATGACCAACTGAACTACTCTCACAGTGAACCAACAACCTCTCTGCATTTAGCCCCGGTATGCCTCGCGCAACCGGGGTCTTTCTTTTTCAGGAGACCACCATGCGTTATCACAAACTCAAAGCCGGAGAATGCCCCGGCACTTATGTCGTCACCGAGCCGGTGACCGAGCAAGACCTGCTGCGTATCGCCAATCAGATTGCTCGCAAGCGTCTGGCCAAAGGCTCCGCCATCACCAGTACCACAGAGGCCGCTGAGCGGCTGCAGACCCTGCTGCAGGGCCGGGAGCATGAAGTGTTTGGGGCACTGTTCCTCGACTCCCAGCATCGCGTACTGGCTTTTGAGGAGCTGTTTCGTGGCACCTTGGACAGTGCCAGCATCTACCCACGGGAAGTGGTCAAGCGGGCCTTGCTGCTTAACAGCGGGGCCATTATCGCGGTCCACAATCACCCCAGTGGTAACCCGGAACCCAGCTACTCTGACCGGGTCTTTACCCAAGCCCTCAAAGAGGCCTTGGCGCTGGTGGATGTCCGGTTGCTTGACCATCTGGTGGTCGGTGCTGAGGGCGTGGTATCCCTGAAAGAGAGAGGTCAGCTATGAACTTGGTCCCAGGCAAAACACACCTCACCGCCCTCGATATCCTCCTCGAATTGCGCTTTTGGCTGGCAGACAACGTCGAGATGCAGGCAGATCCCGCCATCGTGGCCCACCTGCCTAACGGCTACCAGCTCACCCAGGCTGACTGCATCGAGGTCATTGATGTGCTGCTACATCAGCTGCGCGATTAGCCAATCCGGATCATCAGGTCCAACACCATCACCCACAAGGCCACCTCACTGCAGGTGGCCTTTTGCATTTCAAGGAGCTAGCCCATGTCTGCCTTCATGATCGATCGCCAGGACTACCTGACCTTTGCCGTGCAGTTACACCGCTTTTGCAATGGCCCGTTGCCACCGCACTACACCCTGGAGCTACTGCGCGCCCTCTGGTGGCTGCCGCCAGCAGACACGACCAGTACCTGGACGTGGCGGGTAGATCGGTTAGTGCGACTGATGATGCTCGCCAACCGGCGTGCAGTCTGGCATCGCTATCAGCTGGGGCGTCATCAACCACTTCAGCACCGCTCTACCAAGCTGAATCCGCTTAAACCTGCCCACCGTTACCACCAGGCTCCACTCACCGATAGCGAGCTGGTGGCCCTCTACAAGTTCACCTGCTGCGCCCTGTACCAATCGAGCGAATGGACCGGGAGCCCTGAGCAGGCACCTCGGCTTGTGAAGGTACTACAGCAGTTGCAACAGGCTCTCGCACAAGACGTGCTGACCCGGCTGTCACAGTGGGAGCAAGCACCCTGGGGAGAGATGTGATGGATCTCTACATCACCCTGACAGTGGCAAGCTCGCCACCGAGTTCAATGGCCCACCTAGCCCAACGTGTCGCCGATGACATGGCACACCTGCATCACCGTCTAGGGGATGGGGTGAGCGATGAACTGGGCATCAGTATCAGCTATCTGGTCGAACAGTTTGCGCTGCTGGCAGCTGCTTACCGTTCACCGGAGGAAAAGGAGAAACACCCATGATCGAATTCAACGACAGCTTTAGCCAAGCCTCCGTAGCGGAGGCCATGTGTGCTCACTCAGGGCTTGCCAAGCTCATCAGTCAGCAGTTGATGCTGCCGGGCTTTGCCTATGCCCACGATGTGGAGGGGCGACGTATTGGTGGCCCGCTGGTGGCCCCCAACCCTGTGTTGCACAAGACCACGCTCTTTGTCAGTCCACGGGATATGCGTGAGCACCTGCCACGAGAGATTAACTTCGCCCGCTTTCGCTGCGCCTGTAATGCAGCGGGTCAGCCGGTCGGTGAGTGGCAACGGGTGATTGTCGGGGCCTACGTCAACCACGGCAGTAACGACACGCCGGATTGGAGTAGTCATACCTGAGCCACGGCCACCAGTACAAACAAGACCCCATACAGCCCCTCACTCCGAGGGGCTGTCTGCATTTGAAGGAAGCCCAACCATGCACGACCTGCGTGATTACAAGACCCTGACCGCTCGGCAGATCACCACTGCCATCGGTCAGCTCAACCACAACACCGCGCCGAAGATAATGACCCACCTGGGATTGCGGGCCAGGCAGCCGCAACCACTCGGTAATGGCCGTAGTAGAGCCAAAGCCCTCAAGCTGCTGCGCCGGGTCAAAAAGGCCCACAAGGCGGGGCGTATCCCGTTTGAACTTACAGTGACCGGCTGCCGCATCGACCGGGGTAGCCATCAGGCTGACCGCTACTACTACGACCGGACGCTACTGGCTCAAGGTTGGCAGCAATACGATACCGAGGAAGACGCCTGGTACTTTGGCATCTGGATTCACACCGAGAAGCTGGAGACCTTTACCTACGCCGAGGGCGACACCCACCATGTGATTGCGCCAAACGTCGAGGCGTTTCGCGCTGAATTGGCGCGACTCTACCGGCACCACCCGCAAGCCCCAGCGTTTATCAGCATTGACCCGCAAGCAGGCGTTGTGACCCGCCACTTTGAACGCAAGCCGGAGGTGTGAGATGGCTAAGAACATCACCATCAAGGTGCCCGGCAAACATCCGCAAACTGGCGAGCTCACCACCTTTGAGCTCAAGGGGCAGCGCATCGAAATCAACATCGGCGGGCAGGCCGTGCCCTTCCTCATTCACGGGAGGGGCATCGGCACCTCGCTCACCCACATCCCTAGCGGCTATCGCATCGCGCTGCTCGGTGGCTGGCTCACTGCGCGTTACGCAATACCTGAGAATAAGCCCAGCAGAATGGCCTGCGCCCAGATGGCCATAGACCGGCTGGTAGCCCAGTACGGCTCGCGGCACCTGCTGGACCGACTCAACTGCAAGCCGGTTATCAA
>NZ_CDBO01000064.1:0-3067 GCF_000819885.1 Aeromonas fluvialis
AGAACACTTCTTGGGTGTTGTATGGTTAAGCCTCACGGGTAATTAGTATGGGTTAGCTCAACACGTCACCGCGCTTACACACCCCACCTATCAACGTTGTGGTCTCCAACGGCCCTTTAGGACCCTCAAGGGGTCAGGGATGACTCATCTCAGGGCTCGCTTCCCGCTTAGATGCTTTCAGCGGTTATCGATTCCGAACTTAGCTACCGGGCAGTGCCACTGGCGTGACAACCCGAACACCAGAGGTTCGTTCACTCCGGTCCTCTCGTACTAGGAGCAACTCCCTTCAATCATCCAACGCCCACGGCAGATAGGGACCGAACTGTCTCACGACGTTCTGAACCCAGCTCGCGTACCACTTTAAATGGCGAACAGCCATACCCTTGGGACCGACTTCAGCCCCAGGATGTGATGAGCCGACATCGAGGTGCCAAACACCGCCGTCGATATGAACTCTTGGGCGGTATCAGCCTGTTATCCCCGGAGTACCTTTTATCCGTTGAGCGATGGCCCTTCCATTCAGAACCACCGGATCACTATGACCTACTTTCGTACCTGCTCGACCTGTCCGTCTCGCAGTTAAGCTGGCTTATGCCATTGCACTAACCTCCTGATGTCCGACCAGGATTAGCCAACCTTCGTGCTCCTCCGTTACTCTTTGGGAGGAGACCGCCCCAGTCAAACTACCCACCAGGCACTGTCCGCGAGCCCGATTCAGGGCCCTGCGTTAGAACATCAAACATACAAGGGTGGTATTTCAAGGACGGCTCCAGCGCAACTGGCGTCACGCCTTCAAAGCCTCCCACCTATCCTACACATGTAGGTTCAATGTTCAGTGCCAAGCTGTAGTAAAGGTTCACGGGGTCTTTCCGTCTAGCCGCGGGTACACCGCATCTTCACGGCGAATTCGATTTCACTGAGTCTCGGGTGGAGACAGCATGGCCATGGTTACACCATTCGTGCAGGTCGGAACTTACCCGACAAGGAATTTCGCTACCTTAGGACCGTTATAGTTACGGCCGCCGTTTACCGGGGCTTCGATCAAGAGCTTCGCTTGCGCTAACCCCATCAATTAACCTTCCGGCACCGGGCAGGTGTCACACCCTATACGTCCACTTTCGTGTTTGCAGAGTGCTGTGTTTTTGATAAACAGTCCCAGCCATCTGGTCACTGCGACTCCCAACTGCTCCATCCGCAAGGGACTTCACTGTCAAGAGCGAACCTTCTCCCGAAGTTACGGTTCTATTTTGCCTAGTTCCTTCACCCGAGTTCTCTCAAGCGCCTTGGTATTCTCTACCCGACCACCTGTGTCGGTTTGGGGTACGATGACTTGTAATCTGAAGCTTAGAGGCTTTTCCTGGAAGCAGGGCATCAATGGCTTCCACACCGTAGTGTGTTCGTCTCGTGTCTCAGTGTTGTGTCTCCGGATTTGCCTGGAAACACCACCTACGCACTTTCACCAGGACAACCGTCGCCTGGCCCACCTAGCCTTCTCCGTCCCCCCATCGCAATTACAAGTCGTGCAGGAATATTAACCTGCTTCCCATCGATTACGCCTTTCGGCCTCACCTTAGGGGTCGACTCACCCTGCCCCGATTAACGTTGGACAGGAACCCTTGGTCTTCCGGCGAGGAGGCTTTTCACCCCCTTTATCGTTACTTACGTCAGCATTCGCACTTCTGATATCTCCAGCATACCTCTCGATACACCTTCGCAGACTTACAGAACGCTCCCCTACCACTCATACATAAGTATGAATCCGCGGCTTCGGTGCCTGGTTTGAGCCCCGTTACATCTTCCGCGCAGGCCGACTCGACTAGTGAGCTATTACGCTTTCTTTAAATGATGGCTGCTTCTAAGCCAACATCCTAGCTGTCTGAGCCTTCCCACATCGTTTCCCACTTAACCAGAACTTTGGGACCTTAGCCGGCGGTCTGGGTTGTTTCCCTCTTCACGACGGACGTTAGCACCCGCCGTGTGTCTCCCGGATAGTACTTACTGGTATTCGGAGTTTGCATGGAGTTGGTAAGTCGGGATGACCCCCTAGTCCAAACAGTGCTCTACCCCCAGTAGTATTCGTCCGAGGCGCTACCTAAATAGCTTTCGGGGAGAACCAGCTATCTCCGAGTTTGATTGGCCTTTCACCCCCAGCCACAGGTCATCCCCTAACTTTGCAACGTTAGTGGGTTCGGTCCTCCAGTTGATGTTACTCAACCTTCAACCTGCCCATGGCTAGATCACCCGGTTTCGGGTCTACACCTTGCAACTCGACGCCCAGTTAAGACTCGGTTTCCCTACGGCTCCCCTATACGGTTAACCTCGCTACAAAATGTAAGTCGCTGACCCATTATACAAAAGGTACGCAGTCACCCCGAAGGGCTCCCACTGCTTGTACGTACACGGTTTCAGGTTCTATTTCACTCCCCTCACAGGGGTTCTTTTCGCCTTTCCCTCACGGTACTGGTTCACTATCGGTCAGTCAGGAGTATTTAGCCTTGGAGGATGGTCCCCCCATATTCAGACAGGATGTCACGTGTCCCGCCCTACTCGATTTCACTTCAAGGTCGTTTTCATGTACGGGGCTATCACCCTGTATCGCTGGCCTTTCCAGGACCATTCCACTAACTTCCAAGAAACTTAAGGGCTAATCCCCGTTCGCTCGCCGCTACTGAGGGAATCTCGGTTGATTTCTTTTCCTCGGGGTACTTAGATGTTTCAGTTCTCCCGGTTCGCCTCTGTTACCTATGTATTCAGTAACAGATACCCGAGTTATCTCGGGTGGGTTTCCCCATTCGGAAATCTGTGAGTAATAGCGTCTCTTACCGACTTCTCACAGCTTATCGCAGGTTAGTACGTCCTTCATCGCCTCTGACTGCCAAGGCATCCACCATGTACGCTTAGTCACTTAACCATACAACCCCAAGAAGTGTCGTCGAAACAACGCTTGCTTGTTGAAGTACAACAAGGACCAAATAAAATTTGGTTTTCGCCAAGAAGTTTCCAAAGCACTTGTAACAAATGTTTGAGAACTACTTTTTAAATCAGCTTTCCAGATTGTTAAAGAGCA
>NZ_CDBO01000065.1 GCF_000819885.1 Aeromonas fluvialis
CATGGTGTTATTAGCCAGGGGCCATTGGAACAAGGCCGCCCAACGTTCGGCCACTTCCCGTTCATCCCAGTCAGCGGCTTTGTCAGCCTCCACTTTCAATACCAGATGATAGTGATTACTCATTACCGCATAGGCACATACGCCGATGGCAAACAACCGAGACAGCTGCCCCAGCTTATCGACGACCCATTGGCGGCGATGCTGGTAACTCCGGCCCGAGTGGGCATCTTCCCCGCATAGAAAAGCCCGCCGCACACAGCGGCTGACCACATGATAGTAAGGGGTATCTTGCAGGCTGATTTGACGGAAACGGGCGATGGTCATGGCACTCTCCTATGGCACTCCCCTCAGTCAAGAACAGATATATTCCCCTGTCAAAAAGATGGGTGTCCCAATAAAAAATCGGCTATCGCAGGCAAGCGCGACACAGAGAAAATAAGTAGTGATCCAATCTCGCTCGGTCACCATATGCAAGTTGCTACCAAACAAATGGAGATTGAACAGATGAAATGGATTCAGCGTTTGGCCGCCATCGCCATGGGATTGACCCTGGCCGCGTGCGGAGGCAGTGACAGCAGCAGTAGTTCTGACAATACCAATACCAATACCAATACCGCCATCAGGATCAGTCATCTTGCACCAGATGCGCCCAAAGTGGATGTGAAGGTAAACGGATCGACCTTCCTCACGGACGTTGATTTTGGTTCCAGCAGCGGGCTGAAGCCGGTCAAAGCTGGCAGTTACAGCATCGCGGTAGACGCAATCCTACCGGGCAGCACCGCCACAGTGATCGGCCCGGTCACCCTCGAATTGAAGTCTGACACCCAATATGATGTGCTGGCCATTGGCAAATTGACCGGCAGCGGTGATACCCAGTTTGGCCCGCTGGTTCTCGAGCGGCCAAATATGGCTCCCGCAGCAAGCGATATTCGGGTGCAAGTGATACATGCTGCCCCCGGGGCCCCGGCGGTCGATATCCATGTCACGGCGCCGGGCGCTGCGCTGAGCAGCCCAACCCTCGCCAATATCCCCTTCAAAACCTACAGCGATCCCATTACCCTGCCTGCCGGTGACTATCAGGTCAGGCTGACCCTGCCGGGCACAGTTACCGTGGTATATGACTCGGGCACCCTCCCTCTTGCAGGCGGAAGTGACTTGCTGGTAGCCGCCATCGACAACCTCGGGGCCGGGCCAAGCCCGGTGCAATTGCTAGCGATTAGCAGTAGCGGCGCAAGCGCCATTCTGTCAGCTGATGAGCAGGCAAAACTGAGAGTTGTGCACGCCGTGGCGGATGCACCTGCGGTAGACATCTGGGTCAATGGTACTGCGCCGACAGCCGCGCCGCTGCAGGGGTTGGCCTTCAAGAGCAACACCTCATACCTTACATTGGCTGCCACCACTTATGACTTTGCTGTCACCCCCACCGGTGCCACTTCGCCACAAGTGATTAATGCCAGCGGTGTTGCTCTCCAGGCAGGCGCACTCTATTCATTGTTTGCAGTTGGTCAGCTGGTAACCCCATCAGGGGAAACCATCGACCCGCTGCTGCTGACCGACACTGGCCGCTCAGTCGCAACCGAAGCTAAATTGCGGGTGTTGCACGCGGCGCCCACAGCGCCAGCCGTCGATGTCTATTTGACCACTGACACTGACATTTCTGGCGCCTCAGCGGCCCTGAGTGCCGTGCCATTCAAGGGGTTTAGTGACTATCTTGCCATTGCAGCCGGTGATTATTACGTCACCATCACTGCAGCAGGTGACAAAAATCCGGTCATCGGACCCTTGCCGGTGAATCTGACCAACGGTCAGCTGCTGACAGCCGCAGCGCTCTCTGACAGCGTCGGTGGAGTAGACCCGGCGCTGCTTATCCTTAACGATGCCAACAACTGATTACCTTCGTGCTTACTGTTGAGTGATTTAAAGACCCGGCCTGGTACCTTCAGTCCGGGTCTTTTTTGGGTCAGCATTTGGCTGGTAATACGTGTGCACAGGCGTGACGGTGCCGTAACGTGGACCTCGTAGCAGGTAAGACGTTATTGTGGGAGTAGTCAGAAACCCGCTGCCAGACAACAAAGAGAGCGGCCGGGTGAATTGCAAAAAGTAGGGTGACAAGGAAAGGGCTCCGCCTGTGTTAGGGGCCATGTTTTGTCGCGGCGGGCTCGAACCTGTCTGGGGATGGAGTATATTGGTAGCCGATTAGCCAGTCTCATTCACTGTGGCCGCGCAAGCGGGCCGCTGTTTCAGCAAGATGGAGAGTGCTCATGAATCGCGACATTACCGCCCAGTTTATCAAGATGCTGACCAACCTTGACCACTGCCTGGCCAAGGCTGCAGCCCATGCCGAGGCAAAGCAGTTCAACGTGGAGAACTTCTTCGGCGAGCGGCTGATCGTCGATATGCTGCCCCTTAGCAAGCAGGTGCTAATCTGCTGCGATTCGGCCCGGTCTGTGGTCGCCACTGCCAGCCACAGCGAGCCGCCGGTGCAGGGCGATGACCCCAAGACCATGGCGGATCTTCGCACCCATATCGGCAAGACCATCACCTATTTGCAGAGTAAGCTGGACGCGGACTATAGCCAGTACGCCAGCGCCCGCTACGAGCCCTACTGGGCGGACGGCAAGGGGATGGATGGCAACACCTGCGTCCATGAGTACGGCATCCCCAACTTCTACTTCCACCTCACCATGACCTACGCCCTGCTGCGCCGCGCCGGAGTCGATCTCGGCAAACGCGACTATCTGGGCGGCCTCAACCTGCAATAAGCACAGCCACAGGCGGCTATCAGATCGCAAAAGCCTGCCAAGCGGCAGGCTTTTTTTGGCTGTATGGCCGAGTTTTCTGGCTGGCCGCTCGGGTGTCCAGTCCGACCGGCGACGGGGATCGTCATCCCCGCCGTTTATCATCCAGCCCGATGCTGGCTTAACCGCCTACGGCGATGCGTTTCATGTCCTTCATGTAACCGCGCAGTACCTGGCCGATTTTTTCGATCGGGTGGTTGCGGGTCGCTTCGTTGGCCGCCAGCAGCGCCAGGTTATCCACGCTCTGCCCTTCCGCCTTGCTGGCACCCAGATCGCCCGCTTTCAGGGTCGGCATGAAGTGCTCGCGCAGCAACGGCACGGCGGCGTTGGCGAACAGGTAGTTACCGTATTCGGCGGTGTCTGAGATGACCACGTTCATCTCGTACAGACGCTTGCGGGCGACTGTGTTGGCGATCAGCGGCAGCTCGTGCAGGGATTCGTAGTAGGCAGACTCCTCATAGATACCGGAGGCTACCATGGTCTCGAACGCCAGCTCGACACCGGCCTTGACCATGGCCACCATCACCACGCCATGGTCGAAGTACTCCTGCTCGGCGATCTTGCCAGCAAACGCCGGGGCGTTTTCGAAGGCAGATTTGCCGGTCTCTTCGCGCCAGGTGAACAGTTTGGCATCGTCTTCTGCCCAGTCTGCCATCATACCGCGGGAGAACTCGCCGGCGATGATGTCATCCATGTGTTTCTCGAACAGCGGCCGCATCAGCACCTTGAGCTGCTCGGAGAGCTCGAAGGCACGCAGCTTGGCCGGGTTGGAGAGGCGGTCCATCATCAGGCTGATGCCACCCTGCTTCAGGGCTTCGGTGATGGTCTCCCAGCCGAACTGGATCAGCTTGCCGGCGTAAGCCTTGTCGGTCCCTTCGGCAACCAGCTTGTCGTAGCAGAGCAGGGAACCGGCCTGCAGCATGCCGCAGAGAATGGTCTGCTCGCCCATCAGGTCGGATTTCACTTCCGCCACGAAGGAAGACTCCAGCACGCCGGCACGGTCGCCGCCAGTGGCAGAGGCCCACGCCTTGGCGATGGCCATGCCTTCGCCTTTCGGGTCATTTTCCGGGTGAACGGCGATCAGGGTCGGCACGCCAAAACCACGCTTGTACTCTTCACGTACCTCGGTACCCGGGCACTTGGGTGCCACCATCACAACGGTGAGGTCTGCGCGGATCTGTTGACCCTCTTCCACCACGTTGAAGCCGTGGGAGTAGCCCAGTGCGGCGCCCAGTTTCATCAGCGGCATCACGGTTTTCACCACGTCGGAGTGCTGCTTGTCCGGGGTCAGGTTCAGCACCAGATCGGCGGTCGGGATCAGCTCTTCATAAGTGCCGACCACGAAACCGTTGTCGGTGGCCTTCTGCCAGGAGGCACGCTTCTCGGTGATGGCGGCCTTGCGCAGGGCGTAGGAGATATCCAGCCCGGAGTCGCGCATGTTCAGGCCCTGGTTCAGCCCCTGGGCACCACAGCCCACAATCACCACCTTCTTGCCCTTCAGCACGTCGCAACCGTCGGCGAATTCCGCCCGCTGCATGAAACGACACTTGCCCAGCTGGGCCAACTGCTGACGCAGGTTCAAGGTGTTGAAATAGTTAGCCATGGTGATTGCTCCGTTCGATTGATTCCATGCCGGGTAGCGGCGTTGTTTGACCCACTATAGCGCGGGACACTTATTGCCTGAACTGATATATTCGAAACAGTACGTTGCAATAATTGAAACGTCAACCCTTCATAATTGCCTGCTGAATGTACCGCGAGATGGCAGAAACAAGCCGCCAACCGCCGGATATCGGACACACATGCCACGCCAGGAGCTGAAAGATGGACCTTCGCAATCTCGAGCTGTTTCTCCACCTCGCCGACTCCCTCCACTTCGGCAAAAGCGCCGATGCCATGGCCGTCAGCCCCTCCACCCTGAGCCGCGCTATCCAGCGCCTGGAGCAGGAGACCGGCTGCATCCTGTTCGAGCGGGACAACCGTTCGGTGCGGCTCACCCCCGCCGGCGAGAAGCTGCGGGAGTTCGGCGGCGGCCTGTTGCAGGAGTGGCGTCAGCTCAAGCAGGAGCTCAAACGCAGTGACGAACCGTTGCAGGGGCGGCTGCGGGTGTTCTGTTCGGTCACCGCCAGCTACTTTCTGCTGCCCGAGGTGCTGGAGCGCTTTCGCCGCCGCTACCCCCAGCTGGAGATCAAGCTGGAGACCGGCGACCCGGCGCTGGCGGTGGATAAGATCCTGGCCGACGAGGCCGATCTCGCCATCGCCGCCCGCCCCGATGCCCTGCCAGCCAAGCTCGAATTTGCCAGCCTGCAGCGGGTGCCGCTGGTCTTTATCGCGCCGCGCAACGCCCCTCAGCTGAACCAGTGGTTCCGCCAGGGGGAGCCGGACTGGGAGCGGCTGCCGGTCATCCTCTCCGAACAGGGCTTGGCCCGCAAACGCAGCGATCAGTGGTTTCGCAACAAGGGGATAGCCCCCAACATCTATGCCGAAGTGGCGGGTAACGAGGGGATTGTCGCCATGGTGGCGCTCGGTTGCGGCGTAGGGCTGGTGCCGGCTGCGGTGATCGACCACAGCCCGCTCGGCGACAAGGTGCGGATCATCGATCTCAAACCCGCCTTCAAGCCATTTGATGTGGGGATCGGGGTGCTCAAGAAGCGGCTGGAAGAGCCGCTGATCCGCGCCTTCTGGGATACTGCGCAGAATCAGGGCTCATTGCGCTGACACCGGTTTATAGATAAGGGCCGGATCGGCCATCATGATGCGGCTGGGCAGCGGCAAGTCGGGGTTGTGCAGCTCGAGGCGCACCCGCTCATCCAGTTTCAGTCGCCGAATGGTACGACCAAATCCCTCTTCAAAAACCCGGTCAAAAGCACCGGATTGCCGCGCCCGCAGCAGGCCGAGCTCGATGCGCTGCGCCAGCTCCGGATATTTTGGCGAGACAAAGAAGAGCAGCGCCAGCGGATAGCGAAACACCAGACTGGGCTCAATGGCCAGATCCGGGTGCTGTTTCAACTCATCCTCGACCTCGATGACGGAGCGCAAAAAGCAGTCAAAACGCTTCTTGCGCAACATGTTGAAGAGCGCCTCGTAGAGGTTGCCTGCCATCACCTTGAGGCCGTTGGCCTTGAGCAGCCGGGTATCTGGCCAGGATCTGTGCTGCCCGATGGTGAGGTCTGACTGATGCCACTCCGCCAACGACCCGATCGCAGCAAAACGCCCCTCATCCCCCTGCCGAACCAGACACACCCGCCATCCCAGCAGCCCCTTGGCCAGCGGAATGTGGATTGCCAGCAACTCCCGCTCTCGCTCACCATCGGGGGCAAAGACACCGACCTGAACCAGCTCGCCGCTACGCAGCTCCTTCACCGCCCGCCCCTGCTCCATCTGCGGGCTGGAGACCAGCTGGTAGGGACCATATTCGGGCACGGTGAGATCGAGGGAGAGCCGAAGCAACTGGACGACGGCAGGGTTGGGGTGATCCAGCAGCAGATTCCAGGCGCGGATAGGCTGCTCGGTTGCCGATACGCCAACCGCCCACAGTGCCATGCACCACCACCAGACTCTGATCATCCCGTGCACCATCCGTGCCTCGTGCTCCTCGCCATACTATAACGCCAGCCAGCGCCTCAACGGCGCCCTCTCTGAAAGATGTGTGAGCGCTCTCGTGTCAAATCTCGTGTCAAAAGTGACAATAGGCAAACCCGGCAGGTCATCGCAGACTGGGCGTTCATCAACAAACGCCAAGGCGCAGGGAGGAGAGCCATGAAACAGCATCTGGTAGAGATCAAGGGTTCAACCCTGTTTGACGAGTATCTGCAGAGCATGGGCGTGCCCAGTACAGCACTGGACCGGGAGCAGGATATCTATCTGCAGGAACGCTACCTGGGTGCCATTCGTCGGGTGCAAGGCGAACAGCGCTTTTATCTGCATGCCAATGCCCTGAACAAACGGTGATCAGGATCCGGTCACAGAACCCGCAGCAAAGGCGTATTAGACTGACATCTTCCCCCTTTTATCGGGAGTGCCCATGAAAGCAAGCGGTCTGGATCGGCTGTTCAAACCCCAATCAATCGCCGTGATCGGCGCCTCGACCGACCCGCTCAAGGCGGGTCATGTGATCGTGCGCCACCTGCTGGCGGGCCAGTTCAAAGGGCCCATTCTCCCCGTCACCCCGCGCAACAAATCCATCGCCGGCGTGCTGGCCTATCCCGATATTGCCAGCCTGCCGCTGACCCCGGATCTCGCCATCATCTGCACCAGGCGGGAGCGGGTCTTGCCGTTGCTGGAGGCGCTCGGCCAAAAGGGGGCTGGAGCGGCCATCATACTGGCCGCCGACTTTTCCCCCGAGGAGCGGATGGAGCTGAAACGGGTATGCCAGAAATATGGCATTCGCCTGCTCGGCCCCAACAGCATGGGGATGCTGCTGCCCGGCCAGGGGATCAACGCCAGCTTTTCCCCCATTGCCGCCAAGCCGGGACAGGTCGCCTTTCTATCGCAATCTGCCGCCGTCAGCACCACCATTCTGGATTGGGCCAAGCAGCATGAGCTTGGCTTCTCCGTCTTCATCTCCCTTGGCGATCACTGCGACATCGACTTCGGCCAGCTGCTGGACCAGCTCTCCCGCGATAGCGTCACCCGCGCTATTTTGATCTACATGGACAAGCTGCACGACGCCCGCCACTTTCTCTCGGCGGCGCGGGCGGCCTCGCGCAACAAGCCGATCCTGGTGCTGAAAAGCGGGCGCCACGAACCGGCCCACGGTCTCGACAACGTCTATGATGCCGCCATCCGCCGCGCCGGCATGCTGCGGGTGCGGGATACCCACGAACTGTTCGCCGCGGTAGAAACCTTGAGCCACTCCATGACCCTCAAGGGAGAGCGACTCGCCATCATCTCCAACGGCCGCGGGCTGGCCAATATGGCGGTGGATGTGCTGCTGGAACGGGGCGGCAAGCTGGCTCGCCCGCCGCTCGATATCGGCAGCGATGCCACCATCACCACCTATCAGGAGGCGCTGGACAGCGTGTTGCAGGAAGATGGCATCGACGCCATCCTGATCATCCACGCCCCCTCGCTCACGGCACCGAGCGCGCCGCTGGCCAGCCATCTTATCGCCCATCTGAAACAGCATCCCAGAGCGCGCCGTTTCAATATCCTCACCAACTGGGCGGGCGAATACTCGGCACAAGAGGGGCGCAAACTCTTTACCGAGGCTGGCTTCCCAACCTACCGCACGCCGGAAAGCGCCATGGCCGCCTTCATGCACATGGTGGAATACCGCCGCAACCAGAAACAGTTGATGGAAACCCCGGCGTCACTGCACGGCAACCAGCTCAATGCCGAGCTGTGCCAACAACTGATCCGTCAGGCGCAGGAGCGCAAACAGCTGAGGCTGGATACCCATCTGGTGCACCCGATTTTGCAAGCCGCCGGTCTCTCGACCCTGCCAACCTGGATCGTCACCGACGCCATCGAGGCGACCCTGACCGCCGAGCAGATCGGCTATCCGGTGGCAGTGAAACTCCGTTCGCCCGATATCCTGCACAAGTCTGCCGTGCACGGCGTGGTACTCAATCTGCGTACCTCGGCTGAAGTGGCGCAAGCCGCAGATGCCATTCTGGACAGGGTCAGACAGCATGATCCGGGCGCCCGCATCGAAGGCTTGCTGGTGCAACGGATGGCTCGCCGCAGCGGCGGCCTGGAGCTGCGGGTGCGTATCCAGCAAGACGCCATCTTTGGCCCCGTCATTCTGCTGGGTGAGTCGGGTGCGGAACCGCAGGAGATGGTGGCAGCCTTGCCACCGCTCAATCAGGCACTGGCTCGTTACCAGATCATCGGCGCCCTCAAGAGCCGCAAGATCCGTGAGCAGGCCACACCGGAACGACTGGATATCGATGCCCTCGGTCAAGTGCTCTGCCAACTATCCGAGCTATTGCTCGCCTTTCCTGAGATTCAGGAACTGGACCTGCACCCGCTGCAAGCGTGCGGCGCCGAAATGGTGGTGCTGGATGCCAGCCTCACACTGAGTGACCCCACCATCCCGACCAGCAACCGACTGGCGATCCGCCCCTATCCTACCGAACTGGAGGAGGGAGCCTGGCTTAAAGATCAGCGCCATATCCTGCTGCGCCCGATCCGGCCGGAAGATGAACCGGCTCACAAGCAGTTCGTGCTGCAGGTCTCCGATGAAGACAGGTACAAGCGCTTCTTCGCCGATGTGGGCGAGCTGGGCCATGAAGAGCTGGCTCGCATGACCCAGATCGATTACGACCGGGAGATGGCCTTCGTAGCGGTGGGGCAAGATGGCGAGCTGCAGGATCAGATCCTCGGTGTGGTACGCGCCATTTCGACCCCGGACCAGAGCGATGCCGAGTTTGCCATTCTGGTGCGATCGGACTTGAAAGGGGTGGGGCTCGGCAAATTGATGATGGAGAAGATCATCCGCTACGCCAAAGAGCAGGGGATTGGCCAGCTATCCGGCATGACCATGCCCAGCAATCGCGGCATGGTCAACCTCGCCAAACGGCTTGGCTTCAAGATCGATGTGCAAATGGAAGAGGGGGTGGTCAATATGGAACTGCCCTGTAGTCAGAAAGCAGCAGAAGCCTGATTTGGCCCCCTGTAGAGTCATTCAGATAGCTGTAAATGAAACTGATAAGACTCTGATATAGCCAGAAAATGGTAGAAATAACCGGCTATCTGGCACTCTCTCTGCAGGTAAAAACCAGACATTGGTGGTTTAACACGCTAAAAACACCAAAGCTCGGCTTTGTGTTCGTTCCTGTGTGCAAATCTGGAGGTCACTGGAAAAACCGTACATAGCAAAAAGGCCTTCCCAGATGGGAAGGCCTTTCAATTA
>NZ_CDBO01000066.1:0-169 GCF_000819885.1 Aeromonas fluvialis
CTGTCGGGCCACGGCTGACCGTGATGCTGGATACCACGCCGATAATATCTCGATGAATGACCGCCCTGATGGGCGTCATCTTCGGCAACAGGATAGCTTGGGCCAGCACTTTCCCATTGGGGTGATAGCTCGATTGCCTGCCCCGTTTGCTCTTGAAAGTCGGCATCCG
>NZ_CDBO01000066.1:449-1145 GCF_000819885.1 Aeromonas fluvialis
TCGGCATCCGCGCCTTGAGCTTGGGGTTGAAAAAATTGGCAAACGCCTTGTCCAAGTTGATCACCGCCTGTTGCAAAGCGAGTGAGTCGTACTCTTTCAGCCAACCGTATTTACGCGACTTTTTTGCCACTGCCAGCAAGGGTTTCAGGTCACGTTTCGGTTTCAATGAAACCCCGTGACGCTTAAACATGTGCCGTTGAATATCAAGGGCCTTGTTGTACGCGAACCGCACCGCGCCGAACTGGGCATTCAAGAATGCCGCTTGTTCGTCGGTCGGATAAAGGCGTACTTTTGTGGCTCTTTTCACAGTCACCGCTCGCTGTTAGGATGCCAACACAATATGGCTTTTGACGGAGTATTACAAGTGAGTGCGCATCATGAAGATTTGACCGGCTATCTGCGCCGACGCCATTCGGTCAGTAAGCTGGTCGTGCATTTAATCTTCACCACAAAGTACCGCCGCAAACTACTGGATGGCACCATGATCGAGCAGATGCGCGGCGCATTTTTATCTGCGGCAGAGAAGTTGGAGATCGACATTCTGGAGATGGATGGCGAAGCCGATCACGTTCATCTATTGGTAGCCTATCCGCCGAAGTTGGCCGTCAGTGTATTGGTCAATAATTTGAAGTCGGTCAGCAGCCGCCACATTCGCATATTGAATACGCACCTACGAAAGCAGAGTAATAGTGGGGT
>NZ_CDBO01000067.1 GCF_000819885.1 Aeromonas fluvialis
ATGCGCTCAAGCTCGGCGGCGGGAGCGAGGAGTTGATTGAGATAGTGGTTGGCGTGGATAATCGTCATGGCTTCGGGCGTGGCGGTTTTGTTAGGCGATAAAACCAGATCACAAACGAAGCCTTTTTTATATCTATTTCAATTGGTTGCCGCTAAAGATCCTGTATATGATCCGGAGATAGTCAGTTAACGCGTCTGCTGGGTGGTGGTCTCGTGCAGATAACCATCAAGCAGGCGCTGGATATAGCCCGAGCGCCCCAGCTCCTCCAAGCGCTGCGAGACATAAGGTTCCAATGCCTGACATGGCGAGAGGCGACTAAAGCCAATATGAATTGACTCGTCTGTGACCGGAGGCTGGAGGGCAATAATTTCATGCTCCATGCCATGTTCACGCAGATAATAGTTTCCGGCATATTGACCGGAGACAAAGTAATCAATCCGCCCTCGTCTGAGTTTTTCAAAGTTCTCCTGCATGGAGCCAGCCTCTTCTACGGTCAGCTCTTGCTGCAAGAAGAAATCAAACTTTTTCCCGAAACTATCACCCCGGCTCACGCCACCCCGCAGCCCGACCAAGGTTTGCCAATCAGCCACTGACTCCTGTTTGCCCCTGAGCCTGAAAATAGCGATGGGATTGGCAAAGATGGGATGATGAGAGAAAAGCAGATAGGCTTCGCGTTCCGGCGTTTTGCGCAGGCTCAGTAATAAGTCGATACGCCCCTTCTGCGCCATCTGTTGTGCTCGTTTCCAAGGGTAAACCACGGCCTGCAATTTGATATGGTCAGGGATGAGTAAAGGCAACAGATCGATACCGGCACCTCGATAGCTGTGCTGATCCTCGCTCCAGCCGTAGGGTGGGTAGGAGGGATTGGTGGCATAAACCAGCGTGTCGCATTGTGCTGTAGCCATACAGGGCATGGCCAAGATACCTAGCAGATAGCAGAGACTCCAGGCTCGAAAAGTACAGAATCTCATGTGTTGCTCCATTCGGCTACCTGCTAATAGGTTAGTAGAGGCAGGGCGGCTTATGATCGTTTTCTAAGGCCGGTGTGCCCTTGAAAATGCCTAGTAATCACCGAGCCGTTTTGATGGGGATAACCCAGGGCAAGGCAATTTGTCACTCTTGCCGCTCTGGTAGGTTGGGTTGAGCGCCAGCGACGCCCAACGCTTACCGCGAATAGCTATTGAGTTCCGGCATCACACTCCCCGATCTGCGTATGGCAAAGTGAAATCGCCCTCTATCTCCCCAAAAACGGTTCCCAATCTTTAAACACCGGCTGCAACCCTACCTGCCGCACGGCGGCGGCTACTTCGCCGACTGAACGGTCGTCGTGGATAGCGAACTGCTCCAGCTCCTCAGAATCTCCTTCAGCATAGCCTCCCGGCTGGGTGCGCGACTCGGCCGACATCTGGGTGATGCCAAGGCGCACCGCACCGTTACGAAAGGTGGCCGACTCGCGGGTCGAGAGCGACAAGTCCAGCGTTGGCGAGAAGAGCCGCCAGGCGCAGATAAGCTGGGCCAGCTGGCGATCAGACATGATGACTTCAGGCTCCAGCCCACCGGTACAGGGGCGCAGGCGCGGGAAGGAGAGCGAATAGCGGCTCTGCCAGTGGTGGCGCTCAAGCCAGGCGAGATGCTCGGCAACAAAGTAGCTGTCGGCGCGCCAGTCCGAGGAGAGGCCGATCAGCGCCCCCAACCCGATCTTGTCGATACCGGCACGACCGAGCCGATCCGGCGTGGCGAGGCGCCAATGGATGTCCCGCTTGTTGCCGCGCAGATGGTGGCGGGCGTAGGTGGAGGCGTGATAGGTCTCCTGATAGACCATGACGGCATCGAGGCCGAGGGTCTTCAGCTCGGCGTATTCAGCTTGCGAGAGGGGCTGCACCTCCATCCCTACCGTGCTGAAGTGGCGGCGGATAACCGGCATCACCTCGCGAAAATAGGCGAGCCCCACCTTGTGCTCGTGCTCGCCGGTCACCAGCAGCACGCTGTCGAAGCCCCGCGCCTTGATGGCCAGACACTCGCGCTCAATCTCCTCTGCATTCAGAGTCTTGCGCTTCAGACGGTTGCTCATGGAGAAGCCGCAGTAGCTGCAGTCATTGGCGCACAGGTTGGAGAGATAGAGCGGCACATAGAAGCCGATGGTGTTGCCAAAACGCTGGCGAGTGAGACGCTCGGCCTCGGCCGCCATCTGCGGCAAATAGGCCTCGGCGGCTGGGGAGATCAGCGTCATAAAGTCCTGCAGCGTTCGGCGGGGGCTAGCCAGCGCCCGCTCTACATCCGCCGCCGTCTTGGCACGGATCTGCATGCCGACATCGTCCCACTCCAGCTCGCGCCAACGGTCGAGAAAGGAGGGCGCATCCCCCTTCACCTCAGATTCCATCACCCCCGGAGCCCTCACCCCCAGCCCCTCTTCCTTATTTTGTGAAGAGTCGAGAGGGGATAAATAGCCTTGCACCGTGCTAACCATCTCCTGACTCATAACGCCCCCAGAAAATCGGTGAGCGGGCTGGAGGCTTGGGCCTGCAGGGCGCGAGCGCCGAGGCCAGCCTCATAGGCGCTGCGCCCGGCAGTGCAAGCCAGCGCAAAGGCGCGGCCCATGGCAACCGGGTCGCCGCTCACGGCAATGGCGGTGTTGACCAGCACGGCGTCGGCGCCCAGCTCAAAGGCCGCGGCGGCATGGCTCGGCGCACCGATCCCCGCATCCACCACCACAGGCACATTGGCCTGCTCGACGATGATGGAGAGAAACTCCCGGGTCACCAGCCCCTGATTGGAACCGATGGGCGCGCCGAGCGGCATCACGGCGGCGCAGCCCACCTCTTCCAGCCGTTTGCAGAGCACAGGATCCGCGCCGCAGTAGGGCAGTACCACAAAGCCCTCTTTCACCAGCTGTTCGGCGGCTTTCAGCGTCTCGATAGGATCGGGCAGCAGATAGCGCGGGTCGGGGTGGATCTCCAGCTTGAGCCAGTTTGTCCCCAGCGCCTCGCGGGCGAGATGGGCGGCAAATACCGCCTCGGCGGCGGTCTTGGCGCCGGAGGTGTTGGGCAGCAGCTTGACCCCGAGTTGCAACAAGGGGCTCAGGATATCGTCGTGAGCCTTGCCCGGTTCAAGCCGCTTGATGGCCATGGTGACCAGCTGGGAGCCGCTCGCCTCGATGGCGGCGGCCATCAATTCCGGGCGGGCAAACTTGCCGGTGCCGGTAAAGAGGCGCGAGGAGAAGGTGTGATCGGCAATGGTCAGCATGTCAGCCTCCGGCAATGGCAGTGAAGAGGTGAAGTTCATCCCCGTCATTGAGACGGGTCTCGGCCCAGCGGCCACGGGGCAGCACGGCGCCGTTAAGGGCCACCGCCACCCCCTGTGGATTAACTCCTTGCGCCGCCAGCAGGTCGGCCACGTTCTGCCCAACCGCCAGCGGCTGGGCTTTATCATTGAGTCGAATGGTGAGGGTCATGGGGTGATCTCCTTATCGTGTGTCGGGCATCGGCGCTGCCCGCAAACCGGACAATCAGGGTCGGGGGTCAGGGTGAGGGTCTGCCACTGATGGGTCAGGGCATCGAAGCGGCGCAATGTGCCGGCCACCGGGCTCGGCATCCCGAGCAGCAGTTTCAGTGCCTCCAGCGCCTGCAAGGAGCCCATCACCCCCACCAGCGGGCCGGTGACGCCGCTGGTCTCACAGCGCTCGGCGATTTGGGTATCCAGCGGATAGAGGCAGGCGTAACAGGCATGGTCCGTACCTGTGCGCGCCATCAGCTGCCCCTGCCAGCCCACCGCGGCGGCGGAGATCCATGGCTTGCCCTGCGCGACACAAGCGGCGTTGATGGCGTGACGGCTGGCGAGGTTGTCACAGCAATCCACCACCAGATCCACCTCGGCCACAAACGCTGGCAGGCTGGCGGCATCGAGCCGCTGGTTGATGGCGATCAGCTCCACCAACGGGTTGTGGGCGGCCAAGCGCTCGCGGGCCAGCTCGGCCTTGGAGTGGTTGACTGCCTCGCTATCGAACAGGATCTGGCGCGGCAGATTGCTTGAATCGACCGTATCGCCATCGGCCAGCCACAAGGTGCCCACCCCGGCCCCGGCCAGATAGAGGGCCAGCGGCGAGCCAAGCCCGCCCAAGCCCACGATCAGCACAGACTTATCTTTCAGTCGCGTCTGACCGGCCTCCCCCACTTCCGCCAGCATCAGCTGGCGGCCGTATCTCAGATACTCTTTGTCACTAAGAGAAGCGGCCTCAGAGAGCATGTTCCACCTCCCTTATGGCGGTGGCCGAGCGTGGCTCATCCCCCGCCCCCACGGCGGCGAGCAGTCGCTCGGTCGCCCCTTGCCAGTCGTCGCAGGCGGTAATGGCCGAAACCAGCGCAATGCTGCCGACCCTGCTTGCCTTGACCGCAGCCACCCGCTCCTCGCTGATGCCGCCGATGGCCACCGTCGGCCAGTCGCACATCAGGGCGCGGTAGCGGTGCAGCCGCGCCAGCCCCTGCGGACGCGAAGGCATCGCCTTGGTGTTGGTCGGGAAGATATGGCCCAGCGCGATATAGGAGGGGGCAAGCTCGCGGGCCCGCATCAGCTCGAAGTAGCCGTGGGTGGAGATGCCAAGGCGCAGCCCGGCCCCCTGAATGGCGGCGAGATCGGCGGTCTCCATATCCTCCTGCCCCAGATGCACGCCCCAGGCGCCCGCCTCGATGGCCTGCTGCCAGTAGTCGTTGATAAACAGCCGCGCCCCATGGCGGCGACCGAGCGCTACCGCATCACGAATGGCCGGCGCCACCTCTGCGGCGGGCAAATTCTTGATGCGCAGCTGGATGGTCTTGACCCCCTGCCCCAGCAGACGCTTGAGCCACTTGACCGAATCCACCACCGGATAGAGACCGAGGTTGTGTTCGGTCGGCGCGAAGGGGCCATCCGGCAGACGGGCGCTGCTCGCTTTATAAAGTCCGAAGCGGCGATCGAGGGTTGACCCCGCCAGCACGGCACGGGGGAAGTGGGCAAGGTTGGCGGGCCAGCCGAGATGGGCGATGGGCCCCGGGCCTGCCCCCACCCCCTGTGCCGCCGCCAACCCCTGTTGCAGGTAGGCTCGCGCCAGGGTGATGGCGTCCTCCACCGGATAATCCTGCGCCACCACCGCGGCAATGGCACTGGCGTAACAGCAGCCGGTGCCATGCCCGTGGCGGGTATCGAGGCGCGGTGCCGCCAGCCAGAATTCGCGGCTCTCGTCCTGGTAGTAGTCGAGG
Source organism: Aeromonas fluvialis (assembly GCF_000819885.1). Classification (GTDB taxonomy): domain Bacteria; phylum Pseudomonadota; class Gammaproteobacteria; order Enterobacterales; family Aeromonadaceae; genus Aeromonas; species Aeromonas fluvialis. Next base: position 5,232 of record NZ_CDBO01000067.1, read on the forward strand.
CAGAGATCGCCGCTCCAGCCCAGATGGCCTCCCTTGACCAGCACGGCGCGGGCACCCAGTTCGCGCAGCCGCGTCGCCGCAAGACGCACCAGCACAGGGCTGGTCGCGGGAATGCCGGTCAGGGCTTCCAGTTCGGGGCCGTTGGGGGTGATCAAGGAGAGGCACGGCAACAGCTGCTCACGCACCGCTTCCAGCATATTGGGCTCCGCCATCGGGGTGCCGCTGCTGGCGATGGCCACCGGGTCGTAGACCACGAAGGGGGCTTCGATAGTTGCCAGTCGACGGGCCAGTACCTCGACGTGCAGCCGGGTCGGCAGCAGACCAATCTTGATGGCGGCAGGGGGCAGATCGACGCCAAGGGCGTCGATCTGGGCGGTGAAGGTCTGCATCAGTACGGGGTCGACCATCTTCACCGCCACCGAGTTCTGGGCGGTGATGGCGGAGATAACCGAGCAGCCGTGCACGCCAAGGTCGTGCAATGTGTGCAAGTCGGCCTGAATGCCGGCACCGCCGCCGGAATCTGAACCGGCGATGGTCCAGACCACTGGTAGCGAGTCCGTTACGGGCGACAGGTCGGCGGGGCTGACAGCGCTGCTCACGCCTCCTCCCCTGCGGCCTGTTTCAGCGCCGCCGCCTGATGGTAGATCTCGCCGCCGGTCTCCTTGAAGGTCTCCGCCATGCGGGCCATGCCGCTCTCCACCTGAGCTACCACCTGCTCCTGCTGGCCATCCATGCCGACCAGCTTGATCTCCACGGCCTCCAGCTTTGCTGCGTAATTACGCACGTCCTGGGTGATCTTCATGGAGCAGAACTTGGGCCCGCACATGGAGCAGAAGTGAGCCACCTTGCCGGACTCCTGCGGCAGGGTCTCGTCGTGGTAGGCACGAGCGGTGTCAGGATCCAGCGCCAGATTGAACTGATCCTCCCAGCGAAACTCGAAGCGCGCCTTGGACATGGCGTTGTCGCGGATCTGGGCACCCGGATGCCCCTTGGCAAGGTCAGCGGCGTGGGCGGCGATCTTGTAGGTGATCAGCCCCTGCTTCACGTCCTCCTTGTTGGGCAACCCCAGATGCTCCTTGGGGGTGACGTAGCAGAGCATGGCGCAGCCGTACCAGCCGATCAGCGCGGCGCCGATGCCGGAGGTGAAGTGATCGTAACCCGGCGCGATATCGGTGGTGAGCGGGCCAAGGGTGTAGAACGGCGCCTCGTGGCAGTGCTCCAGCTGCTCGGTCATGTTGCGCTCAATCATGTGCATGGGCACATGGCCCGGCCCCTCGATCATCACCTGCACGTCGTACTCCCACGCAATTCTGGTGAGCTCGCCCAGGGTGCGCAGCTCGGCGAACTGGGCCTCGTCGTTGGCGTCATAGACGGAGCCCGGACGCAGACCGTCGCCGAGCGACAGGGCCACGTCATAGGCGGCGCAGATCTCGCAGATTTCGCGGAAGTGCTGGTAGAGGAAGTTCTCCTTGTGGTGGGACAGGCACCACTTGGCCATGATGCTGCCGCCGCGCGAAACGATGCCGGTGAGGCGCTTGGCAGTCATCGGCACGAAACGTAGCAGGACACCGGCGTGGATGGTGAAGTAGTCCACCCCCTGCTCGGCCTGCTCCAGCAGGGTGTCACGGAACAGCTCCCAGGTGAGGTCTTCGGCGATGCCGTTGGTCTTTTCCAGCGCCTGATAGATGGGCACGGTACCGATGGGCACCGGGCTGTTGCGCAGGATCCACTCGCGGGTCTCGTGGATGTAGCGGCCGGTGGAGAGATCCATCACGGTGTCGGCGCCCCAACGGGTCGACCAGACCAGCTTCTCTACCTCCTCTTCGATGCTGGAGGTGACCGCCGAGTTGCCGATGTTGGCGTTGATCTTCACCAGGAAATTGCGGCCGATGATCATCGGCTCCGCTTCCGGGTGGTTGATGTTGCTGGGGATGATGGCGCGACCGGCGGCCACCTCATCGCGCACAAATTCGGGGGTGATGTTTTCCGGCAGGCGAGCACCGAAATCGCGGCCCGGATGCTGGGTGCGCAGCAGTTCGGATCGTACCCGCTCACGCCCCATATTCTCGCGAATGGCGATAAATTCCATCTCGGGGGTGACGATACCGGCGCGGGCGTAGTGGAGCTGGGTGACCCGGCGACCCGGCTTGGCACGGCGCGGTTTCGGCAAGTGCTCGAAGCGCAGGTGATCCAGCCCCTCATCGGCCAGTCGCTCCTGAGTGAAGGTGGAGCTGAGCCCCGGCAGTTCGTCGGTATCATCCCGCTCCAGCACCCAGTTCTCCCGCAGGCGCGGCAGGCCACGGCGCACGTCGATGGCGACCCCCTCCTCCCCGTAACGGCCCGAGGTGTCGTAGACCGGGATCGGCTCGTTGGGCTCGAACCGGGGATCTTCTTTGGTGCCGCCAACGAAGGTGTCGGCCAGCTGGATCTCCCGCAGCGGGACACGAATATCGGCGCGGGAGCCTTCGATAAAGATGCGGCGGGAGTTGGGGTGAGCCATCCCCTTGAGGCTGTCGATAAAGGCCTGGGCGCTGGAGCGCTGCTCGCGGCGGCTGGATTTGGTGGTATCAGATACGGAAGTAGACATAGCAAAACTCACATTAACTGGTTGAAGTTATGGGTGTTTGCTTGTCTGGAGTTCGAGGAGAAGATGAACTTGCGGCGGGGCGTGTATCTCGGGAGGGAGTGCGTGCGGGATGGATCTCCGCTCTGCTGCTCTGCCACTTCCCGCTCTGCCTGCATGCTGTGGGCAAGGCGCCCCACGTGCTGGACAACCGGACGGGACAGACCCCCTCCTGTGCGCCCTGACCCATCAAGGATGATCCCTTCGATGAGCGGAAGAGGCTTGTTCCTCCTCCGGCGCGGTAACCCGCAAGTTACCCTTGTTCCCTTCGCAGGTTTTAACCTGATCAGGTTCCACGGATCCCGAATTAACGGTCTCAGCTTAGCGTCGTTCGACGGTCAGCACTCCGACAAGATGGTCGCCAGTATAAGTGTGGAATTTTAAAGTACAAGCCATTAACAATAGGAAGGTGAGCCAGCCCTCTCAGCTCGCCAACCAATGACCCTGGAACGGACGGCGGCAACCTGTCGCGGATCAACGGCAAGATACGCGACAAGGGGCACGGCAGCACCGGCAGCAAGGCTCACTCCTCCGGGTTGACCACCAGCACTTCGCGCAGTCGCCCCTCCAGATCCCGAGTCAGCACCAGCTCGCTGCCGACGTGCAGATCAACTGCCGAGCCATTGACCCAATGCACATCGGGGTTGAGCGGTATGACACCGAGACGGGTCAGTACCAACCGCTTGCCATCGAAGGCACTCAGGCGATCCTGCGCCCGCTGCCAGGGCTGATTGGCCAGCGGCGCTCTGGCGGCCAGCAGCTCAATTCGGGTAGCAACGCCATCGGCGACCAGCAGGGCGAGCTGGTCGCCGGGTTTGAGTGGCTGCTGCCAACTCTCCCCTTGCCGCCAGACGGCGGCACTGCCTTGCTCCACTTCGGCCCCCTGAAATTGCAGGCGGATGCCGTCGTTATGCTCCAGTTCCACCAGCCACAGTTCATCGGCCCCCGCCTGGGCGGCCCAGAGCGGCACACCCAACATCCATACACACCACTTTCTCGATTGTTCCATCTTCGTTCTTCCCTGAACAAAAAGCCCATGCTAAACAAGCATGGGCTTCATTCGGGAGCATTTCTAATCGGAATGCAGAGATCGGATCAGTCATCCTCACGGCAGCGGCTCAGGCGCATGCCGTCGAACTGGCACTCCAGCTCCAGCCAGCGCCCTTCGAACGGCGCCAGACTGTTGTCCGAGGTGGTGTAGCCCCAGATCCGCCCCCCTTCGACCGGCCCTTCCAGATCCATCTCCTCCTTGTCATCTTCGTCGAGGGCTTCGACCTTGCGCACATAGCGCACGCCATTCTCCACCACCCCCTTCATCTCGACCCAGGTGCCGCCGAGATCATCCTCGTTGAGCCAATCCTTGAAGCGGGTCTGGTCGTCGATCACGAACGGCATGCCGTTGACCATCAACTGGCCAAGCTGCCAGGTGGTGCGGCCGGTCAGTTTGAATTCGGTCGCCTGTGCGGTGCCAAGTGGCAACAAAATCAACAACAGGAGGGCGCAGAGAGACTTCTTCATCAGGGATCCTCGGGGTTACACTGGCAAACAGGATGCCGAATCCGGTGTGAAAAGATCGTGAAACGCTCGCCAACCAGGAGAGCAAAGCATGAAGATTTTGGTAGTGGAAGACAATCCTCAGGTGGCGGAAACCATCATGGATTATCTGGAGCTGGCCGGTCACCGCCTCGATTGTGCCTATCACGGTCAGGCGGCGCTGCAACTGCTGGAGGAGCAGCGTTTCGACGTCATCATCATGGATGTGATGATGCCGCGCCTCGATGGCCTCAGCACGGTGGCGCGCCTGCGCGAGCAGGGTATTGCCACTCCCGTGCTGTTTCTCACCGCCCGCGACAGCCTGGAGGACAAGCTGGCAGGCTTCAAGGCGGGAGGGGATGACTATCTGGTCAAGCCCTTCGCCATGGAGGAGCTGGAGGTGCGGCTGCAAGCCCTCAGTCTGCGCGGCCCGCGCGGCGATGTGGGGGCTATCAGCGTTGGCGATCTGACGGTCGATGTCGCCAGCGGCCGCGCCATCCGCGCCGGTGAACCCCTCAAGCTCGGCAAGATCCCATTCCAGATCCTCGCCCTGCTGGCCCGCCGCGCCCCCGCCATCGTCAGCCGTCAGGAGGTGCTCGACACCGTCTGGGGGGATGAGGAGCCCGACTCCGATGCCCTGCGCAGCCACATCTACGCCCTGCGCAACGCGCTGGACAAACCCTTCCCCACTCCCATGCTGGAGACCCTGCACGGTCAGGGCTACCGACTGGTGAGCGCATGAGCCTGCCGAGCCTGCGCCGCCGCCTGATCATGGCACTCGGCGGCGCCGGGGTGGTGCTGCTGATCCTGCTCTCCGGCCTGATGCTGGTGGCCGAAGACAAGATGGAGGAGCTGAGCCTGCGCCACTGGCTGGAGGCGGAAGTGACCCGCTACAGCGATGACTGGCTGCGGCTCGGCCCGGCGGCCGCAGCCCCGAGCCCCAGACAGTTCTCCAGCTACTGGACCGAGGCGGGCCGCCTGCCCAAGTGGCTGAAGCCCTACCAGAGCCCCGGTTTTTTCGAGCACCAGCTGGGCAAGGAGGACAAACACTTTCTGGTGGCCCGTCACCCCTCCGGCGAGGGACTGCTCTATCTGGTGTTCAACGACGACGCCGACGACTACCTCGACCCCTACGAAGACAAGCTGCATCTGGCCACTCGGCTGATCGGGCTGGCGCTGCTGCTCAGTTCGCTGGGCTTCGGCATCTGGCTGGTGCGCCATATCACCGGGCCGCTGCAACGGCTGCAACAGAGGGTCGCCCACCTCACCCCGGATCAGGCGAATTTCGAGCCCGATGCCCCCTGGCAGGAGCTGCGGGATATCGAGCTGGCGCTGCTGGCCGGCAAGCAGGAAGTCAGCACTGTGTTCGCCCGCGAGCAGGAGTTCAGCCGCTTCGCCAGCCACGAGTTGCGTACTCCCAACATGGTGATCCAGGGCTCGGCCGCCCTGCTCGGCAAGGTGACGGATCTGCCCGCACCTGCTGCCCGCGCCACCACCCGCATCCGCGCCGCCGCCGACGAGATGGCGCGACTCACCGAGACCTTCCTGCTGCTGGGTCGCAAGGAGGCAGTGGAGCGGCCACTGCAACAGGTGACCCCGCTGATCCGTCAGGAGCTGGCCCGCCTCGCTCCGCTGCTGCAGCGGGAGGCGCTCGATATCCGGCTTAATCTGGACGAGACCAGCGCAGTAAACGCCCCCCTCTCCCTGCTCGCCATCGCCCTCGGCAACCTGCTGAAAAATGCCCTGAGCTATGCCGAGGGACATATCGAGATCGAGCTGTGTGGCCCGATGCTCACCATCAGCAACCCGACGGCAGCGGCGCCGGATCAGATCCTTGGCTACGGCTGCGGCCTCACCATCATCCAGCGCATCTGCGAGAAGCTGGGCTGGCAGATCGACACCCGGCTGGAAGATGGCGTATTTAGCGCCCGATTGGCGATGATCACCGCCGAACCCGCAAAGGCATAGCCCCCTCATCCCTGGCCCTTCCCCCCCGTCTATTCAAAATAGTGGGAGAAGGGAGACAACAGACACTCCCCGGCAAGCCCGCTGCCAACCAGCCAGATAACAACAAGGCGCCCGAGGGCGCCCTGTTTGTTTCTGACGGATACAAGCCCGAGGCTCACTCCGCCGGTTTGTTCTTGCGGCTCGCCTTGAGTTCGAGGAACTCGATGATCTTGCCAGCCACATCCTTGCCGGAGGCGGCTTCCACCCCTTGCAGGCCGGGAGAGGAGTTGACCTCCAGCACCAGCGGCCCGCGGGCGCTGCGCAGAATGTCCACCCCCGCCACATCCAGCCCCATGATCTTGGCGGCCTGCACGGCGGTGGCGCGCTCTTCCGAGGTGATCTTGATCGCCTCGGCGGTACCGCCACGGTGCAGGTTGGAGCGAAACTCCCCCGGCTGGGCCTGACGGCGCATGGCGGCAACCACCTTGCCGTTGACCACCAGACAGCGGATATCGGCGCCATTGGCCTCGCGGATATACTCCTGCACCAGAATGTTGTTGTTGGTCTGGATAAAGGCCTCGATCACACTCTCGGCGGCCTTCTGAGTCTCGCACAGCACCACGCCAATCCCCTGGGTCCCCTCCAGCAGTTTCACCACCAGCGGCGCCCCACCCACCATGGTGATGAGGTCGGGCACATCGTGGGTGCTGTGGGCATAGCCGGTGATGGGCAGGCCGATACCGTGGCGGGAGAGCAGCTGCATCGCCCGCAGCTTGTCGCGGGAACGGCTGATGGCCACCGAGCTGTTGAGGGCCATGGTGTTCATCATCTCGAACTGGCGCAGCACGGCGGTGCCGTAGGCGGTAATGCTGGCACCGATCCGGGGGATCACGGCGTCATAGCTTCCCAGCTCCCCACCCTCGTAGTGAATGGAGGGGTTGTGGGAAGCGATATTCATATAGCAGCGCAGGGTGTCGAGCACCTCTACCTGATGACCGCGCGCCTGCGCCACCTCGACCAGACGGCGGGTGGAGTAGTTTTTCGGCTCACGGGATAAAATGGCGATCTTCATGACAATTCCGCTAGAAGGCTGTGCCTGGGCAGGATGGGGCGGGAGAGTATAAGGTGCCACAGCGCCAAGACAACGCCAATTGTTTCTCCTGACAACAAGACAAACCACGCCAAACCGCACGCTACCATGTCACTGTGACCAACAGGTTAAACGGCGGCTCTGCGCAGGTTGTTCAACCCGTGCAAGGATGCCGCCGTTTCTCGTTAAAGATCAACCTGTGTCACGCGGGAGTCAGTTCAGGTTTGGCCCCAACCAACGCTCGGCCTCTGCCAGGGTCAGCCCCTTGCGGACAGCGTAATCCTCAACCTGATCCTGCTGGATCTGCGCCACCGCGAAGTATTTGCTCTCGGGGTGAGAGAAGTACCAGCCGGACACCGCCGCCCCCGGCCACATGGCGAAGGATTCGGTGAGCTGCATGCCGATGGCCTGCTCGACATCCAGCAGCGCCCAGATGCTCCCCTTCTCGGTGTGCTCCGGGCAGGCCGGATAACCGGGGGCCGGGCGGATGCCCTGATAGTTCTCGCGGATAAGCTCCTCGTTGCTGAGGGCCTCGTCGGGAGCATAACCCCAGTGCCGCTTTCGCACCTGCTCGTGCAGATACTCGGCAAACGCCTCGGCCAGACGGTCGCACACCGCCTGAATAAGGATGGCGTTGTAGTCATCGTGCTGCGCCTTGTAGGCCTTGGCGATGGCCTCCTCACCGATGCCGCCGGTCACCGCGAAGGCGCCGATCCAATCAGGCTTGCCGCTCTCTTTCGGTGCTACATAGTCCGCCAGACAGTAGTTGGGGAAGCCCTGCTTCTCGCTCTGCTGGCGCAGGTGGTGCAGCACCTTGATGACCTCGGTGCGGGACTCGTCGCTGTAGACCTCGATGCTGTCCCCCACTGCGTTGGCCGGGAACAGGCCGATCACCCCGGCGCAGCGCACGCTCTGATCCTTTTCCAGCTGATCCAGCATGGCGTTGGCATCGGCAAATAAGGCCGTTGCCTCTGGGCCTATGATCTCGTCTTCAAGGATGCGCGGATACTTGCCCGCCAGCTCCCAGCTGAGGAAAAACGGTGTCCAGTCGATGTAGGGGCGCAGCACAGAAACCGGTACATCCTCGAACCTCTGCACCCCCGGTTCGCGGGGCGCAGGCGGCTGATAGCCGACCCAGTCCAGCTGATGCCGGTTGGCACGGGCATGGGCCAGACTGACCGGGCGGGAGCGCGGCTGCTTGCGGGCATGCTGATCCCGGGCAATCTCGTACTCCTTGTCGATACGGGCGACAAACGCCGCCTTGAGGTCCGGGCTGAGCAGGCTCTGAGCCACCCCCACCGCGCGGGAAGCGTTCGACACATAGACCACAGGCTCGGAATAGTTCTGCTCGATCTTGACCGCCGTATGCGCCTTGGAGGTAGTTGCGCCGCCAATCAGCAGCGGCAGCTTGAAGCCCTGACGCTCCATCTCTTTGGCCACGTGCACCATCTCGTCCAGCGAGGGTGTGATGAGGCCCGACAGGCCGATGATATCGGCGTTCACTTCCCGCGCCGTCTTGAGGATGGTCTCGCAGGAGACCATGACCCCGAGGTCGATGATCTCGAAGTTGTTGCACTGCAGCACCACCCCGACGATGTTCTTGCCGATGTCGTGCACGTCCCCCTTGACGGTGGCCAGCACTATCTTTCCGTTACTGGAGCCGCCGGACTTCTCTGCCTCGATATAGGGCTGCAAATAGGCCACCGCCCGCTTCATCACCCGCGCCGATTTCACCACCTGCGGCAGGAACATCTTGCCCGCGCCGAACAGGTCGCCGACCACGTTCATGCCATCCATCAACGGCCCTTCGATGACGTGCAGCGGCTTCTCGGCACCGGCGCGCGCCTCTTCGGTGTCCTCTTCGATAAAGTCGGTGATCCCCTTGACCAGCGCGTGCTCCAGCCGCTTGCCCACCGGCCAGCTGCGCCACTCCTGATCCCGCGGATCCTCCGCCTGGGCGCCGGCTCCGCGATAGGTCTCGGCGATGGCCAGCAGCTCCTCGGTGGCATTGTCGTTGAGGTTCAGCACCACCGCCTCGACCTTCTCTTTCAGCTCCGCCGGAATGTCTTCATAGATGGCGAGCTGACCGGCGTTGACGATCCCCATGTCCATGCCGTTCTGGATGGCGTGGTAGAGGAAAACGGCGTGAATGGCTTCGCGCACCGGCTCGTTGCCGCGAAACGAAAACGAGACGTTGGAAACGCCGCCGGAGATCATGGCGTGGGGCAGGTTCGTCTTGATGTCCTTCACCGCCTCGATGAAGTCCACCGCATAGTTGTTGTGCTCGTCGATGCCGGTCGCCACCGCAAAGATGTTGGGATCGAAGATGATATCTTCCGGCGGGAAACCCACCTGATCAACCAGGATCCGGTAGGCGCGCTGGCAGATCTCGAACTTGCGGGCGCGGGTATCGGCCTGCCCCTTCTCGTCGAACGCCATCACGATCACGGCGGCGCCGTAGCGACGCAGCAGTCTGGCCTGTTGGATGAACTTCTCCTCCCCCTCCTTCATGGAGATAGAGTTGACCACCGGCTTGCCCTGCACGCACTTGAGGCCCGCTTCCAGCACCTCCCACTTGGAGGAGTCGATCATCACCGGCACCCGGGCGATGTCCGGCTCGCCGGCGATGAGGTTCAAGAAGCGCACCATGGCAGCTTCGGCGTCCAGCATCCCCTCGTCCATGTTGATATCGATGATCTGGGCGCCACTCTCTACCTGCTGCTTGGCAACGTCGAGCGCCTCGTCGTAGAGCCCCTCCTTGATCAGCCGCTTGAACTTGGCCGAACCGGTAACGTTGGTTCGCTCCCCCACGTTCACGAACATGGATTCAGGGGTGATGATGAGGGGCTCGAGGCCCGACAGACGGCAGGCCACCGGCAGCTCGGGCAGCACACGCGGCTTGATGCCCACCACGGCTTCGGCCATGGCGCGGATATGGGTCGGGGTGGTGCCGCAGCAACCGCCGACCATGTTGAGGAAGCCGCTTTGGGCCCACTCGCGGATATGCTCTGCCATCTCGACGGCGTCGAGGTCGTACTCACCGAACGCGTTGGGCAGACCGGCGTTGGGGTGGGCGCTGACGCAGGATTCGCTGATGCGCGACAGCTCCTCCACATACTGACGAAGCTCGTCAGGGCCAAGCGCACAGTTGAGGCCGAACGATACCGGTTTGACGTGGCGTAGCGAGTGATAAAAGGCTTCGGTGGTCTGGCCGGAGAGGGTACGGCCGGAGGCGTCGGTAATGGTGCCGGAGATCATCACCGGCAGGCTGTAACCCAGCGCCTCGAACACCCCTTCCACCGCGAAGGCGGCCGCCTTGGCGTTGAGGGTATCGAAGATGGTCTCGATCAGGATGATGTCGGCGCCGCCCTCGATCAGGGCATGGGTCGATTCGGTATAGGCGGCCACCAGCTGGTCATAGGTGACGTTGCGCTTGCCGGGGTCGTTGACGTCCGGCGAGATGGAACAGGTGCGGTTGGTGGGGCCCAAGACCCCTGCGACGAAGCGCGGCTTGGCGGGATCTTTCGCCGTCCACTCGTCGGCCACGGCGCGGGCCAGACGGGCGGCTTCCCGGTTGATCTCGGCCGAAAACTCTTCCATCTCGTAATCGGCCATGGCGATGCGAGTGGCGTTGAAGGTGTTGGTCTCGAGAATGTCGGCCCCGGCAGCGCAATACTGCTGGTGGATTTCGCGGATCACCGCCGGACGGGTCAGCACCAGCAGATCGTTGTTGCCCTTGATATCGGTATGCCAGTCGGCAAACCGCTCCCCCCGGTAGTCCGCCTCACCGAGCTTGTAGCCCTGGATCATGGTGCCCATGGCCCCGTCGATGATCAGGATCCGCTCCTTGAGGCAGGCTTCCAGCTTCTTTGTTACGACCGACTGATTGCTCGGCTCTCTGCTCGACATTTCATTCGACACCGCGTATTCCTCTTACATCCATGCAACTGCGTGACAAACATCCTAACAGCAAACAAATAAAATGGAAATCTAGCCGTCTATCAGTCTAAATACGCCTCCATATACTCATTTATGGGTAATGAGTAACATGAGGCCCGAGGGTAACCTATGCTCGTCCTGCATAGGGATGCGTGCTTGCTGTCTACCAACGAGAAAAAAATAACTATGAGCGTCTACTACACACTCTGCTTCCTGGCAGCGTTGGCGATCTTTATCGCCTTTGCCAACCAGTATGTTGTAAAGATCCAGACCACCATCGCCATCACCGCGGGCTCCATGCTGATCTCCGCACTGATGGTGCTGTTTGGCAAACTGGGTTGGTTCAATCTGGAACCTCTTGCCGTCAAGACCATGGAGAGCATCGACTTCCAGAACTTCCTGCTGAAGGGGATCCTGGGTTTCTTGCTGTTCGCTGGTGGCCTTGGCATCAACCTCAAGGCGCTGCGTAGCCAGAAGTGGGAGATCACCATTCTGGCCATTATTGCCACCGTACTTTCTACCTTCATCATCGGTTACGGCTTCTGGTATATCGCCAAGCTGCTGGGCTGGGAGTTGCCGCTGGTCTACTGCATGCTGTTCGGCGCGCTGATCTCACCCACTGACCCCATTGCCGTACTGGCCATCGTCAAGAAGATGCAGGCGCCCCCCCAGATTGCCATCCAGATCGAAGGGGAATCCCTGTTCAACGACGGTGTCGGTCTGGTCATCTTCGCCACCGTGTTTGCCATCGCCTTTGGCGGTGTCGAACCGACCTTGGGCAGCGTGGCGGGATTGTTTCTGCACGAAGCCCTCGGCGGCATCCTGTTCGGTGCCGTGCTTGGCCTCATCGCCCACGTGATGATCAGCGCCACCGATGACGGCTCCCTCGAGCTGCTGCTGACCCTCTGCATTCCGACCGCCGGTTTTGCCTTTGCCAACATGATCGGCGTCTCCGGCGCCCTGGCCATGGTGGTGACCGGCATTATGATCGGCAACTGGACCCGCCAATCCGGCTTCTCCGAGCAGAGCCGTCATCACCTGGATCACTTCTGGGAGTTGATGGACCAGTTCCTCAACGCCCTGCTGTTCCTGCTGATCGGTCTGGCACTGGTGCTACTGGAACTCGCCTGGCGTGACTGGATCCTGCTGGTCATCGCGGTGCCGCTCTGCCTGGCCGCCCGCTTCATCAGCGTGTCGCTGCCCTATGTGGCTTTCCGTCGATTCCGCAATTACAACACCTTCTCGGTACGGATCCTCACCTGGGGTGGCCTGCGCGGGGGTCTGGCCATGGCGATGGCACTGGCGCTCCCGTCCGGGGTCATGATGATCCCGGAACACGGGGTCGATCTGCGTCAGGTGATCCTGGTGATGACCTACTCGGTGGTGATGTTCTCCATCGTGGTGCAGGGCATGACCATCACCCCGATGATCACCGCTGCCAAGAAGGCCAGTGGCGACTACTGAGTCACCCCGCGGGCACCGATTGCAAAATAAAAGAGGGCTCCCGACGGGAGCCCTCTTTGTTACTTAGTGCTGGTCGTTGATCGTACAAAGAAAAAACGACTTTCATGCAACTCCACCAAATAATTGTTTGCTTTTTATTCATGTCGAGGAGAGAATGCGCACCGGCTAGTTAATCAGCCCTGTTTATGTTTATCCTGCAATGCTTCACCTCACGATGAATCCTGTCAGTTCCCGCATAACCTTCTTCTGATTTACTCGCCTTGAGAACCGTCAGGCTGTCTGCCTGCGTTGCCCGGCTCTCACGGTGCAGACCCGATCTGCCCACCCAAATGAACTATGCATCCGCATATTCCTTTGCGCATTCCTTGAAAAGTGCAGACGCCCCTGAACCGGGCTGGGTATTCCTGCGCGCTTGTCGCTCATACAACCGACCGCGCCCATTGACCTGACATTTGCCAATACAAGGAGCAAACACCTAATTTATATAGAGAAATACCATGATGAAAGCAGTACAAACACACAAGCCTCTGCGTCGCAGCAAACCCATCAACCTGCCTGTGCAAGAGCACGACAATGATGCGTTTCTGATCCAGTTCAGCACCCGCTTCAGCGGCGGTTTCGCCATCTCCTGTGATGGTATCGCTGGCGAGTTCTCCATCGAAGACCTCAACTGATCCTGCCTGCCAACCGGCAGCGCCCGATGCAGACAGGCCGCAACTCACGGCGGCCTCTTTGCTTCTTCCCAAACTATCATTTCATGATTGAAAAGTCAGCCTCGCCGCTGTTCCCCTCTCTGTCGCTTGTCCGACTGATAAACCATACATAACGCCACTTCGCTCACAGATCCCAGTAAAGAAAACCAGCGGAGATAGCTGACACAACAAGTTGTCGTTATAAGGAAGCTCCTTATCTACCGCGCACCAAAAGGCAATCAGATGGCCACGATCAAACAGGTCGCTGCACTAGCCAGAGTCTCGACAGCGACCGTCTCACGGGTGCTTAACAACTCCGCCTACGTTGAACCTGCAACCCGGGAACGGGTTGAGAAGGCGATGCGCACACTCAACTATCGTCGGGATATGGCTGCGGTCGCGCTGGCTAAGCGGAGCGGAAATATGCTTGGTTTGCTAACAGGCAATCTCGCCGACCCCTTCTTTGCCAGATTGGCTCGCGGAGTGGAGGCCATCAGCCGGCAGCACGGTTTTCGCTTGATGGTGTGCAGCGGCTCCCATCAGAGCGAGCAGGAACAATATGGACTCGAGTTCCTGATCAATCAGGGCTGCGAGGCGATCGTTGCCCACACCACTCGCCTCTCTGACGAGCAACTGCTCCGTTACGCCTCCCATATGCCAGCGCTAATCCCCATCAATCGCTATCTGCCAGAGCTGGCTCACCGCAGCGTCTGGCTGGACAACCGGGCAGGCACCAGAGCAGCCATCGATCATCTGGTGACCCAGGGCCATCGTCATATCGGTTTCATCACTTGCGATCTGCCGATCGCCGATCGGCAGCTGCGTCTGGAGGGATACCAGCAAGGAATGTCTCAATATCATCTGGAGATCAAACCAGGCTGGGTTATCAGTCAACCCTTTACCGAGGAGGGAGGCGAGCTGGCCGCTGCACACTTGCTGGCTGAGTGCTCGGAAATCACTGCGGTGCTCACCTTCAACGATGTAATGGCAGCAGGCATGATGGCGCACCTGAGAAAATGCGGGCGACGACTCCCCGAGGATCTGTCGATTATCGGGTTTGATGACATTCTGCTGGCTCGCTATCTCTACCCGACGCTCACCACCCTTCACTACCCCATAGAGACGATGGCCAAACGGGCTGCAGAGCTGGCCATCACCCGCCTGCAACAGCAGGAGCCGGGCCCGGGCCGCCATGAATTCAGCCCTTCACTGGTTATTCGAGAGTCTGTTTCGCCACTGATTCAAGCCCCAATCCTGCGACCATGATCACGTTTCATGACGCCATGTAACCGGTTACATGACCACCATGCAAGGCTCACATTTTCACCAACCTGTTCACCACATAATGGCGACATGTTCTGAAGCGATGGATCCACTGTGATGAAACAAGAGAGAAAAACCCTGACCCTGGGGCTGGCTGCATTACCCATTCTGGTAATGCTCGGGCTCCTGATCGTTGGCTATGTTCTGATGGGACTGCGCATCGAGCCACTGCTCCTGCTGTCCGCCGTCTTCACCGCGCTGCTGGCCTGCTGGCAAGGCTACAGCTGGGACGAGATCATCCAATCCATCGTCCAGAAGCTGGCCAAGGCGATGCCTGTCATCCTTATTCTGGTCTGTGTCGGCGGTTTGATTGGCAGCTGGATGTTCAGCGGCACCATCCCCTACATGGTCTATTGGGGGCTCAAGCTGATTAGCCCGCAGTACATTCTTATCGCGGCTTTCTTCATTACCAGTCTGGTCTCGGTCTGTACCGGTACATCCTGGGGTTCGGCGGGCACGGTCGGGGTGGCCCTGATGGGGGTTGCTCACGGCCTGGATGTCTCTCTGGCTGCCGCAGCCGGTGCCGTGGTATCCGGCGCCTATTTCGGAGACAAGATCTCTCCCCTCTCCGACTCAACCAACTTTGCCGCCATTGTGGCCGATACCACGCTCTACGCTCATATCCAGCATCTGCTCTGGACGACGTTGCCCAGCTTTTTGCTAGCTGCCTGCGTCTTCTTTTTCGCCGGTTTTTCTGCCATCGGGGAAGAGGTGGCCACACCGGAAAAGGTACTTACCATCCTGTCCACGCTGGAGCAGCTTTACCACTTCAACCCTCTCCTGCTGCTGCCCCCGCTGATTGTACTGTGGGGTGCGATCGCCAAGAAGCCCACCATCCCCTTGATGTTGCTGGCCAGCGCCATCGCTATCGGTCTCGGGATCACCATGCAGGGATTGCCGCTCCAGTCCGGTTTCAATGCCCTGATCGACGGCTTCAACCTCACCATGTTTACCCCGCTGGGTCATGACATCAGCCAGCTTATCCCCGATATTCCCCGCTTGCTCAATCGCGGCGGCATGTTCTCGATGATGAGCACCATTCTGCTGGTCTTCTGCGCCTTCTCCTTCGCGGGGGTACTGACGCTGACGGGCGCACTCGACCTCATCATCAATCGCCTGCTGACGCTCATTCACTCCACTGGCCAATTGATCGCCTCAACCATCGCCACCACCCTGCTGGTCACCGGAGCCACCAGCGATGGCAAGCTGGCACTGCTTATCCCGGGCGAGCTGTTTCAGGATGCCTACCGCCGCATGGGGCTGGATACCAAGAACCTCTCCCGCACCATTGAAGATGCGGGCACAGTGATTGAACCCCTGATCCCGTGGACTGCCGCTGGTGTCTATATGGCGGGCACCCTTGGTGTCTCGACGCTCGATTACCTGCCCTGGGCCATTCAATGCTATGCCGCCATCTTCTTCGCTCTTGCCTACGGCTTTACCGGCATCGGCATTGCGCGTACAGGCCAGCAAGAGTTGAGCAGGGAGCCACTGACCATGACTGTGGCCAAGGAGCAATAAGATGTCAGACCATAACTTCGACAGCGTGATTGATCGCCACAATACCAGCTCCATCAAGTGGGACTGCATGCCCCAATACCTTGGCATTGATGGCAGCGACCTGCTGCCGATGTGGGTATCCGATTTCGACTTTGCCTGCCCACCAGCCGTGCAGCAGGCACTGCAACAGCGGGTGGCCCACGGCGTCTTTGGTTACAGCGAACGGCGGGATGACTACTTCACCGCCATGCAACAGTGGTTTGCCCGGCGCCATCAGCTCACCATCGAACGGGAGTGGATCCACTCCATCGAGGGGGTGCTCCCCGGTATTTCACTGCTGTTGCAAATGCTGACACGACCAGGAGAAGGGGTGGTTATCCAGGGCCCCTGCTATGGATCTTTTGCCAAGGTCATCGGTCTGAATGAGCGACGCCTGCTCGACAATCCACTGCAACGCACAGGGAACAGCTACCAGATGGATCTGCCGCAACTAGCTCACCTCTTCAAGGTGGAACGCCCCGCCATGATGATCCTCTGCAATCCCCATAACCCGACCGGCAGAAGCTGGACGCTCACCGAGCTCTATGAGTTGGCAACGCTCTGCCAGCAACACGGCGTGACGCTGGTATCAGACGAGATCTGGGCAGACCTGCAGCTGGATGGACACAGACATACCTCGGTGCTCTCCCTGCCTGCCCATATGTTGCCAAACATGGTGGTGGCGACCTCCGCCAGCAAGAGCTTCGGTCTCTCCTCGCTGCGCATATCCAACTTCATCATTCCGGATCCTGCGCTGCGCCAGCGCTTTAAACAGCGTCTCGACGCCCATGGTCTGGATGTGTTCAATGCGCTCTCCATGGAGGCGGCTACCGCGGCTTATCAACACGGCGAGGCATGGCTAAACGGCTTGCTCGCCTATTTGACGGAAAATCGCCGCTGGTTCGCCACGCAGCTGGCAACCCGGTTGCCGGGTCTGCAACTGATGGACGCCGATGCCACCTATCTTGCCTGGATCGATTGCCGCCAGCTGGAGCTGGATGACGATGAGCTGAAACAGCGGCTTATCGAAGAGGCGAGAGTTGTACCATCGATGGGGATCGGCTTTGGCGAAGGGGGGCAGGGCTTTATTCGCCTCAATCTGGGCTGCCCGCGCAGCTATCTGGAGCAGGCTCTCGATGGCCTGGAGGCGCTGGTCAGCAATACACCGGCCTGAGTGAAGCGAGTTGGGGCTGCACTGCCCCGACTTTTATCTCATGCGCCGCTATAAGTAAGCTCGCAAGCCGTCAACCTTCCATGACAAGATCCGAGAAAACTGAACACTCCTGCCCGAATGTGGTAGTACAGCCCATTAAACACCCAGCCAGAACCATCACAGCTCCTGCTCCAGCAGCAGGCATTCGTCAGCATCTTCGCTCAACTTGACCAGACGGCTGCGTACCAGCCCCAGCTTGGCCAGCAGGCCGATGGAACGCTCGTTGCCCGGAGTGACGATGGCGACCACCTGCCCGATCCCCAGCCGGCTTTTGCCATCGGCAAGGGCGGCCTGCGCCGCTTCAATGGCGTAGCCCTGACCGCGATATTGCGGCAGGAAGGCGTAACCGATATCGACCAGCTCCAGGGTATCGCGCTTGATCAGTCCGCAGATACCGAGGCTGACACCATCCTCCTTGCGCGCCACCAGATAGAGCCCGTGACCATAGCGGGCATAGCTGACTGCCGGCCCCTGCTGGATATACTCCTGCGCCTGCTCCAGAGTGCGGATGCCCCTATCACCGATGAACCGATAGAAATCGCCGTCGTTGAGCAGCTCAAGGATGAAGGGGGCGTCAGTGGCGACAAGTTCACGCAAGCTCAAACGGGAGGAAGCAATCATGGCAAGGGTTCTCAGACGGAAAGTGAAGGGCAAAGAGTGCCCCGCCTCCCTCTGGCTGGCAAGCCTACGGGATGGTGAGTCATAAAAAAGGGCCGCTGTGCGGCCCCTGATGACATGGCTCCCCTGACTCAGGCGGCCAGCAACCCGGCATAACCATTCCCCTGCTCGCGTAGCGCAGTGAACTGGGCGGCACAATCGGCCCAGCTCAATCCGAGCGTGTCTGCCACCTTATGCGGCCACTCGGGCGGTGCCTCTTCACCCACATCGGACTGGGCCGCCAGCACGATGGCCAGATGGACCAGCCCGGCTTCGGTAGAGAACTCCTTGGCCAGCATGGGGTTGTAGTGATACTCCACCGCATTGCAGATGGTCTCGGGAAATTTCCAGTATCTGGCCATGGCTGCCCCGACCTGGGCATAGTTGAAACCGACCACCAGCTCCTCCGCCTTGGCCCGTCCCTTGTGCAACTCCAGATCATGGATGTGATGGACGGTATTTTCCGGCAACCCTACGTGCATCACCAATCGGCCGAGGTCATGGATCAGGGCGCAGGTGAAGACCGCCTCTCCATTCATCCCCTTTTTGATCGCCAGACGGCGAGCGAGCTGGGCCACATTGAAAATGCAGCCCCAGAAATGTTTGAGATCTATGCCGGGCACCACCTTGACCGATTCCGTCAGGCCACAGGCCAGCACCATGTTGCGTACCATCGCCAACCCCAGTCGCACAGCGGCTTCATTGACTGTTCCTATCTGGCGACTGCTGCCAAACTTGGCCGAGTTGGCCAGCCGCAGCAGCTTGGCAGAGATGACGGGGTCCTTGTTGATCAACTTGCTGATCTTGAGCAGATCCGGATCCTTTTCATTAAAGGTCTGGATCAAATCGCGCATCACTTCGGGGATCTGCGGCAGGAGGCGGGGCTCAGCCAGCAGGGAATCTATCGTGGGCATAGGCGTGTCCATCCATGTTATCTGTGTTCCAACCTGTTTGCTGTTTGCCGTGGCAAACGCCTCCTAATTATGGGTAACAAATGGCCTCTTCATCGGATTGTTTATTCGCAGGCTGTTCAAGGTGTTAGCCCCATTCAGGCTATACTGGCCGCCACATTCACTGTTGCGGATATCCCATGAACGACACTCAGGAATTTTTTGACGAAGAGACGCTGCTGGAGATGGTGGAGAACCAGCTCAATGACGGTCACCCGCCCCATGTGAAGGCGACCCTGATGCGGCTGGTCATGAAGGGCGCGCCGCGAGAAGAAGCGCTGCAATATATCGCCTGCGCCCTCGGTGCCGAGTTGATGGCGATGGAGGCCGAACAGGGCCCCTTCAATCTGACCCGCTATGGCGAGTTTCTCGACAGCCTGCCCGAGATGCCGTGGGCTGACTGACACAAGCCGCCCATGGATGGCGGCGATAAAACAGAAGGGCGGGTGCCAATGGCCCCGCCCTTCTTGCATATGTGGAAGGTCAAATGGTTAGAACTGGGAGTTGATGATCACCTCTTCCCCCAGCGCACCTGCCAGCGGCAGTGGCCGGTAGCTGGAGTTGGCGGCCCGCAGCAGACGAATGCCGCGAATGCCGACTTCCTGCGCCGCATTGATATCCCCGTCGGCATCGCCGTAGAAGATCTTCATCTGCTTATCCTTGAGCCACTGCACCTTGGTGTTCTGGCCCGGCTGATCACCGGCAAAGATCACCGGATTGAGCTGGTCGGCCGGAATAGCCATGGTCTGCTGCAGGGTCTGGCTCACGGTTTCGGTCTTGGTGGCCGAGCGACCGGTGACGAAATAGATGTGGTCACCGCGCTTGAGGTGCATGGCGATGAGCGCCTTGCCCACCTCTTTCGGCATGCTGAACGCATCCCAACCGTTGTTCATCTTCTCCCAGAAGGCGGGGTTCTTCAGATAACTTTCGTCGTTGGGCGAGAACTCCTGTTTGCCGCGATAAAAACCGGGGCTGGAGAAGAGCAGGGTATCGTCGATATCAAACCCGACCGCCATCGGGGGCAGGCCATCCAGACTCTTGGCAATCTGCTCCACCGACACCCAGTGGATCGGCGCCTGCTGGGCCAGGGTGACGGTGGTGACACCGGCAGAGACCGGCTGAACGGTTGCGGCTTCACCTGCAACGGCAGGCAGAGAGAGGGCGGCAGCCAGCAAGGAGGCAAGCAGCGCTGGACGAGAGACGTGTTTCATAAGGCAGATTGTCATCTTCAATCAAAAGAGGGGGCCAATAGTGCCCCCATCTCGCCTCTCAAATCTGTGAATGCTCCTGCAAAAGGGAGCATTTGACGCCCGATAATTAATCTTCGATTGGCAGCAGATCGGTAAAGACAAAGCCATCGCGTAGCACTGTCTCGCCGACCCGAATGCCGAGCGGACGGGAGAACATGGGGCCATCATAGGCCAGGGTGTGAAACTCGCCGTTCTCACCGCACGGATCGACCCCTTCCGGCAGCGCCGCCAGCAGCGCCTCATCAAACTCGTGGCCACCCAGGCTGGCATCCAGCCTGTTCGGGTCGAGGGCACTGATCCGCGCCCTCAACCCTGCGGCCACCATCTGCGGCGCCAGTTCACGGGTATTGCTGCCCCACAGCGGGAACAACGGCTCGATGCCGGTGCCTGCCAACTGCTTTTCACGGTAGGCGCGCACATCCTCAAGGAACAAGTCGCCAAAGGCCATATGGCGGATCCCCTGCGCCACCACATCGGCGATAAAACCGGTCATGATGCGGCCGTAATCCTCGTTGCTGCAGGGCCAAGGCAGATCGAGGGTGATGAGCGGCAACCCGACACAGGCGGCCTGTTCGGTCAACAGCTGCTTGCGTACCCCGTGCATCGCCACCCGCTCGAATGCCTGATTGAGGGTGGTAAACAGCCCCACCACCTCGATGGCGGGATCTTGCCGCAACTGATGCAGTGCCCATGCGCAATCCTTGCCGCTGCTCCAGGAAAGCAGCACCCGTTTCTTTTCCATTATTCCTCCGCCAGCGGGACGCTCTGGTTTCCCAAACAATCTGGTTTTCCCAAAAAGGTTGCCCCAAAAAGATGCAAGACTGTGTTGCGAATTGCGCGATTTACACACAACAGGCAGGCAGCATACTCTCGATTTCCTGTATATGCCCCTTGCCCGGGGTGACAATAACTAAAAAAACGATGGAAAACATAAGGATATGACCACAACAGCGCAACAACACGATCACGCCCGCCCCCTCAATCGTCAGGATTACAAAACCCTGAGTCTGGCTGCCCTCGGCGGTGCGCTGGAGTTTTATGACTTCATCATCTTCGTCTTCTTCGCCGTGGTGATCGGCGAGCTGTTCTTTCCCGCCGATATTCCCGAGTGGTTGCGCCAGTTCCAGACCTTCGGCATCTTCGCCGCCGGTTATCTGGCTCGCCCGCTCGGCGGCATCATCATGGCCCACTTCGGCGATCTCATCGGTCGCAAGCGGATGTTCACCCTCAGCATCATCATGATGGCGCTGCCGACCCTGTTGATCGGTCTGCTGCCCACCTATGCGGTGCTCGGCATCGGCGCCCCCATCGCCCTGTTGGGCCTGCGCATCCTGCAAGGTGCCGCCATCGGTGGTGAAGTGCCGGGCGCCTGGGTGTTTGTCGCCGAACACGTCCCGGCTCGTCGGGTCGGGGTCGCCTGCGGCACGCTCACTGCGGGCTTGACGGCCGGCATCCTGCTCGGTTCCCTCATCGCCACTGCGGTCAACAAGAGCCTGTCCCCGGCTGAAGTGAGTGAGTGGGGCTGGCGGGTGCCCTTCCTGCTGGGCGGTATCTTCGGCATCGTTGCCATGTACCTGCGTCGCTGGTTGCACGAGACCCCGGTCTTCGCCGAGATGAAGGCCAACAAGACCCTGGCCGACGAGCTGCCCCTCAAGACGGTGCTGCGCAACCACAAGAGCAGCGTGGTGGTCTCCATGCTGCTCACCTGGCTGCTCTCCGCCGGTATCGTGGTAGTGATCCTGATGACCCCCACCTACCTGCAGAAGGTCTATGGCATTAGCCCAGCCGATGCCCTGACCGCCAACTCGCTGGCCATTGTGGCCCTGACCCTCGGCTGCATCGTCTATGGCCGACTGATCGACCTGCTGGGTAGCGGCCTCACCTTCATACTCGGCTCCCTGCTGCTGGCGGGCTCCAGCTACGCCTTCTATCACGGTCTGGCGGCAGATACGAGCCAGCTGGTGCCGCTCTATATGCTGGCGGGGTTTGCGGTCGGTATCGTCGGCGCCGTGCCTTACGTGATGGTCAACGCCTTCCCGCCGGTAGTGCGTTTCTCCGGCTTGTCGTTCTCCTACAACGTGGCCTACGCCATCTTCGGCGGTCTCACTCCGATGGCGGTGACCCTCTGGATGAAGAGCGACATACTGGCCCCCTCCCACTATGTGGTAAGCCTCTCGTTACTGGGCTGTGCCATCGGCCTCTGGCTCTGGCTCCAGCAACGGGCTATCCGGCAACAGCAACCCCAGCCGGCCTGAGTCCAAGCCCCGAACCCGGTTCGGGGCTTTTTTTGTACTGCCTGTGTTCAGCTTGGCCAACATAAGATAGCCTCCCTCTTGGTTCAGGCGATGTCCTGTTTCAATGGTTTCCCATTCACCCCTGTTATCCGAGGCTCAACATGTTCTTTCAGGTTGTATTTCTCGCCTTGCTGGCGCTGTTACCCATGGTCAACCCGCCCACCACGGCCACCCTGCTGCTGGGGTTGAGCAAGGGGATGTCGCGCGAGCATGTGCGCCGTCAGGTCAAGCTGGCAGCCATCTATCTCTTTTGTACTCTCTGCATCACTTTCTTTATCGGCTCCTCCATCCTGCATCTGTTCGGGATCTCCATCCCGGGTCTGCGGCTGGCAGGTGGCCTGATCATCGGCTTCATCGGTTTTCGCATGCTGTTCCCGGCACCCAGTCAGGCCAACGGGGTCGACATCAACCAGAGCATCGCCTTTGTGCCGCTGACCATGCCGAGCATGTGCGGGCCGGGTACCATGGCGCTGGTGATCAGTGGCGCTGCCCAGATTGCCGCGCTGCCGGCCGAATACGAGCGTCTGCCCATCTATGGCGGTGTGGTAACGGCATTTGCCTTGATGAGCCTGATCAGTTGGGGCGTGCTCAAACTGGCGGACCCTGTCTGCAAGATCCTCGGCACCACCGGCATCGATGCCATGACCCGGATCATGGGCTTCCTGCTGATTTGCATGGGTATGCAATTTTGCATCAATGGCATCAAGGAAGTGGCACAGGATCCAGTATTCCACGGTGGCCATATCGAGCAAACCTCACCCAGGCTACCACAGGTTTCCGGCTCGTTTGATCAGTTGCCGCAAAAGCCCACCAGCTCTGATTGAAAACGGTATCAAAAAGTCCCTGACGATCTGCACTTATCTTGTTCCTGATCATGTTATTGACACACAAATGGGTTAGTTTGTTTTTTATACAGACTGTATTCAGATGGACGCTGATAGGTTTGTTGATGAATACCCACTCAACTTCAGGAGAGTATGCAGATGGACAAGATGCTGACCGAAATAGGGAGCCATAGCCTGTTTCACGAGTACCTGAACGTGGTTGGGATTGCGAGCCCATCCCTCGCCAAGATCGAGCAACGCTGGGAGTACAAGGATCAGGATCAACTGGTTGCCAAGATCCAGGTCGACCAGCAGGGTAATGCCCGCTACTTCATCGACGCTCGCGCCATATCCATCAACTGATACCGAATAACCCGCCAGCCCCGCTCCACCGATCGGGGCTTTTTGTTGCCTGCGATCCCCTGAATGACAAAACCCCGGCAGAGGCCGGGGCTTGATCGCATCGGATTACGCCGCTGCGCGGCTAACCCAACCTACGAGGTGCCACCCACGGTGAGCTGATCCAGCTTGAGGGTGGGCTGACCGACACCGACCGGCACGCTCTGCCCCTCCTTGCCACAGATGCCGACCCCGCGATCCAGCGCCAGATCGCTCCCCACCATAGAAACCTGGCTCATCGCCTCGGGGCCGTTGCCGATCAGGGTCGCCCCCTTGATGGGGGCGGTGATCTTGCCATCCTCGATGAGGTAGGCCTCGGAAGCGGAGAAGACAAACTTGCCGGAGGTGATGTCCACCTGACCGCCGCCGAAGTTGGGGGCATAAATGCCTTTCTTCACCGAGGCGATGATCTCGGCCGGATCGTACTGACCCGCCAGCATGTAGGTGTTGGTCATGCGCGGCATCGGCAGGGCGGCGTAGGATTCGCGGCGGCCGTTGCCGGTGAGCGGCACGCCCATCAGGCGGGCGTTCTGCTTGTCTTGCAGATAGCCCTTGAGGATACCGTTCTCGATCAGCACGTTGTAGCCACCCGGCGTCCCCTCGTCATCAATAGAGACGGAGCCGCGCCGACCCGGCAGGGTGCCGTCATCGACGATGGTGCAGTGCTTTGAAGCCACCTGCTCGCCGATGCGACCAGCAAAGGCAGAGGAGCCCTTGCGGTTGAAATCCCCCTCCAGACCGTGACCCACCGCCTCGTGCAGCAGCACGCCGGGCCAGCCGGATCCCAGCACCACCGGCATGGTACCAGCTGGGGCGTCGATGGCTTCCAGATTGACCAGCGCCTGACGCACCGCTTCGCGCACATAGCCAAAGGCGCGGCTCTCCAGCCCATCCAGTTCGAGGAAATAATCGTAACCGAAGCGGCCACCGCCACCGGCACTGCCACGCTCGCGGCGATCGCCCTTCTCGGCGATCACGGTCACCGACAAACGCACCAGCGGACGCACATCGGCGGCCAGGGTACCGTCTGTGGCGGCCACCAGCACCTCTTCGTAAACACCGCTGATGGAGGCCATCACCTGATTGATGGCGGGGTCCAGACTTCTGGCAAACTTGTCCATCTGTTCCAGCAGGGCGATCTTCTGGTACTTGTCGAGGGTCTGCAGCGGATCCAGCGCCGGATAGAGCAGATTTGCTTCGGTGCGAGCCCACGCCTTCACCTTGCCGTGAGCACCTGCGGCGGCGATGCCGCGAGCGGCGGTCACCGACTGTTGCAGCGCCAGCAGGCTCAGCTCGTCCGAATAGGCGAAGCCGGTCTTCTCGCCGCTGACGGCGCGCACCCCGACCCCCTGATCGATGTTGTAGCTGCCATCCTTGACGATGCCATCTTCCAGCATCCAGGACTCATGCCAGCTGCGCTGGAAATAGAGATCGCCGAACTCCACCTGATGGCTCATCAGGCTGCCGAGCAGTTGCTGCAGGCGCCCTTCATCGAGGTCGTTCGGGGCCAACAGGGAGGCACTAACCTGGCTCAATAGACTCAATCTTCTTCTCCATTCTCGTTACGAGATGTTTTAAATCGTCTTGCCGACGGGTTGGCAACAAGCCACCCCATCACAACAAACGGGTGTGCTCCAGCACGGGCAAACGGCTGCGTTTCAATTTTTCACCACACCATCAGAGCAAACGGGCGTGCTCCAGCACGGGCAAACGGCTGCGTTTCAATTTTTCACCACACCATCAGAGCAAACGGGCGTGCTCCAGCACGAGCAAACGGCTGCGTTTCAATTTTTCACCACACCATCAGAGCAAACGGGCGTGTTGCAGCACTGGCATGGTGCGTTTCAATTCGTCGATAAGCCCAGGCTCCATCTTCGCCAGCACTGTGCCGCGCCCGGACTCTTTGCTCGCCAGCACCCGACCCCAGGGGTCGACCACCATGCTGTGGCCCCAGGTCTGGCGCCCCGTCTCGTGAGTGCCGCCCTGATTGGCAGCGACTACGTAGCACTGGTTTTCGATGGCGCGAGCCCGCAGCAGCGGCTCCCAGTGCGCCTCGCCGGTCACGGCGGTAAAGGCCGCGGGCACCAGCAGCACCTGGGCACCGGCACGGGCCAGCTGGCGGTAGAGCTCGGGAAAGCGCAAATCATAACAGATCGAGAGGCCGAGGGGACCAAAGGGGGAGTCCACCAGCACAGGTGCTTCCCCGGGGCTGAAGGTCTCCGACTCCCGATAGCGACCGTGATTGTCCGCCACATCCACATCGAACAGGTGGATCTTGTGGTAGTGGCCCCTGAGCTCACCGCTTGGGTCAAATATCAGCGAGCTGGTGTGGATATGGTCGGAGCCTGCGATGGTGGTCGGCATAGCTCCCGCCACCAGCCAGATGCCGTAATCTCGCGCCCATTCGGCCAACTGTTGCTGGATCGGCGCGGCTCCGCTCAGATCGGAGCCCATCGCCTCGGCACCATCCAGATAGCCCTGCCGCTCGCCAAACAGGGCAAAGTTCTCCGGCAGCAGCACCAGCAGCGGCCGCTCGGTGGGTAGTGTCGCCAGTTCGACGGCGATCTGCGCCCGGTTATCCTGCCAGTGACGACCAGATACCAGCTGTACTGCGGCTAACCACATGACTCACTCCTTGTCGTGTTCTCGGCTGGGAGGCTGGCTGTCCCGAGCTCTCATGGTGCACTATGGCCTTTCCCCCACAGAGAGAAAGCCTGCCCGTCTCAACGCTGGCTTGGCCCCGCCTGTTTGGGGCTCAGCAGGAAGGGGGTCACCTCTTGTGTCGGCAGGCCGGGGGCAGCGGCATCGACCGCCTTTTTCTGCTGCTGGTTGAGCTTGATGCGAGCCCGATCCCGGCCCGCCTCGACCAGCTTGGGTGCGTTAATCGGACCCGAGACGCGAAAATCGATGCGGGTCACCACATCCACCACCGGCTCCAGCAACTTGGAGAGGGCCAGCACATAGAGCCCCGTGACCGGCGTGATGGAGAAGGCCGCCACCACCGGCAGAGTGCCTCCCAGATTGGGCGAGAAGCTCAGATCAAAGTCCAGCTGCCAGCGCACCAGGTCGGCGATCCCTTCACCGCGCAGATTGCCTGCCGCCCCCTTCATGTAGAAGTCATCGTTGCTGATCTGCCCCTGCTTGATGGTGGCAGAAGCGGACATGGATTCGAAATAGAAGCCCTTGTCGAACACATCGCGAAAATCGAGGCGCAGTTTGCGCAGCAGGGAGTCGAGACTGAGCAGGGAGAGCAGGCGCGCCCCCTTGTCGTTGACCTCCCGCAGGGTGCCCCCCTCCAGCTGATAGTTGGCACTTCCCCACAGGGTCGGCAGACTCAGACGATAGGGTACATCCTGCCAGTTGAGATCAAAGGCAAAGGAGCCGGGGGCATCACCAATGGGCGAGGTGTAGCCGAGCCGCTTGAGCAGCAGCTCGCTGTTGTTGGTGGTCAGCTTGCCGCGGGCGCGGGTCTCCATCCGGTTGCCATCGGCCAGCCAGTCGACACTGCCGGTGAACTGACTGCCCGCCAGCCGCATATCGAGCCCCTTGAGGGTCACCTTGTTGACCCCGGGGACCAGCTCCCCTTTCACTTCACCGAGCGGCAGCTCGCCAAAGCGGCAATCGACACAGCTCATCCGCAGCCAAGGGATCGAGGCCATGATGGCGTTATCCTGCTTCGCATCGGGATCCGGGCTGAGATCCGCACTCTTGCCGGACCAGTAGAGGCGGGCAAACTTGGCATCGACCGGCTGATTGGGGACAACCGGCAGGCGGATCACCCCCATCACGTCGGGGCTGTCGATCATCACCTCGGTCGCCTGATTGGTCGGCCCCACGGTGAAGCGCGCCGCCTTGAGGGTGGCGCTGCCTATATAGGCGCGGGCCAGCTGACCATCGACCCACCACTCCTGCGGCAGGAAGGCGGGGCCGACCACCGCATTACCGGTCTGATTCTGCGCCGGCAGCCACTGCTTGAGCCGGGCCAGCCAGCCGCCCACGTCAGCCTCCTGCTGGTTGATGGCGAGCAACATGGGCGCATCCCGCAATATCCTGGCCCCGGGCTGCCCCACATCGACCCGCACCCGGCTGAGATGCGGCTCCCCCTCGCCGTAGACCAGCCGGGTCTGCATATCCACATCGGCCCCCAGCACGGCGCGAATATCGGCACTGCCGTCGCGGCCGCGCACGGTCACCTTGAACGGCAGTTGCTCCGGCGCCGCCTTGGCCAGCGGCAGCGGCAGATCCAGCCCCATCCCTTGCAGGTTGGAATCGAGCGCCAACTGGAAACTTAACGGTTTGCTCTCCGGCAGCATCAACCCCAGCTTGCCGCCCCAGTTACTGCGGCCGTTGAGGATACCGTATGAGGTGATGACTGCAGGCTGACGTCGGCTATCCCACTGCCCCTTGAAATCGAGGTCGACCTGATAGTGATCCGGATGCTGGCGCCCCTGATAGTTGAGGGTCAGCGGCTGGTTCCACAGGCTTGCTTTGAGATTGCTGAAACGGGTCTGCTCGTTGTCATATTCAAGGCGCCCCTGCACCTTCTCCAATGGCAGATCCAGGCTGGCGACCCGCACCTGGTTGTTGCTGAAGGTGGCATCACCGCTCGCCTTCACCTCGCTCTCGCCATCGAGAGGAATGTCGAGCTTGACCGTTCCGGCCATCGGGCCGCGGATCTCGATCTCCCGCAACGCCTGTCCCACCGAACCGGCCAACGGGGATTCCTGCAGGTAGTCGCTGATGGCCTTTCCCTCCCCTTGCACCCTGGCATCCACATAGAGGTGAGCGCCGGAGGAGAGATCCGGGATCCAGGCATGCACCGAGTCAGATCTCGCCTTGCCGAGCCGGGTGGAGCGACTGCGCATATCGAGACCGGCATTCTGGAACAACAGATCGATCTGCAGGTCGGTGAGCGGTTGCCAACCGGGGAAGAACTGGTAGGTGGCATGCTCAAGGGGCACCGCCACCTGGAAGATGCCATCGCCCTTCTCATAAGGGAAATCCCTGAACTCCCCATACCAGAGCAGGTCGGCCCCCTTGGCCTTGCCCCCCTTGATGGCGCCACTCAGGTAATCCACCAGCCCCTTGTCCATCGCCTGTAGCGGGAAGTAGCGATCGGCATGGCCCGCATTCTTCACATCGATGCGACCGGTCAGAGCGAGGAAGGGGTGCTCGAACAGATCGAGGCGAAAACGGCTGGCCAGAGTCAGGTCCGGGTTATCCAGCGCGATATCCTGCCCGTAGAGCACCCAGCCCTGCGCCTCGCGCCACCAGTCGAGGCGGGCCGAGAAGCGGTTCACCGGGATCGGCACCTTGAAGTGACGGGCGGGATCCACCTTGTCGTTCACCAGCGCCAATCTGGCGCTCCCCCCCTTGGGGGTGAGCCAGAACTCGCCATTCAGATCCTTGACGCCAGGCACATCATGCCAGGCATCCAGAGTGATATTGGTGATCTGGCCGCTGAGGGAGAGATCCTGCCAATCGGCATCGGCCTGCAGGGTCAAATCTGTCAGCTTGCCCTTGGGTCTGGTCTGCTTGAGCAACTCGCTCTGGGCCGGATAAATCGCGGAGATCAGCTGACTCAACTGGGCGAGCTGATCGAGATCGATCTGCGGCACATAGCCCTGCACCCGCTCGTCGAACCGCTCCAGTTGCAACCGGCTGTGCAGCCAGGGCCTGTCATCCAGTGTGAAGACCACATCGTGGCTGGCCAACTGCCAATTCTGACCATCGCGGCGCAGCTGGATCTTGCCGCCGTCAAGGCTAAAACGGTGCATCTCCCCTTTCTTGGGGTCCTTCCAGATCAGATAGTTGTTGCCAAATTCCAGCAGGGTGTTGCCCAGCTTGCCGCTGTCAAACTCGCTCCAGAGCTGGAAGTCGAGCTGACCGGCGACCTTGGGTTCGCCTGCGTGAATTTTGGCCAGGGTCGGGGTGATATCGAGCTGACGCGCCCCCAGATAGAGCTGCCCCTTGAGGCGATCGAGGCGGGCAGTCGGGGCATCCACATCCAGAATCAGATCGATGGTGCTCTCGCCCACCCCGTTGATCAGATAAGCCTTGCCGACCCCCTGATGGCGCTTGCCACGGTTCTGCCAGCGCAACTGGGCAATATCCAGAGCTCGCAACTCACCGAGAGCGGTGGTGACGTTGAGGCGGGTGTTGAGCACATCAAAGGTGGAGAGCTGAGTCAGCAGGAAGCGCAGCAGGGCGCCCTGCTGAGGATCGCCGGAGGGACTGTCATCAGCCGGTTGGCGCAAGTCGAGGGTGATATCGCCGTCGCTGAGGATCAGCTCGCCAAACACCGGTTTGAGCTCGTTGAGGGTGCGCCAGACATCGAGATGCACCCAGGCTTTGCCGAGCTGTACGGTAAAACGCCCCGAATCCGGGGCGATAGCAAGTTGCTGCAACTCGAGGGCTGGCCCTGATTGTGTCCAGTCCAGTCCCACTTGCTCCACACTGACCTTGATTTGCGAATCGCCGAGCAGAGTGTGGATCAGACTCTCCCGATACTGATTCAGCAAAGGACCCCCAACCCGTACCAGCGTAACCAGCATGGCCATCAGTACGAACAGGACCCCGAGGGCCAACCAGCCCCGACTCAGCCAGCGATAGACCAATTACATCATCACCACGTCGAATTGCTCCTGACCACAGAGGGGTTCGCTCACTACCCGCACCTGTTTGCCGATAAACACCTCCAGCTCCGCCAGACTGTGAGACTCCTCGCCGTGGAGGTAGTCGGCCACCGCCGGGGCGGCGTAAACGGTAAACTGATCCGCGTCGTAGGCCCGATTGACCCGGATGATCTCCCGCAGGATCTCGAAGCAGACCGACTCCACCGTCTTGACCCGGCCGCGCCCCTTGCACTCGGGGCACTCGGAGCAGAGCACATGCTCCAGGCTCTCGCGGGTGCGCTTGCGGGTCATCTCCACCAGACCGAGTTGGGAGAAACCGTTGACGTTGGTCTTGGCGCGATCCTTGGACAGCGCCTGCTCCAGACTGTGCAGCACCCGGCGGCGGTGATCTTCCGACTGCATGTCGATGAAGTCGATGATGATGATGCCACCGAGGTTGCGCAGGCGCAGGTGGCGGGCGATGGCCGCCGTCGCCTCGACGTTGGTATTGAAGATGGTCTCTTCCAGATTGCGGTGGCCGACGAAGGCACCGGTGTTGATATCCACCGTAGTCATCGCCTCGGTCTGGTCGATGATGAGGTAGCCGCCGGATTTCAGCTCGACCTTGCGCTCCAGCGCGCGCTGTATCTCGTTCTCCACGTCGTAGAGATCGAAGATGGGGGACTCGCCGGAGTAGTACTCAAGCTTATTGGCCAGTTCCGGCACATACTCCTCGGTGAAGCGCTTGAGCTGGTCGAAGCTCTGGCGCGAGTCGACCCGGATCTTGTCGAGCTCGGCGCCGACGAAGTCGCGCACCACCCGAAAGGCCAGGCTGGGATCTGCGTAAAGGATCTTGCAGGGGGGATACTTCTGCTTGCGCTCGAGGATCTTGCGCCACAAGCGCTTCAAGAAAGCCGCATCCTGCTCCAGCTCCTGCTCCCCCACCCCTTCGGCGGCTGTGCGGATGATGTAGCCACCCAACTCGTCCACATAACCGGCCACGCTGCGCTTGAGGCGCTCCCGCTCCGCTTCGGACTCGATGCGCTGGGAGACGCCGACATGGGCACTGCCCGGCATAAAGACCAGATAGCGGGAGGGCAGGGTAATGTCAGTGGTGAGACGGGCCCCCTTGGTACCCAGCGGGTCTTTCACCACCTGCACCATGATGTCCTGCCCCTGACGGACCAGCTCGGCGATGTTGCCGACCTGGAACTGCTCCTTCTCCTTCACCGCCACACACTCGGTATGGGGCACGATATCGGAGGCATGCAGGAAGGCCGCCTTGTCCATGCCGATATCGACGAAGGCAGCCTGCATGCCCGGAAGCACCCGGCTGATCTTGCCTTTGTAGATGTTGCCCACTATGCCGCGCTTGGCCTGACGCTCCACATGCACTTCCTGCAGCAAACCGTTTTCGACCAGGGCGACCCGGGTTTCGGAGGGGGTAACGTTAACCAGCAGTTCTACCGACATAACTAACCTTGCCTGTTCCAGTTTTGAATTCTTATACAGCCAATCCGGTACAACGCGCGCAAGGAAGAACGCAGCAGAGCACAGCTGACGGAAAATTACTTGTGTTGTTCCTGATGCTGCTTGATCAACAGATCCGTCTCCAGCAGGGGCAGGCCGACCACGGCGCTGTAGCTCCCCTCGATGCGGCTGACAAACTTGCCCGCAATACCCTGAATGCCATAAGCCCCGGCCTTGTCACAGGGCTCACCGGTCTGCCAGTAGGCCTCTATCTCGGCCTCATCCAGCTTGCGAAACACCACGTTGGTGGTGACCAGTCGCACATCGCAGCGCTCGGGGGTGGCCAGCGCCACCGCCGTCATCACCTGATGCACCTTGCCGGAGAGCGCCTCCAGCATATCCTTGGCATCGAGCAGATCGGAGGGCTTCTCCAGCACCCGATCCCCCAGCACCACTATGGTGTCGGCCCCCAGCACCGGCAACGCTGTCGGTGCGCACGCTACGCCAGCCATCGCCTTGTCGCGGGCGAGACGGCAGACGTAATCCTGCGGTTTCTCTCCCTCTTCCCGTTGCTCCGGCACATCCAGTTTCAGCACATCAAAACGATAGCCAAGCTGGGCCAGCAGTTCGTGGCGGCGGGGCGAACCCGAGGCGAGATAGAGTTGCAGTTCTTTGTTTTTGCTCATATTTACCTGATATTGAAGCGGCGCCGCACCTTGCGCAGCACCAAAAACACCCAGGGCCATATTAGCATCGTCGTCAACGTCGACCAAAAGTAGGCGAAGTTAAGGCTGGCCCGACTGAACAGGTGCTCGGCCCAGAATATCGTCAGCTTGCCCACCAGCGACAGACCACCGATGATCAGTGCCTGCTGCCAGAGAGAGAAGTTGCGGATCTTCTGGAACTGGAAGGCGGCCAGATAGGTGGTGATGGCCATGGCCATCGCCCGCACCCCCAGAGTGCTACCGAGCAGCACATCCAGCAGCAGGCCTGCCACCCAGGCGGTGCCGACATTGGTCCGGTGCGGCAAGGCCAGTGCCCAGTAAATCAGCACCATGGCCAGCCAGTCTGGACGGAATGGGTCAAATTCGAAAGGAAGCGGCAGGATCGACAGGCTCAAGGCCAGCAGGATCGAGATCCAGATCCAGATCCTGCCACTTGCGGGTTGCAGCATCAGCGGGTGGCTCCTGCGGCGGAGGCAGCAGGTGCCACCCGCTCGCCCTCATCATCATGCACTTCGGGTTTCTTGTCGGTCCACAGCAGCAGCAAATAGCGCAGCCGATCCAGCTCCACCAGCGGCTTGGCCTCGATCTGGGCGAAGGGTTTGCCCTCCACATACTCGGAGCGGGTCACGGTGGCGACCGGATACCCTTCCGGGAAGCGACCACCCAGACCGGAAGTGACCAGCAAATCCCCCACCTGAATATCGGTGTTGCGCGGCAGGTTGCGCAGCTCCAGCTTGTCGAGCTCGCCACTGCCGGCAGCGATGGCGCGCAGATCATTGCGCAGCACCCGCACCGGAATGCCGTGGCTGAAGTCGGTGATCAGCAGCACGCGACTGGTGGTGGAGCCCACGTGCAGCACCTGACCAATCACCCCCTGATCATTGATCACCGCCTGACCGTTGTAGACGCCATCCAGCGCCCCCTTGTTGATCAGTACCTGATGGCTGAAGGGGTCGGAGTCCACCGACAGCAGCTCGGCCACCATCTTGCGGGACTCTTTGTGCACCGGCGAACCGAGCAACTCACGCAGACGCTGGTTCTCATGTTCCAGATGATCCATCTTGAGCAGGCGCGAGCGCAGGGTGAACAGCTGCTGCTCTTGCTGCTTGGTCTGCTCGATGAGATCGGCACGGGTCTGCACCTGGGTCGACATGGTGTCGAGCAGGGTACCGGGGGCATTGGCCATGTATTGCAACGGGCTGACGAGTGAACTCAGGTAGACGCGGACATGAGTAAACACACCGAAGCGGGAATCCGCGACGATGGCTGCAATGGAGATGATGACGGCGAGAAACAACCGTAACTGAAGCGAAGGGCCTCTACCAAAAATGGGTTTCATGGGTCGTCAAAAAAGAGCCGGCACGCTGGCCGGCTTTGGGTCTTATTCGTAGTGGAACAGATCGCCACCGTGCATATCGATCAGCTCCAGCGCCTTGCCGCCACCACGGGCCACACAGGTGAGGGGATCTTCGGCCACGACGACAGGGATACCGGTCTCTTCCATCAGCAGACGGTCGATATCTTTCAGCAGGGCACCACCACCGGTCAGCACCATGCCGCGCTCGGATATGTCGGAGGCCAGCTCGGGCGGGGACTGCTCCAGCGCCACCATGACGGCAGCCACGATACCGGACAGCGGCTCTTGCAGCGCTTCCAGGATCTCGTTGGAGTTCAGGGTGAAGCTGCGCGGTACCCCTTCGGCCAGGTTGCGGCCACGGACTTCGATCTCGCGCACCTCTTCGCCCGGATAGGCGGAGCCGATCTCGTGCTTGATGCGCTCGGCAGTCGCTTCACCGATCAGGCTGCCGTAGTTGCGACGGACGTAGCTGATGATCGCTTCGTCAAACTTGTCGCCACCGATACGGACGGACTGGGAGTAGACCACACCGTTCAGAGAGATGATGGCCACTTCGGTGGTACCACCACCGATATCCACCACCATGGAACCGGTCGCTTCGGAGACCGGCAGACCGGCACCGATGGCGGCAGCCATGGGTTCGTCGATCAGGTAGACCTCACGGGCACCGGCGCCCAACGCGGACTCCTTGATGGCGCGACGCTCAACCTGAGTGGAGCCACACGGTACACACACCAGCACACGCGGGCTGGGGCGGAAATAGTTGTTGTCGTGAACCTGTTTGATGAAGTGCTGCAGCATCTTCTCGGTCACGTAGAAATCGGCGATCACGCCGTCTTTCATCGGGCGGATCGCGGAGATGTTGCCCGGGGTACGGCCCAGCATCTGCTTGGCGGCATGACCGACAGCAGCGACCGATTTGGCGTTCCCGCGCTCTTGGCGAATGGCGACAACTGAGGGTTCGTTAAGGACGATCCCTTGATCTTTTACATAGATCAGGGTGTTGGCAGTTCCCAAGTCGATCGACAGATCGTTGGAAAAGACGCCTCTGAGCTTTTTGAACATGGCTACGGGAAATCCTAAGAATTTGGAGGTGCAGAAAACCGGCTAACTTTACCAATGCCCACCCCAATGGGCAAGCGCTCAAACTGTCGCCACTCAATCAGTCGCGACAAAAGTGCGAGTCATCACTCACTGGCTCGGGCTTACAAACGCTAATAAACAAGGTGTTAGGGGGATGCTGTTGCGCCAGCCCCCTTACACATCATTTACTGCAATACTTCGCGCCGATAAATAATTCTGTCATTCCCCCGGCTGGAGTCGAAACGAGCCTCACCTTGCAGGCTTGTCGGGTCAGACAACCACGTCGGCGAAGATGGCTGTTTTGCCAAATCGACACGATAGGGAATGACGACATCCGCATTGGGGGCAGAGAAATGAAAAATAATCTCGCCTTTTTTTGCCGTGGCTGAGCTGGCCGCCCCTTGTTGCCCGCTCAACGTTAGCGTACTGCTATAGGGCCGGGGTACATTACCGGTAACCTGGTAAGAAGAGCTCGCACTGTTAAAACTGATTTTGCGCTCTTTGTCTATCGGCGACTCACCGGGTAATGGATCAAAGCCATCATTTGCCAGCGAGAGCTGAGTACAGCTGTCCTCGTCGTTGGTCACCCATCCGCCCGGTTCAAAACGCTGCATCAGTAACGTCACCGGCAACTCGGCACTGTTCACACCACGATTTTTCCCGGCCAAAAGGCGGCCATACAACAGTTTTTGAGTACCCAGCCGCACCGCATTACACCCTTGCCCCGATTTGGAACAATCCCCAACTACTCCCGCATTCATATTCATCATCGCAAGCCGCGTATTACCGCCATCCTGATCATCGACTTTGAGACCAAAGCTCAACGTGGCGAAAGGTGCTTCTGGACTCGCTGCACGATCAAAGCGGGTATTCAGCCCCAAAGGTGACTGCTGATTAACGCTCGCAATACCACTTGCCCAGCTGAGCGAGGGAGATAGTGTAATACGCTTGTCACGCGCGACCCCATCCAGAGCATTCGCCGCCACCATCTCAGCAACCCCTTTAGCGAACGCCCCCTGATAGTTCTGTGTCGTCCCTTGCTGCAGATTGCGCGCAGTGAGTACAAAGCCGCTGGCAAAGGGCTGACTCATGTATGTAAAGACATTGCAGGCAGGCGTGATAAAACCACCACTCAAACTGTAATCCCAAGGCACGAAACGGCCCACCGGCTGGCTCTGGGCTGATGGGATGGTGTAATTGAAGTAGCCGTTGGCTGGCGGGGTCGCCGTCATTCTGAACACCCCCACCTCGCTGACTGACTGGGTGACCTTATTGAGATTGTTGCTGTCCATCCCGTTAGAGTGGTTATAGCTCGCTGTACCGACCTGCGCATTTTGCCCGGGAATCGGGGCAACCAGTTGAGTACCAAGAGCGATGTTAGTCAAAGCAAAGTTGGGCGTAGTCTGATTCCCTACGCAGATATCCCCATCATTGGCGGATTCCCAGGCCATCGCCTTGATATCTACCTGAAACGTCTCCCCCGCTTTTTTGAAGACCGGACAGCTGCTATCACCTGCCGCGCAGACCCCTTGCGGGGGTGTAATGCACAGGCCGACCGGACGTGCCACAAACTGATCGGCGCCTAGCATCACCAGACCGGCTTCACTGCCGGTGCCATCATAACGGGCATCCAGTTGCACCTTGCCCGCATCCGGATAATTAACCGTGATGGTCGACTGCCCCTGATCATTAAATGCGAGGGAGAGCGGTGTTGCAGCCCCCTGACTGGCACCAATCGCACTGCTATTGACGCTCATCTGGCTGTTATAGGGGTTACCGGTGGGGGAGATATAGCTGCTCCAGAACTTGACGCTCTTGGTCTGACTGGCAAACCCCGGCACACACTGCTTGGTCACATCGCTCTTTTTGATCGCCTTGATAGTCACCGTCTGCGGCTGGTTGGAATAAGTATCAGGCACATCGAAGAAGAAGCCGCTATCGGCAAAGTTCAGGGTACAGGCTGCCGCACTGGGCGTACCGGCCCCGGCCTTGCACAAGGTGGTACTGAATGGCTTGGTCGTCGGAGTCGAGCCGGAAACGCCTATAGTCACCGCGGTCGGCGTATTGTTGCGCAACTGCACCTTGGTCGAACCGCCGCTAAAGGTCACCGTATTGCCACCAATCCAACCATTGCTGGCAGAAGTAGGGGTAAGACTCAGGGTCGCAGTAACCGGGTCTGTGATAAGCGTGTTACAAGCGGCATCGGCGCACGCCTTGACCGTCACCGTCTCGGGATTGCAGGTCAGCGCCTGGCCAGAGTGATCGAGCTGAAAGTGGTCAATCTGCACCCCGACCGGATTGGAACGCAAGGCACAGATCTGCACATTGTCGAGTTCGTGAACGTTGGTTAAACCGCCTGTGGAACCGGTGAGAGAGAGCAAGAAATCGCTTGGAACCTGAGCCTGACCGCTCTGGTTTTGGGCATTGAACCCGTCGATCAGCGTGACATAACCACTCCCGCTATCGCGCTCCACTTTGACCATGGATTGTCCACTTATACGTGAGTCGATAGTCAGCTGATATTTGTGATTGGCACCACCATTGCCATCCACGCCAGGATTCAAACAGTTCGTATTTATATTGGTTGTCCCATCGTTACAGGTTCCTTTCAAATACCTGTAACCACTCGTGCCTGACCCCGACCCTCGAATAGCAACGGCTTGTCGGCGCCGCCCAACATTGTATGTGCCCCCCTCCCCTGAATAGTTGCCATACTCATCAAAACCAATACCCAGCCATCCTCCGGCAAACCCGGGAATGCGAGGCTTGAAACCATAGCCTAACGGCCCTCCAAAAGCGCCCGGTTGGGGGGTGACCTTGGCATCAGAAAACACGACAGCCATCCCATCAGCCCCGTTACCCCCATAGGCATAGTGGTTAAAGGTTATCGTCACCAGATTGTTGGCCGCAGGAAACAGACGTTGATACGTTGTCGATGTTGACTGGTCGCCAACCGCTTGGGTCAAACGCAAGCGACCACCGACAATAGAGGGGGTAAATGAGCCGCTGCTGGTTTTAACCACCCAATCACCGCTGAGCGAACCTGATGAAAAATCATCGTTAAAACAGGTTAACGGGGGAGGGGCAAAGAGGCTGTCATTAATCCGGGACTGCCCCTCCATAAACAGGTAACGGCTGGTAGTCCGTCCATTTATGACGGCACTATTGTTCAATGAAATCGTTTGATCCGCGTAAACATAGCCCGTCACCTGGCTGGTACCGGTCAATGTCAGATTGTTATAGGCGATCAGCAGCAAGCTGTTGCGAGCCGAGATGTTCACCAGGCTATCGCTGATGGTTGTACTCTGGTTGACAAAGATCCGCGCATTCCCTTGCAATACAATCTCCCCCCCTTGAACGAGGGACAGCCGATCGACCCAATAGTCGCCCTCGGTCAACACCAAACGGGCTCCACTGCCAATTTCCAGCGATTTGAACCGGTATTCGGAAAAGTTCGGGCTGGCACTGACAGTGCAGCGGGCATATAGCGCGACAGAACCATATTGGTTGCCGCTGCCTCCCAGCGTCAGATTGTCACCATTATTGCAGTACCCAATGCTGCCAGCCGTACCGTTACTGCTCAGAAACTCATTATTGCCATTCGTCGCCAGCCCCCGAATATCACTATTCGTGACGGTGCAGTAACGACCATCGCCACCGATAGCGGAATCACACCCCAGCGGGGGGCGCTCATAAGAGGAGTTGATACCACAAAACTGCAGGGCATTGCCTTGCGTGCCATTGACCCGGCTGGTGTTGTATTGCCGGAATTGGGGGGGGGTTATCTGATGACACGTATTGTTATTGTTGCCATGATGGCCCTGCGCCACCGCCGGGAAATAGGTGGCAATATCGACCGGTTCGAACGCGGCAACACAACCGCTTGCCAGCATCAGCGCACTGGCCATCAGAATACGCTTGAAGATCATGACTCGCCCTCCTCAAAGGCTTCCACCACCATCGAACGACTGACGGCAAAATCAGGATTGGCGCTTTTAAGGTCCGAGCTGCCACAGGTGCCGACACTCTCGAGACGGTAGCCCGGGCTGCTCTGGTTGTTATAGGTCACCGGTACCTTCCGGCAAATTACGGCTACCTGACAACCAACCAAGCCGGGATTGCTAAACTGAGGCGGGTCCTGCACCAAGCTGCATCGATCCGCAGGTGGCGCGGTCTGTCGGTTCGGAAAAAGCTGATACAGGGCAATCTCCAGCCCGCTCTGGGCGGCCAGCAGGGCGCGCACGCTGCGCACCTCCACGGTATTTTTCTCACCACTGTCGACCAGAAAACGGCCCATAGCAGCCGCCAGCAGGGCCATCACCACGATGACAAACAGGGCGATCATCAAGGCGCTGCCGCGCATCCGTCCGAAAGCCTGTGGATCAGGGCACATTGAACACCTCTATCTTGTGGTTGAAGGTGACCGACTCCCCCTTGCGCTCAAAAACAAAGCGCATGCCAAATCCCCCAGCTGCGTTAAAAGTCGAGGCAGAGGTTTCCCGATAGAAGACATTGCCAGGCCGGAGCGACTCAGCCATCAAGATCCCCAGAGGCAAGGTGCTGCCAGCGGCACTGATCCCGGCACTGGCGCGATATAAGGCACCATTTTGCACACAGTAACGCACCTGCTCTCGGGCAAAATAGACCCGACTGCCGGGCGACTGCCCATCCAGCGGCGCACCGCTATACCCTATTGTTTGGGCGCCAGAGATCACCGGACCCACTGGCCCCACCTGAGCCACGCAGCGGCCATAATCACAGCGGTCCCGTATCGTCTGCGTACCGCTGGATACGGGCTGGGGAAACACCACCAACCAGTCCTTGTTCTGCTCAACCGCTACCAGCGGCGCTACCATCACCAGCTCAAGAGAAGAAGCACTGCTCGACGGGCGATTGAGGGCAAGATAGCGGCCAGAGTTGCTGATCGGCCAGAACCGCAGACAGGGGCCTTGGTCCAGCCAGTTACCATCCTGATCTTCAATGCGCTCCGAGCCCGGCACCGCATCGCGCAATTCGCGGTTCAGCCGCTCCATGGCGAAGCGGGCATCGCTCATCAGTTGCTCACGACTGCTGGCATCACCATAAATCTGGGTGCCGATACCGATAAACTGGCTGGTAAAGGTGGCCATGATCCCCAGCAGCAGGATCACCATCACCAACTCGACCAAGGTAAAACCCTGGGTACGCGGTAGGTTGGTGCTGAGCCTGCGAAGCCCAACACCGAAAGTCTGGGTTGGCACAGACTTGCCCATCAGTAGTTCCCCCGGTAGAGGGCAAAGTCGAGCACACTCCCATCCGGCAGCTTCACCTGCAGATCGATGCGTTTGCCCATCGAACAGCGGTCGCTACAACTATCGAAGCTGCCATCCGCTTTAAACACCACAGCACTCACCGCAATTTTCACCTGATAGTTGGGGTACTCGTCGCCACTGTCGCCCGCCGAGGTCTGGGTAAACCAGCTGGCATCGCGCCAGTTACCTGCAGTATCAAAGTCATCCACATCGTTGTAGGCATAAGGCGCCGGCTCACCATCGGGGCCATACAGGCTGGGCTGCCAAACAGTCATCGCCGGAACAGGAGGCCTCTGGGTACAGGCCACGCCAACAGGGCAGCTGCAGTCCCCGTAAAACTGGTCATCGAAGGTCTCGCCACAGCGATAACGACCACCGTTATGGTCTGATTTTTCATCAAACGACTTTTGCAGGATTTCGCCAGCCAGACGCTGGGCCAGCTGAGCGGCACGCACCTGTTGCACCGGGTCCACCGCCTGCGGCGCCTGATTGATAAGCAGCCCCAAGATGCCGGTCAAGGCCACCGCCAGCAGCACGATGCCGACGATCAGCTCAATCAGGGTGAAACCGCGCTTAAGGGATCTCATGAATAAACCCCTCGGATTCAATCTTGATACGGCTGGTTTCGCGGCCATCACTTACCAGCAAGGTACAACCGTTGGCACCGGCACAGCTGCCTAGCGGTCTGCCCATCTGATCGAAACGCAGCACGAAGCGGTTGTTGTTATCAAGGGAGATGGAGATACCGGCAGAGGGCGTAACCAGTCGACCACGGGTCTCCAACTGGGGAGTCCAGCCACTATTGGTATCCAGATCATCGCTGGCGGGACACGCCGCATAAGTACGGTGGGCAAAACGGGGAGAGGCAACCACCAGCTGAGTACAGCGGTCGGCGGGTTCATGCATATTGACGGTCTGTACCAGCCGCAACCGGGTCAGCAGCTCGTCACGCACGGTTTGAGTTTCAAAGCCGCCTTTGCCCAGCCATTTGGGCACGGCAAAGGCGGCCAGAATCCCGATTAGCAAGATCACCAGTACCAATTCAATCAGGGTAAAGCCCTTGGTTGCAGGCATGGGGTTCCTCATCAGGGAGAAGAAAAAACGAGGCCGAAGCCTCGCCTTTTTAACAATTACTGACCGCAATCAGTACTGACGGCGATGGAAGGGACACCACCTACAGCAGTAATAGTATTCGCATAAGTCACAGCACACTTACTGTTAGGTTCGTTGCTGGGTTTAAAAGTACCAGGAGTACCAGATACTTCACTCCAGCCATCCAGAGCAACTGTTTTACCTGCATCTGTGGTGAGTGGGTAACCAAATTTGGTGTTAACTGTGGTTCCGGCTACAGAAACAGCACCAGAGGTACCCTCAATTCCCAGAATGGCAGCTTTGCTATATACCAACTGGGACGAGCTTTGCAGAGATGCCTTCACGCCATTGGCAGCAGCCAGACGAGCATCATCCTGCAGATTCAGGAACTTGGGTGCAGCGGTGACCGCCAGAATACCCAGAATGATGATCACGATAACCAGTTCGATCAGGGTAAAACCCGCCTGTTTTTTCATTTCACTTTCCTCTGTTAATTAATATTGGTGGTCACCTGACCGGAGGCCGGGCGGTAACTGAAACTCATAAATGCATCAGTCTTGCCTTGCGGATCCTGATACTTGCCATCACTGCCCTTACTCAAACTATTGACCAGATAGTAACGGCAGACCGAATCCAGTCCATTACTGCTCGCCGTGGCATAGTATTTCAGGTCATTGCCGCTACCACGCACTTCATTGAAGCTGGCCGTAGCCTTGGGCGGGTTTTGCAACAACCCCTCCCAAATATTGAGACAACGTTCGGCTGTCAGATTAGCCGGATCCACATCCGGATTACCGCTGGCAACGGTATCCATGGGATAGCCGGGCGATAGCTCGCCGTTGCTGATCTGGGTTTCGGTCGGAGTGGTCAGATAGAAGCGACTGCCGTCATAGAGTACGGTATTGAGACTGTCCTGTTTGGCGCGACCTTCCGCCTCCCATT
The DNA here is from genome assembly GCF_000819885.1 of Aeromonas fluvialis. Lineage (GTDB taxonomy): Bacteria > Pseudomonadota > Gammaproteobacteria > Enterobacterales > Aeromonadaceae > Aeromonas > Aeromonas fluvialis. Next base: position 47,543 of record NZ_CDBO01000067.1, read on the forward strand.
GCGCCCGCACCAGTGAAACGCCGGTGGCAAAACCGCCAGAGACCCCTTCTACGCTGGCCTTTTTCGCTTCGTCAGTCACATCGAGAAAGCGCGGCAGCGCAGTCACTGCCAGGATCCCCAGGATCACGATAACGATCACCAGCTCAATGAGGGAGAAGCCGGCGGCCCGTCTCATCATCCCCTGTTCCGGCATTGTTGGTGCCATTGGTTTCATTGTCATGCTCCCTCCGTAATGGCCCGCATTATTTCATGCATACCTAAAAAAATCATGTAGTTGGGTCATATGATTAGTTTCATTCAAGGCTTTTTCATCACCCGCCCGTCAGAAAAATGATAAATCAGCCAATCACCATCCCACCCCATCTCGCACCCACTGCCATCGGGGCGGGCCAGAACCTGCAACGGGGGCATGCCACCCGCCGTCTCACCCACCAATGCCAGCCACAACTGACGACAATTTTCTGATGGGGATTGCAGGGGCAATAACCCCAGTGGCCAACCACGCTCATCAAATTGCCAACCACGACCCGCGCTATGCAGGGTGTCGGGGCGCCGCTCATCAAGCCAAATGCCGTGCAAACGCTGTGCCCGCTCGGCAAATTGCTCCCCCAGCAAGGTGAGAGTGAGCTGCTGCGCCTCTTCCCGATGGCCCTGATAGCTGCGTACCAGGGTCGTGGCGATCACCATCAGCAGGATGATCACGGCGATCTGCCGATATCCGGCCAGCCAGCGATCATCCTGCTCGCTCTGTCTGCTCATCCGCCCCTCGACTCCATTGCCCTGTGGCCTCTTACGACGCGCATCATGTCCCACCACTCAAGCGTGAATATGCCGAGTTACTTGCCTCTTACGACGCTCATCATGTCCCACCACTCAAGCGTGAAGATGCCGAGTTACTTGCCTCTTACGGCGCTCATCATGTCCCACCACTCAAGCGTGAAGATGCCGAGTTACTTGCCTCTTACGACGCGCATCATGTCCCACCACTCAAGCGTGAAGATGCCGAGTTACTTGCCTCTTACGGCGCTCATCATGTCCCACATCGGTGTAAAGATACCGAGCGCCAGGATCAGCACCATGACTGCCACGATCCCGATCAGGATCGGCTCGATGCGGGCGGTGAGACTCTTGAGGTCATAATCCACCTCCCGCTCGTAATACTCGGCCGCTTCATGGAGCAGGTCATCAACCTGACCGGTCTCCTCCCCCACGGCGATCATCTGCATCACCAGCGGCGTAAACAGGCCGCTGCTGCTGGCGGTGCGCAGCAGGCTCTCACCCCGCTCGATACCAACGCGCATATCCCGCACCCGCCCTGCAACATAAGCGTTATCCACCGCGTCGGCCACCAGGGTCAGCGCCGTGTTGAGCGGCACGCCAGCCTTGAGCATCATGGAAAAACTGCGGGCAAAACGGGCCAGCAGGGAGCGCTCTATGATGGTGCCGACGATGGGCAACTTGAGTTGCCAGCGGTGCCAGGTCAGCTTGCCACCGGTGGTGGCGACCCAGCGGCGCCAGCCAAACACCATCCCCGCCACAATGGCGAGCAGCAGCCACCAGTAGTGGACAAAAAAGTGCGAGGTGGCGAGCAGAATGCGGGTCGCCAGCGGCAACTCCACCCCGAATTTGGCGAACATGCCGGCAAACACCGGGATCACCATGACGTTGAGGATCACCATGGCGATACCGATGGCAATCATCACGAAGCTGGGGTAACGCATCGCGGTCTTGATCCGCTTGCGGGTCTCCAGCTCCAGCTCGAAATAGGTAGCCAGCTGCAAAAAGGCCTCTTCCAGCTGACCGGTGTTCTCACCCACATGGATAATGGCGACAAACAGGCTGCTGAATACCTTGGGGTGCGCCTGCATCGAGCTGGAGAGCGGACGACCGTTGCCAAGATCTTCCCCCAGCGAGTGAAGCGCCCGCTTGAGCGGCTTGCTGTGGGTGCTCTCCTCCAGCCCGGCGATGGCGCGCAGGATCGGGATCCCCGCCCGGGTCAGGGCATACATCTGGCGGCTGAAGATCACCAGCTCGTCCAGCTTGACGCCCCCTTCCAGCAACAAAGACCAGTCGATGGCGGCGGATTTGGCCTTGCCCGGTTTGAGCTCGGTGGGCATCACCCCGCGGCGCATCAGCTGCTCGGCGGCAGCCATCTCGTTGGCCGCGTCGACCACGCCGCTGGTGGCATTGCCCTGGCTGTCGCGTCCCTTGTAGGCAAAGTTGGCCATCGCTTACCCCAAATCCTCGGCCAGCCTCAGCACCTCGTCCACCGAGGTGATCCCTTGACGGGCATAATCGAGCGCAGTGAGGGCCAACGGCCGATAGTGTGCGTGTTCGCGGGCGGCTTTGGCGAACCCTTGTGCATCATTGCGGCGCAAGGCATCCATCATCGGCTGATCCAGCTCCAGCAGCTCGTAGACCCCGACCCGACCGGCGTAGCCGGTAAAGTTGCAGCTCTGGCAACCCCGTCCCTTGTGATAGGTATACTGGCCGGGCACCTCGCCACAGAGCACGGTGAGCCAGGTGGCCTGTCCTTCGTCCGGCGCCTTCTCGCTGGCGCAGTGCTCACATACCCGCCGTACCAGACGCTGGGCAACCACGGCCCGCAGGGCGCTCGCCACCAGATAGCCGGGCGCGCCCATGTCGATGAGACGCAGGGCACTGGTCACCGCATCGTTGGTGTGCAAAGTGGTCAGCACCAGGTGACCGGTGATGGCACCGCGCAGGCCTATCTCCACCGTCTCGTTGTCCCGCATCTCGCCCACCAGCAGGATATCCGGATCCTGACGCAGAGTGGTGCGCAACACGTGGGAGAAGGTGAGGCCTATCTTGGGATTGACCTGAACCTGATTGACGCGGGGCAAGCGATACTCCACCGGATCTTCGACCGTGATGATCTTGTTGCTGGACTGATTGAGCTCGGAGAGGGCGCCATAGAGGGTGGTGGTTTTGCCGCTACCGGTCGGGCCGGTCACCAGGATCATGCCGTGGGGGCGTTTTAGCTGGCGACGGAAACGGGTCAGGATATCGGGCGGCATGCCGGTCTCGCTCAGCGACAGGATGCCGGAGGATTGATCCAGCAGCCGCATGACCACCGACTCACCGTACTGCACCGGCATGGTGGACATCCGCACATCCACATCGCGGCCACGCACCTTCATGTTAAAGCGACCATCCTGCGGCAAGCGCTTCTCGGAGATGTCGAGCCCCGCTACCAGCTTGAGGCGCAACACCAGCGCCTGGGCGATGCGCACCTCGTTGAGGATGTTCTCGTGGAGGATGCCGTCGATCCGCTGGCGAATACGCAGCACCTTCTCGTCCGGCTCGATATGGATATCCGAGGCCCCCACCTGCACCGCGTCCTCGAACAGGGAACGCAGCAGCTTGGCCACCGTTGCCTCCCCCTCGTCGGCCACCCTCAGGTTGCTGGCCCCCAGCTCGAAACCGGTGTCCTGGTACTCCTCCTGCAATTGCTCGGCGAAGCTCTCGATCTCGCGGGTACGGCGATAGAGGCGGTCGAAATACTCCAGCAATTGCCCTTCCCGCGCCACCGCCAGCACCATCTCGCGCGGGCTCAGCAGGGCGGCGATGGCATCAAGAGCGCTCAAGTCAGCCGGATCCGACATCGCCACCGTCACCTTGTTGTCGGTGAGGTTAACCACCAGCGCCCGATAACGGCGCGCCTGCACTTCGGGCAGCAGCGGCACCGCGGCCGCGTCGATGGTGAGGTTGTTAAGATCGAAGAAGGGCACATCCAGCTGGCGGGCGAGGAACTGCAGCAGTTGCACCTCACTGATAAAGCCGAGGTCGATCAGGGTGGTGCCCAGCTTGCGGCCGGTCTGACGCTGCTGCTGCAGGGCAAGCTGCAACTGATCATCAGAGATGATCTGCTCTTGTACCAGCAGGTCGCCGAGGCGCATTTTCAGTCTGGGTTGTGCCATGTTTGCTCCGATCTCTGTTACTTCACACCCGTTGCCGCATTTGATTAGGCTTCGCTAATCGAAATTGCGGTTTATCAAGGGGTTAGTTGGCCAATTCGTTGTTCCAGCCAGTTGGTCGATGCCTCGCCGAGGTTGCCGTGCAGCAGGGCGTTGCGATAGGCATCGAGCGCACGCTGGCTGTGCCCCTGACCATCCTCGGCCACGCCGAGACCCAGCCACCAGCGCCCCTGATCCGGCTGCTGGCGTAGCAGCTCCACATAGAGCACCGCCGCCTCGGCATTCTGGCCCAGCTCCTGGGTCAGTCCCGCCCAGGTGGCGTAGTAGTCCAGGTTGCTGGCGAGATCCGGCTGATAACCGGACAACCAGCCAAGCGCCTGCTGCTGCTGCCCCTCGCTGATAGCAAGGCGGGCCAGCAGCAGACGAAAATCGGCCTGTTGGGGATCGAGCAGGATCCCCTCCTCCAGCAGCTGGCGCGCCTCGGTCAGGCGGCCCTCGCCATAGAGCAAGCCAGCCAGCTGCTCACGCGCCCCCTGGTTGTAGGGGTCGTGGGCCAGCACCTGATAGTAGTTGTCCTGCGCATCCCGCAGGCTTCCCTTGGCCATGGCGGTAGTCGCCTTGCGCTCCGCCAGCGCCGCCAGCTCCTTGGCCGACAGTTCCACCGTCTCGATCTTCAATACGCCCGGTTTGCGCGGCGCGCTAGCAACGGCCTGCTGCTCTGCCGCCAGTTCGGCGTAAAGCTCGGGTTGCAGCTCTTCATCGGTCGGCTCCGACTCGTCAAAATGACTGGAAGCATCAAAAGGGGCACCATAGGCCGTGTCGCCAGCCTCGTGTTCCCCAACCTCATCGTTCGCGTCATCCTGACTTGGCAGCGGCAGCACGGCCGCCACCTCAACCGGCTCGGGCTGGCTGACTGGCCCAGCGGCCCTTGTCACCACATCGGGAGCCACCGCATCAGGGTTGACCACTTCGCTGGCGGTGACTACAGGATGAGTCTGCTGCCAGTAGATCCAGGTTCGCCAACCGAGGATCCCCAGTGCCAGACCGCAGATCAGGGTCAACAGCAACATCCACCACCCCTGCTGGTGTGCAGGGGCAATATAGACGGCTGCACCTTCGGATCCTTGCTGGCGCTGATCCAGGTCTTTCAGCATCTGGTTGATGACGCTCATGGCCAGACTCCATAAGCCAGGGCGCACCCCAGCAACAGTAACAAGGGCCACCAGCGCCTTGGCGCAAAGCGGCTGGCATCGTCGGTATCGCGAATGGCAAGCCGCACCAGATGGCTGTCGATCCGGCGCGCACCCTGACCGTAGGCCAGCATCAGACACTTGTGCGCCAGGATATTGATCAGTCTCGGGATCCCCCGCGAGGCCCGCCACAGCATCCGCATTGCGCGGCCGGCAAACAACGGTGCCCCGCGATAACCGGAGACCTGCAATCTGTGCTCCAGATAGGCGCGGGTCTCGTCAAAGCGCAGCGGCCGCAGGCAGTAGGAGAAGCCAATCCGCTGGCGCAGTTGGCGCAGATGCGGCTTGGCCAGTCTGGCATCCAGCTCCGGCTGACCGAACAGCACGATCTGCAGCAGCTTGCTCGATTCGGTCTCCAGATTGCCGAACAGGCGGATCGCCTCCAGCGTCTCGTCCGGCAGCGCTTGCGCCTCGTCGATCAACACCACCACCCTACTGCCCTGCTGGTGCAGGCTGATCAGGTGACGATGGATGCGATCGGTCAGATCCAGCTCGCTCTGATCCCGCACCGCCAACCCCAGCTCCAGTGCCAGCGCGATACGCAGCTCGGCCGGCGCGAGATGGGGATTGGGCAACCAGGCCAGACGCACCGGGCGCGCTTCCGAGCCCAGCTCGCTGAGCAACTTGCGGCAGAGCAGGGTCTTGCCGGTGCCCACCTCGCCGGTCACCTTGATAAAGCCCTCCCCCTGCGCCAGCGCCCAGTTGAGCACCTGCAGCGCCTCTTCGTGAGGTGGCAGGCCGTAGTAGAAGCCGGTATTGGGAGTAAGGCCGAAGGGGGCCTCCTGCAGACCAAAGTGGTTCAGGTACATGCCGTCAGCTCCCGCACACAAGCAGGGCGGCCTGCAACAGACCACCCGCGAGCACCAAACCATGGGGCAAAACCGGATCCGCGCTCATACCATCAACCCTTGGAGGGATACCATTTGTCAAGCAGATCGGCGGAGCGCTGCAGCTCGTTCTGCCAGGTATCTTTCCCCACCACGGTCGGCTTGAGCAGGATCACCAGCTCCACCTTTCTGGAGCCTTCGCGGCGATTGGTGAAGGCCTCTCCGACCCAGGGGATGTCGCCGAGCAGGGGGACCTTGCTGACGATCTCCTGCTTGTCGGTCTTCATCAGGCCGCCGATGACGATGATGTCGCCGTTGTTGGCCTGCACCACGGTATCTGATTCCCGAATGGAGCTTCTGGCCAGTGGCAGCTCCAGCTTGCCACCTGTGGTTCCCATATCGATCACCTTGTTCTGCTCCTCGGTGTCGATGACGGAGGGGTGGATGTGCAGCAGGACCTTGCCCTCTTCGTCGATCTGCGGTGTCACATCCAGGGCGATGCCGGAGAAGAAGGGGGTCAGCTCCACGTTGGGGGTCTTGTCGGAGACCCCGGAGGAGTTGGTGGTGATGGTGGTCGAGGCGTTGGTGACGAAATACTCGTCCGTCCCCACCTTGATCACCGCCTTCTGGTTGTTGGTCGCCGTTACCCGCGGGCTCGAAAGGGTATTCACATCCCCCTGGGTCTTGAGCAGGTTAACCGCCACGTTGAAGTTGCCGTCCGAGATTTTGAAACCCGCGCCACCACCCAGCGCGGTAAAGATCTGGTTGGGGGTGATGGGTAATGTGGAGGGGGACAGTGAACCACCGCCAGTGATCCCCTTGTTGCCGTCCCAACTGGCGGAGAGACCGCTCCAGTCTACACCCTGCTCATACCCTTCGCTAAGGGCGACTTCGATGATCCGCGCCTCCAGCACCACTTGCCGTTTGAGGTGGCTCTCGGACTGATTGAGGAATTCACGCACCGCCTTGAGCTCTTTCGGATAGGCGCGAATGGTCACCAGACCCGCCTGCGGGCTGGTGATCACGGCGCGGCCATCGCCAGAACCAATCAGAGTCTGCAGAGAGTCACGTAGATCGGTCCAATAGTCGCTGTTGGTATCGGTCTCGATCCGGGTGCCGTTGTTATTGTCGCCACCCGAGTTGTTGCTGGATGAGCTGTTGCTGCTGCCGCTGTTGTTGGACGCGCTGTCGAAGCTATTGTTATTGCTGCTGTTATTGCTGTCATTGGACGTCACCCCTCCGGTGCTGACCGAAGTGCGGGAGAGACCGCGTCGGGACATCATCAGGTAGTTGACCGGGATAGTTTCGGTACGCAGGCCCGCCGGATAGATATGGAATACATTGCCCTTGCGCTGTACGTCAAAGCCATACATGTCGCCCAACACCGCCAGCACTTCCGGCAGAGTCACATCCTTGAGCTCGACGGAGACCAGCCCGGCCACCCCGGGGTGCACCGCCACGCTGTAACGTGAGCCCTTGAACAGGGAACCGAAAAACTCCACCGCCTCCACATCGTGCGCCGCAATGCGCAACCGCTTCTCCGGCATACCGACCGGCATCTGCGGCCGGTTCAACTGCAGCAATTCACTTTGCACCGATTTGGGCAAGGTGGTCAGAGGGGCAGCCTGCTTCTGCTGTTCGTTCATGGCCTGTTTGAGGGCATCCTTGGCCTGGGTCGGCTCGGGGTGCTGATACGTGGTACAGCCTGCAGCCATCATGGCCACGGTGATCAGACAGAGACGGTGTTTTTTCATGTAATTAGGGCACCCTGACTTGCAATTAAACTCGATAAAGCCGATCCACCTCTCGAGAGGCAAGCACGACTCAAACCCGGATCTTGCTGGCAAACAGTGTTACCGCATGGCGTTTTCCCGCCTTTTCCAGCACCACGGCATCGGCATTGATGGCCACCAGCGTATAGCCGTCCACCTGTTGTCCGACCCGATAACTCTTGCCATTAAGTACTGCCAGTGCCGGGCCATTGCCCAGTACGACACTCTGCAGCTTCGGCAAACCGGCACTGCTCTCACCGGTCGCACGGGCGTCAACCGCCACATCCGCCAGCGGCGCGGTGGGATCCTGCAATACTTCGACCTGCTGTGCCTGTACCAGCAAGCTGAACAGGCAACAGCACAACGCACACACTCTAGCCACGGATAAACTCCTTGCTGGTACTCAGGGTGTAGATCTCCATCTCCACCACCGCGCCGGGATAGGCTTTGACCTGATAGTCGAACTGCTTCCAGTAGAAGTGACGCGGCAAGGCTTCCAGCGCTTTAAGATATTGATACACATCGAAATAGCCGCCTTCAAGCTGAAGCCGGATACCATGCTTGTAGAGATTGACCTTCTGCTCCCCCGCCATCAGCGGGGTCGGCTCCAGCGAACTGAGGGCCAGCATGTGAAGACTGGCGGAGCGGGAGAGCAGCGCCTCCAGCACCAGCGGCATCTCGTGCGCCGGGATCAGATCGACGGTCTGGGCCTTTAGCTCATCATCGATCCGGGCCAGATCCGCGTCGACCTGTGCCAGCTGGTCATGCACCCCCTGATTGGGATCCCGCTTGAGCCGGGCCTGTTTGCCGAGGTTCTCCAGCGCCATGATCTCGAGGTCGCGCTCGGCGGCGCTCAAGGCCATGCGATCCTGCTGCAGACGGGTATCGGCGCCTTCGAGCCAGCCGTAGAGTCCAGCCGCGCCCAACAGTACCAGACCGGTCAGCAGGATCAACACCCGCTCCCGCTGGCTCAACAGGGCGATACGCTGGCCCCATGCCTGCCATTGTCCTTTCAGGTTCATCAGGGTTTCTCCCGCGCAATACCGCTCAACTGGAAGGTCAGGCGACCCTCCTTGTCACGGCCGAGGGTCAGCTCACCAAACTCTTTGCCCACCAGACTCGGGGTCTGCTTGAAGCGGTTGACCCAGGCTGGTACATCCTGACTGCGGCCAGCAAAGCCGGAGAGGTTGATCCGCCCTTCGTTGATCTCGATGCGCTGCAACGAGAGGTTGCTGTTGCGAATGCGGGAGAGATCCGCCATCACGCTGGCGTAGCCCTGGGATTTTTGCAGGGCCAGGCTGCCCAATTGGCGCATCAGCCCCTGCTTGGCTGTCAGTTCATCCTGCTTGTTGGCCAGTTGCTGTTGCAGCCGGGGATCTGCCTGATGGCGCGTCAGCTCGGCATCGAGCCGCTGCGCCTCGCCGCGCTTGAGCTCAAGCTCGGCAGAGCGTTGCGCCAGCGCCCGGCTGACCTGTTGCTGCTGCCAGCTGTAACCGACCCCCGTCAGCAGGATCAGCAGCAGCGCAAAGCCCCACACCAGCGCCATCTGATTGAGGCTGGCCCACTGCAGCTTGGGGCGAAACTCGGCGCCATAGAGGTTTATCTGACGTTTCATCACGCATCCTCCCCGATGGCGGCAGCGTAGGCAGAAAGGTACTCAACGCCAGCCAGCAACATTGTCTTGTTGGCCATGGCAGCGAGGGGGATTAACACACTCATTGATCATCCCCCAATGCGGCGGCATAGGCAGAAAGGTATTCGACGCCGGCTAGGACCGCCTTGTTGGCCATGGCGGAGACGGCAAAGCCGAAGGTCTGCTCCATGTGGCGCACCAGGGTACCGATAAAGGGCGAGGCGACGGCAAACTGCATCTGCCCCAGCTCGGGCAATTTCAGCTGGCCCGCCAGATAGTCGAGGGAGCGCTGGATCTCCAGCGCCAGTGAATCGAGCTGCATGGTATCCGGTTCCTGTTCGCCGGTCAGGCTGGTGAAACCGCGCAGCTGGCGGGAGAAGCAGAGCCCCCCCAGATGGAACACCAGCAGTTGCATATCCTGCCCCTTGGGCTGCCACAGCAGCATGCGCACCGTCTCGTCAGCGTCATAGAGAGAGGTGAGCGCCAATTCGTCGCTGATGATGGATTGCAGGGTGGCGATGCCGTTGATGGCATCGGCCAGCTGTTGCACCCGGCTCTTGGGCAGGCAGATCACATTAATGCGCGGACGACCGGCAGGTGGGGTGGGCAAGTCCACATAGTCCATCGCCAGTTGCAGCACGGGTTCGCTGACATAGTCCTTGATGGCCCAGGGGAGCGCCCCCGCCATCTCGGCGTCAGGCACGGCAGGCTTGTCGATCTGGATCTGTTGATAAAGGCTGGCGGCGAGGGCTACCCGCACTTTAGACTTGGCCAAGCCATGGCGGCTGAACAGCTCGCTCATGGCCACTGCCCACTCCTGTGGGCCGTTGATGGTGCGCGTCGCGAAGAGAGGGGGATTGCCCACCGCGGCCAGCATGATCCTGTCATTGGCCAGCAAGAGCCCGACCTGGCGGCTTGGCGTCGACCGTCTGAACAGTTGTTTCATGTAAGCCCGCCCATCATAATTGGTTAAATGATTGAAATATTAACATAAACAGCAGATTAGCCTCCATATTAAAAGACGGACTCACCATTGCAAGCCAACCTGTCAGCCGAGCCAGAGGGTCAAGCCATCCTCCCTTCTCCCCTGCAACGCCTCCACCATCCGTTGCTGACCCGCCATGGTGTCGAGCTCTGGTGCAAGCGGGATGATCTGATCCATCCGGCCATCTCCGGCAACAAGTGGCGCAAGCTCAAGTACCACCGGCTGCATGCCAGAGAGCACGGCAAACACCATCTGCTCTCGTTCGGTGGCGCCTACTCCAATCATATCCACGCACTGGCGGCTGCCGGATACCAGGCTGGTATCCACACGACCGGTATCATAAGGGGCGAAGCCGATGCCGTCAGTAACGCCACCCTGAGGGATGCCAGACGCTGGGGGATGGATCTCGTTTTCGTCGACCGCCAGAGCTACCGGCGGCGGCAGGATCCCGACTGGCTGGCTCAATTCGAGGCGCCAGATACCCTGATCGTGCCGGAAGGGGGTAGCAGCCCGCTGGCCATCCCCGGCGTAGCGGAACTGGTCGACGAAGTGCCCTTCTCGCCGGATCTCTGGGTACTGCCCTGCGCCAGCGGCGGCACCCTGGCGGGCCTGATCGCCGGCAAACGGGATCGGGAGCAGATCCTCGCCATTGCGGTACTGAAAGGAGGCGGCTTTATCGCTGACGAGGTGTGCCGCCTCCATCCCGCGGCAACCAATATCCCCGGCTGGCGCATCGCGCTCGATCACCACGATGGTGGCTATGCCAAGTTCAGCCCGGCCCTCTGGCAGTGGGTGCAGAATTTCAGCGCCACGACCGATCTGCCCCTTGAGCCTATCTACAGCGGCAAGGCAATGTGGGGGCTGTTTCGCGAGCTGGCGGCAGGCCGCATCGCCCCCGGCAGCAAGATCGTCTTTATCCATACCGGTGGCATGCAGGGGTTGGCCGGGCTGCGGGAGCAGGGGCGACTGTGAGCGGAGCCTGACCGCCACTGAAAACCAGAGAGGGTCACCCCACGGCAACCCTGTTTACCTCAACCGCCAGTCGGCTCGAGCACCAACCGCCGGGGCTCGGCAAACCATGGCCCCTGGCCGGCATGTACCCCGAGGTGGCGCAACATCTTCCACTCGTCGCCGCTCTCCACCCCCACCGCCAGCACCCGGGTGCGGGTATTGGCACAGCCCCCCACCAGACTGCGCACCGCCATCTGGTTGACCTGACGGGTGTGGATCTCCCGCACCAGGCTGGGGTGCAGCTTGAGGAAGTTGATCTCGAACTCCTTGATGTACTGGGTGCTCACCACATCCTGGCCGGCGTGATCGATGGCCAACTGGCAGCCCAGCATCCGCAAGGAGCGCAGTGGTCGCTTGAGCGCCTCGAAGTGGCGGGTCACCTGGGATTCCGAGAGTTGCAGGATCAGCCGCTCGTTGGTACTGCGCGGCAACTGGAACAGGGCGAAGAAGAGCCAACGCTGGAACTCGCGGTTGAGCAAACTCTGGGCACTCAGGGTCAGACTGATGGGACAGCTCTGCTCGGAACGCTGGCGCAGTAACACTAGGGTTTGCTCCGCCACCCGCCGATCCAGTTGCAGCAACAGGCCCACCTTCTCCGCCATCGGCATGAAGATGCCGGTTTGCAGCTCCCGACCTTGCTCGTCATGGATATAGGTAAGCAGATCCTGCTGCAGCACCCCCTGACCCCGATCCTGCTGGACCGATTGGGTATAAAAATCGATCCCCTGCTCTTCGAGACGGCGACTGATGAGGGTACGCCAGCGCACCGTCCCCTTGCTGCTCTGCTCCTCATCCAGCTGCTTCTCATAGAGGAACCAACCGTTGTGCCCCTGCAGACGGGCACTCTTGAGGGCCAGCTCGGCCTCCTCCTGCACCTTGAGCAGGGTATCTTGCGCCTGGTAGCAGACGGCCCCGATATAGATGGCCGTCTCCGGATTGGCCTGCTGCGGCCAGTGCAGCCGTTGCAGACTCTTGAGCAACTGGCTGGCACTGTCCACCATCTCGCTCTCCGACATGTTGGGCAGCAACACCGCAAAGACATACCCGGCATAACGTGCCTGTAGGGCACCGTTATGCTTGCGCACAAACGCACTGATCACGGCACTCGCTTCCAGCAGCAGTTCGTGCCCCTGCTGCTCGAACTGCTCCGCCTCCAGCTCTTCCAGACAGGCGAGTTCGATCAGCAGTACGCCGCCACTCATCACGCTCGCCTCCATGATGGCGCTCTCGAGCCGGTTATCGAAGAAAAGGCGGTTGCCGATGCCGGTCATCTTGTCGACGAAGGCATTGCTGCGAATGAAGTTGTCGAAGCGGCTGCGTTCCTTGCGGGCATCCGCCAGTTCGGCCAGTAGGTGATCCAGGGCCTTGCTAGCGGCCAACGGCCACTCCTCGGACGGATCGTGAGCCAGCTTGGCGAGCTTATCATCGAGGATCAACTGGGCACGGATACCGAGCAGCTCGGCCCCACGCAACTGCTGGCGCAACCAGCGGATGGAGTACCAGAGACCGAACACCACGATAAAGATACCGAACGAGATGCCCGACATCGCCTTGATGGAGTACTCCGCCTCCTTGAAGGGGCGCTCCAGTTTGAAGTTGGCCAGCATACCGGCCTGATGGGACAGCGGGTGGCTGTATGGCTCCAGCAGTTGTTCGTCGACCGGATTGCGCACATCGCGGAACCAGTAGACCCGCTGGTTATTCTGGCGCACCTCCAGCTCTACCACATGGGCGGCCCGCAGCAAGGTGGGCAGCCAGTGGCTCATGTCTTCCATGTCGTGGGCGACATCAAGCTGCTTGTCGATCACTTCAACCAGCGCATCGACCTTCTTTTGCTGCAACTCCATGCCCAGCTCGCGAAAGCTGAACACTCCGCCAATCAGCACGGTCGCCATGGCTGCGATCACGCACAGGGTGATAAATGAGACAAGCTGTGTTGTGAGTTTCATGCGCCTTTCCGTATGCCCAACATCATCCATGTTGCGTCATGGTAGCAGCGGCGTTCGGGCCACAGCTATGGATGAAGATCCCGCTTCTGCAATTTAAGCGGGCAAGCATAACCAAAGCACAGGAAGAATACCAAGGATGACGGGCGGCAAGCAGGCGGGAAGGGATGACTGACAGAAAAATGGTCCCTCAAAGGGGACCAAAAGGAACACTCATATCAAAACTAACACTCTGTGCTACTGACAAAAAAGCAGATACAGGAGTATTGAACACACGGTGAGTCAAACCGCAAAGATACTGTAAAGCAGTTCGGATAAGTTGGGCAATTGTAATTTATGACAGGTCAACGATTGAATCTTTTTTAGGTCGACAACAGAAACGTTTAAGATCATACAGTTAAAAAATAGATCAATAAGCTTGACCGGCGGGACTCAAATTGATCATTCTAATGCACTATGATGGCATGGCCCATCTGTGTCTCGTGAAACTGGCAGGTACTTCCTTTGCATCAATCACCCGTCTGGATCGCTCTGTTGCTGTTAGTCCTGCCTATCGTGGGCAGCCAGTTTCTCGGCCTGTGGTTTGCCAAGCCGATGGCCTTTCATCCCCTACCCTTCTCCCGCCAGGGGAGAAGGGGGACCAAGGCTTACAGGCTGGGCAGCACCCCGGCCGGCAGCAGATCGTTGTAGCTGGCTCGGCCCAGCAGGGCGGCGGCCGCTTCGATATCCGGCGCAAAGTACCTGTCCTTGTCGTAGAAGCTCACCTCTGTCCGCAGTCGTCCCTTGGCCTGCTCGATCAGCTCGGTACTACGCAACGGCGCGCGAAAATCGAGCCCCTGGGCGGCAGCCAGCAGCTCGACCGCCAGAATGCCACGGGTGTTCTCGGCCATGTCCGCCAGCCGGCGACCGGCGAAGGTGGCCATGGATACGTGATCTTCCTGGTTGGCCGAGGTGGGCAGGCTGTCCACCGAGGCTGGGTGGGCCAAGGTCTTGTTCTCGGAGGCGAGCGCCGCCGAGGTGACCTGGGCGATCATAAAGCCGGAATTTACGCCCCCATTGTTGACCAGGAAGGGAGGCAGACCCGACATGCGCGAGTCGATGAGCAGGGCCATGCGACGCTCGGACAAGGAGCCGATCTCGGCGATGGCCAGCGCCAGGTTGTCGGCGGCGAAGGCCACGGGCTCAGCGTGGAAGTTGCCACCTGAGATGATCTCCTCGTCATCGGCGAACACCAGCGGGTTGTCAGAGACCGCGTTGGCTTCGCACACCAATACCTCGGCCGCCTGACGGATCTGGGTCAGGCAGGCGCCCATCACCTGAGGCTGGCAGCGCAATGAGTAGGGATCCTGCACCTTCTCGCAGTTGTGGTGAGACATGCCGATCTCGCTGAGATCCCCGAGCAGGTGGCGGTAGCAGCTGGCCGCGTCGATCTGGCCGCGCTGGCCGCGCACCGCGTGGATGCGGGCATCGAACGGACGGCGGCTGCCGAGCGCCGCCTCGACGCTCATGGCACCGATGACGGTGGCGCCGGCGTAGAGATCCTCGGCGTGGAACAAGCCTTCCAGCGCGAAGGCGGTGCTCGCCTGGGTGCCATTGAGCAGGGCCAGCCCCTCTTTCGGCGCCAGGGCGATGGGCTCAAGCCCGGCGATGCGCAGGGCCTCGGCTGCGGCGATCTCGCGCCCGTCGTGACGGGCCTTGCCCTCACCGATCAGCAGGCAGCTCATATGGGCCAGCGGCGCCAGATCGCCGGAGGCGCCGACGGAGCCCTTCTTCGGCACCACAGGGTAGACCTCGGCGTTGATGAGGCGCATCAGGGCCTCCAGCACCGTCAGCCGGATGCCGGAGAAGCCCCGCGCCAGGGAGTTGAGCTTGAGTACCATCATCAGCCGCACGGTGGCGTCATCCATATAGGTGCCGATGCCCGCAGCATGGGAGAGCACGATGGAGCGCTGCAGCTCGTCCAGCTGCTCCACCGGAATGCGGGTGTTGGCCAGCAGGCCAAAGCCGGTGTTGATGCCATACACCACCCGGTTCTGTTCGATCACCTTGGTAACCACGGCAGCGGAGGCGTGGATCCCCGCCAGCGCGGCGGGATCCAGTGAAACATGTACCGGCTCGCGGCTGACGCGACGCAGGGTGGCGAGATCCAGCTCACCCGGGGTAATAGTCAATTCAAACATGGTGTTACACCTTTCCTTTGACACCGTTGGCGCCATCAATCATCGGCAGATCCAGTTTCGCCTCGTGGGCGCAGTTGATGGCAATCTCGTAGCCCGCATCGGCGTGACGCATCACCCCGGTGGCCGGGTCGTTGCGCAGCACCCGACCGACCCGCTTGGCAGCGTCATCGGTGCCATCACAGACGATCACCACACCGGAGTGCTGGGAGAAGCCCATGCCGACCCCGCCGCCGTGGTGCAGGGAGACCCAGGTCGCACCGCCCGCGGTGTTGAGCAGAGCGTTGAGCAGCGGCCAGTCGGAGACGGCATCGGAGCCATCCATCATGGCTTCGGTCTCGCGGTTGGGGCTCGCCACCGAGCCGGAGTCGAGGTGGTCGCGGCCAATCACGATAGGCGCCTTCAGCTCGCCATTTTTCACCATCTCGTTGAAAGCCAGACCGAGCCGTACCCGATCCTTGACCCCGACCCAGCAGATCCGCGCCGGCAGCCCCTGAAACGCGATGCGCTCGCGGGCCATGTCGAGCCAGTTGTGCAGGTGAGGATCATCGGGGATCAGCTCTTTCACCTTCTGATCGGTCTTGTAGATATCTTCCGGATCGCCGGAGAGGGCCACCCAGCGGAACGGACCGATCCCCTGGCAGAACAGCGGACGGATATAGGCGGGGACGAAACCGGGGAAGTCGAACGCGTTCGCCACTCCCTCCTCCAACGCCATCTGGCGGATGTTGTTACCGTAGTCCAGAGTCGCCGCGCCACGGGCCTGCAGGGCCAGCATGGCCTCGACCTGGCTCGCCATGGAGCGGCGGGCGGCCACGTTAACCTCTTGCGGTGCGCTCTGTTGCAACTCGCGCCACTTTGCAACGCTCCAACCCTGCGGCAGGTAGCCGTGCACCGGATCGTGGGCAGAGGTCTGGTCGGTCACTACATCCGGGGTGATGCCACGGGCCACCAGTTCGGCGAACACATCGGCGGCGTTGCCGAGCAGGCCGACGGAGACGGCAGTGCCACTGCGTTTAGCCTCTTCGACCATGGCCAGCGCCTCATCCAGGCTGTGAGCCTTCTTGTCTACATAGCGGGTACGCAGACGAAAATCGATGCGGGTCTCGTCGCACTCGACGGCGATCATCGAGAAACCGGCCATGGTCGCAGCCAGCGGCTGGGCGCCGCCCATGCCACCGAGACCGCCGGTGAGGATCCAGCGACCTGATGGCTCGCCGTTGAAGTGCTGGTTGGCCACCGCGAAGAAGGTCTCGTAGGTACCCTGCACGATCCCCTGAGTACCGATATAGATCCAGGAACCGGCAGTCATCTGGCCGTACATCATCAGGCCCTTCTTATCGAGCTCGTTGAAGTGCTCCCAGTTGGCCCAGTGCGGCACCAGGTTGGAGTTGGCGATCAGCACCCGCGGCGCATCCTTGTGGGTCTGGAACACCCCGACCGGCTTGCCGGATTGCACCAGCAGGGTCTGATCCTCCTCAAGGCGGGTCAGCACCTCGACGATCTTGTCGAAGCAGGCCCAGTTGCGGGCGGCACGGCCGATCCCGCCATAGACCACCAGCGACTGGGGATGCTCCGCCACGTCCGGATCCAGGTTGTTCATCAACATGCGCAAGGGCGCTTCGGTGAGCCAGCTCTTGGCGGTCAGTGCGGTGCCGCGCGGGGCACGGATCACGCGGCTCGGGTCCGTTCTGGAATCAGAGCGAGGCTCCTGGTTTTGCAGGGACATAGACACTCCTTGTTTATGGATTCGGTCACTACTTGGTTAGCTGGTGGACCAGACGGGCCGCCACGCGGGCACTGCGGTTGTCCTGATCCAACGTCGGGTTGTACTCGGCCAGATCGGCGAGCCTGAGCTTGCCGCTGGCCCGGATATGGGCGATGAGCGGTTCGATAACCGCCAGTTCCACGCCGCGAGCGGCCGGTGCACTGACGCCGGGCATCACGGCAGCGGGCAGCACATCGAGATCGATGGTGAGATAGAGGTGATCGCAACGGGCCATAAAGGCATCCAGCCCCGCCAGCAGGGCTGGCAGCTCGCGCTGGGTCATGGCCTCGTCCAGCACGTGCCACACCCCCAACGTTTGCGCTCTGGCAAAAAGCGACTGAGTATTGGCCGTCTCGGCCACCCCGAGGCAGGCGTAGGTAAAGGGGTAGCCTTGCGCCGCACACTGCTCGGCGATCTGAAAGAAGGGGGTGCCGGAACTCGCCTGTTCCTGTTTCATGCGCAGGTCGAAGTGGGCGTCGAAGTTGATGATGCCCACCCTGCCCTTGCCATCAAGATGGCGGTTGAGACCACTCCAGCTGCCGAAGGCCACCTCGTGGCCGCCCCCCAGCACCAGCGGGAAGTGGCCCTGCCACAGCGCGGCTGCGACCCGCTCGGCCAGCCGGCCTTGGGCAGCATCGAGATCGCCATCGGAGCAGATCACATCCCCGCCATCATAGACAGGCCGATTCAGGTGCCAGGCGGTGTTGGCCAGCAGCTTGCGTACCGCCAGCGGCGCCCCGGCGGCGCCAATGCGCCCCTTGTTGCGGCGCACCCCCTCGTCACAGGCAAAGCCGAGCAGCACCACCCCGGCAGCCTCTTGTGCCCCGGCAGACCATGGCTGCACCTTGTCATGCCAGCGCAGGGCCAGTTCACCATCTTCCGGGTCCTGACGACCCTGCCATACCTGCATCTCGCTCATGCCAGGCCTCCCAGGGTTTCCTCTCCTTTCACGACCCGCGCCACCAGCTGGTCGACGCCGACCTGATAGGCCAGCTCGGCCGGGTGGGCGCACGACCAGACCAGGAAATCGGCCTCCATGCCCACCTTGAGCTGACCCAGTCCTGCTTCGCCGAGCGCCGTGGCGCCGTGGCGGGTGACGCCGCACAGCGCCTCCTCCGGGGTGAGACGAAACAGGGTGCAGGCCATGTTCATGGCCAGACGCAGGGAGACCAGCGGCGAGGTGCCAGGGTTGATGTCGGAGGCGACCGCGATGGGCACGCCGGCCTCGCGCAGCGCCTGCACCGGCGGCAAGGTGGTGTCGCGCAGGAAGTAGAAGGCACCGGGCAGCAGCACCGCCACCGTGCCGCTCTCGGCCAAGGCGGCGATGCCGGCTGCATCCAGGTGTTCCAGGTGATCCACCGAGAGGGCGCGGTAGCGGGCGGCGAGCGCGCTGCCCCCTAAGTTGGAGAGCTGATCCATGTGCCCCTTGACCGGCAGGCCGTGAGCATGGGCGGCGGCGAAGACCCGCTCGCACTGGGCCAGGTTGAAGGCGATCCCCTCGCAGAAGACGTCGACCGCGTCGGCCAACCCCTCGGCGGCGGCGATCGGGATCAGCTGGTCGCAGATGAGATCGACCCAGCCATCAGCATTGAACTCAGGCGGCACGGCGTGGGCCGCCAGCAGGGTGGTGCGCACCCGCACCGGCAGGGCACGGCCAAGGTGGCGCGCGACCCGCAGCATCTTGAGCTCGTCCTCCAGGGTCAGGCCATAGCCGGACTTGATCTCGACCGTGGTGACCCCTTCGCGCAGCAGGCTCTTGAGCCGGCTGGCCGCCAGCGTGAACAACTCCTCCTCGCTGGCCGCACGGGTGGCACGCACCGTGCTGAGGATGCCACCACCCTGGCGGGCAATCTCGCTGTAGGGGACCCCCTGCAGCCGCTGCTCGAACTCGGCGGCGCGGCTGCCGGCATAGATGAGGTGGGTATGGCAGTCGATTAGCCCCGGGGTCGCCAGGCGGCCTTTCATATCCTGCCAGCTCTCGGGAAAGGGCCCGGTCAGCTCGCTCATGGGGATCAGGGCGTGGATCCGGCCCGCTCTCACGCCGAGGGCGTGGGGAGCCAGAAGGTCATAGCCATTGCTCATGGTGGCGGGAGTGAGGTTGATCCAGACCCGATCGCAGGCCAACAGTTCCTTGTTCATGCCAGACTCCGAAATGTATATACAATTCTTATACAGGAAGTGGCACAGGCAAACCAGATCGCTCGTTACAAAGCTGCAACAACGATCACGCTTAGAGTATAGGCACAAAAAAACCGCCGGTCGGGCGGGTCAGTGGAACAGAGTAATGTATATACAATTAGGCGAATCGAGTCTGGGAACGCAGCCGGTAACGATCCCCCGGCGAGAGCAGACGGGCATAGGAGACCAGCCCCCCCTCTGACCAGGTGCGTCGATGCAGCAGCAGACAGGGGGTATCGACCCGCACCTGCAGCAGGGCCGCCTCACCGGCGCTCGGCAACACGGCCTCCACCAGATGCTCCATCTCGGAGAGGGGACAGACCTGCATCAGGTAGGCGTTGGGAGTGAGAGTGGTGAAGTCCTGTTCGCCATACCCGGGCAAGCGCTCGGCATCGACGAAGCGCTCCTCGAGCTGGAGAGGCTCATTGTCGGACTGATGGACGATCAGGCTGTGGAAGATGGGGGCGCCAACCCGCAGGCCAAGCTGCACCGCCACCTTCTCGTCGGCCCTCTGTTGCTCCAGCCGGATCACCCGGGCACTGTAGCAGGCGCCGCGCTCGGCGATCTCGTCCGCGATGTTGCGGATCTCGAGCAGGGGCGACTCGGCACGGCGATCTGCCACGAAGCTGCCGGATCCGGCGGTACGCACCAGCCATCCCTCGGCAGTCAGTTCGCGCAGGGCCTTGTTCACCGTCATGCGGCTGACACCGAAGCGCTCGCACAACGCCGCCTCGGTCGGGATCCGACCGCCCGCCTGATAGTGACGTTCGCGGATCCCGTCCAGAATGTGCTGCTTGATCTGCAGATAGAGGGCCGGAACCAAGGGGTGTGCCTCAGCGCCGACGGTGGGGCGGACGCATGTCCGGCCAGGCGCGATAGACGTCGGGGATCTGGTCGGGCCCGCTAATGCAGAGATCGAGATCGTGCAGCAGGCCGTCCTTGATCCCATAGATCCAGCCATGCACCGCCAGCTCCTGCCCTTTGCGCCAGGCGTTCTGGATGATGGTGGTGTGGCAGACGTTGGCGACCTGCTCGGCCACGTTCAGCTCGCACAGATAGTCGAAGCGTTCATGCTCATCCTCGATGGCATCCAGCTGCTCTCGATACTTGAAGTAGACATCCTTGATGTTGCGCAGCCAGTTGTCGATGAGCCCCAGCTCCTGGTTCTGCATCGCCGCCTTGACGCCACCGCAACCGTAGTGACCGCAGACAATGATGTGCTTCACCTTGAGCACCTCGACCGCGTATTGCAGCACGGAGAGGCAGTTGAAGTCGGTATGGACCACCAGATTGGCCACGTTGCGGTGGACGAAGACATCCCCCGGCAGCAGCCCCATCAGCTGGTTGGCGGGGACCCGGCTGTCGGAACAACCGATCCAGAGGTATTCGGGAGCCTGCTGGGCCGAGAGGGTGGCAAAGAAGGCGGGATCCTCGGCCTTGATCTGCTCCGCCCACTCGCGGTTGTTGGTAAACAGGTCGTTCAACAGTTTCACTATCTGCTCTCCCTACTGTGGCAGTGGCGGCAACATACCATACACAAGGGTAACCAAGGCAAGGCCGACCAGATCGTTGCGAAACAAAAACAGGGCCATCAGGCCCTGTTTTTATGAGAGGAAGCATCAGGCTTCCATGGCGTCTTTCAGCTTCTTGAGTGCGTTTTTCTCAAGCTGACGCACGCGTTCGGCAGAGACGCCGTAGGTATCGGCCAGCTCCTGCAGCGTGGTCTTGCTCTCGTCATCCAACCAGCGGGCACGGATGATATGCTGGCTGCGCTCGTCCAGAGTGGCGAGGGCAGAGCTCAGGCGACGGGTCGCGTGATCGTCCCAGTTATCGTTCTCGATGGTAGCGGCCAGATCGGAAGATTTATCCTCCAGATAGTGGACGGGGGCAAAGCCACCCTCTTCGTCATCGTCGCCGACCAGCTCGAACGCCTGATCATAGTTGCTCATGCGCGCTTCCATCTCGGTCACGTCGCTGGCGGAGACGCCAAGATCGGCAGCCACCGCCTGCACCTCTTCGTGGTTCAGCCAGCCGAGACGCTTCTTGGATTTGCGCAGGTTAAAAAAGAGCTTGCGCTGGGCCTTGGTGGTCGCCACCTTGACCATGCGCCAGTTGCGCAGGACATATTCGTGGATTTCGGCCTTGATCCAGTGCACCGCAAAGGAGACCAGACGTACGCCGACGGTCGGGTCGAAGCGCTTGACCGCCTTCATCAGGCCGATGTTGCCTTCCTGTACCAGATCAGCCTGAGGCAGGCCGTAACCGGCATAACTCTTGGCGACATGAACGACAAAGCGCAGGTGCGACATAACCAGCTGGCGGGCAGCCTCGAGATCGCCATCCTGCTGCAAACGCTCAGCCAGTTCACGTTCTTCCTCTGCGCTCAGCACCGGAATAGAGTTTACTGCCTGGATATAGCCTTCCAGACTACCTTGCGGAATCAGAGCCATAGTGCGCTGCAATGAAGTTCCCATCTGTTACCTCTTACTTTTCTATCGAATCAGTCTAACACCCTGAGAGGGTCTGTCTACTGACCGGATGCCATTCTGCGGCGTGTATCAAAGATACATGCCCAGTTTTAGACCGGCTTATCTTAAGCCTGCAGAATGAATCATGAATGAACAGTCAAAAAAAGGGGGGTCACAATGAAGGACCCCCGAAAAGTAGCATGCTAAGTCCATTGTTGCGGAGCTCGCAACCTTCACATGCTTGCCAAGTCTGACGAGCAGGGCAGAGGGGCCACACCCGTATAAATGCTTCAGCTTTAATAGACTGCTTATAAATCAGAAGATTCTCTGGATCTGACGAAGATCCGGAAGATCATTATTATTCAGAATACTCTGACTATGGGGGCCAAGCCAGAAACGGCCCCTTTTTTACTTGATCCGCCTCTCAAAATCCAGTGATTTACCTTGATGGCAAAGTAATCAGGAAGGCTCGATATCGCGAATGTGGCGATGGACCGAGAACCAGGAGGCAATCAGCCCGAGCAGGGCACCCAGCAAGATCAGATTGACCCCGTCTACCGCGCCCATGCCCACCAGCCGGAAGTTACTGTTATACAAACCCGCCAGCTCCTTCACCGCCCCTTCGCTCCAGATCACCATCACTTCGGTCAGCCACCAGGCCAACATGCCACCGATCACCCCAAACCAGATGCCGGTATAGAGGAAAGGACGGTGAATAAAGGCGTCGGTCGCCCCCACCAGCTTGAGCACCTCGATCTCGGAGCGCTGGTTGAGGATGTTGAGACGCAGGGTATTACCGACGATCAGCAACACAGCGGAGAGCAGCAGCACCGCGATACCGGTGATGGTGTGGCGCAGCAAGTTCATGATCCCCTGCAGCCGGGTCAACCACTGCAGGTCCAGCTTGCCCTGCTCAACCCCGTCCTCGTTGTTGAGCTTGCCGAGCAGCTCGGCGGCCCCCTCCGGATTCTGCCAGCGTGGATCCGGAATGACGCTCAGCACCGGCGGCAGCGGGTTACTGTCGAGATAGTCGAGGGCATCACCGAAGCCGGAGATCTCACGAAACTCCCGCAACGCATCGTCACGGCTCAGGTAGGTGACCGAATCCACCTCGGGATAGAGCAGGATCCTGTGCTGCAGATCGAGAATGCTCTGCTCCGGCAGATCCTTGCGCAGATAGAGGGAGATCTGGGAGCTGGTCTGCCAGCTCCCCTCCACCACCTCGGCATTTTTCAGCAGCACGTGGAAACAGGAGGGCAGCGCCAGACTGACACCAAGTACCGCCAGCGTCATCAGGGAGGCGAGCGGATTGCGCCACAGCTCCCCGAGACTGGCAAACGCCTGCCTCACATGATCAACTCCGTACATCATCAGACGGCGCAGCGGCGGTTGTTTATGACGAACGATAGCCATCAGAGCTCCTCCCCGGCCGAATACATGCGACCCGCCTTGAGGGTCAGGGTGCGATAGCGCATGCGGGCGATCAGCCCCAAATCGTGGGTGGCAATCAGTACCGAGACCCCAAAATTGTTGAACTCCTGAAATAGCCGCATGATATCCATCGAGAGCTGGGGATCCAGGTTGCCGGTCGGCTCATCCGCCAGCAGCAGCGGCGGCTTGTTGACGATGGCACGGGCGATGCCAACCCGCTGCTGTTCACCACCGGAGAGCATACGCGGCTGGTAACGCTCCTTGCCGAGCAACCCCACCTTGTCCAGCGCCGCCGCGACCCGCTTGTTAATGTCGGCATGGCTGTAGCCGTCGATCACCAGCGGCAGCGCCACGTTGTCGAACACAGTGCGATCCATCAGCAGGCGGTGATCCTGAAAGATCATGCCAATCTGGCGGCGAACATAGGGGATCTGGCTGCGCTGGATATGGCTGACGTCATCGCCGTGGAAGAAAACGCGGCCGTCGGTCGGGCGCTCCATCACGCTGATCAGTTTGAGGAGGGTACTCTTGCCCGCCCCCGAGTGTCCGGTCAGAAAGGCCATCTCCCCCTTGCGCAGGTGAAAGCTGACCTTCTGCAGCGCCTGATGGCCGCCGCTGTATACCTTGCTGACCTTGTCAAAACGAATCATAACGGTTCCCTGAGATTGACCTACCCCGACCGGGATCGAAGTATGGCGCGCTGCCTCATTGCGGCGACACTGTAACGTGATGAGAGAGTTAATCCACCACTGACCATCTTGTCATCCTGATCGCCACGACTCACACGCTGACAGTGACAAACCCCGACCGAAGTCGGGGTATGAAACACTTTTTCATCACGGCTGAGCTGACCCATCGCGGCCGGGCTTATTCATCGCGGCTGAACAGTGCCTCGATAAAGTCGTTGGCAACGAAGGGGCGCAGATCGTCGATCCCCTCGCCCACCCCTATGTAGCGGATCGGGATCTGGAACTTGTTGGCCACCGCGAAGATGACGCCGCCCTTGGCCGTGCCATCCAGCTTGGTGAGGGTGATGCCAGTCAGGCCCACAGCCTCGCTAAACAGCTTGGCCTGGCTCAGGGCGTTCTGGCCGGTGCCGGCATCCAGCGTCAGCATGATCTCGTGGGGCGCCTCTTCATCCAGCTTCTTCATCACCCGCACCACCTTCTTGAGCTCTTCCATCAGGTTGCTCTTGTTCTGCAGGCGACCGGCGGTGTCGGCGATCAGCACGTCAGCCCCGCGGGAGCGGGCAGCCTCGATGGCGTCATAAATGACGGAAGCGGAGTCGGCACCGGTATGTTGGGCAATCACCGGAATGTTGTTGCGCTGACCCCAAACCTGCAGCTGTTCGACCGCAGCGGCACGGAAGGTGTCACCCGCAGCCAGCATCACGCTCTTGCCTTCAGCCTGGAACTGCTTGGCCAGCTTGCCGATGGTGGTGGTCTTGCCAACGCCGTTCACGCCGACCATCAGGATCACGTAAGGCTTCTTGCTAGTGTCAATCACCAGCGGCTGCTCGACCTTGGCCAGCATCTCGCCCATGTCCTGCTTGAGCAGACCGTAGAGCGCCTCGGCATCCTTGAGCTGTTTGCGATCCGCGTGCTGCACCAGGCCTTCGATGATGCGGCTGGTGGTATCCACGCCGAGATCGGCGGTCAGCAGCTGGGTCTCCAGCTCTTCAAACAGATCATCATCGATCTTCTTGCCACGGAACAGACCGAAGAAACCGGACCCTATATTCTCCTTGGTGCGCACCAGACTGCGCTTGAGGCGAGCAAAGAAGCCCTCCCGCTGCGGCTTATCCTGAGTGTCGTCGTCCACTTTGGCGGCCAGCGGCAGGGCAGCCAGTGCGGCGGCCTCAGCCTCCATCTCGGCGACCAGACGCAGATCTTCCGCTCGCTGGGCCTCTTTGGCGATACGGGCTTCTTCCGCAGCCTGAGCTTCTGCGGCGATACGAGCTTCTTCCGCTGCACGAGCTTCGGCGGCGATACGAGCCTCTTCCGCTGCACGAGCTTCGGCGGCGATACGCGCCTCTTCGGCGGCATGTGCTTCAGCAGCAATACGAGCCTCTTCGGCGGCACGTGCTTCAGCAGCAATACGAGCCTCTTCCGCTGCACGAGCTTCGGCGGCGATACGCGCCACTTCGGCGGCATGTGCTTCAGCAGCAATACGCGCCTCTTCGGCCGCACGTGCTTCAGCAGCAATACGCGCCTCTTCCGCCGCGTGGGCTTCGGCAGCAATACGCGCCTCTTCGGCCGCACGTGCTTCAGCAGCAATACGAGCCTCTTCGGCCGCACGTGCTTCAGCAGCAATACGAGCCTCTTCGGCCGCGTGGGCTTCGGCAGCAATGCGGGTCTCTTCCGCCGCACGTGCTTCAGCAGCCATACGCGCCTCTTCGGCCGCACGTGCTTCAGCAGCAATACGAGCCTCTTCGGCCACGCGGGCTTCAGCAGCAATACGAGCCTCTTCGGCCGCGCGGGCTTCGGCAGCAATGCGGGTCTCTTCCGCGGCTCGCTCCTCTTCGGCGATCAGCGCTTCATTGACGATCACCGGCTCCAGATCGGAGGCGCACTCCTCCACCACCAGCGGGCCGCTGTCGTCCAGTTCGGTGGGCAGGCAGCAATCATCTTGCAAAACGGAATTTTGTGCGCTGGCAGGCACTTCGGGGGCAACAGCCGACGTACTATCGGAAACAGTTGTATCGGAAACAAGAGCGGGGGTAGCAGTGACCTCAGGCTCAACGGTAATCGGGGTGGCTTGGGGTGTCTGTGGTTGGACAGCCTCAGCCTCTTCTTTCTTGCGGCCGAAACCCAGCCAGGAAAACAAACCTTTTGCCATCTAAAAATACTCACATCAAAGGCTGACTGCTAAGATAGCCGTCCCTCGGCGGGTCGGCATAAAAATGAACCGCCTTATACTACCACTTTATTTTCTGACGATGAAACGCGATGCCCAGAGTGAAATCCAGCCGTAGCAACCCGAGCAAGAGTCCCGCCCCGCAAGGAAAATCGGGCTTTGTAAGAATCATCAGCGGCCAGTGGCGAGGCCGCAAATTGCCGGTCAGGGATGTGGAAGGGCTCAGACCCACCACTGATCGCGTCAAGGAGACCATCTTCAACTGGTTGGCACCCCACATTCGCGGCACCCGCTGCCTCGACCTGTTTGCCGGCAGTGGCGGACTGGGGCTGGAGGCGCTGTCACGCTATGCCGAGCAGGTGACCCTGATCGAGATGGACAAAGGGGCCGCCGACCAGATCAAAAAAAACCTGACCACCCTCGGCAGCAGCCAGGGTCAGGTGATCCAGTCTGATGCGCTGAGCTGGTTGCAAGGCTCAGCCACCCCGTTTGATCTGGTATTCCTCGATCCGCCGTTTCGCCGCGAGCTGCTGCCGCAAGTTTGCGAATTGCTGGAGCAGCGCGGCTGGCTGGCACCGGATGCCCTGATCTACCTGGAGCGGGAAAAAGAGATGGCCGATCTGGCGCTGCCTGCCAACTGGCAGTTGCTCAAGGACAAACAGGCCGGTCAGGTCTGCTATCAGCTCTATCTGCGGAATACCCAGAACGATGCTGCAATTTAAATACCGGTCGGGAGGGGAACATGGGCGACTGATCTTCCCCGGCCAATGTGGGCAACGGCTCAAGGACAAGCAGGTCGATCAAATCAGGTCTGCTACCAACTGTATCTAAGAGAGGTAAACAATGAAGCGGGTCTTTAATCTACTGGCGATGGGGCTGGTACTATTCTTCTGGTTTGGCGTACTGGTGAGCCTGATTGCCCCGCTGCCTGGCAAACTCAACGGCTTTCTGCCGGTCTGTGGCGTGATCGTCGCGCTGCTGCACTGGCTGCAGGCCAGCATGATGAAGGCGGCGTGCAAACGCTACTTCACGGTCACCAAAGCTGAGTTTGTCACTGTGCTGATATTTGGCGTGTTTGGCATGGTCGATATTCGTCAGCGCCTGCAAGAGATCGTCAACGCCGCCCAGCGCGGCAATCTCTCGGACAAACAATAAAAGAAAAGGGGACGGTGGTAGCCGTCCCCTAGAGTCGTGTCGTCCTGTCCGTAGAACTGCAATGCTCCCTGCAATCCCTGACGTTATCCTAATCCTTTGGAATATCCCCTTTCCAATCCGTTGGCGTGTCCTGCGGCGTTCCTGGCCTGGCAATTCATCCCGAACTGCTTCACTGTCTCCATCCTGGAGGTGTCCATTACCACGTCCTGTGGAGTTCCTTGCGTCTTCCTGACCGATAACCATCCGGGTTATCTTGCTTCATCCTGAAGTGTTCCTCTCGCATCCGGCGAGGTCCTGTTCATCCTGAAGAACGAGGTTCCGTTCGTTCTGCTCTCATCCCGAGAGTGTCCTGCCGCATCCCGCGGTGTTCCTTTATTCATCCGTGACGATAATCATCCTGATTATCGAGCTCATCCTGAGGTGTCCCTTGTCCACATCCTGCGGACTATTCCATCTTTATGCGCTGCCCTGCATCCTGCCGGACCAGCTCCGTCCTTGTGAGACCCATACTAAGGAAATGCGCCCCCCGAACAAGGGCCGTCCGATGATTAAAATCCGATGTCGCCCCCATTTCAAAAAACGAACGTAAAAACTAACCCTTTAATATCATATAGTTATTTTGTTTCATGGGAAATATAAATCATTCTGGCATGGCTTCGCGTACGGTTCAAAGCGCCAGCCTCTCACAGTGGCTATGGCAGATCTCTTACACGTGATTCACCCCCAAAAAAGGAGCAGTAAAACGGTTCAATCCTGTCGTTAAGACTTAAAAATTAGTTGAATAAATATGCTTAAAAAAAACGCAAAAAAAAAGAGCCGAGATCACTCTCGGCTCTTCAACGTCATTTTTTAATCAGCTCAAGCGGTTGGCAGGATTGAGATAGGCCTTACGCAGCGATTCCGGTGCCAGCACTTCCAATTCACCGCCTATGTTGTTCAGCCAGCTGCGAAACTCAGGGGTATCCTGTACTTCGGTTTCGACCACTACGCTGCGCTTGTCATAGCGGGTCATGCGCGGATTGTTGCCGGGGATCTGGTTATCCACCAGCGACTGGCTGTTGGCATCGATCCGGCCGACGAAGCGGATCGGGCCGCTCACGTCCTGATAACCCTGATCGCGGATCAGCATCTGGATATTGAAATCCTTCGGCTGGGTGGCGCTGAAGTTGGTCAGCTCCACGTTCTTGATGTGGTCGAACGGGATACCGTAGACCTTGGGATCCAGCTCGGAGAGAGTGCAGAGCAGGATCGGGCCATCCGGCTGATTGAGAATGCCGAGCGGGTTGATGCGGTCGTAGCAGAGCCAGACGGTGCGCTCTTTGATCACGCGCTGGATCTCGGCACTGAACTTGCGGCCACGCCACAAGGCATCGCGGATCAGGGTGCTGCGGCGGATCTCCGGGTTGCCAGCAAATGGACGAGGTGACTGGTGGACACTCTCCAGCCAGCGTTCGGCCAGTTCACTCTGGCTGTCGCGGATCACCTGGCTCGCCTTGTCGACCAGCGGGTTCAATTCGGTCAATACACTCGCCGGCAACAGTTGGCTCGCCTGATCACTCCAGGTTTTCAGGGCCACCGCCAGCGAGAGCGGCATGATATTGGCAAAGTCGTTGAGGCCGTGGCGCTCGAAGCACCAGCCATGGGGTTTGCTGCGCTCGTCCGAGGTGAGGTCGAACAGTCCCATCCCGGACATCTCCTCCAGGTCCCGTTGCACGGTACGCAGACTGACGTGGATGCCTTCCTCTTCCAGTTTTACCTGGAGCTGGCTGGCGGTCAGCTTGTAAGGGCGGTGCGGGATGCAACGCGCCAAGGTCAGTTGTCGTAACAGCTTCTTGCTCATGGTGCTTGCCTTCACTGGTTTAGCGTTGACTGTATGCTAGTCGTGACTTGCGACAGTTTATGTCGCAAGTTTTACTGCGACAACTGTCGCCATTTTCATACAAAACACACTAAGCCATTGATTAATTTTAAAAATTAACACAAAAAACGAACAACAACAGACTTAAGTCAGCCAAAAAAACATCAAATTAAAGCTCTAATTTTTGATTGATTTGCAGCATAAAAAACCTAAAAAGAATATAAAATAGTGAGTAACCTCAAGAGCGAGTAGCACTCTCTCTTTGGTCACATCAGCCACGACCCGGCAGACTTGGTGATGGCCGCACCGACCATGTATCCAAACACCGCCAGTGCCGCCACACCGGCTACCAGCTTCTGCGCGCGGGCCGGGCGCTTGAGCGCCATGACACCCAAACCGATATAGAGCACCAGTGCAATCAGCTTGGCCATCAGCCAGGGTTGCTGACCCGGACTCAGTTGCAAGGCCACCGCCAGCAACACACCAAACAGCAGCAGGAAGGTGTCGTTGATATGAGGCAGGATCTTCAGCCACTTCTGCTGCAACCGATCGCTGCCAGCCAGCGCCAGACTCCAGCGATAGATAAAGAGCAGCAGACTGACCAGCGCCAGCGTCATATGCAGGTGTTTGAACATGGGGTAATAGGCAATCATTTTGCTTCCTTGTCGTCGTCGGGTAGCCCGCTATTCCAGTTGTGGGCATGGATACGCTCCTGCCCCTCCTCGTCGTCTTGCAACAGATCGGAGAGGATCTCCCGGTATTGCAAGCTCTTGTTGATATAAGTGTGCTCGTCGTCCAGATAGTTGACCTGCTCGCGCAACAGCCAGTTATCGTGCTGCTTGAAGGTCTGCCCCGCCCGCCAGGCCTGGTTGGCCCGAAAACCGAGCTGGGTCAGCGCTTCCACCCCCAGATCAACCGCCGAGCCCAGGGTTTCCCGGTGCACGCTCTCGACCCCGTGCCGCAGGATCTCGTGGGCATGGGGTCGATCCAGCGCTCGCGCCAGGATCTTCAGGTGCGGGAAGTGCTTCTGCACCATCTCAATCACCGCCAGCGAGGTGGCGGGATCGTTGATGGAGAGCACCAGCAACTTCGCCTTGTGCGCCCCTGCGGCATGAAGCAGATCGATCCGGCTGGCATCACCATAGAAGACCTGATAGCCATACTTGCGCAGCGTCTCTATCTGGCTGGCATCCTGCTCAAGGATGGTGGTGCCGATACCGTGACCATGCAGCAAGCGTCCCACGATCTGGCCGAAGCGGCCGAAGCCCGCGATGATCACCGGATGCTCCACCAGCTCAGGTTGCTCATGCTGCGGCGCGTCGCTCTGGTTACGGTAATCGAACCAGGGCTGGATCACCCGATCGTTGAGGATCAGCAGCAACGGGGTGAGCGCCATCGAGAGCGCCACCACCAGGGTCAGCAGCGAGATGGTCTCACCGGGCAGCACCCGATTTTGCGCGGCAAACGAGAAGAGCACGAAGGCAAACTCGCCCCCCTGCGCCAGCGCCAGCGCGAAGGTCCAGCGCTGACTCGGCGAGATGCGGATAATGCAGCCGAGCGCCATCAACACCAGCCATTTGAGCGCCATCAGGCCAACCACCAGCGTCGGGATGAGGAAGGGGTGCTCGGCAAACAGCCCGAAGTCGATCCCCGCCCCAACCGACATAAAGAACAGGCCGAGCAGCAAGCCCTTGAACGGCGCTATGTCGGCCTCCAGCTCGTGGCGATATTCGCTGTCGGCCAGCACCACTCCGGCGAGGAAGGAGCCAAGAGCAGGCGAGAGGCCCACCGACTCCATCAGCACCGCGATGGCGATCACCAACAGCAGGGCGGCGGCAACGAAGATCTCCCGCATATGGGACTGGGCGATAGCCCGGAATACCGGCCGCATCAGATAGTGGCCCCCCAGCACGATGCCTGAGATCGCCGCGACCACCAGCAGACCATGCTGCCAACCTGCCAGCTCGGAGCCGCCATTGCTGGCCACCGGCGCAATGGCCAGCAGTGGCAGGATCGCCAGAATGGGGATGACGGCGATGTCCTGGAACAGCAGCACCGCAAAGGCGGAGCGACCACTCTCGCTCTGCATCAGCTTGCGCTCCTGCAGGCTCTGCAGAACGATGGCGGTGGAGGAGAGAGCCAGGATCAGGCCGATGGCCAGCCCCTGTTGCAGCGGCAGACCGATCAGGTGCGCCACGCCGGTCAGCGCCGCGGTGGTGAGCAGCACCTGCAGGCCGCCGGTACCGAGGATCGGCCCCTTCAACTGCCACAAGAGGGCCGGACGCAATTCAAGGCCGACCAGAAACAGCATCAGCACCACACCAAACTCGGCGAAGTGCATCACATCCTTCTGCTCGCCCACCAGCCCCAGCAGGAAGGGGCCTATGATGATCCCCGCCAGCAGATAACCGAGCACCGAGCCCAACCCCCAGCGTTTGGCGAGCGGCACCGCGATGACGGCGGCAGAAAGGTAGATAAAGGCATCAAACAGGATCCCGTGGCCCATCAGTCAGCCCTCCGTGTGAACATCTGATCCGGCTCATGGGCTCGGCCAACAAGCTGCCCGTGTTTCATCAGAGCACCTCCAGCAAGTCGCGTAGATAAGGACGCCCGGCCAGCTGCTCCGGGGTCAACTGATCGTCACGCAGGGCGCAGAGCAGCTGGCGATAATCCTGACCGCTGTGGCGCAGGGCGGCGGGATCCTTGATCTTGTGAAAGGAGTGCAGCACGAAGGGGGGCAGCCAGTTCATGCCGCACAAGGTGGCAGCCTGCTGAAATGGCAGCAGAAAATCGAGCAGCGGTCGGCTGTTGTAACCCTCGCTGCAATAGGACTCCGGCGCCCCGCCGGTGGTGATGGCGCTCAGCCACTGCTTGCCCTTGAGGGCGTGGGCTTCGGGACCGTAGGCGTAGCCATACTCCAGCACCAGATCCATCCACTCTTTCATGATGGCCGGGCAGGAGTACCAGTAAAATGGGTGTTGAAAGACGATGATATCGTGCTCGGAGAGCAGCGCCTGCTCCCGCTTCACATCGATGAACATGTCGGGATAGTGCTGATAGAGGTCGTGAACCGTGACCCCCTCCAGCCCCTCAATCGCCTGCAACAGCTGCTTGTTGGCCCGCGAGCTCTGCAGAGCGGGATGGGAAAAAATAACCAGAATGCGTTTCATGACCACATCACCCGAACAAAGCCTTGCTGTGCAAGGCGAGGTAAACAGAAAAGGGGAGTCTGGGGAGCTGCATCGTAAAGGTGCACAGGAGAGCGACCTTATCAGGAAGCGCCATAGCCTGCCAACTCGGGGATCAGCTCCCGCAGCGCCGGATTGAGGGTCTGGTGGGCGGGATAGCAGAGCCCAATCCGGCGAAACATCCGCGGCCCGCTAACCGGTAGAGTACAGAGCCCGGTTTCATCCTCCACCAGCCCGTCCGGCAGAAAGCTGATACCCACCCCTGCCAGCACCAGCGCCATCACCAGTCCCTTGCTCTCGGCCTTGGCCACCAGATTGAGGGTAAGCCGGTCACAGGCCAGCAGTCCTATGGTCTGCTGATGGGCCTCGCAGGGCGGGCATTCAATAAAATCATAATGTTGCAGCTCGGTCAGTTCGATCCTCTCGCGACTGGCCAGGGGATGCTCGACCGGCACGCAGAGCACGTAATCCTCCTCCCACAACGGCAAGAAGATCTCGTCCTCCCGGCGCAGGGCATCCAGCGTCAGTCGACAGTCGGCAGGCGTGGTGTAGTCGGAGAGAGTGAGATCCAGCTCGGGCAGCACCGCCTGTAGCCGCTGCAGCAGTCCGGCCACCCGGCGGCGACTCAAGTCCGGCATGATGGCGATATTGAGCCTCGCACGCGTCGCTTTCTGGCGAAACAGCGCCGGCAAACGGCGCGCCTCCTCCACCAGCTTGACCGCGTGGGGATAGAGATAGTGGGCCGGATCTTTCGCCACCACCCCCTTCTTGCCGCGGACAAACAGGCTGTCACCGAGCGCCTCTTCCAGCTGGCGCAGCCCCGCCGAGAGGGAGGGCTGGCTGACGTGGCAGCGCTCTGCCGCTGCCGTGATGTTCTTCTCTTCATAGATGGCGATGAAGAAACGCAGCAATCTCAAGTCCAGCATAAACCAACCATAGTTTTTTCAGATGATAACCAGCGGAAAACAATATTTATCACTTATAGATGCAGTGACTATAGTGATTGGGTTCCGTGCTGGCCAGCCACTCGTTTGCTCAAACCGACTCTTGAATCAGAAGGAAAGACCCATGTCCAAATCTCTCGTCGTGATCACCGGCGCCTCCGCCGGGATCGGTGCCGCCATCGCCCGAGCCTTCTCCACTGCCGGTCATCCGCTGCTGCTGCTGGCCCGTCGGGTCGAGCCGATGCAGGCGCTGAACCTGCCCGATACCCTCTGCATCGGGGTCGATGTGACCGACACCGCCGCCATGAAAGCCGCCGTCCAGCAGGCAGAAGCCAAATTTGGCCCGGTCGGCTGCATGGTCAACAACGCCGGTGTCATGCTGCTGGGTCAGGCCGATGTGCAGGATCCCGCCGAATGGCAGCAGATGCTCAACATCAACGTGATGGGGGTGCTGAACGGCGTCCACGCAGTGCTGGCAGGCATGAAAGAGCGCCGCAGCGGTACCATCATCAACATCAGCTCCATCGCCGGTCGCAAGACCTTCCCGAACCATGCTGCCTACTGCGCTACCAAGTTCGCCGTGCACGCCCTGACCGAGAACATCCGGGAAGAGGTGGCTGATGTCGGCGTGCGGATGGTGACCATTGCCCCTGGTGCGGTCGAGACCGAGCTGCTCAGCCATACCACTGACGAGAGCATCAAGGCCGGTTACCACGACTGGAAAGATCAGATGGGCGGCGTCATTGCGCCGGAAGTGATCGCCGATGCCGTGCTCTACGCCTGGAACCAGCCAGCCAACGTCTGCGTGCGCGAGATCGTGCTGGCGGCGACCCGTCAGCAATCTTAATCCGGGCTGACTGACACCATGGGGAGGGCTTGACCCTCCCCCGGGGCACAGGGTTACCATGTGCCCCTTGTTTTTTCCGAGTCATTCCATGGTTCTCACCCGTCGCCAACTCGCTCACGCCCGTCGCTGGCTCCCCTTGTGGAGTCTGGTGCTGGTATTGATGTCGTTTGGCAGCCGGGCCGCAACCGACCTCTGTACCCTGACCACCCACTGCAGCCAGAGCGAGCGTACCCTGGAAAAAGCGATGCCCTGCGGCAGCTTTACCACCGCCCTCTCGATGACGCTGGTGAGCAGCGACAGCCTGACGGTTGCCATGCTGGAACCGGATAGCCCCGACTTCGCCTCCCCCTCTCTCTTTATGCCGGACGCCCCGTGCGAGCGGCTCGAACGTCCCCCACGCACCCAGATCTGAAACGCATCCCGTATCGGGCATCTTTTCTTTAAATCTGAGGTGAGTGATGTACAAACCCCTGTTACTGGCCATGCTGGCCGGTACCGTCAGCTTTTCGGCTCTCGCGGCCGAGAAGATGACCGTCTACAAATCCAAATATTGTGGCTGCTGCCAAAACTGGAACGAGCACATGGAGCAGAATGGCTTCGAACTCGAAGTCATCGAAACCGAACAGCTCGGCGCAGTAAAACAGCAATACGGTATCGCGCCGGAACTGGCCTCTTGCCATACCGGAATCGTCAATGGCTATGTGATCGAGGGGCATGTCCCGGCCGCCGATGTGCAGAAGCTGCTCAGGGAAAAACCGGCGATCCGTGGCCTGACCATTCCGGGCATGCCCCAGAGTGCACCGGGCATGGATATTCCGGGCCATCCCTATGAGGTACTGAGTATCAGCAACGAGGGCGCGACCAACCGCTGGTCGAGCTACCCCGGCTGACGAAAACTGGTCATGAGAGGGCACTCCCATATCATGTGAGGCACACCTGAGCGGACGCTTGCCGCTCATGGCCAGAAAGAGGGCCGCTATCGCGAGATAGCGGCTTTTTTGATTACATTTCCTGCAATAACAAGGGATTGCTTGCAACCACCGGCAACAAGGGGCAGATTTAACGCCAATTCATGGAGCCGATGCTCAGGTCAACTAACCTTTTCCAGCGCCAAGGATGCGAGATGTTTACCTTTTCCCGAGGAGCTCTGCTGTTAGCCTTTCTGACACTCCTCCCCTGTTCTTATGCCAACCAAGAGCCCGCCATGCTGACAAACGAAAACCCAAACCAGCCGCCCGTGGCCGCCAAACACCCCCACCCCCTGAAAAAACATGGGGATAAGCGCATCGACAACTACTACTGGCTGCGCGATGACGAGCGCCAGAACCCCGAGGTGCTGGCCTACCTCGAGGCCGAGAATACCTACACCGAGGCCATGCTCAAGCCAATCAAGCCACTGCGCGAGCAACTCTACCAGGAGATGGTGGCCCGCATTCCCCAGCAGGATGAGTCGGTGCCCTATGTGAAGAACGGCTACCGCTACCAGACCCGCTATGAGCCGGGCAAGGAGTACGGCATCTACTCCCGTACCAAGCTGGGAGAGCAGGAATCCAAGCTGCTGCTCGACAGCAACCAGCGGGCAGAAGGGCATGAATTCTACGCTCTTGGGGCGCTGGAAGTGAGCCGCAACAACCGCTGGCTGGCGGTGGCGGAAGATTTCCTCTCCCGCCGTCAGTACCGGATCCAGTTCCTCGATCTGGAGAGCCGTCAGTGGGCCACCGACCAACTGGAAAATACCTCCGGCAATCTGGTATGGGCCAACGACAACAAGACCGTCTTCTATGTGCGCAAGCACCCGCAGACCCTGCTTCCGTATCAGGTCTATCGCCACACGCTCGGGATGGATCCGGCCACGGACAAGCTGGTCTACGAGGAGAAGGATGACGCCTTCTACGTCAGCCTCTACGCCACCACCTCGGAAGATTTCATCGTCATCGCCCTCTCCAGCACCACCACCGGCGAAGCGCGGCTGATCGATGCCAACCAGCCGGAGCACGCCCCCCGCCTGTTCCTGCCCCGTCAGGTGGATCACGAATACAGCCTGGATCACTACCGTGGCCGCTTCTATGTGCGCTCCAACAAGGACGGCAAGAACTTCGGCCTCTACGAGACCAAAGAGAGCCCGGTCGATCGCTGGAAGGCGGTGATCGCCCCCAATCCGGAGGTGCTGCTGGAGAGCTACGCCCTGTTCAAGGATTGGCTGGTACTGGAAGAGCGCAGCAAGGGGCTGACCCGACTGCGCCAGATCAACTGGCAGAGCGGCGACGAGAAGGAGATCGCCTTCGACGACCCCGCCTACGTTACCTGGCTCGCCTACAACCCGGAGCCGGATACCAGTGCCCTGCGCTATGGCTACTCCTCCATGACCACCCCTGCCTCCACCTATGAGCTGGATATGGCGAGCGGCAAGCGCACCCTGCTCAAGCAGCAGCCGGTGGCAGGCTTCAAGGCCGACCAGTACGCCAGCGAGCGACTCTGGGTGACCGCCCGCGACGGTGTATCGGTGCCGGTGTCGCTGGTCTATCGCAAGGACAAGTTCAAGAAAGAGCAGACCGATGCGCCCAAGAATCCGTTGCTGGTCTATGGTTATGGATCCTACGGCGCCAGCATGGATCCCGACTTCAGCAGCTCGCGCCTGAGCCTGCTGGATCGCGGTTTCGTCTACGGCATCGCCCATATCCGGGGTGGCGAAGAGCTGGGCCGTCACTGGTACGAAGATGGCAAACTGCTGAAAAAGCAGAATACTTTCAATGACTTTATCGATGTCACCAAGGCGCTGGTCGCACAGGGTTATGGTGCCAGAGATCAGGTCTACGCCATGGGCGGCAGCGCCGGTGGCCTGCTGATGGGGGCCGTCATCAATCAGGCACCCGAACTCTATCGCGGCGTGGTGGCGCAGGTGCCTTTCGTCGATGTGGTCACCACCATGCTGGACGAATCGATTCCCCTCACCACCGGGGAGTATGACGAGTGGGGCAACCCGAACCAGCAGCGCTACTACGACTACATGAAGTCCTACAGCCCCTACGATCAGGTCAAGGCACAAGCCTACCCCAACCTGCTGGTCACCACCGGGCTGCACGACTCGCAAGTGCAGTATTGGGAGCCCGCCAAGTGGGTCGCCAAGCTGCGCGAGCTGAAGACGGATGATAACAAGTTGTTACTGAACACCGACATGGATGCCGGCCACGGCGGCAAGTCGGGCCGCTTCAAAGCCTACGAGGATATCGCACTGGAATACGCCTTTATCCTGGATCTGGCCACCCCGGCCAACTGAACCAGCATGACGCCGGCCCTTGCCACGCAAGGGCCGCATAAGAATCCCACCTAGTTTTTCCCTCTTCCATTTCCCTTCACAACAAATTAATCTTCGGCTAGAGAATGAATGATCGAGGTCATGTTTCTCAAGATTTAACTCCATGATTTTGCCATTTCGTTTGATTTATGTTGGGGTAATGTGCTTAATCGGAGTGCTTACAACTTTTTATTTGGCCCCTAAGGGGCCAATTTATCTTAGACCGACAGGAGGTCGGTAGCCTCACCACAGGGATGAGGGTGACCGCCGACAGGGGTGATCATTCCCCCCTTTCGTGCAACGAGAAGAGCGGGCAAGCCCGGCGCAGAACGGGGTTGCCATCAATTTATCCGGGGATCGGATAAACAAAATCAAAGAAAAGGGAGAAAAAATGAAAGGATTAACCTTGGCGTGTGCCCTGTCGACTGCTCTGGTCGGTATCTCATTCGGTGGTCCGGTACAGGCGCAGGAGCGCTTCGTGACCATAGGTACCGGCGGCCAGACCGGCGTCTACTACGTGGCGGGCCAGTCTATCTGCCGCTTCCTCAATCGTGGTTCCACCGAGCATGAGATCAAGTGCAACGCCCCGGCCAGCGGCGGCGGTGTCGCCAACGTCAACGGCATTCGCAGTGGCGAATTCAACTTCGGCATCATGCAATCCGACCATCAATTCAAGGCGATAAAGGGGCTACCCCCGTTCCAGGCCGAAGGGGCCATGGATGACATCCGTGCCGTCTTCTCTCTGCAGAGCGAAGTGTTCACCATCCTGGCCCGCAAGGACGCCAACATCGCCGGCTTCGACGATCTGAAGGGCAAGCGCGTCAACATCGGCAACCCGGGCTCCGGCCAGCGTGACACCATGGAAGAGATCATGGCGGTCAAGGGCTGGAAGAAGGGCGACTTCGGTCTGGTCTCCGAGCTGAAACCGGCCGAACAGGCCTCCGCCCTCGGGGACAACAACATCGACGCCATGAGCTATTTCGTCGGTCACCCGAATGGTGCCATTCAGGAAGCCTCCACCACGACCGATGCGGTACTGGTACCGGTGACCGGCGCTGACATCGACAAGCTGCTGGCCGAGAAGAGCTACTACACCAAAGCCGAGATCCCGGGCGGCCTCTACAAGGGCAGCGACAAGCCGACCCCCTCCATCGGTGGCAAGGCGGTGCTCTCCACCAGTGCCAAAACCGATCCGGAAGTGGTCTACCAGCTGGTCAAATCGGTGTTTGACAACCTGGATCGCTTCAAGCGCCTGCACCCGGCCTTTGCCGACCTGAAAGAGGCCGACATGATCAAGGTGGGGCTCTCCGCTCCGCTGCATGAAGGGGCTGCCCGCTACTACAAAGAGCGCGGCTGGCTCTGATTGAAGGCCCCGGGGCCTTTGTCACTGCTTCGACACCCGTTGGCTGCGCAGTTTGCGGCGGCGGGTGTCGTTTTTGTTGTACTCGATGGCACAAGTTGACCCTATGCAAGACAAACAACTCTCTACCGAGGAACTGATCGCCCAGGACGTGGGCGCTCGCCTGCCGCTGGGCATCATGGGCTGGCTCATCACAGCGCTGGCGCTGGCCTGGTCCCTGTTCCAGCTCTGGATCGCCTCGCCACTCCCCTTCATGGTGGGGTTTGGCGTACTCAATGACACCGAAACCCGCGCCATTCACCTCACCTTCGCCCTGTTGCTGGCTTTTCTGGTATTCCCGGCATTTCGCTCTTCGCCGCGGGATCGGGTGCCCCTCGGCGATATTGCCCTCGGCCTGATTGCCGCTGGCGCCGCGTCTTACCTATTCGTGATGTATGAAGCGCTGGCCCTGCGTCCCGGCACCCTCACCACAGCCGATCTGGTGACCGCCTGTATCGGCATACCGCTATTGCTGGAAGCGGCGCGCCGCGCCCTGGGACCAGCCCTGGTCGTCATTGCCATCGTCTTTCTGATCTACAGTCTGGCGGGCCCCTGGATGCCGGGACTGCTGGCCCACCGCGGGGTGAGCTTCACCGCGCTGGCCAACCACCAGTGGATCACCACCGAAGGGGTGTTTGGCATCGCTCTCGGGGTTTCCACCAGCTTCGTCTTCCTGTTTGTGCTGTTCGGCGCCCTGCTGGAGCGGGCCGGTGCCGGTCACTACTTCATCCAGCTCGCCTTCAGCCTGCTCGGCCACCTGCGTGGCGGCCCGGCCAAGGCGGCGGTGGTGGCGTCCGGCCTGACCGGTCTGATTTCCGGCTCGTCGATTGCCAACGTGGTGACCACCGGCACCTTCACCATCCCGATGATGAAGAAGGTGGGTTTCAGCTCCGAGAAAGCCGGGGCTGTCGAAGTGGCCTCCTCGGTCAACGGCCAGATCATGCCGCCCGTGATGGGGGCCGCCGCCTTCCTGATGGTGGAGTACGTCGGCATCCCCTACGTCGATATCATCAAACACGCCTTCCTGCCGGCAGCCATCTCCTATATCGCGCTGCTCTACATCGTCCATCTGGAGGCGCTGAAACTGGGCATGCAGCCCATCGGCAACCATCAACCGAAACCCTGGCTGCGTCGCCTGACCGGTTTCGCCTTTGGCGCGGCCCTCATCAGCGGCCTGTCGATGGCGGTCTACTATGGCCTCGGCTGGCTCAAGCCGGCGCTGGGTGACTACGCCCTGCCGGGGATCTCGGTACTGCTGGCTGCCACCTATGTGGCTCTGTTGAAGATCGCCGCCAGCAATGAACCGCTGCCCGCCGAAGATCCCGACAAGCCGCTCACCGAGTTGCCCAACACTCGCGCCGTGCTGCTCTCCGGCCTGCACTTCCTGCTGCCGGTGGTGGTACTGGTATGGTGCCTGATGATCGAGCGCCTCTCTCCGGGCCTGTCAGCCTTCTGGGGCACCGTGATGCTGGTGATCATCCTGTTGACCCAGCGCCCCCTGCTCAACTGGCTGCGCACCGACGGCAAACATGACTACGGCACCGTTGCCGATGGCGTGGTGGATCTGCGGGAGGGACTGGTCGCCGGTGCCCGTAATATGATCGGTATCGGGATTGCCACCGCGACCGCCGGGATTATCGTGGGGGCCGTTTCCCAGACCGGGGTGGGCCTGGTACTGGCGGATCTGGTGGAGCTCCTCTCCATGGGCAACCTGCTGCTGATGTTGCTGCTCACCGCCCTGCTGAGCCTGATCCTCGGCATGGGGCTGCCCACCACCGCCAACTACATCGTCGTTTCCAGCCTGCTGGCGCCGGTGGTGGTGACACTGGGGCAGCAAAACGGGCTGATCGTGCCGCTTATCGCAGTGCACCTGTTCGTCTTCTACTTCGGCATCATGGCGGATGTGACGCCACCGGTGGGTCTGGCCTCCTTCGCGGCCGCCGCCGTCTCCAAGGGCGATCCCATCAAGACCGGGGTCACTGCCTTCTACTACAGCCTGCGAACCGCGGCACTGCCGTTCCTGTTCATCTTCAACACTGATCTGCTGCTGATAAACGTAGACTTCGCCCACGGGGTGCTGATCTTCATCGTGGCGACCATCGCCATGCTGATCTTCGCCGCCGCGACTCAGGGCTACTTCCTGGTGAAGAGCCGCTGGTACGAGAGCGTGCTGCTGCTGCTGGTCGCCTTTACCCTGTTCCGCCCCGGTTTCTGGATGGACATGGTGCATGATCCCTACCGCGAAACCCCGCCTGCCCAGCTGGCCCAAACCATGGGTGAAGTCGAGGCAGAGAGCACCCTGCGGCTACGGATCCTTGGTGAAGATGCGGTGGGCAAACCGCGCAACTTCACCCTGCTGGTCGCCGTACCGGATGGGGCGGATGGCGAGGAGCGGCTGGCCAATCTGGGGCTGAGTCTCTATGAGCAGGATGGCAAGACGCTGATCGACAACGTCGCCTTTGGCAGCCCGGCCACCACCATGGGGCTGGAGTTCGATCAGGAGATCCTCGCCGTCAAGGCGCCCACCGATCGCTGGCGCAAGGAGTGGATGTGGATCCCCGGCTTCCTGCTGTTCGGGGCGATCGTCTGGCTGCAGCGCCGCCGCAGCGTCAAGGCGAGTTAATTCGCCGGGCAAATGAGACAGAGGGCCGCTATTGCGGCCCTCTTTTTATTCATTTATTGATATCGACTCTGCTGACGCGGGGATCAGTGACCCGCCAGCTTCATATTTTCCACCAGCACCGAGCCGGTCTTGAGGCTGGAACGCTCATCCTCGTCACAGCCCACCGCCACGATGTGGCTGAACATCTCGGCCAGATTGCCGGCGATGGTGATCTCCTCGACCGGATAGGCTATCTCGCCATTCTCGACCCAGAAACCGGCGGCACCGCGGGAGTAGTCACCATTGACGATATTGACCCCCTGCCCCATCAGCTCGGTCACCAGCAGACCGGTGCCCATCTCTTTCAGCATGCCCTTAAAATCCTGACCGGTCGTGGAGACCTGCCAATTGTGGATGCCACCGGCATGGCCCGTGGTGGTCAGCCCCAGCTTGCGGGCGGAGTAGGAGGTAAGCAGCCAGCTCATCAGCTCGCCGTTACGGATGATATCCATGTCGCGGGTACGCACCCCTTCGCCATCGAACGGGGTACTGGCCAGCCCGCCCAGCAGGTGGGGAAACTCCTGAATGCTGAGCCACTCGGGCAGGATCTGCTTGCCCAATTTGTCCAGCAGGAAGCTCGACTTGCGATAGAGGTTGCCGCCGCTGATGGCCATCACCAGATGGCCCCACAGGCCGGAAGCGGTATCAGGATGGAACAGCACAGGTGCATGGCGGGTGGAAATCTTGCGGGCGCCGAGGCGGGAGACGGTACGCTCCACCGCCTCGTCCGCGATGCGCTGCGGGCTCCAGAGCCCGTCCAGGGTGCGGCTGGAGGAGTAGCCATAATCCCGCTGCATGTCGCCATCCTGCTCGCCGATCAGCACGCAGCTCAGGGAGTTGCGCGACGCCGCGTAGCCTTTGACGAAACCGTGGCTGTTGCCATAGACCTTGATGCCGAGGTGGCTGGAAAAACCGGCGCCGTCGGAGTGTTTGATGCGGGCATCACGACCGAGCGCCAGTCGCTCACACTCGATGGCCAACTCGATGCCGCGCTGGGGATCCAGTTCGACCTGGTGGCACAGTTGCAGATCGGGGGCATCCCAGGCCAGCAGGTCGGCATCTGCCAGACCGGCGCAATCGTCGGCCGAGGTGTGACGGGCAATCTCGATGGCTGCTTCCACGGCGGCGCGAATGGCAGGCTTGCTCAGATCTGTGGTCGAGGATGAACCCTTGCAGCCATCGCGATAGACGGCGATGCCGAGGGCACCATCCTTATTGAATTCAATACTTTCCAGTTCACAACCCCGGGTGTTCACCGATAACCCGGTCTGCTTGCTGATGGAGACTTCGGCCAGCGAGGCGCCCAGTCCTTTGGCTATCTCCAGGGCTTCGGCAACCACGGCCTCGAGATGGGCTTGATCCTGGCGGATTTGGTCTTGCTGATCCATAACTCACATCTGTATCAAAGAAGGAAAGGGGCTAAGCATATCAGACCCCTGCGCCCAGCGGGAGAAGCTGGTAACATATCCACCAAACGTGAATGACAGGAATCAAGAGACCGATGAGTCAATATCAAGACGACAACGAGTTCGAAGACTGGGGCCCCAGTAAAAGCCAGCTCAAGCGCGACGCCGAAGCCCTGCAGAAGATGGGCGATGATCTGGTCAACCTTAGCCATAGCGAACTGGAAAAAGTGCCTATGGATGAAGAGCTTGCCGAGGCTGTCGAACTGGGTCGCAAACTCAAACCGAAGAAAGACGAATCCTACCGCCGCCACCTGCAGTTCATCGGCCGTCTGATGCGTAGCCGCGACGTGGAGCCAATCGTCGAAGCCCTGTCGATCTTCAAGAATCGTCACTCCACAGTGAATGCCCGCCTGCATCGTCTGGAACAGTGGCGCGAACGTCTGATCAC
The DNA here is from genome assembly GCF_000819885.1 of Aeromonas fluvialis. GTDB lineage: Bacteria > Pseudomonadota > Gammaproteobacteria > Enterobacterales > Aeromonadaceae > Aeromonas > Aeromonas fluvialis. Next base: position 90,985 of record NZ_CDBO01000067.1, read on the forward strand.
CGAAGGTGACAGCGCCCTCAACGAACTGATGGCCCAGTTCCACGATCTGGATCGCCAGAAGCTGCGCCAGCTGATCCGCACCGCCAACAAAGAGCGGGAGCTGAACACACCGCCGGTCGCCTATCGTGAGATGTACAAGTATCTGCGCGGCGAGATTGAAGATCTGCTGTGATCCCCGAAACACGCCACCCCTGCGGAGGCGTGTTTGTCACTCCCCCTCCCCCTTGATCCCCCCGCCCGCTGTGCGTTTAATATATCCACCACATGGTTCATCCTGATGGCGACCCATACGCGCAAAACACCCATAAGATGCGTAATCAAGCAATATCTGCATTACACCCGTTAACAGTATCGCATCATTTCGTTTGACATATTGAACAGCATTGGCAGACTGGAAAGAAGATCCCGGCTGTTGCTGTCCGCTCCGATCGATGATGCTGACCCCATGCAACACGGGATTGCGAGATCATGCCTTCGGCATGCCTTTGCCAAACATGGCGTTGCAAGGGCTTGCCCAAGGCACAGGACGAAACTTCACCACCAAGGATAGCCAAGGTGCCCTATGCCCAATCCCACACCCTTTACCAACCGTAAACCCGTCGTATTGATGACCATGGGCGCCCAGCCCCGCAACGGCCACGCCTATCAGGTGATGACCCACAAATACATCATGCCGCTGGTCGAGATCAGCAGCTGCGTTCCGCTGCTGGTGCCCACCTGCTGCAGCACCGCTGATCTGGAGCAATATCTGGATCTGGCCGACGGGGTCTATCTGAGCGGGGCTGGTTCCAACATAGACCCTGCCCTCTACGGCCAGGAGAACCTCACCCCGGAGAAGCAGCAAGACAAGGATCGCGACCGGTTTGACCTGCCCCTCATCAAGGGAGCCCTCGCCCGTGGCTTGCCGATCCTCGGGATCTGTCGCGGCATGCAGGAGATCAACGTGGCTCTGGGGGGGGATATCCATCAGAAGGTCTACAACGAGCCGGGCTATGACGACCACAGAGAGGATGCCGACGACCCGGTCGACGATCAGTATGGGCCGAGCCATCAGATTGAACTGCTGCCGGGCAGCTGGTTTGCCGAACTGATGGGGGCAGAACAGATAACGGTCAACTCCCTGCATGGCCAGGGGATCGACCGTCTTGGCGCGGGTCTGGAACCGCTGGCGCACGCCGAAGATGGGCTGATCGAGGCACTGCATGCCCCCACACTCTCACCCTTCCTGCTGGCGGTACAGTGGCATCCGGAGTGGAAAGCCAACGAAAACCCTCACTCCATCAAGATTTTCCAGGCCTTTGGCGATGCCTGCCGCCAGCGCTGCACATTGACGGCTAAAGGCTAAGCCCAGACAGCTCAGTCACCGAAACCTCGCGCCTTGAGTTTGGGCAACCCACCCCGCTCGGGGCGCAGGGTACGGCAGATATCCATCCCCTTGAGCCCGCGCTGGATATGATCAGGCGAGTGACCAAACACCATGCCATTGCTGCGGTAGAGGTTGTTTTCCTCCAGCTCGAACTTCTCGCCGCCGATCAGCAACTGCTCGCGGCCATTGACCGTGTCACCCCGTTTGATGGGCACCTTCATATCGCTCAGCACCTCACCGGTGGCACACCCCTCGCGCCAGTGCGCCTCACTGGAGAAGGGGGTAATGACGATCTCGCGCCAGGACCCATCCCGGAATTCGACCCGGTACTTGTCGACCAGCAGATCGCAGCCAGTCAATGGCAACATAACCATCAAACAGATGATTTTCTTTGAAAATCTCACTTAATCGCACTCCTTTGCCCGGTTCTGCACAGGATAAATAAATTGCTGCCACAACGCACCATTTCCCCGTGCCGGAACGGCTATGCTGGAAATAAAACCATCACAAGGGGCCGTCATGTTCAGCGACAACCTCACTGCGCTACCCACACAGATATGGATCCGCGAACACCCGTTCTGGACCCTGCTCACCCTCTCTCTGATGCTGATCCACTTCTGGCGCCGCCCCGGGCAACGGCGTGAGCTGCTTTCGGAGCTCACCTTCGTGATGATAAGCACTGTCGTGATCCTGCTGATCCAGTTGGGAGGGGGCTGGTTCAAACAGCCGTTGCCTCATCAATTACTGATCGAGATCTCCACCCTGCTGGCGGGCCTGATATTGGTCAAAGTGTGGGGGATACTGCTGTTCGAATTTCTGCTGCCCCTCTGCCAGATCCGCATCCCGCGGATCATCGCCGACATCGTCATCACCATCGGCTATATCGGCTGGGGTCTGTTTCGCCTCTACGCCTCCGGCATGGCGCTCGGGGAGATAGTCACCACCTCGGCGGTGATCACCGCGGTCATCGCCTTCGCCATGCAGGATACTTTGGGCAACCTGCTGGCCGGGGTCTCCATTCAGCTCGACAACTCCATCGCCATCGGGGACTGGCTGCAAGTAGACACCACCCAGGGCCGGGTGGTGGAGATCAACTGGCGTGCTACCACCATCGAGACCCGCAACTGGGAAACAGTGGTCATACCCAACAGCCATCTGCTCAAACAGCGCTTCACCGTGCTCGGGCGTCGCCGTGGCGAGCCGCTGCAGTGGCGACGCTGGGTCTGGTTCGATCTGACCCTGGATACCCTGCCGACCCAGATCATCGCCCTGATCGAGAAATCCCTGCGAGAGACCAAGCTCCCCTGCGTCGCCAAGCATCCCCAACCGGATTGCCTGCTGATGAATGTCGAGGGGGGGATTGCCCGCTATGCAGTGCGCTACTGGCTGACCGATCTGGCTCGCGACGATCCGACCGACTCCATGGTGCGCAGCCTGATCGATGCTGCCCTGCGTCGCAACGATCGCCGCCTCACCCCGCCGATCTTCAACGTCTTCATGAGCAAGGAGAAACAACATCAGGATGCGCGCCACAAGCGCCACACGGTCGAACGCACCGCCACCCTGCGCAAGCTGCCGCTGTTTGCCATGCTGGAGGCGCAGGAACTGACCCAGCTGGCGGACCAGGTGAAGTTTGCCCCCTTTGTCAGCGGCGATATCATGCTGGAGCAGGGAGAGATCTCGGGTTGGCTGTTCGTGCTGGTGCGAGGCGATGCCGAGATGCTGATCAATCTGGAAGAACGGGAGCTGTGGCTCGGCACCCTGCAGGGGGGGGACTTCTTCGGCGAGCTGAGCATGCTCACCGGCGAGCCCAGCTCTTTTACCGTGCGCGCCCTGGGGGCAGTCGAAACCTATCGCATCAATCAGACCATGTTTCAGGAGCTGGTCGCCCAGCGCGAGTCGCTCGTCGAGCCCCTCTATCGGGTACTGAGCGATCGCCAGCAAGAGCAGCAGGCCTTGCTGGCACGAGAGGCTGAGTCGATGAGGCGGCCACCACAACAGCTTGATCTCTTTGATAAATTGATGAAGCTATTTGGCGCAAGAGGATAAGGTGATCTCGGGCTAGACGGTCACAAACCTTGGCTCGGCCCGCCGTCTGCGCCTCATCGGCCGCGAGGCATGACAACCGTCACAGCAACAAATCAGCCAGCTCCCCCAACGCATTCAACTCTACGTCCGGCAGCAGTTGCAGTTGCTGCCACGGCTGCTGCCGCTCGTTGAGCCAGGCGGCGCGAAAGCCGTGCAGACGAGCACCCAGCACATCGGTCTCGGGATGATCCCCCACATGGAGGATCCGCTCCGCTGGCAGCTTGAGGGCGCACCTGGTCTGCTCAAACATATCCGGTGCCGGTTTCATTCTGGCGCCCGCCCCCGCCTTGCAGACCAGCGTGAAGTAGCGATCCAGCCCTGCCTGCGCCAGATCCAGATTACCGTTGGTGATGACCACCAGCGGGTAGCGTTCGGCCAGTCTGGCCAGCAGCTGATGAGTGGACTCGCTCACCTCGATCTTCGAGCGCTCTGCCAGAAACGCAGCAAAGACCTGCTCCGCCTCACGGCTGGCCTGCTGGTCAGCCATCCCCCCCTCCACCATGGCGGTACGGATGGTCTGCTGGCGCGCCAGGCTGACATCGTGGCGCAGCTCGGGGTTGGCCAGCAACACGGCGCGTTTTAGCTCCAGCCAGCGCGGCTTGTCGAGCATGGCGGTGGCCAGATATTCGCTGCGCAGATGGCTCAACATCCACTGCTCGGCACGCACGATGGCGGGGCCGTTGTCATAAAGGGTGTCATCGAGGTCAAACGAGATGGCAGCAACCGGCTGCCAGCGGCGATAGAAGTGCATGGACTCTCCTCTGCAACGGGGCTCAGGGCCCGTTATTCATCGTCCTGCGCATCCGGGTCACGCTTGGCCCTTGGGTGAGCGCTGTCGTAAACCTTGGCCAGATGCTGGAAGTCGAGGTGGGTATAGATCTGGGTAGTTGACAGGTCGGCATGTCCCAGCAGCTCCTGCACCGCCCGCAGATCGCCGGAGGACTCCAGCATATGGGTGGCGAAGCTGTGGCGCAGTTTGTGGGGGTGGACGTGGGCGTTGAGCGCCTGCTTGTTGCCCCAGCCATCGAGGCGGGCCTGCACCGAGCGGGCCGACAGCCGCTGCTTGCGGCTGGAGACAAACAGCGCCTCGCTCTCGTCCCCGGCCAGCAGCGGGCGCACCTTGAGCCACTTCTGCAGCCACTCGACCGCCATCCGGCCGATGGGCAGCACCCGCTCCCGCGAGCCCTTGCCGGTCACCTTGAGCTGACGGTCGTCGAGCTTCAGATCCACCAGATTGATCCCCACCAGCTCGGCGAGACGCAGCCCTGAAGAGTACATCAGCTCCATGATGGCGCGATCCCGCACCGCCAGCGGATCCTGCTCGTCGGTGATGTTGAGCAGCTGGTGCATCTCGTCCACATCGAGGTTTTTCGGCAGCGGTCGCCCCTGTTTGGGGGTGACGATGCCACGGGCCGGATTGGCGGTCAGCCGCCCCTGCCGCACCTGCCAGTCGCAAAAGCTGCGCAGGGCCGAGACCTTGGTGGAAAGGGAACGAGGAGCAAGGCCCGCCTTGTGCATCCGGGTCACCAGAGTGCGCACCTGACTCGCCTCGAGCCGACCCCAGTCAGTGAGCCCCAGGGCCACCAGCTCGGCGGTCATCGCCTCCAGATGGGCTTGATAGTTATTGCGGGTATGAGGGCTGAGCTGACGCTCGACCCTCAGGTATTCGATAAAGGCCGCCAGCTCGTCCGCCAGTTCCGCAGGCAGTGGCGGTGCGACGACGGGAGCTTTGGCGGGCGCCCTGGCCGGTGTTCTAGCCATGAGCCAACTCGGGCAGACGCAGTTGCAGCAGGCGCCCCAGTTGGCCCAGCAGCAGGGTGTCGTTGTGGGGAGTAAAGTGGCCGGGATCCGAGCTGGCGAAGGCCAGCACACCGAGATCGCCGAGCCGCATCAGGGCCACCGAGTTGACCAGCACATCGTGGCCAAACAGCGCCTGCTTCTCGCTCTGGCTCAGTCGGCCAAAGTAGTAATCCTGCCCCGGCAGACGCTGACCCAGCAGGGATTCGAGCTGCTTGCCCTGCGCCAGAAAACGCTGCTCTGGCCCGCTCAGGGTAAACTTCTTGGGATTGAGCCAGAGCCGCAACCCGGTCAGGCGCAGCCGCTGGACGAAGGCCTTGCCCATCACGGCACTCACCTCGAACAGGGTCTGGCAGCCATAGAGCTCACCGTAGAGATCGGCATAGACCCGGAAGATCCGCTCGTTCTCGCTGGCGATCCCCATCAATTCGGTGATCTCCTGCTCCAGCTGTTCGATCCGCTCGCGCTGACGTTCCAGCTGGCGCTCGACCAGCGAGACCGACCCTTTGCGTTCATGGGGAATGCGGATCCTGTCCAGCACGGCGGCATGGCGTTGGAAAAACTCGGGATAACGGGCCAGGTACTCCAGCACAGTGGCTTCATCCACCGATTGCTCCTGCCGTTTGAGTTCGCTCATAAATTGGTTGATCCATCAGAGAAATGGGACTCGCTGCCCCGACATCATGGGCAAAGGGGGCCTGCGCCCCCCGTACCTGAACCTTTATTGGCTAAACCTCTATCTGGCCGTCAAACACATGCTCGGCGGGGCCTGTCATATAGACCGGCTGGCCCGGCCCCTTCCAGGCGATGGTCAGCTTGCCGCCCGGCAGACTGACGGTGACCCGCTCCTTGAGCTTGCCCTGACTGATGCCAATCACCGCCGCCGCACAGGCACCGGTACCGCAGGCCAGGGTCTCGCCACAGCCCCGCTCGAATACACGCAGCTTGATCTCGGTGGCGTTGACCATCTCCATGAAACCGACGTTGACCCGCTCGGGAAAACGCTCGTGGCGCTCCATGATGGCACCGAGCGTCTCGACCGGCGCATCGGCGACCGAAGGCACCTCGATGACACAGTGGGGATTGCCCATGGAGACCACGCCACACATCACGGTATGCTCCTGCGCCCGCAGCAGATAGGTTTTTTCCGCCTTCTGGGCCCGGAACGGGATCTTGCCCGGCTCAAACTGGGGAACACCCATGTTGACCGTGACCTGATTCTCCCCCTCCAGCTGCAACACGATGCGGCCCCGGGCGGTACTGACCGCGATGCGATCCCGGTTAATCAGCCCCTTGAGTCGCACGAAACGGGCAAAACAGCGGGCGCCGTTGCCGCACTGCTCCACCTCGCTGCCATCGGCATTGAAAATGCGATAGTGAAAGTCGAGTTCAGGGTCATAGGGGGGCTCCACCAGCAGCAGTTGGTCAAAGCCGATCCCGAAGTGGCGATCTGCCAGCTTCTTGATGACGTCATTGCTGAAAAATACCTTCTGGGTGACGCCATCCACCACCATGAAGTCGTTGCCCAAGCCATGCATCTTGGAAAAATCTATCAACATCGTGCATTCCTGTGCTGTTAGGGCTGTAAAAATTCACCGAACCAAGGGTCGCCAAGCGCCATGAAGTCGTTGTCCAAAGCCCCATGCATCTTGGAAAAATCTATCAACATCGTGCATTCCTGTGCTGTTAGGGCTGTAAAAACTCACCGTCAACCGTTATGAAATCATTGTCCCAGCCTGCGCCATCAGGGCAGCAGGTGCTCACCGCGCCAGAGATCGGCCAACTGCTCCCGCTCGCGGATCAGGTGCGACTCGGCACCATCCACCAGCACTTCGGCGGCACGGGGACGGGTGTTGTAGTTGGATGACATGGTAAAGCCGTAGGCGCCGGCCGAGCGCACTGCCAGCAAAGAACCTTCGGCGATGGCCAGAGTGCGCTCCTTGCCGAGGAAGTCGCCGGTCTCGCACACCGGGCCCACCACGTCATAGAGTGCAGGAGCATGACCGGCACGGCTATCCACCTCGATGATGTTCATCCAGGCACCGTAGAGCGAGGGGCGCAGCATGTCGTTCATGCCGGCATCGATCAGCGCGAAGTTGCGGGTCTCGCCCGGTTTCAGGTACTCGACCCGGGTCAGCAGTACGCCGGCATTGGCAACGATGGCCCGGCCCGGCTCGAACAGCAGGGTCAGATCCCGGCCCGCCAGCTTCTGTTTGAGCGCCTCGGCATATTCGGTGGGGTGTGGTGGCTGTTCGGAACCATAGTTGACCCCGAGGCCGCCCCCCACATCCAGATGATGGATATGAATCTCCTCTGCAGCCAGACCATCGATCAGCCGCAGCAACTTGTCAGCCGCTTCCATAAAGGGATTCAATTCAGTGAGTTGCGAGCCGATATGGCAATCCACCCCGACGATCTCGATGTTGGCCATCGCCGCCGCCTTGCGGTAGATGTCCGGAGCCAACTCGATGGGTATACCGAACTTGTTCTGCTTGAGGCCGGTGGAGATATAGGGGTGAGTGCCGGCATCGATATCCGGATTGACCCGCACCGACACTGGCGCCCTTTTGCCCATGCTGCCCGCCACCCGGTTGAGGCGCTCCAGCTCGGCTTCCGACTCCAGATTAAAACAGAGGATCTCTTTTTCCAACGCGAGGCGCATCTCCGCCTCGCTCTTGGCCACACCGGAGAAGACCACTTTACGCGGATCCCCCCCCGCCGCCAGCACCCGCGACAACTCGCCACCGGAGACGATGTCGAACCCCGAGCCCAGGCGGGCCAGCAGGTTGAGCAGCGCCAGGTTGGAGTTGGCTTTCACCGCATAGCAGATGAGATGGGAAATATCGCCAGCCGCCTTGTCGAAGGCATGCCAGTGGCGCTCGAGGGTCGCACGGGAGTAGACGTAGAGCGGGGTACCGTACTGCTCGGCAAGCTGTTGCAGCGAGGTTTGCTCGGCCTGAAGCTGGCCGTCGGCGTCGTAGTTAAAGTGATCCAAGGGGCGGTTCCTTCCTGAATTTAGTGCGATGCGGCCTCGGTGGCAGCCTCAGAGGTCGCAGGCGGTGCCGTTTGCGGTGTACTCTGGCTCTGGGGTTGCTCGGGGGGCGGCATATAGAGCGGCCCCTTCAGACCGCAGGCGGCCAACCCGAGGGAGAGAAGAGTGGCAAGCAGACACTTGGTGAACTGGGTGATCATAATGGTTCGCTGCGAAAAAATTTTTGGCCCTCTATAATCGCACTCACATTGTTAAAAGCAACAGGATAAACCGATGAAGGATCACGAGTATCACGCCCTGACCGACGCCTTTTTCCAATATGTGGAAGACACCCTGGACCAGGGGTATCCGGATATCGACTGCGAACGCAACGGGGGTGTCTTGACCCTGTCGTTCGAGAACAAGACCAAGATCATCATCAACAAGCAGGAGCCGCTGCACCAGATTTGGGTAGCTACCCGCGAGAACGGCTTCCACTTCGAAGTGCAGGGTGAAACCTGGATCGACAACCGCTTCGGCCACGAACTCAAGGCGCTGTTGAGCAAATCCTGCACCACCCAGGCGGGCGAAGAGGTGGTGTTTCCATGATCGACCTGCACCCACAGGGCGCCCGTCACGCGGTGATCTGGCTGCACGGGCTGGGGGATTCCGGCGCCGGTCTCGCCCCGCTGGTGGATGCGCTGGACTTGCCAGCCGATCTGCCGGTACGTCACCTGCTGCCGGATGCCCCCGAGCGAGCCATCACCATTAACATGGGCTACAAGATGCGCGGCTGGTACGACATCAAAAGCTTCGAGGATCCCGCCGAGCGGGCCGTGGAGTCCCATGTCCGGGAGTCAGCCGACCAGATTGCCGCCCTGCTCGATCGACTGGTGGCCGACGGGTTTGCCCCCGAGCACATTGTGCTGGCCGGCTTCTCCCAGGGCGGGGTGATCGCCTCCTTCACAGCTCTGCGCTATCAGGCCAAGCTGGCTGGCCTGCTCTGCATGTCCACCTATCTGGCTGCCCCCGATAAATTGCTCAGCGAGATGAGCGAGGCCGCTCGCACACTGCCCATCTGCTACATGCACGGCATCTATGACGATGTGGTGAGCCTGTCGCTGGGGTGGGATGCCAAGAACCGGCTGGAAAGTGCCGGGCTCGCCCCCGAGTGGCACGAGTACCCCATGCGCCACGAAATCTGCCGCCCGCAGCTCGGCGACATGCGCAGCTGGTTGCTGGCCCGCCTCGGCACCTGAGCCACCCCGAGAAAGCAAACGGCCTGCATCAGCAGGCCGTTTTGTATGGTGATTCCAACGGGCGGATCAGCCCACTTCCTTGGTGGGCGGCACCTGTTCGCGCAGGGCCCCCTGACTGCGATAAGGGATCACCGCCAGCTCGTTACCCTGCTGCACTATCTCGTAGTACTGGGGCAGGTTGAAGTTGATGAACTGGCCATCATCGCTGAACCGCTCGTGATTGGAGGTGTAGAAACGGTTGACTCCCGCCACCAACTCATCCTTGTTGCCGGCGAAGTGCTGGTAGATCTCCACCCGGTTCGCCTCATCGAGGATATAGATGTTGGTGCCCGCATCCCGGGTATCGAAGAAGAACTGCACCAGGCCTTCGCTGGCGTAGGCATCGACGATGCTCGGCAGATGCTGGCTGTGGGTCTTGTCGAGCCGCAGCGGCAGGTGATCCAACTTGTTGTGGGAGATGTGGCGGTAGAAGTCGATGGCATTTTCCAGCTTCTTCACCGACACCCCGCGCCGTTCGAAGAAGATGCCGTACTTCTCGCGGCCAAGGGCCATGGTCTTGACCAGTTGCTGCTTGTCGCGGGCAAGGCGCAGGTCGATACACTCGGCCACCAGGGTCTGGAAGCGGGAGCTCACCAGCGCTCGGAAGTGCTGGCTGTAGCAGAACACCTCGATCATCTCGGGGGCGGCCGCATCCTGATGCATCTTGCCAAGGATGGTGGTGAGGGCGTCGACCACGGCTTCATCCCCCTGGAAGTGCAGGGTGCGGATCTCGCTCCAGGAGTTGCGATAGACCAGATCCACCGAGCCCACCAGACACTCCTGATTACGGCCGAACGAGAAGACATCCACAGTATTGGCGTCAAATTCGATCACCTGACCGACCCAGTGACTGGTCGGATCCATCTCCAGATTGAGGAAGATGGAGAGCTGACGGATCTCGCACGGGCGGCTGAGGGCCAGGTTGGTGGCCAGCGGGTACTTCTCGGGGAAGCAGCCGGAGAGATCACGACAGAACTGGTGCAAATTGTCGATGTGCAGATCCGACCCCTGATTGAAGAGGTGCACCCGCGACTGGGGGGTCAGCAGATCATTGAAATAGGCCCAGGAGACCAGCTTGCTGATGTAGCCGTTGAACTCGAGCGGTGCCCGGCCAATGATGTCCACCGGCTCCAACGAATGTTTGTAGAGGTACCAGCCGGCTCGGTTGAGGCGGCCGTGGGGCACCTGCACGAAGCTGAGATCCGGCTCGCTGAGATCCGGCGCTATCTTGAGGTTCACCCGCTGCACCTTGCCCGGTAGGCTCTCGAACGCGGCGTAGAGTTTGCGCGACAGAATGCCGATATCTTCCGGGTTGATCGACTCGCTGATGTTGTTGCGGCGGGCGAACTGGATCAGGTTGCGGTAACTCTGCATCAGGGCTTCCAGCAGCTCTGCGTGGGCGATCTTCACCTCTTCGATCTTCCACTCGTGGCGATGATCGAGTTGATAGAGCTTCTCCTGGCTCCAGCCCCAGTAAGAGACCAGCTGACCTATCTGTTCGCGGCGCCACTCCGGGGAGTGATCATCCTTGGGATGGCTGAGGCCATCGCACACCTTGAGGTAGAAGCAGCGGCGCACCAGATCGAGCCGCGCCATGTCGCCGATGGACTTGAGGTAGTTGGTCACCTTGTCCAGCATCAGGCTGTAGTTGTCGAGCCGGTAGTGCATCCCCTCGTTGTGCTGGAACCAGTCACGGCTGATCATCGACAGTAAGCGAGTGTTGGGGTACTCGTGGGAGTAGGCCTCCATCAGCACCGACTTGAGCACTGCCTTGTAGGGGGAGTCTATCCCCTTGTAGAGCTGCCACAGGGCGGAGCCGAAATACTCTTCCGCCGGAATGCGGTCAAAACTGCCGAGATCGAGCCAGTCATCCTGCTTGAGCTTGCCGCTCTCGAACAGCCCGTATACATAGTCGTCGTAGTGATCATCACACTCAACGGGGACCAGATACCAGATGAGCCGCTTGCCGGCGATACGCATGGCGCTGCGGTAGAATTCGTCGAGCAGCAGCAGGTGCTGGGCACTGCCACAGCTCTCCCCCTGCATCTGGGCATCGTTGGTCTGGCGGAATTTGTCTTCCGGGATCAGGAAGAAGTTGAGATCGACACCGCGCTGTTCGGCCCACTTGGAGAGCAACCGGCACTTCTGCTCCAGCAGATCGAGCCGCTCCTGCGACAAACCAGCCACGTGGCAGACCCAGATATCGAGATCGGAGTGGCAGCACTGACCGATGGAGGAGGTGCTGCCCATGGAGTAGAGCCCCTGAATGGCCCGATCATGGGTTGCCAGACCGCTCTGACAGTTGGCGTTGCGACAGAGGTCATCGATAAAAGCTTGCTGCTCGGCGGTGGCGCTGAAGCTCCAGATGCCATGGGGGACATCACCGGAGACATAACCGGGCAGCAGGGGGTGATTGAAGTGCAGCATGACGGGCAGCAGTTGGAATACCTGCTGCCCGTAGCGACTCATGAGGCCTAACGCCCGTTGCGTCTTGAGACGGGTAATGTCGTCATAACTCGCAACCAGCGCATCGATGTGTTCCTGCAATGCCCTGCCTATCACCTAGGTGAAAATGACGCACCAAAAGGGGGATACGTCAAAAAAGTGTGATCATGTTAACAATGCAAACAGCAGTGGTAAACAAGCCTTCAGCTAAACGTCCTGCTAAACGTCAGATTATTTCTGGTATGACCACATCAAGTATCAGGAAAAATTATTAAATTCCAATTTATTCAATGCATTAAACAGCAAGCCATACTTAATGAAAATCATTTTCAGCATGCATTTTTGAGCTTGGCCCCGCTTTTACCGGCTCCGCCATGAAAGCCCGGGCAAAGGGTGGTAATATCGATGTCCTTCTAAAAATGAAACAACTGATTGATATGGCAGCCCGAACCCTGAAAATTGCCACTCGCAAGAGCCCGCTGGCCCTGTGGCAGGCCAACTTTGTCAAAGACCGACTCGAAGCCCTGCACCCCCAGTTGCAGGTCGAACTGGTGCCCATGAGCACTCAGGGTGACAAGATCCTCGATACCCCGCTGGCCAAGGTCGGTGGCAAGGGGTTGTTCGTCAAGGAGCTGGAGACCGCCATGCTGGAAGGGCGAGCCGATATCGCCGTTCACTCCATGAAAGATGTGCCGGTGGAGTTCCCCGAGGGGCTCGGCCTGCACACTATCTGCGAGCGGGAAGATCCCCGCGATGCCTTCGTTTCCAACCGTTTCAAGGCCATTGCCGAGCTGCCGCAAGGGGCCGTGGTCGGCACCTCCAGCCTGCGTCGCCAGTGCCAGTTGCGCGCCGCCCGCCCGGATCTGGTGATCCGCGACCTGCGTGGCAACGTCAACACTCGCCTCGCCAAGCTGGATGCCGGCGAATACGACGCCATCATCCTCGCCGCCGCCGGTCTGAAACGGCTGGAGATGGTGCACCGCATCACCGCCTTTATCGAGCCGGAGCAGAGCCTGCCCGCCAACGGTCAGGGCGCCGTCGGCATCGAATGCCGCCTCGACGATGTTGAGCTGCACGCCCTGCTGGCACCGCTGGAACACGCCGAGACCCGCGCCAGGGTGCTGACCGAGCGCGCCATGAATCGCGCCCTGCAAGGGGGATGTCAGGTTCCTATCGGTGCCTATGCACTGGTCGAAGGTGAACAGATCTGGCTGCGTGGCCTGGTGGGCAGTCCCGATGGCACCCAGGTGATCCGCGACGAGATCCGCGGCCCGCTGGCCGATGGAGAGACCCTCGGCGAGCAACTGGCCCAACGTCTGCTGGCCGCCGGTGCCGACGAGATCCTGGCCGAGGTCTACCGCGCATGACCCCGCTGGTGGTGCGTCCGGCCGCTCAGGCCGCCGAGCTGGTGCAGTTGCTGCGCCAGCACGGCCATGCACCACTCTGCTGCCCGCTGCTGGAAACCGTGGCGGGCAGTGAACTCCCTCTCCTGCCTGACCTGCTGCGCAGTGCCGACATGGTTATCGCGGTCAGCATCCATGCCGTTCATTTTGCAAACGATTTTCTGTTGCAAACTGGTCAGACCTGGCCACATATTGAGTACTTTACAGTGGGCCAGGCCAGTGCAGATGCCTTTGCCGCCATCGGCATCGCGGCAATCTGCCCGGATGACCCGCGCAGTGAGGGGCTGCTGGCCCAGCCCGAACTGCAACAAGTGAGCGGCAAGCGGGTGCTGATCCTGCGCGGCAATGGCGGGCGAGATCTCATCGCTAGCACGCTGGCCTCACGCGGCGCACTGGTGCACTATTGTGCCACCTACGAGCGCCACTACCCCGATCTTGACGGGGACGCATTGACCCGCCGCTGGCAGGCGGCCGGCCTCGACAGCCTGCTCATGACCAGTGGTGAACTGTTGCAACGGCTGCTGGAGCTGGTTCCCGCCCACCAGCGGACTTGGCTTTTTGACCGCCTGCTGGTGGTTCCCAGTCCGCGCGTGGCCGAGATGGCCAGCGCAGCAGGCTTTATCCATATTACGATTGCCCAAGGTGCATCCAACCAGGCCCTGATGGCCGCACTGGAACTGAGGAAGATGGAATGACAGAACAACAAGAATCCCAGGTCAAACCCCAGCCGACCGCTGTGGTCAATGGCAGCAAGAGCCGCTCCGGTGCCGTACTGGGAGGGGTCGCCATCCTGCTGGCCCTTGGCCTGACCGGCGGCCTCTATCTGCACGGTCACAAGAATGCCGTGGCCCAGCAGGCCGAACTGGCCCAGCTCAAGCAGCAGCTGGCGAGCGCCCTGAGCAAGCTCGACCAGACCAGCAGCAAGGATGCCGAGCAGCTGGCCGCACTGGATCAAACCCAGCAGCGGCTGCAAGGGGAGATGCAGGGCCTGCAGAACCGGGTACTGGATCTCAACGACAAGCGCCCCAACGACTGGATGCTGGCCGAATCCGAGTATCTGGTACGGATGGCGGGCCGCAAGCTCTGGTTGGAGCATGACCTCGTCTCCGCCATCACCTTGCTGGGCAACGCCGACGAGCGGATCGCCGCCCTCAACGACCCCAGCCTGATGCCGATCCGCAAGGCGCTGGCCGAAGATATTGCCAAGCTCAAGGGGATGCCGCGCATCGACCGCGAAGGGTTGACCCTCAAGCTGGCCGCGCTGTCCGACCAGATCGAGCTGCTGCCCCTCTCCACCGTCAGCATGCCGGAAGCCAAGGCCGAGCCGGATCAGGCGGTCAGCACCAATCCCGACGAGTGGGAGAGCAACCTGAAGAAGAACTGGGTCAAGTTCACCGAGAACTTCGTCACCATCCGTCGTCGCGATGGCGCGGTCGAGGCACTGCTCTCGCCGCAGCAGGAGATCTTCCTGCGGGAAAACCTCAAGACCAAGCTGTTGCAGGCCCAACTCTCCGTCTATCGCGAGCAGCAGGCGCTCTACGAAGACAGCCTGGACAAGGCCCGGCGCTGGCTGACCCAGTATTTCGATACCGATAACAGCGCCACCCGCTACATGCAGAGCGAGATCGACAAGCTCAAGGGTGAGCAGATCCAGATCGACTATCCGGCCCAGTTCAAGACCCAGGCCATGCTGGAGCAGGTGCTGACCGAACGCCTGCAACGCATTCTGGCCAGCAGCTGAGGAGGGCACCATGATCCGTATAATCATTCTGGTTGCCGTGATGGTCGCAGGGCTGATCTTTGGCCCGCAAGCCTCCGGCAACAAGGGCTATGTGCTGATTGCCTTTGGCAACTACACCATCGAATCCTCCGTCACCAGCGCGGTGATCTTGGCCGTGCTGTTCTACGGCGCCCTGCTGATCGTCGAGTGGCTGCTGGGTCGGGTATTCGGCCTGCGCCGCAAGACACAAGGCTGGTACGGCTCGCGCCGCCGCCGCAAGGCCAATCAACAGACAGTCGCCGCCACCCTGGCGATGGCAGAAGGGCACTACAGTCAGGCTGAAAAACTGATGATCAAGGGAGCCAGCAACAGCGACACTCCGTTGCTCAACTACCTGAGCGCCGCCAAGGCGGCGCAAGCCCGTGGTGACGACGCTCGCCGGGATCAATACCTGCAAAAAGCGCAGGAGGAGAACCCCAAGGCCGAGCTGGCGCTCACCCTGACCCAGACCCGGCTGCAGATCGAGCAGGGCCAATACGATACCGCGCTGGCGATGCTGGAGTCGGTCTACGCCCTCAACCCGCGCCACCCCATGGTGCTGGATCAACTGCGTCAGGTGCATCTTGCCCGTCAGGACTGGATCGCCCTGTGCGACCTGATCCCGGCACTGCACAAGGTGGGCAAGCTGACCCCGAAACAGGAAGAAGATCTGCTGCAACAGGCCTGGTGTGGTCGCCTGCAACAGGCTGCCGGCAGCGTCGAGACCCTCAAGGCGGTGTGGCAGGATCTGCCGCGCAAGCTGCGCCTCGAGCCAGAACTGCTGGCCTGCTACGGCGATCTGCTGCGCCAGCTGGGCGCCGATGGCGAAGCCGCCACCCTGTGGCAGGAGGCGCTGCGCAAGCAGCCGATGCCGCAACTGCTGGGTCGCCTGCCCAAGCTGAAACTCGACAGCTACCAGCCGCTGCTGGCGCTGCTGCAAAAACAGCAGGGGCAACCGGAGGTGGACACTGCACTCGCCCAGCTCTATCTGCTGGCCGGTCAGCTGGACGATGCCCAGAAGCTGCTGGAGCAGGAAGTGGCGCGGGCGCCGAGCGCCGCCGCCTACCACGCCCTTGGCCAGCTGATGGACAAGCGCCGCCTCACCAACAAGGCCAACGAGTACTATCGTCAGGCACTGGCGCTGGCGGGGGTCTGATCCCCGGCGAACAGAAACGTGAGAGGCCGCATGATGCGGCCTCTTTTTTTATCTCTTCGCCCTGCCCTCGTCAGGTGGTGAGCCGCTCCAGCTCGCCGATCAGCCAGATGGCCTCGGCACGGTGGCTGCCACACACATCCGTCATGGGGCGAAAACCGCCGCACACCGCCGGCCGCTCCGGTTGACCAAAAATCTTGCAGCCAAGGGCGCTGTCGAGCTGGATACAGGGGACGCCAGCCGGTTTGCCATCTGGCATACCGGGAATGACACTGCTGATACTGGGAGCGATGCAACAGGCAGCGCAACCGGAACGACATTCCATACAACCCACTCCTGTCTCAGGGTTAACCCGCACTGTCGAACTCTCAGCCACCCTAGCCCAGGTGAGAAACGTAGAGGGCAAGCAGCAAAAAGCCCGACCGCAAGGCGATCGGGCTTGATTCACTGCCGCATGGCGGGCAGAACCATCATCACAGGATGATGTCGCGTACCACGCTGTCTTTGCGCTCCAGGTAATGGATCGACTTGATACGGCGGATGGTGCGCGACTTGCCACGGATCAACAGGGTCTCGGTGGTCGCCATCACGCCATCGCTGGTGATGCCGTCCAGCAGATCACCCTTGGTGATACCGGTGGCGGAGAAGATGACGTTGTCATTTTTCGCCATGTCTTCCAGCTTGAGCACCCTGTTGACATCGATGCCGAGTGCTTCACAGCGGGCAATCTCCTGCTCGCCCAGCTCACGCACTTCCGGGCTGTCACCCTTGACCCGGTGGCGCGGCACCAGACGGGCTTGCATGTCGCCATCCAGCGCGCGGATCACCGCAGCGGAGATCACCCCTTCCGGTGCGCCACCGATGCCATAGAGCATGTCGACTTCGCTGTCCGGCAGACAGGTGAGGATGGAGGCGGCAACGTCACCATCAGGAATAGCAAAGACCCGAACACCCAGTCCCTGCATCTCCTTGATCGCCTTGTCATGACGCGGCTTGGCCAGGGTAATCACGGTCAGACGGGAGAGCGGCTTGCCCAGCGCCTTGGCTACGGCCTTGAGGTTCAGCTCGAGAGCCTGATCCAGGTCGATGGCGCCTTTGGCCTTGGGCCCGACGATCAGCTTTTCCATGTACATGTCGGGCGCCTTCAGGAAAGAACCCTTGTCGCCCACCGCCAGCACGGCCAGCGCGTTGGCCTGACCCATGGCCGTCATGCGGGTACCCTCGATGGGATCGACCGCGATATCCACCGCGTCGCCGTGTCCGGTACCAACCTTCTCGCCGATATAGAGCATCGGCGCTTCATCAATTTCACCTTCGCCGATCACAATCTCACCATCGATCTCGATCTGGTTGAGAATGTGGCGCATGGCCGCTACGGCCGCCCCATCGGCGATATTCTTGTCACCACGTCCGAGCCACTTGTAGCCAGCCAGTGCAGCCGCTTCCGTCACCCGGGAAAACTCGATTGCCAGTTCACGTCTCATCGCATATCCAACCTATGGAGCTCGAAAACGGGCGGCATTCTACCACAAGGGCAAACCTTTGCGCACAAAAGTAGCTGTCAGGCGCACAAATGTAGCCAATTCATCCAATTGCAACCCAATTGCCACCGACTCTTCACCCAACTGTCACCCCATTGTCATCCCTACTGCCTAGCATGGCCCCGTCTTCAAAACAAAAGCTTGCAATACAAGGAATTAAGATGAAAAAGCTGACTGTAGTGGCACTGGCTCTGACCACCGCCTTCCAGGCTCAAGCCGTTGAAGTGTACAAAAATGACACCTCCATGCTGGATCTCTATGGCCGTATCTACGCTGGCCACTTCTTTGGTGACAAGAAGGAACTGGATGCCAGCGGCAAACCGAAAAGCGAATACAGCGACAAGCAGGGTGCCAACCAGTTTGTCCGTTTCGGCGCCAAGACCGAGACCCAGATCCAGAGCGGTCTGAAGGCGCTGGCCCAGTACGAAGTACAGATGTATATCAATGACAGCGAGAAGACCATCAGCGAAAACTCCGACAACCTGCGCACCCGTCTGGCCTTTGCTGGCGTCGGCGCTGACTGGGGTACCGTGACCTTCGGTCGCCAGAAAGGGGCCCCGGGTTTCTTGGCCGACTGGACCGATATCTCTCTCTCCGACGGCTACGGCAACGATGCGCTGGGCGCCAAGACAGATACCTTCGCCACCAACCGTGCCGGTTCGGTGCTGAAATACTCCGGCCTGTTCAATGGCTTCCAGCTCGACACCAGCTACAAGTTCGATGGTGGTGATACCGAAGAGACCACCAGCAAGGATAGCGACGCCGCCTACGGTGCTGCGGTGGCCTACACCTTCCCGTTCAACCTGTCACTGGGTACCGCCTATAACGTCGGCCTACGCGACAAGAGCGGCGAAGAGGATGCCAAACTGTGGCTGCTCTCCGCCAAGTTCGACAACAAGGCCGCCTACGCAGCCCTGAGCTATGCCGATGGCAGCGACTTCCTGGCAACCGGCACCGACCACACCGGTTGGGAGGCGGCGCTCGGTTACAACTTCGCAAACGGCTTCGGCCTGCTCGCGCTGTGGAACAAGCAGGAGCAGGATAAGGCTGGCACCAAGAAAGACAACGTGGACTATTACACTCTGGGCGCCCAGTACAAGTTCAACAAGAACCTGCGGGTGATCGGCGAGTACCGCATCAACAACCTGGACAGCAAGGAGAGCGGCAAGCTCAACGTCAAGGATGACTTCCAGCTGGCCGCCCGCTACGACTTCTAATCGACCTGTGGCGAATAGTGAGGCGCGATGGCAAGCCATCGCGCGTTTTCATCGCCGCCATTCAGAAAACCACCCACTGGCCTGGCTCGACACTAGCGCCGGCAAGCTGACCATGGCCAGGCTGCATTTCAGCCTGCTGTTGCAGCCTGGAAAGGCGCGAACAAGCGGGTTGCACACCGTCGTTGTGGTTCACCGCCCACATTTGAAATATTCATTGCGCCGAAATCCGGGCTTATTTCTGGTTAATTCCGACGCGCATACCCCATCACCCACGCCATACCTCGCTCAAATGAGGGGATCACCAAGGCCGAATACGAGGTAATGGAAATAAGGGTCGGCAAGGCCGTAAATATTTACATCCGCAACGTACCAATTAACTGGCAACGCTATTTCTTTCAATTCAGCCTCATTCGGAAAACTTACCCGCTGAACCGCATTAATGATAAAATCGTTCACAGTTAATTTTCGGCAGCAAAAGGCCAATCTCATCCATGGCAAAGGCCATGGAGTTCCAGCCAAACAATCATTGACCGCATGACGGGTAAGCCAGCCCGGTCAGCGCTGACCCGATCGTGCCCGCACGGCAGGGAGCTACAGAGTGATTCATTTTTCCGGCTTCATTTGTTTAATTTTTGATTATTTTAAATTCAGCACCATCAGGGAGTTACACATATGTCAGCAAAAAAGCTGAAGTTGGGGGCCTTTATATTGATGATATTAACATCGGTATTTGGCGTCACTAATATCGGGATCGGTTTCTACCGTATGGGATATGCCGCCATACCAATGTTCGTGATCGGCGGTCTGTTCTTCTTCATTCCGTTCATCCTCATGATGATCGAGTTTGGTACCGGCTTTCGCAAAGAGGCGGGCGGTATCTTTACCTGGATGCGCCACTCGGTCTCGACCCGGTTCGCCTTTATCGGTCTGACCATGTGGTTCGCCTCCTACGTCATCTGGATGTTTGGCAAGGCACTCTCCATGTGGGTGCCCCTCTCATTCATGCTGTTTGGCCGCGACATCACCGTTATCCCGGTCACCCTGGGCACCGGCATCGACTTCGGCCCCTTTATTCTGGGAGTGGTCGCCATCGCGCTGGTTGCCATCGTCACCAAGCTCATCACCTTTGGTAGCGCCCGCTTCGCCAAGGTAGCAGCCATCGGCGGCCTCTCTGTGGTGGCGCTCAACGTGCTGCTGCTAGTCGGTGGCGTCTTCACCTTCGCGGTGAGTGGCATGACCCTGCAGGAGCCCTTCACCCAGGCGGCCATCACGGCCTCCCCCAACGCGGCATTCAACGACATCATCCCCTTCCTCGGCTTCATGGTGTTCGCCATCTTCGCCTACGGCGGAGTCGAGGCGATGGCCGGGGTGGCTGACGAGCTGGAAGATCCCGAGCGCGACCTCAAGCGCGGCATCTTCCTCTCCGGCGCCTTCATCGTGCTCTGCTACATAATCGGCTTTCTGGCAGTCGGTTCCATCATGCGCTGGAGCGACTTCCCGGCCGAGGGCGTTACCTCTCTTTCCGCCCTCTTTATCATCATGCTGGAGCTTGGACGCCATCTGGGTGGCGAGTGGTTGGGGCAGGTGCTCATGCGCTTTGCCGGGCTGGGCATGTTCCTTAGCTATCTGGGCGCCTTTATCGCCCTCTCCTACGCACCGCTGCGCCAGTTCATCACCGGCACCCCGAGCTACTTCTGGCCGGAGCGCTTCCAGCACGAGAACGAGAATGGTGTGCGCATTGAAGCCCTCAAGGTGCAAGCCTGGGTGGTCTGTCTGTTCATTGCCGCCAAATCCATCTTTACCCTGATCAACCCGGAAGGCGCTGCCGCCCTCTACGAGCTGATCATCACCATGACCAACGTTGGCATGACCCTGCCCTACATGTTCCTCATCTACGCCTGGTATCGCTATCGTAACAACCCGGCGCTGGACAAGGATCTGATCTTCTTCAAGAGTGCAGACTCGGTTCTGCTGGCCACCATCGTCAGCCTGATCCTGGTCGCCTTCGGCAACGTCTTTACCATAGTCGCCCCCTTTATCTCCGGCGATATCTCCACCGGCATCTGGACCATCATTGGCCCGCTGCTGTTCGTGGTGATCGCCATGCGCTTCAAGATCAAGCAGGAAGATGCCCACTAAACGGTGAACCATGCACCATGCCAATCGGGACCAATCTGGTCCCGATTTTTATAGCGCCGGCTCCCGCTTGCCATGATGAGCAGCCCATAGTTTCAATGCAGAAAAAGACTCGATAGAGATCTCTTTGCACTCTCCTCGCCGTCAAAGCGCGCTCAACGCCGTAAATTATCAATATCAAGGTGAGAATGATTGTGAAGCGCCAGTCCACGACATATAACTAACGAGATATCCCTGAATTTCGTCCGGTAGAGCTGATCATGATGATGCGTTCCCTCCTTCCCCTGTTGCTTGGCGCCGTAATGCTGCCGGCAACGGTAGACAGTGCCCATGCCAATCCCTTTTCCGCCAGCAGCAAGAGCAGCAGCGGCTTTCTCGAGCGACGGGATGCCCCCAACCTTAGCTCGGCCGCTTTCGTGGTGGCCAACCACAGAACCGGCGAGGTGATCTCCGAGCGCAACGGCAACCGGGTAATGCCCATCGCCTCCCTCACCAAGCTAATGACGGCGCTGGTGGTACTGGATGCCAACCTGCGCCTCAACGAAATACTCACCGTGACCAATGCCGATATCGACCGCCTCAAGGGGACCGGCTCGCGACTGGCCATTGGCTCGCGCCTCAGCCGCGCCGAGATGCTCCATATCGCGCTGATGTCATCCGAGAACCGCGCCGCCTCGGCGCTGGCCCGCCACTATCCCGGCGGCCAGCGCGCCTTCATCGAGGCGATGAATGCCAAAGCCCGCATGCTGGGCATGTGGAATACCCGCTACGCCGACAGCACGGGGCTCAACCCGCGCAATGTCTCCACCGCACAAGATCTGGCCAAGCTCGCGGCCGCTGCGGCCTCCTATCCGCTGATCCGCCAGTACTCCACCGACGAGCAGAGCTATGTGCGCACCAACAAGCGCCAGCTGCACTACCTCAACTCCAACCGCCTGATCCGCGAAGGGCAGTGGGAATTCACCCTCTCCAAGACCGGCTATATCCGCGAAGCGGGCCGCTGTCTGGTGCTGGGTACCAAGGTCAACCGCGAACCGGTGATCATGGTGCTGCTCAATGCCGAGACCACCAACGATCGGGTCGCCGATGCCAAACGGATCAAAACCTGGCTGGAGAGCTCGGGTAAAACCACCCTGGCAGCCAACCAGAGCCGCATGTTGACCCACCAGTAAGCTCGACATCCCCAACCAAGCGAGGTGCCCGCCTCGCTTTTTTATCTGTGTGGCTGCGCCCAATAAACGGGAGTCAGATCCCGCGACAGATAGCACCTCCCGCCATCCCGGCACAAAACGCGACCGTTCAACAACACCAATAATGCAAATAAAATCAATATTTTGAAAATTATAAGTGAGAACTTTAGCGTGCAACCACAGCCCCTGTAACGACAAGCCACTGTGCATATTTCAAGTATCGCGGGCGGGTGATAGCCTTCCTGCACGGGCAACGGTAATGCCTGCTCGGCACCCCCTCAACAGCTGGCTGGAGGCTGGGCATGCAACCCTGATCATGGCCGTGAGCCTGCTGGCGCGCTGCTACCGGCTTGAGAGGCCAGTGCTCACCCTCTGGCTGGGTTTTGGCCTCTGCCTGTTCGCTGCTGGGGGACTACCCGTTTCAGCCGCGCGCCTCCAACCGCATAACCCGCCCTCACGCCCCCCCTCCACTTTCACCTTTCAGATAAATGAAAATCAACATCACTGGCATCCCGCTTCAGCGAGACAGACCAACTGCAATTAAATCAATATCTTAGAGCCATCAGGTCAACATCCAAAGAGTCAATATTGAATATGCAGCCCCCTCACTTTCGCAGAACGCTGGTCTCACTGGCTCCGCTGGGCACCGGCTTCACTGCCCAGGCCGCCGATGAAACCATGACTGTGGTTGGCAAACGCTCCCAACATCAGGAAGTCGCCACCACTACCCGTACCAATACGCCAGCCAAGCTGGTTCCCCAGACCATCGACAGCGTCAAGGTCAGCGAGCTGACCGCCTTCGGCCAACCGACGCTGAGTGAAGCCCTGAGCGGCATTCGCGGGCTGAGTGCCCGCGCCCAACTGACTGACGAGATCTACCTGCGCGGCGGTATCGCCATTCAGGATGCCCAGCAGGTCAAGGCGGATGCGGATCTGCAGGGCAAGCGCCCGATGAACGTCTCCCGCCAGAATGGCCAGTTCTATCTCGGCTACAAAAGCGGCGAGCAGGGCTGGTTCGGTGAAACTGGCGTGACGGCGGTAGGCGATCGCTTTGCCGACAACGCCAACTCCACCACACTGCCCGGTTACGCCCGCTTCGATGCCCGCGCCGGTTATCACTGGCAGCAGCCTGTTTATGTGGACCAAGCTGCACGGCACACTCGGAGCCATCATCGCACTGACGCTCACTGGCACCCTCGGCACCCTGCTGTTTGCCCTGCTGGGGTAGCGCGCAACCATGCTACTGCGTAGCAAGGAAATGAAAGAATACATCGATAGAAACAGGCTGCTAGCGGTCATTCCGTCAGCGGCCACATCAAAACAAAGAAATAATGTAGAGCGGAAAATAGAGAAGGGATGCCAAACAGTAACGGGAAGTACTGACTGCTCAGCAATAACGCATCAACGCGCAGGAACCCAAAAACAAAAGGCCATCATTGCTGATGGCCTTTTGTCATGAATTTGATGGTGCCCGGGGTCGGACTCGAACCGACACGGTTATTCACCGGCGGATTTTGAATCCGCTGCGTCTACCGATTTCGCCACCCGGGCAACTGCGAGGGATTATACGAATGGCGCGATGCCATGCAAGGTGTTTTTCGATTGAACACGCCCGTTTGTTCATTTATTCAACACCTTGCCGATTCGGGATCAGTTACATAGAATGCCGCCATCCTCTTAATGGAATAAAAACGATGGCCAAGCGCAAACAAGTCCAACAAACGCCCCCCTCTTCCACCAAACCAGGTTATCCATCAGCCGGGTTGCTGCGCCGTCTCGGCGCACTGATCTATGACGCTCTGGTGGTGACCTCCCTGCTGATCATCGCCGGCTTTATCGGCATGGGTGTCGCCAAGCTGCTGCTGGTCACCGGCATGGCCAGCGTACCGGCTGGCGAAGATAGCGTCTGGTTGCTGACCAGACACTCGTTGAGCCTGATTTATACCCTGTGGCTCGCCTTCGTCATCTGCGGTTTCTACACTTGGTTCTGGACCCGTGCCGGCCAGACCATCGGTATGCGCGCCTGGCGGCTGCGCATTGAGAACGAGGATGGCAGCCATATCCGCGTTACCCAGGCGCTGATCCGTCTCGCCACCGCCGCCTTTGGTCTGGGCAACCTGATGTGCCTGTTCAACCGCAAGCGTCCGCGGGCGTTTCAGGATATCTGGGCCGAGTGCGAAGTGATTGTGCTGAGCAAACAGCAAAATCTCGAATTGTTGAACAAGTAATACCGGTTTAATGCAGCAACGAAAGAGGGCACCAACAGGTGCCCTCTTTGCATTCCTTCATAACCTCGTATGGATTACTGCTTGCGGCTGAGGATGTAGAAGGAGATACCGCCAAACAGCAGGCTGGGCGCGACGGCTGCCAGGATCGGTGGCACTGCATAGACCAGACTGATGGGGCCAAACACCCGATCACTCACATAGACGGCGAAGCCGGTCATGATCCCCATCAGCATCCGCGCCCCCATGCTCACCGAGCGTAGCGGGCCGAAGATGAAGGAAGAGGCAAGCAGGATCATCGCTACCACGGAGAGGGGTGACAACAGCTTGCGCCACAGCTCCAGCTTGTAGCGACCGGCATCCTGCTTGTTGGCATCCAGATAGTCGATATAGTCCCGCAGACCGGAGACCGAGAGGTTCTCCGGATCGATACTCACCACCCCCAGCTGCTTGGGCGTCAGCTCGGAAGCCCACTCCATCTTCTGATGCCGTTCGCTCTGGATCCGGATTGGGTCGTCAAACCGGGTGACATGCGCCTGCTTGAGCAGCCAGTGGTGCTGGTCAAACACCCCCTCCTGCGCCTGCACCACGTCGATCAGCTTGCGATCCGGGGTAAAGCGATAAAGGGTGATGCCGGTGAGAGCGCCATCGTTGCGCACCCCGTTGATATTGACGAAGTTGTTGCCATCGCGAGCCCACACCCCGTAGGCGGAGACCGTCAGGCGACCTTCGGACAGCGCGCCCGCCTTGATGTCATCTGCCATCCGCTTGGCGATGGGGGCCACATACTCCCCCATCAGCCCCACCAGGATCATCAGCGGAATAGCCGTCTTAAGCGCCGCCATCACGATACTGATCTTGGAGCGACCCGCCGCCTGCATCACCACCAGCTCTGAGCTGGTCGCCAGCTGACCCAGACCAATCAGACCACCTAGCAGCGCGGCCAGCGGGAAGAAAAGCACCGCCTCCTTGGGCATGGATAGCAGCACAAAATAGAGCGCATTGACCATGTCGTAGTTGCCGTCCCCGACCGCCTTGAGCTGCTCCACATACTTGATGAGCGCCGCCAGGCCGACCAGGGTCACTTCACACAGCAGGATCGACATGAAAATGACCCGGCCGATATATCTGTCGAGAATGCCAAACATCAGCCGAGACTCCTATCTTGCAGCTTCATGCTGATTTGATCCTGAAGTGTGATACACCGGGTCGGCATCAAAATGACCCGATTGTCATATCTATCGAGAACGCCAAACATCAGCAGAAGTTCCTATGTTGCAGCATCATGCTGATTTTCTGTTGAAATACTGACCCTTCACCCCGTTCCACCAGCTGGAGCCCTGCACATTGAGGGGCAAGCCGATAAACAGCAGATAACCGAGCGGAACTAGGAACATCCCCGGCCAGTAGGGCAGACGGCCGCTATCGATGGCCGAACGGGCGGCGCTGAGTAGCAGGAAATAGGAGAGATAGAGCAGGATGGCCGGTAACAGCTTGGCATAGCGCCCCTGACGGGGATTGACCCTGGCGAGCGGCACCACCAGCAGAGTCAACACCGGGATGGAGAGGGGTAGCGAGATACGCCACTGCAGCTCTGCCATCAGGCTGTTGTCCTGGGTTCCCAACAGCGCCACGGTCGGCTTGGCCGCCGCCTTGCGGTTGGAACGCTCCATCTCCTGCTCGCGGACGACCAGCCCATACTCGCGAAAATCGGAGATCTGGAACTGCTTGCCGGAGAAATGCCCCTCGTAACGGGAACCATCCTTCAGGGTCAGCCACTGCAGGCCGCTCTCATCGGTGCTCACTACCCCTTCGTCCGCCACGATCACCGAGGGTGGTTTGCCCCCCTCTGCCCGCTGCAACACAAAGACGTTCTGCAATTTGGAGCCGTTTTCGTTCACATCCTGGATGTAGGCAATCAGCCGCTCCTTGTCGAGTTCCATGAAACGACCGGCCTGCAGGAAGGAGATACCCGGATCCGACTTGAACTCGTCGATCACCTGGTATTCCCGCTCCTTGGCCAACGGGGCGATCCAGCCGGTATTGAAGGCAGCCACGGCGGCGGTCAGCAAGGCCAGCAACATGGCGCTGCGCATCACGAAACGGTGGCTGAAACCCACCGCATGCATCACCGTCATCTCGCTTTCGGCGTAGAGGCGCCCGTGAGCAAACAAGATGGCCAAAAACAGGCTGATTGGCAGCATCAACAGCGCCATATTGGGCAAGTTGAGCAGCAGCAGGGTGGAGACCAGGCGCGTCGGCACATCGCCATCGGCGGCATCACCGATGATCTTGATAAATTGTTGGCTGACAAAGATAAGCAGCAATACGAATAACACTGCCAGCTGGGTTTTCAGGGTTTCCCTGAACAAATATCGGAATACGATCACAGTCATTCCCAAGTAAACTTGTGTTTTTAGTCGAATGCCTGAAAAATAGGGCCGTATATTGGATTTTTACCAGTTTGAACTGCGGAGCCTGTGGCTGTTCGCTCCGCCTCTGATACCCCAACAAGCACCGTATTATTCAATAAAAGGTGCCTTTTGTCTTTAGGATGTAGGAGATTCCATGGAGTTCAGTGTAAAGAGTGGCAGTCCTGAGAAGCAACGCAGTGCCTGCGTCGTGGTCGGCGTCTTCGAACCCCGTCGTCTCTCTCCGGTTGCCGAACAACTGGACAAGATCAGCGATGGCTACATCAGCTCGCTGCTGCGCCGTGGCGACCTGGAAGGGAAACCAGGCCAGATGCTGCTGCTGCATCAAGTACCGGGCGTGCTCAGTGAGCGCGTACTGCTGGTCGGATGCGGCAAGGAGCGGGAACTCGACGAACGCCAGTACAAGCAGATCATCAACAAGACCATCACCACCCTAAACGAAACCGGCTCCATGGAAGCAGTCTGCTTCCTGACCGAGCTGCACGTCAAGGGTCGGGATACCTATTGGAAGGTGCGCCAGGCGGTAGAAACCACCAAGGCGGGCCTCTACAGCTTCGATCAGTTCAAGACCAACAAGGCCGAGCCCCGTCGCCCCCTGCGCAAGCTGGTGTTCAACGTGCCGACCCGTCGGGAACTGACCATTGGTGAAAAAGCCATCGCTCACGGTCTGGCCGTGGCCAAGGGTGTGCGGGTCTGCCGCGACGTGGCGAACATGCCGCCCAACGTCTGCAACCCGGCCTATCTGGCCTCCCAGGCCCGTCGTCTGGCCGATGCCTTCGACAACATCACCACCAAGGTGGTGGGCGAGCAGGAGATGGCCGAACTCGGCATGAACTCCTATCTGGCGGTGGCCCGCGGCTCCGACAACGAAGCCATGATGGCCATCATCGAATACAAGGGTCATCCGGATGCCAAGCCCATCGTGCTGGTCGGCAAGGGTCTGACCTTCGACTCCGGCGGCATCTCCATCAAACCGGCCGATGGCATGGACGAGATGAAGTACGACATGGGTGGCGCCGCCTCCGTGCTCGGCACCATGCATGCGCTGGCCCAGTTGCAACTGCCCATCAACGTCATCGGCGTGCTGGCGGGCTGCGAGAACATGCCGGGTGGCAACGCCTATCGTCCGGGTGACATCCTCACCTCCATGTCAGGCCAGACCATCGAAGTGCTCAACACCGATGCGGAAGGTCGTCTGGTGCTGTGTGATGCGTTGACCTATGTGGACCGCTTCGATCCGGAAACCGTGATCGACGTGGCGACCCTGACCGGTGCCTGCGTCATCGCGCTGGGCCACCACACCTCGGGTCTGCTGGCCAACCACAACCCGCTGGCCCACGAGCTGCTCAACGCCTCCGAGCAAGCGGGTGACCGTGCCTGGCGTCTGCCGCTGTTTGACGAGTATCAGGAACAGATCGACAGCCCGTTCGCCGACATGGCCAACATCGGCGGTCGTCCGGCCGGTACCATCACCGCAGCCGCCTTCCTGTCACGCTTCACCAAGAAGTACAACTGGGCCCACCTGGATATCGCCGGGACCGCCTGGAAGAGTGGCAAGGACAAGGGCTCTACCGGTCGTCCGGTGCCCCTGCTGACCCAGTTCCTGCTGAACCGGGCTGGCGTAGACATCGAAGAGAAAGAGTAACTCTCCCGCCCCGTCTGATGTGCGCATCGATGGGGTTGGCGTTACCCTGAACCACAAGGAAGAGGCCCGCCTCTTCCTTGTTTCATTCTTGAATCAGTGAGCGGCGGACGGGAAATGCCCGTCAGCCTCATGAGGCGGTCAACAGTCCGTCACCGCAACACGGGACCAACCTGATGAGCCAAGTGACCTTTTACCTGATGAGCGAACAGGATGACGCGCAGGCCTCTGCGGTCGAGCGGCTGGCCTGCACCCTTGCGGCCGAGTCGTGGGGTGCCGGTCATATCTACCTGTTGTGCGACAATGAAGCGCAGGCCCTGCGCCTCGACGAGCTGCTGTGGCAGCTGCCGCCGGAGCGCTTCGTACCGCACCAGCTGCAAGGCGAAAGCGGCATGGCCCCGGTGGAGATCGGCTATCAGCCACCGAAACGGCGCTACGCCCGCCTCATCAATCTGGCCACTGCGACACCTTTGTTTGCAGGACACTTCGCTCAAGTGGTAGATTTTGTCCCCACTGATGAAACGCAAAAGCAGCAAGCCCGCGAGCGCTACAAGCACTATCGCCAGGCAGGCCACACCCTCGAAATGAGGGATCAGCCCGTCCTTGCCGCACCGGATCCGGCGCAGCCATGACTGCAACCAATTGATCCAGAAAGAATCAACACCAGAATCCATCCATCCAGATTACGGCGAGACCATGGAAAAGACTTTTAATCACAATGCCATCGAACAGGCGCTCTATCAGCACTGGGAAGCCCAGGGTTACTTCAAGCCCCACGGCGACACCAGCAAAGACTCCTTCTGCATCATGATCCCGCCGCCGAACGTCACCGGCAGCCTGCACATGGGTCACGCCTTCCAGCAAACCCTGATGGATACCCTGATCCGCTACAACCGCATGCAGGGCAAAAACACCTTGTGGCAGGCAGGTACCGACCACGCCGGTATCGCCACCCAGATGGTGGTTGAGCGCAAGATCGCCGCAGAAGAGGGCAAGACTCGCCACGATTACGGCCGTGATGCCTTCATCGACAAGATTTGGCAGTGGAAGGAAGAGTCCGGTGGCACCATCACCCGCCAGATGCGCCGTCTGGGCGACTCCGTGGATTGGGAGCGCGAGCGCTTCACCATGGATGAGGGTCTCTCCGCCGCCGTGCAGGAAGTGTTTGTCCGTCTCTACGAAGATGGCCTGATGTACCGCGGCAAGCGGCTGGTGAACTGGGATCCGAAACTCAACACCGCCATCTCCGATCTGGAAGTGGAAAACCGCGAGATCAAGGGCCACATGTGGCACCTGCGCTATCCGCTGGCCAACGGCGCCAAGACCGCCGAAGGACAGGATCACCTGATCGTCGCCACCACCCGTCCGGAGACCATGCTGGGCGATACCGCCGTGGCCGTGAACCCGGAAGACCCGCGCTACCAGGCGCTGATCGGCCAGCACATCCTGCTGCCGCTGGTGAACCGTCTGATCCCCATCGTCGCCGATGAACACGCCGACATGGATAAGGGCACCGGTTGCGTGAAGATCACCCCGGCCCACGACTTCAACGATAACGAAGTGGGCAAGCGCCACAGCCTGCCGATGATCAACATCTTCACCCTGGACGCCCATGTGCGTGCCGAGGCCGAAGTGGTCGATACCAACGGCAACCCCTGCACCGCCTACGATGCCGCCCTGCCTGCCGAGTTTGCCGGTCTGGAGCGCTTCGCCGCCCGTAAAGCGATTCTGGCCAAGCTGGACGAGCTGGGTCTGCTGGCCGAGATCAAGGATCACGTGCTGCAACAGCCCTACGGCGATCGCGGCGGCGTGCCCATCGAGCCGATGCTGACCGACCAGTGGTATGTGCGCGTGGCACCGATGGCCAAGACCGCCATCGAAGCGGTGGAAGATGGCCGCATCCAGTTCGTGCCCAAGCAGTACGAAAACATGTACTTCTCCTGGATGCGCGACATTCAGGACTGGTGCGTCTCCCGTCAGCTGTGGTGGGGTCACCGCATCCCGGCCTGGTATGACGACGCCGGCAATGTCTACGTGGGCCGTGACGAGGCGGAAGTGCGTGCCAAGCACAGCATCCCGTCCGTGACCACCCTGCGTCAGGACGAAGACGTGCTCGACACCTGGTTCAGCTCCGCCCTGTGGACCTTCTCCACCCTGGGCTGGCCGAACAACACCGAGGCACTCAAGACCTTCCACCCGACCGACGTGCTGATGAGCGGCTTCGACATCATCTTCTTCTGGATTGCCCGGATGATCATGATGACCATGCACTTCATCAAGGACGAAAACGGCCAGCCGCAAGTCCCGTTCAAGACCGTCTACATCACCGGCCTGATCCGTGACGAAGAAGGTCAGAAGATGTCCAAGTCCAAGGGCAACGTACTGGACCCGCTCGACATGATCGACGGCATCTCGCTGGAAGATCTGATGGAGAAGCGCACCGGCAACATGATGCAGCCGCAGATGGCCGAGAAGATCGGCAAGCGTACCGCCAAGCAGTTCCCGGAAGGGATCGAGGCTCACGGTACCGACGCCCTGCGTTTTACCCTGGCCGCGCTGGCCTCTACCGGCCGCGACATCAACTGGGACATGAAGCGCCTGGATGGCTACAACAACTTCTGCAACAAGTTGTGGAACGCCTCCCGCTATGTGCTGATGAACACCGAAGATCAGGATTGCGGCTTCTCTTCGCAAGGTAATGGCGGCGAAATGCAGTTCAGTCTGGCAGATCGCTGGATCCAGTCCCAGCTGCAAGTGGCCATCCGTGACTTCCGTACCGCCCTCGATACCTACCGCTTCGATATCGCGGCCGGTGTGCTGTACGAATTTATCTGGAACCAGTTCTGTGACTGGTATCTCGAGCTGACCAAGCCGGTACTGGGCAAGGGTTCCGAGGCCGAGCAGCGCGCTGCCCGCCACACCCTCGTCAGCGTCCTCGAGACCCTGCTGCGTCTGGCACACCCGATCATCCCGTTCATCACCGAGACCATCTGGAAATCGGTAGCGCCGCTGACCGGCGTCCATGCCGACACCATCATGATTCAGGCCTTCCCCGAGTTCGATGCCGCCAAGGTAGACGACGCCGCGATGGCGGATCAGGAGTGGGTGAAGGAGTTTATCGTCGGCATCCGTAATATCCGCGCCGAGATGAACGTCGCCCCGAGCGTGGCCCTGAACGTACTGCTCAAGTGCGATGCCAAGGATAGCCAGCGCGCCGGTGACAACGAGGCCTTCCTCAAGTCCCTGGCTCGTCTGGAGTCCATCCGCGTACTGGCGGATGGTGAAACCGCCCCGTTGTCAGTGAAGAAGCTGATCGGTGCCACCGAGCTGATGATCCCGATGGCCGGTCTCATCGACAAGGATGCCGAACTGGCTCGTCTGGCCAAAGAGGTTGCCCGTCTGGTCGGCGAGTGCGGCCGCATCGAAGGCAAACTCGGCAACGAAGCCTTCGTCGCCAAGGCGCCGGAAGCGGTCATCGCCAAAGAGCGCGAGAAGCTGGAAGATTACCGTCTCCAGCTGACCAAGCTGGAAGCCCAGCAGGCCGAGATCGCCGCGCTGTAAGGCAGGCAGTCCGCAGTGTTCAGAAAGCCCCCGACGCCGGGGGCTTTTTTGTTTTTGCCGTCTTGGCATATCCCTTGCTCAGTGTTGCTCACTATCCACAACAGTTTGGGAAGGATGAACAATG
Source organism: Aeromonas fluvialis (assembly GCF_000819885.1). Taxonomy (GTDB): domain Bacteria; phylum Pseudomonadota; class Gammaproteobacteria; order Enterobacterales; family Aeromonadaceae; genus Aeromonas; species Aeromonas fluvialis. The sequence goes on from NZ_CDBO01000067.1 coordinate 123,333, forward strand.
AAACGGTGGATCCAACATTTCTATCAACTGAACCGCCTTAACTGGCTGATGGTCTGGTTGTTGCTCTGCTGCAGCATCATTTTGCTGTTTCCGGCCGGGCTGATGAAAGGAGCTGTCAGTCTGTGGGCAACGGACAACGCAGCACTGCTGGGGGTTGGCATGCTGATCGCCATCTCCTACTTCTGCAGTCAGGGCTTCCTGATCGCCTGGGAGTGGGCCTGTGAGGAGTGGCAAGCGCGCCGCCAACAGGATCAGCTGGCCCAGATGATCGGCTTCCTCGATTTCAACGAGAAAGCGGTGCTGCGCGAGTTCGTACTGCAGCGTAAAAGCGTCATAAACTTGCCGATCACCGAGCCGGCCGTCAAAAACCTGATGGATGCCGGCGTCCTCACCTACGCCTACGGCAAGCCGATCCGGGATAAGGATGACGAGAACCAGATCCGTGCCCTGATGATCGCCCTGCCCGCCCGACCGCTGCTCACCTACAAGGTGCTGGGGCTGTCGCGCGGCAAGATGAGCGATGAGCAGGTGGAGCAGATCATGAACGCCCGCCCCAAGTTCGCCCAGAAGGGGTTCCAGCGCTAGACGCCATCCCCTGCCACCAGATGCAACAGAGCCGGACACTGTCCGGCTCTCTCTTTACGGCGCGGCATGCTGCGCAATCCCGCTCGCTCTCTTACCCCTTGAGGCTGGAGCAGACGCTCACATCCGCCACCCTAGTCACCGGATCATAGCTGTGATAGAGCTCGAAACAGGGCCGATCATCGAGTTCATAACCGGCAGCCACTATCTCGCCAATATGTTGCTGCCACAGTAGCGGATACTGCGCCGGATCGGTCACTGTGCAACGTGTCTGGCCATAACGGCCACCCGCCAGCTGCTGGATCTCCACATTGCCGCGGCCCTGGGTACCCGCCGGCACGGTGACGCAGATATCGGTGCGGCACTGCTGGGGCGCTGTGATTTCAGGGTTGTCGTGGTAGATAAAGATCCACTCCCCCTCGGCCAGCCCCTGCTCGGCCGACCACTGGTAGAGCTGGTCACACACCGGCTCATAGCCAGTGCCATAAGGGCCGGTCACCCGGATATAGGCCAGGGTGCGCGGGGCCATCTGTTAGGTTTTCATCGCTTGCCTCCTTTCATGGGAACGGCTTTCAGCATAGCCAGCCTCGCGGGCGGCGGCGTGTCCATTCTTGCTCAGTTGCAGCAGTGACGGCTGACGACGCAGCGCCCCCGGCGTCATGGCAAACTGCTTGCGAAACGCCTTGGCAAAGGCCTGCGAGCTGGCAAAACCGGCCGAGAAGGCAATCTCGGTCACCGGGTCCTGGCTGTAGCAGAGGGAGCGGGCGGCCCGCTCCAGCCGCAGGCAGCGCTGCATCTCGACCGGGGTTTCGCCGGTGACGGCGGTAAAGACCCGATGAAAGTGATAGCTGGAGAGCGAGGCGAGAGTGGCCGCCTCACTGAAGCAGAGCTCGGGGTTTTGCTCCAGCGCTCGGATCACCGGGCGCAATCTGGCCTGATAATCGACCATGCCGTTAGCGACTGGCATGATCGCAGGCCCGTTGACATCCTCCCGCAGTGAGTCAGCAGGCAAGGCTCGACGGAAGGGGCAGAACAGAGATCGCCATCAAGATAGCGCGCAACAAAAACGGATCCTGGGCTCCGTTTTTCAATGCAGTAACAATCCCTTACGCAGCGCCCTCACGCTCTCGGTATTCGTCAAGATAGTTGGCA
>NZ_CDBO01000068.1:0-99877 GCF_000819885.1 Aeromonas fluvialis
CGAGCAGTAGCTTGGTGGCGTTTGTCTGCTGTCGATTGTTTACACAATCGCAGGCTGACGAAAAAGTTGGTTGCGGGGGCCGGATTTGAACCGACGACCTTCGGGTTATGAGCCCGACGAGCTACCGAGCTGCTCCACCCCGCGTCCGAATTTTCTCGAAGTGGCCGAGCAGTAGCCAGTTCGATTATTCCTTTTCCACCAACCGGTTACACCGGTTTGACTGGTCAGGATCTCAGATGGTTGCGGGGGCCAGATTTGAACTGACGACCTTCGGGTTATGAGCCCGACGAGCTACCGGGCTGCTCCACCCCGCGTCTGAGGTCGCCAATAATAGGCGCCAGCGCACAGATTGCAAGTAAATATCTCAAAAAAAGTTTATTCGTAGATTAATCGGACAAATAGTGAGGTCATTAGCAGCATCATGCTGTTTTTTCAGGCAATCGAGTCCTTACCAAGCATCCGGCACTACACTCAACAAGCTGAACACTCCTCATTTTGGGTAGGTACAATATGCGCATCTCCGCCGGTCACTGCCGTCAGTTGGGGGCCACACCCGACAGTAACGGCGTCAACTTCGCGATCTGGGCTCGTCTGGCCAGCCGGGTCGAACTGCTGCTCTTCGCAAGCGCGGAAGATGCGACCCCCGAGGTGATCCCGCTCTCCCCGCGCCTCAACCGCACCGCCTATTACTGGCATATCCATGTGGAGGGGATCTCGGTCGGGCAGCGTTACGCCTATCGCATTCAAGGCCCGTGGCGCCCATATGGCGGCACCCGCTTCGATGCCGAGAAGGTGTTGCTCGACCCTTACGGCCGCAGCATCGAGCTTGGCGCTAATTACGATCGATGGGCGGCGGCCCGTCCGGGCAGCAATCTGGCTTGCTGCGCCAAGAACAAGGTGGTCGATACTCGCCACTACGACTGGGAAGGAGACAAACTGCCCGCACACTCCCTCTCCCGCTCGGTGATCTACGAGCTGCATCTGGGGGGCTTTACCAAGTCCCCGAGCTCCGGGGTCGATCCGGCGCTGCGTGGCACCTATCTCGGGCTGATTGAGAAGATCCCCTATCTGCAATGTCTCGGCGTCACCGCCGTCGAGCTGTTGCCGGTGTTCCAGTTCGATCCCCAGGATGCGCCAAAGGGACTCTCCAACTACTGGGGATACAGCCCCATGTCTTTTTTCGCCCCCCACGCCCAGTACGCCTGCGGCGATGATCCGCTGACCGAATTTCGCGACATGGTCAAGGCGTTGCACAAGGCCAATATCGAGGTGATCCTGGACGTGGTTTACAACCACACTGCCGAGGGGGGCGATGATGGCCCCACCTTCTCGTTTCGCGGCATCGACAACGAGGCCTACTACATCCTCGACAACAACCAGAAGGACACCAACTATTCGGGCTGCGGCAACACCTTCAACGGCGCCCATCCGGTGGTGCTGCGGATGATCATGGACAGCCTCCACTTCTGGCGTCAGGAGATGCACGTCGATGGCTTTCGGTTTGATCTGGCCGCCATTCTGTCGCGGGACGAATCGGGTCAGCCGCAGGCCAATGCACCTACTTTACGCACCATAGATACCGACCCCAACATCGCCGACATCAAGCTGATTGCCGAAGCCTGGGATGCGGGGGGCCTCTATCAGGTGGGGTCACTGGCCGGCGCCCGCTGGCGTGAGTGGAACGGGCAGTTCCGGGATGATGTGCGCCGCTTCCTGCGCGGGGATGACAACAGCGTCACCGCTTTTGTCGAGCGACTCTGCGGCAGCCCCGACATCTACCACTATCACCACGCCGATCCCGAGAAGAGCATCAACTTCGTCACCTGCCACGACGGTTTTACCCTGTGGGACTGGGCCAGTTACAACAGCAAGCACAACGAGGCCAACGGGGAGGAGAACCGTGACGGCTGCGATCACAACTTCAGCTGGAACCACGGCCACGAAGGGGTAACGGAAGATCCCCAGATCAACGCTCTGCGGATGCGCCAGGCCAAAAACATGATGGTAGCGACCCTGCTCTCGGTGGGATCCCCCATGCTGCTGATGGGGGATGAGCTGCTGCGCACCCAGCGGGGCAACAACAACGGTTACTGTCAGGACAACGCCACCTGCTGGATGGATTGGCAGCCTACTCCCCGCAGCCAGGAGATGTTCCGCTTTATGAAGGAGCTGATCCAGTATCGCAAACACCTGTTCCAGCGCCCGGAAAAGGAGAGCATGCCGCTGTCGCTCACCGAGATCCTGCGCCACAGTGAGATCTGCTGGCACGGCGTCAATGCCATGCAGCCCGACTTCACTCCCCACTCCCATGCCATCGCCATGTCAGCGCTATCGAGCGAAACCAAGCTGGCACTCTATGTGCTGTTCAACGCCTACTGGGAGCCCCTCACCTTCAACCTGCCGAGCCCGCCCAAGGGGGTCGGCGGCTACTGGCGGCGGATCCTCGATACCGCCCTCCCATCGCCGCAGGATATCTGCACCTTCGGCATGCCACTGGAGGGATTGACCCGGGAGTATCTCGCCCAGCCGCGCAGTAGTTGCCTGTTTATCTGCGGGGCCGACGACTTCTATTGATCGATAACTGCTGATTGATAGCAGTGAATTGATAGATGCGATACCTGCAAGCCAGATATGCAAAAGCCCCGAGTGTTGGCTCGGGGCTTGCTCTTTTCAGCAAGAGGCTCAGACCAGCTGATAGAGCGCGCTGGTCGCTGCGATCTGGGCGATCAGCAGGCCACACAGAGAAGTGGAAACCACCACTGGCGCGGTATCACGCTGCAGATAGAGCGGGCTGAACCAGAGCAGCAGAGAGGCCACCAGCAGCGCTGCCTGGGTCACCACCGCCGGGATCAGGGCATCGAGATTGGCCTCACCCCCTTGCCAGCCCACCAGCACTGCCAACCAGACAAGGCTGGCCATCGCCCCCACCAGACCGGCCAGCGGCAACAGGGTGTTGAATGCCTTGAGACGATGACGGGCCCGCAGCAGCATCAGGTGGGCAAAGGCCGCCCCCAACATCGCCATCTGCAGCAAACCGCTCACCCAGCCCTGCAGTTGCAGCAGCCCGAAGCCATAAACAGCGAGTGGCAACGCCGGTAGCCAGAGCAGTGTCGAGGGGACTGAACGCTTGCCCTCCAGCCGTGACTGGGCCAGCGACAAGCCGACCCCGAGCAGCAGGGCGGCACCACCACTCCAGATGAGCCAGCTGGCCGCCTTGGCCTCGACCGCCAGCATCAGAGAGAGGGCGGTAATGACCCAGATGGAAAAGAGCTGCTGAGTGATGCGCGAGCGCTGGCCGGGGCAGATATCACCGCGCCACAGCACGATACCGAGGGCAATGAGGGCGCCAAGCGCCATCAAGCCGGTAAGGGGAAAGAGCCAAAAAGGGAGTTGGACGAACACGACGCCTCCAGCAGTAAAGATTCGAGGTGCGCCACCGAGGCGCCAGAGAGGGGCGAGTATACCCAAACCGAGGGCTATCCCCAATCGCGACAAACAATCGTGGGCAAACAATCCGGGGCAATTTGTCGCCAGCAGGGCCCACCTTGAAGAGCGCCCTGCTGGCAGCCATGCCCATAGTGACGGGATGCGGCGCTGGCTTTAGCCCTGACCACGGGCCAGCGCCACCACCCGGGCAAACATCTGGCGGATCACCGGCGGAATATGCTCGGCGCCGAGCCGCTCCGCCTCTTCCACCACCGCCAGCGCCATTCCCGGCTTGCTGCGGTGATGAATCGCCTTGTTGATGATGTGACTGGCACTCCACATGGTGCGCCCACCCACCCCGGCCTCGCGGCGAAACACGGCTTCAAAACCGTTGTGATAGAGGTAGTGCTCGATGTCGGCGGCCGGGAGCTGGGTCAATCGGTCCCGCTCCCGCTCTCCCTTGAGCTGGCCCCGGGCCGAGGTGGCATACTTGAGCCCCGCCTCGTCGCCATCAGTCAGCAGGTGCCATTCGATACCAAAATCACGTGCCACCTTGATCAGCGGCGACTGGCCACACTGGGCAAACTCGATGATCCGCACCCCTTCGGCCCGTAAACTGTAACCGCAGATCTGCGCCAGCTCGGAGAGCAGCCAGATCTCGGTCTCCCCCTCCACCAGCAGCCAGCAACGGGCAAACAGCGACATGGGGCGGTTGATCCGCACATGGAAGGCGATCTTGCGCAGATCGTCGCTACTGTAGCGCTCGCCGCCCAGCTGGTGACAGAGGATATCCTGCTGACGGCGCACCAGCCGCCGCACCTGATTGAGCGGCAGGGAAGAGAGCAGATCCCCCGAGTTGGTGGTGAGCAGCTTCTGGCCCGGCAGTTGTTCCAGCAGCCCCCACGCCAGCGCCAGCATGGTCGGGTGCAGTCGGCTCTCCGGGTCCTCCAGGATCATGATGGGGCGGGCCCCCTCCTCCAGCTCGCGGTTGCCCCGCGCCTGCAGCAGGGTAGCCGCCATCCCCGCCATCGCCAGTTGCAGCGCACGATTATCGGCGCGGCGCAGCAGGGTATGCAGGTTGCCAGGATTGCGCAATGTCATGGGGCGATTGATGATGTCGCGCTGACTGCGCGGTTTGTTCTTGATGGGGGCCAGGGCGTTGAAATAGTGATCCATCAGCTGGCGCACCGCCTGCAACGCCTCCTTGAGCTCCGGCTCGCCGATGCGCTGGGGTTCATCGATCAACTTGTTGGCCAGCTCGCTAAGGCGGTGTTCGGAGAGATCTCCCCACTGCAGGGTCTCCACCCCGTTGCGGGCACTGCGGGCATCCCGCAGCCGGAACACCGGGTTCATGGTGATAAGCAAGCAGACCAGCTCGTGGGCATTGGCGATGGGCAGGCTCTTGCCTACCCCGTCGAGAAAGTCGTGAATGGTCAGCACAGAGCCATCCGCCTGCAGCTCGGCGCTCGCGCGATAGTGAATGCGGTGGAATTTGTCTTTGTGCAGCACCCAGGAGGGGCAAAGACGGGCCAGCCGACGGGAGTGCTGACACATCTGGGGTCTGTGCTCACTGAAGGTGAGCACCAGTTGCAAGTGGCGCGCCGGGGCCAATTCGGGATCTTCCGGTTGGTGAAAATCCTCGGCGGTGAACTGATAGGGCTCGGCATCCTGCCCCAGCAGACACCAGAGGGCGCGCAGCAGGCTCGATTTACCCCAGGTGTTCTCGCCGATCAGCACCGTGGTCTGATCCAGCCCGAGCGACAGGCGATTTATACCGCGAAAACCTTTGACTTCAATACGTTCCAGAAACATCCTGCCATGTCCACATCATTGTGATGGGGCAATAGTGGCAAAGTTACCGGAAAAATCCTATCGCAGGCGGGGCTTTTTCAACGTGAACTGTGAGGCACTGCAGGTTCGGGAGGGGTAACGACAGCGGTGCGATCTTGCGGGGCATTCCAGTGGCTGAACCAGAGGTGACGGGTACGAATTTGACGTTTGCGATAATTCAATGGGCATTCCTTTCAATGGATAAGTGGTAGAGGATACTCCTCTTTTGCCCAAAGTCTCAGGGCTATCTGTTACGGGAAGATGACAATTGCGCCCGCCATTGCCCCGGCGTCAAACCAAACGCTTCGCAAAAACGATTGCCGAAATGGGCCTGGGAAGAGAAGCCACACTGACTGGCGATGCTGGCTACCCGATAACGGTCTTGGTCGTGAGGCCGGGACGTGAACGTGAGCGGGTGATCAGCCTGATCGGTAATCTGGTGATCTTCGCACCGCCCTTAAGCGAGTGGCGCATTCGCCCGACCAAGGCAGCAAACGACCCTTGCTCCTGAGCCAGTCAGCCCCTAAGGTAGCGCCATTCGATAGGCATGATGGCGACACGAGAGGGCGAGATGTTACTGGAAGGGCTGGAGACGCTGAGCCTGCTGGCGAGCGAAGGGACCATGGCCAAAGTGGCCAGTCGCCTCTATATCAGCCAGTCGGCGGTGAGCAAGCGGATTGCCCAGCTGGAGCAGCGCCTCGGCAAGAAGCTGATCGAGCCGGATGGGCGCCAGATCCGCCTCACCCCGCAGGCAAAGGAGCTGCTTGAGCGAGTGGCCCCGAGTCTGGCCGAGATGAAGGGGGTGCTGGCCGATAGCCAGGATCTGGCGGATCAGAGTCCCCTCCCCATCGCCTGCTCCGAAACCCTGCTGGCGGGCTACCTCGCCCACTTTATGCGCGGCTATCTGGAGCGCGATCCCCACCTTGCCCTCTCTACCCACCACACCCCGGTCATTCTGGCGCGGGTGCGCAGCGGTGATGCCCTGCTCGGCATCTGCGCCGGTCGGCTCCCACCCGGCCATGGCCTCGGCGCCGATCTGCTGCTTGAGGAGCCCTTTTATCTGGTGGGCGAAACGCAGCAGAGCCTGCCACCAGCCAGCGCAGAAAGCAGGCGCAAGATCCTCACCATGGATCTGGAGAACCCCTCCAACCGCTACCTACGCGAACCGCTGGCAGATATGGGATTGGAGCCCACCATGGAGCTCGACTCCTATCTGGCGCTCATCGAGCTGGCCAAGGCAGGCATTGGCCCGGTGCTGCTCCCCGCTGGCCTGTTGGGGCAGGTGGGAGAACAGGGGAAGATGGCCCGCCCACTGCCCGGACTGGGCCGCCCCCTGCATCTGGTCTATCGGCCAAACAGCCTAAAGCGCGAGCGCATTGCCCGGCTGGTCAGCGCCCTGCACCAACACTTTCGCCACTGCAGCGACACGCCGAGCTAACTGCTCAACCCAGTAGATGTGACAACGGGGCCCGAGGGCCCCGTTAACAATTGCGATGCGGCAAGCAAGGCGCACATCAGATCCAGGCAAACAGCTCCGGATACTGGCTCCACACCAGCTTGGCAGACATCAGCAAGGAGACGGTCACCAGCAGCGGCTTGATCAGCTTCACCCCTTTTTTCAGCACCATTTTGGAGCCAAAACGAGCGCCGATAAACTGCCCCAACGCCATGCAAAAACCGACGCTCCACACCACCTTGCCACCGAGCGCAAAGAACAGCAGGGAGGCGATATTCGAGGTGAAGTTGAGCAGCTTGGTGTGAGCGGTAGCACGCGCCATACCAAAGCCCGCCAGCGCCACGAAACCGATGGCGAAAAACGAACCTGTGCCCGGCCCGAAGAAGCCATCATAGAAGCCGACACCGCCCCCCACCAGCAACGCAAACAGCATGGGGGTCAGGCGGCGGGAGCTCTCGGCATCGCTCACCCGCGGCGAGAAGTAGAAGTAACAGGCAAACGCCATTAGCAGAAAGGGAAGCAGACGCGCGAGAATGGCGGCGTCTATGGTCTGCACCGCCAGCGTGCCGATGGCAGCACCGATAAAGGTGCAGATGACCGCAGGCCAGATCATGGCCCACTCCAGCAGCCCCTTGCGGGCATAGAACCAGGTGGCGGAGAAGGAGCCAAAACTGCTCTGCAGCTTGTTGGTACCGAGTACCAGCGCGGGCGGCATGCCGGTGGCAAGCAGGGCGGGCACCGTCAGCAGGCCACCACCGCCAGCGATGGCATCGATAAAGCCGGCGACAAGCGCCACACCGAACAGGGCAAACAGGGTAACCAGTTCCAATTCCATCCATAGACCTCACGAGAGTGGGTTGCCCGGAGGGGCCGGGCAACCGGAGATAATACAAGGGGGGTTGTGCAAGGGCTGCACAGGCTGTCCGCTATCCTAGCGGGCCACTGTCGATGAATCTAACGAAACACTGGCAGTCAATTAATTCCTGATTTTCATTAATTTGAGCTGCCGCGCCCCTCAGAGGGCCCGTTAGCAAGCCGGTGAAGCGACGTTCGCTTCCTTGATGGCCGCCAGCACCTCACAGAGATGATCCTCGTCGGCTCCGGGGAAACGGCTGACCCGACCGGCCATGTAGCGGCTGCTGAACAGATTGAACCAGTGCTGCAGTGCCTGCCCCGCCTTGAGCTCCCCCGCCACTTCCAGCACACAGGCCGCCACCTCCGCGGTGCAGAGGTGCTCATCGCAGTTGGCGACCCGCATGCCGTAGGTGGAGAGCGCATCGGGTTTGATGGCGAGCACCGGAAAGCCGTCCAGATAGGGGCTCTTGTTGAACATCTTGCGCGCCTCCGGCCAGGTGCCGTCGAGCAAGATAAAGAGCGGCTTTTTGCCGGGTGCCAGCGTCACCTCGCCGGTCAGGCGGGCAGGCTCCTTCTCGCAGGCGGGAAATACCACATAGGGCTGCCAGGCAGGATCGGCCAGCAGGGCCAGCAACTCGGGATGGGGCTCGGTGCGCGACCAGAGAAATGCCCAGGTGGTGTCCGGCAGCACGTCGGCGATGAGGCGGCCGGTGTTGGAGGGTTTCATCGGCTCGCTGTCGTACATCAGCAGGCAGAAACCGGCCTCTGCTTTGAGCTCGGGGCGCCACTCGCAGGCACACCAATCCTCGCGCAGCTGACAGGCCGGACAACGGGCCAGGGTGCCGCCACGGGCAAGAAACGGTCGGGTAGAGATACTCTTGCGCCAGGCCCGCAGGCGGTTGACGGCGTGATCAGGAACAGGCTTCATCTAGGTTCACTACTGGAGTCAAAACAGCAAGGGCACAAACATGTCAGGGCACCCAAAGGAGCCTGCTAACAAGGGTAGCGCCAGAAAAGGGCAGGATTGTAACCAGTTACGGGCAGGTGGAACAGCAATCTGTGCCCTGTCACCCCGAACAACCGACCTTATGACTCCTGACAGCTGCGCAGCAGCGCCAGCAACAGGCTGCCATCACGCAGCGCCTTGTGCACCTGCACCGAGGTGGGCTTGGTGGGATCTTCGTAGAAGTGGGTGGATTCAATCTGCAGCCGCACCAGATAGTCGGCGGGCAACTGGCTGGCCAGCGACTGGTGCAGCATGGGGAACAGCAGCCGATCGGCGCGGGTGATCTCGCCCCCCAGCAGCAACTTGCCCGGATTGAGCAGGCAGATGAGGTTGGAGAGCACCTTGGAGAGGCGGCCCGCCGCCTGATGGAGAATATCCTGACAGAGGCTGTTACCCGCCAGCGCCAACTCGCACAGCTCGCGGATAGTGACGCTCTCGGGCAAGTCGTGCTCCTGCATCCGCTCGCGCAGATCCCGGTATTGCGCCTCCAGCGCCTGATTGGTCACCAGGGTGCAGGCACAGCCAAAACCGCCGCAGTAACAGCGCTGGCCATAGGGTTCGAGTTGCAGGTGGCTGAGATCCCCGAGCAGCGCATTCTCGCTCTCGATAAGCTGGCCATTGACCACCATGCCGACCCCAATGTCGTTGTGGACAAACACCAGCACCGCATCGGCGCAATTCTTGGCGGCCCCCCACTCCCGCTCGGCCTGGATCCAGGTACGCACATCACCGCTCACCAGCACCGGCACCTCGAATGCCTGTTGTAGAGTGGGGCCAAGCGGCCAGTTGCGCAGATCGTAGAAGGGGAAGTGCTTGACCATACCGGAGTGGCGCTCAACTTGCCCGGGCAAGCAAAGCGCAATACAGGCCAGACTGAGGGACTTTCTCGGCAAAAACACCTTGATGGCGTGAACCAGACTGCCCAGCAGATCGGCGCGTTCCTCCTTGGTGAAGAGGTGGCGCTGGCGGGCCAGCGAGCGACCGGAGAAATCAAACAGCGCCATATCCACATAACCACGGCCAAGACGCATGGAGAGAAACTGGAAGCGGCGCTCGTTGATACGCAGCAGGGTCTGGCGACGACCCCGCCCCACCGAACTCTCGCCACAGGTGACCACCAGCCCGCTATCGAGCAACTCGCGGGTGATCTTGGTGATGCTAGCGGGAGAGAGGCCGGTCAGACGAGAGAGATCGGTGCGCGACAGCTCCTTGTGCTCCTCCAGGCTGGCATAGACCAAGCCATAGTTGAGCTGGCGGATCAAGTCGATACTGCCTTTCACGATCTCATTCATAGGGTATGGATTAAGGGCTGAAACTGGGGGCTCCGATTTTCACACATTATTGCTCAATCCCCAAATAAAGCGCGGTCTGAACCGGAGTTCAGACCGCATCTTTGGGTGCATATCGCCAAGATGATCGGGGTCAATAACGGAACTGGGAGACCAGTTTGCGCAGTTTATCGCCAGTGTTGGCCAAATCGCGGGTAGTGCTGTTGGACTCCATGGCGGCATCGGTCAGCTCGCTGACAATCTGCTGGATCGCCACCAGATTTTTGTTGATCTCCTCCGAGACCGCATGCTGCTCCTCCGCCGCGGTGGCAATCTGTATATTCATGTCGTTGATGGTACTGACCGCCATTACCATGCTGTCTAGGGAGGTGGCGATGTGGCTTGCCTCCTGCACCGTCTCCTGGCTGCGATCCTCGCTCGCCTGCATCACATCCACCGCCTGCTTTACCCCCCCTTGCAAGCGCTGGAGCATCTCGTTGATCTCCTTGGTGCTCTGCTGGGTACGACCGGCCAGCGAACGCACTTCGTCCGCCACCACCGCAAAGCCGCGTCCCTGTTCACCGGCACGGGCCGCCTCGATGGCGGCGTTCAGCGCCAGCAGGTTGGTCTGCTCGGCAATGCCGCGAATGACCTCCACCACGGAGCCAATCTTGGCGGTCTCTTGCGCCAGCTGCTCGATAACCCCAGAGGCGGTATGCACCTCGCCCACCAAGCGGTTAATGCTGTTGATGGCACCACTCACCACGCCACGGGCAGCATCCGATTCCCGGGCGGCATCGCTGGTTGCCATCGCAGCATTGGAGGCACTGGCCGCCACCTCCTGTGCGGTGGAGTTCATCTCGGTCACCGCGGTGACCACCTGATCGGTCTCGCGACTGTGACCATGCATCTGCTTGTCATAGTGCTCGCTCAGGTGATGGAGCTTCTCCACCGCACTGAAGAGGTGATTGCTGGTCTCCCCAACCTGACTCACCACCGACTGGATCCGCTCGACAAAACGGTTGAAGGCGCTGGCCAGCTGGCCAATCTCATCCTGGCTTTGCACCTTGAGCCGCTGGGTCAGATCCCCGTCGCCATTGGCGATATCGTTCAATGCCAGCACCGCATCCGCCAGTGGCTTGGTGACCCGGTTGCCCACAATGACAGTTGCCGCAAGGGTGATACCAAGGATAAGCAGGATCACCAGCACACTGCTACGCAGCGAGTCATACATGCTGCGTTCTCTCTCCTCACGCAGGACCGCCAATTCATTGTCGATATCATCGATATAAAAACCGGTACCAATGGCCCACTGGTATTTGTCCAGCACCAGAGTAAAGGCCAGTTTGGGGGCATCGCGCCCGATGGAGGGCTTGGCCGTCCAGTATTCGGTAAAACCATCCCCCTGACGGGCCGACTTGAGGACCTCCTGGATCAGCAACTTGCCCTTGGCATCCTTGTCGTTCCAGCGATTTTTCCCCTCCAGCTCGGTACGCACCGGCAGCAGTATGGTATTGCCCTCGAAGTCATAGACAAAGAAGTAGCCATCACTGCTGTAACGCAGCGGCCTGAGCAGCTCTTTGACCTTTTGACGATTTTCCGGCGAATCCGGCAGGGAATACACGGCATCGACGGCGGTTTTGGCCATCATGATGTAACTGCTCAGCAGCGCTTTACGCTCCTTGATGGCATTTTCCCTCGCCACCACCAGATCAGACTCCAGATCGCTCTTGGAGACCATATAGTTACTGAGATTGACCACCAAGGCCATCAACAGTACGGGGACTGCACCCAGTAACAGGATTTTCTGCTTTAGCGTCATCTTTCACATCCTTGCAGTTGTTTTTATAGGAATTCCTAGCTTACTCATCAGTATAGGTGCTGGCAGTACGAGCCCAGCTTTCGTTACAATTCCCTTAAACAAATCGGCCAGAACGTGAAAATCATGAATCTTTGTCCTTGCGGCTCACCCCTTTCTCTCGAATTGTGCTGTGGCTCACTTCACAGTGGCGCGGTGGCTGACACCCCGGAGCAGCTGATGCGCTCGCGCTATAGCGCCTTTGTACTGGGCTTGGGGGAGTATCTGGTCCATAGCTGGCATCCGGCTCATCTTGGCGGCCTGACTGTTGCTGAGCTCTCCCACACTGATACCCGGTGGGATGGACTCGAGATCATCACCAGCCAGGGCGGCCCGGAAGATGAGACCGGGATGGTGGAGTTCAAAGCCTGGTTTCTGGAGGGGAATGATCACCACTGCCTTCATGAACGATCCCGCTTCGTGCGTTATCAAGGGCGCTGGGTCTACACCGAGGGAGAGCAGGATCCGACTCCACTCAAGACGGGGCGCAACGATCCCTGCCCCTGTGGCAGCGGCAAAAAGCACAAGAAGTGCTGCGGCTGACCCATCACACCCCCACCAGACTCGTCAAACAGTGACAAGGGGCATCCGATGCCCCTTTTTTGTGTCTGCCATTCGCCACCAGCCCATTAACCGCTGCGATAACAAGCGTGACAAATGTCACATAATGCTCATTAACGCGCGAGCAAATGAGCGTTTGCGAGCGCAAATTTGGCCCATATCAAACATTTCCACTCAGAAGTAGGCCACACTGGCCTCATCTGGAAGAGATGAGACGGGCAACAATGAAAAGAATAACTACACAAGTCGTCATCATAGGCGGCGGTGCCACAGGGGCCGGCATCATGCGCGATTGCGCACTGCGCGGCATCGACTGCATCCTGCTCGAGCGCGATGATATCGCCGCTGGCACCACCGGCCGCAACCACGGTCTGCTCCACTCTGGTGCCCGCTACGCGGTGACGGATCAGGAGTCCGCCCGCGAATGCATCCAGGAAAACCACATCCTCAAGCGGATCGCCAGCCACTGTGTCGAAGACACGGGCGGCCTCTTCCTCACCCTGCCGGAAGATGACATCAATTTCCAAACCACCTTTATGGATGCCTGCGCCCTGGCCGGTATCGAAACCCACCAGCTCGATCCCGGTGAAGCCCTGCGCATGGAGCCCAACGCCAACCCGGCGATGATCGGCGCCATCCATGTACCGGACGGTACGGTCGACCCGTTCCGCCTCGCCGCCGCCAACGTGCTGGACGCCAAAGAGCACGGCGCGCGCATCTTTACCCACTGCAAGGTGCTGGGGCTGCTGCGCACGCAAGATCGGGTACACGGGGTCAAGGCGATCAATACCCGCACCGGCGAAGCGTTCGAGGTGGAGTGTCAGGAGGTGATCAACGCCGCCGGCATCTGGGGCCAGCAAATTTGCGAATACGCCGATCTCGGCATCCGCATGTTCCCGGCCAAGGGCTCCCTGCTCATCATGGATTACCGGATCAACCAGCTGGTGCTCAACCGCGCCCGCAAACCGGCGGATGCGGACATTCTGGTGCCGGGCGATACCATCTCCCTCATCGGCACCACCTCCAGTCGCATCGATTACAACAAGATTGACCAGCTCACCGTCGAACCCGAAGAGGTCGAAGTGTTGCTGCGCGAGGGTATCAAGCTCGCTCCCATCATGGCGCGCACCCGCCTGCTGCGCGCCTACGCCGGGGTGCGCCCGCTGGTAGCGGTGGACGGTGACGACACCGGCCGCAACATCAGTCGCGGCATCGTGCTGCTGGATCACGCCGAGCGTGACGGCCTCAAGGGTTTCAACACCATCACCGGCGGCAAGCTGATGACCTACCGCCTGATGGCGGAGTGGGCCACCGATCTGCTGGCCAAGAAACTCGGCAACAGCAAACCCTGCCAGACCGCCGAACTGAGCCTGCCCGGCTCACGGGATCCGGAAAAGGTCTCCGCTCCCGGTCTCTCGGTGCCGGTCGAAGGATCTGCCCAATACCGCCACGGCGAACGGGTCATCGCCTTCTTCCGTGACAATCCCAAAGCCAACGCCCTTATCTGCGAGTGCGAAATGGTCACCGCGGGTGAAATCGAATACGCCCTGCGCGAGCTGGATGTGGACAACCTCATCGATCTGCGCCGCCGCACTCGTCTTGGCATGGGCCCCTGTCAGGGCGAGCTCTGTGCCTATCGCGCCGCCGGTCTGATGCAGGAGTATGGCAAGGCTGACGGCCGTCAGGCCTGCGTCATGTTGCGCCAGTTCCTCGAGGAGCGTTACAAGGGGACCCGCCCCGTCCTGTGGGGTGATGCCCTGCGCGAGGCCGAGTTCACCTACTGGATCTACGAAGGGCTGTTTGGCCTGGGGGAATGGACGGCGCCACAGCTGGTTGCCGATACCCCACGCGGCTCAACCAGCGAGACCACTCACAAGGAGAGCCGTCATGAAGTTTGACAATATCGTTATCGGCGGTGGCATGGCGGGACTCTCGGCTGCCCTGCGGCTGGTGGAGGCAGGCCAGAAGACCCTGCTGATGGCATCCGGCCAGAGTGCCCTGCACTTCTCCTCCGGCTCGGTCGATCTGCTCGAAAGCGAGGGAGATCCCCGCACTGCCCTGCCCGCCTTTATGGCATCCCATCCGGATCACCCCTACAGCAAGGTGGGGATGCAAAATATCGAAGCGAGCCTGGCCGATCTGCAGCGCCACTGCGCCGAGCAGGGATTGCCGCTGGTTCGCCACGAGACCAATCACCAGCGCCTGACCCCCATCGGCACCCTAAAACGTACCTGGCTATCCCCCGATACCTGTGCCTGCGTCACCGATGCGCCGATCCCGGACGTGCTGCTGCTGGCCACCCTCGAAGGCTTTCGCGACTTTCATCCGGCACTGGCGGCGGCCAATCTGGCGACTCATCCGCGCTTTGCCCACTGCCGCATTCTGACCGGCGAAATCCGCCTGCCCCAGCTGGCGGAATTCAGCAGCAATCCCCACGAGTTTCGCTCCGCCGACATCGCGCGCCTCTGTGACAAGCATCATCTGGTGGCCGATCTGGCCCGCGAGATCAGCCGCATGGTGCAGGAGAGCGGTGTACCCGGCTGCCGCCATATCGTGCTGCCCGCCTGCCTTTCGCTGGGGCTGGTAGGCCCGCGTCTGGCGGAGCTGGAGCAACGTACCGGCTGCACCATCAAGGAGGTGGCCACCATGCCGCCATCACTGATCGGGATGCGGATGCAGGAGGCGCTCAAGCGCCGCTTTATGGCCCTTGGTGGCACCTTCCTCACCAGCGAGCGGGTGCTGGGCGCCCGTTATGAAGGTGACCGGGTGGTCGGCGTACATACCCAGAATGGCGATGATCAACTGTTCGAGGCGGACAACTTCGTGCTTGCTTCCGGCAGCTTCTTCAGCCGCGGGCTGGAATCCCGTCTGCGCGGCATTCGCGAGCCCATCTTCGATGCCGATGTGCTGAGTCTGGAGGAGCGTGATGCCTGGGCCGGTCGCCGCCTGTTCGATCACCACCCTTTCATGGGCTTCGGGGTCAAGACCGACGACAAGCTCAGAGTGCTGCGTGGCGGCAAGCCGCTCACCAACCTATATGGCGCGGGCAGTGTCTTGGCCCATTACGACCCAATTCGTGAAGGTTCCGGCTCCGGTGTTGCCGTTGCCACCGGCTGGCAGGCTGCCGGCCATATTCTGGGCGCGGCCCAATGATTACTACGTCCCATATCCCGTGTCTTCATCATCGCCGGGAGGAGAACTGACATGTTACTGGATCACGCCAACCAAACTTTCGATCAGTGCATCAAATGCACCGTCTGTACCGCCTACTGCCCGGTGGCCAAGGCCAACCCCGCCTACCCCGGCCCGAAACAGGCGGGCCCGGATGGCGAGCGGCTGCGGATCAAGAGCCCCGAGCTGTTCGATAGCGCCCTCAAGCACTGCACCAACTGCAAGCGTTGCGAAGTAGCCTGCCCGAGCGGAGTGCGCATCGGCGACATCATCGCCAAGGCCAAGCACCAGTACAGCGGTTTCAAACCGGGGATCCGCGAGTTCGTGCTCTCCCACACCGATCTGATGGGCAGCATGTCTACCCTGATGGCCCCAGTGGTCAACTTCACCACCGGCCTCAAGCCGATGAAACTGGTGCTGGACAAGGCGCTGGGGGTCTCATCCCACCGCGACCTGCCCAAATACTCCCAGGGCACCTTCCGCGGCTGGTACAAGAAGCAAAAAGAAGCGCAGGCCCGTTATGAGCGCCAAATCGCCTATTTCCACGGCTGCTATGTCAACTACAACCATCCTCAGCTTGGCAAGGAGCTGGTGCAGGTGCTCAACGCCATGAACATCGGCGTGCAGTTGCTGGAGCGGGAGAAGTGCTGTGGCGTGCCGCTGCTTGCCAACGGCTTCATGGACAAGGCCAAGCAGCAGGCGGCCTTCAATATCAAGCAGATGGAGAACTCCCTGCTGGGCAACGAGATGCCGCTGCTGGCCACCTCCTCCACCTGCGGCTTTACCCTGCGCGATGAATACCCCCACCTGCTGGAGCAGGACAACCACAAGGTACGGGATCGCATCTCGCTGGTGACCCGCTTCCTGTGGAACGAGTTCTACAAGGGCAACAAACCGGCGATGAAGCCGCTCAATCTGCACATCGCCTACCACACCCCCTGCCACATGGAGAAGATGGGGGGCGTCATCTATACCCTCGAATTGCTGCGCGCCATCCCCGGGGTCAAGGTGACGGTGCTGGAGTCCCAATGCTGCGGCATCGCGGGCACCTACGGCTTCAAGTCGGAGAACTACGAAACCAGTCAGGCCATTGGCGAAGGGTTGTTCGATCAGATCAACCAGCTCAAGCCCGATCTGGTGATCACCGATTGCGAAACCTGCAAATGGCAGATCGAGATGAGCACGGCGTTTCGTTGCGAACACCCCATCCATCTGTTGGCACAGGCACTTGCCTGAATCCCTCGGCCCTTGCGGTCGCATAAAAACAATCCACGCAGAGATAAACAAAGAGCCGGCAATTGCCGGCTCTTTGTTTGGTGCTCTCCCTCAGATTCAGGGGCTGTCTCTTGATCAGATCTTGATCCCCGAAGCCATCATCTCTTTGGCGGCAATAAAGCCGTCCAGTTTACTTTGCAGTAATCCCTCATGACCGACTCGGGTCTCATCTACCTAAAAATGAATAAATAAGCCACAGATGGAGATTGGCAATCCAACCAGGCAAGCGTGTTAAAGGCACATTGAGTGCTTGTGACTCAGAAGATGAGTGTCCCTGTTCGGCCCTTGGCCCCTCACCACCAGAGCGGGTAACCCCCTGACAAGCCATGGTGTTTCCAGCAAAAATGTAATCGAGATCTCATTTCGACCAATTGCCTCCCGCGGCGATTGATCTAGCGCAAACCCACCCCCGATAAATCATCATTGCCTATACCTATTTGGTAATGTATTCGGTGAGCAGTCGCATAAAAAATCGGTTTATTCACCGTCAACAAGAGACTGGTCTGCCCACTCCCGCGCCCTGCGGGCGTTGATGTCCACGCAACAAGATGGAACGGGTCAGGCCGCATCAAGACATTTATCTGGGAGTGATGATCGTGGGTTCACATAACAAACAAACCCGGCTGGGGCTCGCCGCCCTGCTACTGACCGGCCTGCTAGGCAGCAGTTGGGCTCAGGCCGAAGAGAGCACCAAGGGCAAGATCGAGGCACGCAACGAACTGTTCGCCAAGGATCACGCCGATCAGTTCAGCAGCTGGAAAGCTACCAGCGATAGCAAGGAGCGCAGCGATGCTCTGGCTGAGGATCCCAACATGGTGGTGCTCTGGGCCGGCTACGCCTTTGCCAAGGATTACAACAAGCCCCGTGGTCACTTCTATGCCCTGACCGACGTGCGCGAGACCCTGCGCACCGGCGCTCCGAAAACCGCCGAAGATGGCCCCCTGCCCATGGCTTGCTGGAGCTGCAAGAGCCCGGACGTGGCCCGGGTGATCGACGAGCAAGGCGAGGATGGTTACTTCAAGGGGATGTGGGCCAAGGGCGGCCCGGAGATCGTCAACACCATCGGCTGCGCCGACTGCCATGATACCGCCTCGAAAGAGTTCAAGGAGGGCAAGCCTGCCCTGCACCTCTCCCGCCCCTATGCTGATCGGGCCATGACCGCCATCGGCAAGCCGTTCAAGGAGCAGGGCCGCTTCGATCAGCAGTCCCAGGTGTGCGGTCAGTGCCACGTGGAGTACTACTTCACCGGCCCCACCAAGGCGGTGAAATTCCCCTGGGATGATGGCACCTCGGTCGAGCAGATGGAGGCCTACTACGACGAGCTGGGCTTCGCCGACTGGACCCACGCCGTCTCCAAGACCCCCATGCTCAAGGCCCAGCACCCGGAATTCGAAACCTGGCGCGCTGGTATTCACGGCCAGAACAATGTGGCCTGCGTCGATTGCCACATGCCTAAGGTTCAGAACGAGCAGGGCAAGGTCTACACGGATCACAAGATTGGCAACCCGTTTGATCGCTTCGAGCAGACTTGCCGCAACTGCCATACCCAGAGCAAGGAGATGCTGCAAGGCATCGTCAAGCAGCGCAAAGACGCCGTTATCGAGACCAAACTCAAGGTCGAGAAGCAGTTGGTGCGCGCCCACTTTGAAGCCAAGGCTGCCTGGGATGCCGGTGCGACCGAGGCCGATATGAAAGATATCCTGCAAGACATCCGTCACGCCCAGTGGCGCTGGGACTATGCCATCGCCTCCCACGGGGTGCAGATGCATGCGCCGGAAGTAGCCCTCAAGGCTCTGGGCAGTGCCCTCGACAAGGCCGCCGACGCCCGCACCAAGCTGGCGCGCCTCTTAGCCACCAAGGGTATCAGCCAGGAGATCGCCATGCCTGACATCTCCACCAAGGAGAAGGCCCAGGCCGCCCTTGGCATGGACATGAAGCAGATGAACAGCGACAAGGCCCAGTTCCTCAAGACCACTGTTCCCGCCTGGGATGCCGAGGCCAAAGCGGCCGGTCGGCTGGCACAGTAACCGATAGCAGCGGGCCCGCCGGTCGGGCCCGCTGCAGGATGGAGGCTTCATATGGGTGATTTGACGATGAATTTCTTACGACCGATGCTGATGGCGGCCATGCTGCTAACCAGCGTTCAGGGCCAGGCCGCCGAGCAGACAGCCGCTCCCGCTGCCGTGCCCCCCACCCACGAGGTGGAATTCTTGCGCAGCGCCGACAAGGCCTGTACTGACTGTCACAAGGATCAGGAAGACGTCATGCACGGCAAGCATGGCAAGGCGACCAATCCCAACAACCTCAAACCGGTGACCTGCACCAACTGTCACGGCCAGCCCTCGCCCAAACACCGGGAAGGGGTCAAGGATGTGATGCGCTTTAGCAACAGCTTTAGCGACAATAAGAGCACAGAGGCGTACCCCATCGTGGAGCAGAACAGCGTCTGCATGAGCTGCCACGAACCCAAGCCCCTGCGCGAGGCGCTCTGGGCCCACGACGTGCACGCCACCAAGCTCACCTGCACCAGCTGCCACGCTCTGCACCCTGCCAAGGAGCCCATGGTGGAGATCCCGGAAACAACCCGCATCAAGCTCTGCGTCGACTGCCACAGCAAACAGCATGAAGCGGCCAAGGCCAAGGTCGAGGCAAACCAGACCAAGGTGACCCCGGGCAAGGAGGCATCATGAGCTGCTCTCGCCGTCAATTCATGGCGGGGATGAGCGCCGGGGCCCTCATCATGATGACGGGGCCGACCCGCTCGCTCGCCAGCTCTCTCGCCCACACCCAGACCATCGACGGGGTGCGCTACGGCATGCTGCATGACGAGCAGGCCTGCATCGGCTGCACCGCCTGCATGGACGCCTGCCGGGAAGTGAACCAGGTGCCGGAGGGGGTCTCGCGCCTCGAGATCATCCGCTCCGGCCCCGTTGGAGAGTATCCTGACGCCGAGTACCACTTCTTTCGCAAGTCCTGCCAACACTGCGAGAACGCCCCCTGCGTCCACGTCTGCCCCACCGGCGCCTCCCATATCCGTATGGAGGATGGCATCGTCGATGTGGACGCGGATCTCTGCGTCGGTTGCATGTATTGCCTGGCCGCCTGCCCCTATCAGGTGCGCTTCATCAACCCGGTCACCCGGGTCGCCGACAAGTGCGACTTTTGCCGCAAAACCAACCTGGCGGCGGGCAAGGAGCCGGCCTGCGTGGAATCCTGCCCCACCAAGGCGCTGGTGTTTGGCAACCTGGATGATCCCGATAACCCGCTCTCCCAACGGCTGGTGAAGGAGACCACCTATCGCTACAAGCAGGCGCTCGGCACCTCGCCCAAGATGTACCGCGTGCCCAAAGGGGAGATAAAGTCATGACCATGCAAGAGGCATTTCACTTCCCCTCTCTCGTTTGGAACTGGCCGATCGCCATTTACCTGTTCCTGCTCGGCATCTCCGCCGGGGCCGCCACCCTGGCTGTGCTGCTGCGCCGCAAGGGGGCTGGCAGCGAGAGCGGTATCATCAAGGCGACTGCCATCCTGGCACCCGCGAGCGTGATCCTGGGCTTGTTGATCCTCATCTTCCACCTGGCCCGTCCCTGGACCTTCTGGAAGCTGATGTTCCACTACCAGTTCGACTCCGTGATGTCGATGGGTGTCATGCTGTTCCAGCTCTATATGGCGGTGTTGTTCGCCTGGCTGACGGTGGTGTTCAGAAGCGAGATCGAGGGGCTGCGCGTCCGGTGGTTTCAGGATAAGTTCGCCTTTGTGGATGGCCTGATCGCCCTGTTGGCTCGCGTCGAGCGGCTGCTGGCCCCCGTCCTGCTGCTGCTGGCGGTGCTGCTCGGGGCCTATACAGGCTTCCTGCTCTCGGCGCTCAAGACCTACCCGCTGCTGAACAACCCGGTATTGCCGGTGCTGTTTCTGGTCTCGGGCATCAGCTCGGGCATCGCCTCTACCATTTTGCTGGCGGTGACTCTGTTCAAGGAGAACCACCACAGCCAGGGGGTCAGTTTCGTGCACCGCTTCGAGCGTCCCATGCTGGCGGTAGAGATCCTGCTGCTGGTCTGCTTCTTTACCGGCCTCTACTTCGGTGGCGGCCAGAAAGAGGTGGCCATGTGGGCCGCCATCGGCAGCGGTTTCTGGGCCCAGGTGTTCTGGGTGGGAGTAGTGGGTATTGGCATGGTGTTGCCCCAACTGATCGCCTTCCTGACCCCGGCCCCCCTGCGGGAGAAGAGCGGCCATCTGGTGCTGGTATGCAGCCTGACCCTGGTGGGGATCCTGCTGTTGCGCTACTTCGTGCTCTACGCCGGTCAGATGACAGTGGTATAAAGGGATGTATCACAAGCGCCAGCCGCCCATGGCGGCTGGCGCTTGTTTGTTGTTAACCTAATGAATTTCTGGTCATGCCACACCCGCGGCCAACCGAGTTACTCCACCAAACGGGAGACAAGGCGGCGTGTGTGCCATGACATGAATAACATCGAAGAGTGAACCTGGAGGTTGTGTGCTGGCAGAGTTCGGCTATCTCTCACTGTTGCTGGCAACCCTGCTCTCCCTGATGCAGGGGTTACTGCCCTGGCTCGGCCTGCGGCTCGCCTCCCCCCCCTTGCTCGGCTGTGCCAGACCATTGGCACTGTTCAATGCGGCCCTGCTTGGCGCTTCTCTGGTACTGCTCGGGATCTGCTTTGCCCAGAATGACTTCACCCTGACCTATGTGGCCCAGCACGCCAACAGCGCCCTGCCCCTGGGCTACAAGATAGCGGCGGTGTGGGGCGGCCACGAGGGCTCCATGCTCTTCTTCGTCTTCGCGCTGGCCCTGTGGGGGGCGCTGGTGGCGCTGTGCGCCAGGCGGGTCGACCCGCTGATCCTGGTGCGGGTGCTGGCCATCCTGGGACTGATGGTGGGAGGCTTTGCCCTCTACACCCTGGTCTTCTCCAGCCCCTTCGATCGAATTTTCCCGGGGCCGCAGGAGGGGCGCGACCTCAACCCCATGCTGCAGGATATCGGCCTGATCCTGCACCCGCCCCTGCTCTATCTGGGTTACGTCGGGTTTGCGGTCAACTTCGCATTTGCCATGGCGGCACTGCACTCGGGCCGGCTCGATGGCGCCGTGGCCCACTGGAGCCGCCCTTGGGCGCTCGGCTCCTGGGTGTTTCTCACCGCCGGCATCGTGCTCGGCTCCTGGTGGGCCTACTGTGAGCTTGGTTGGGGCGGCTGGTGGTTCTGGGATCCGGTGGAAAACGCCTCCCTGCTGCCCTGGCTGCTGGGCACTGCCCTGCTCCATGCGCTTGTAGTCTGCGAGAAGCGCGGCGCCTACGGTCACGCCATGCTGCTGCTCTCCATTTTCACCTTCTCCCTGAGTCTGCTCGGCACCTTTGTGGTGCGCTCCGGCGTGCTCACCTCGGTGCACGCCTTTGCGGTGGATCCGGATCGCGGCCTCACCCTGTTGCTGCTGCTCGGCCTGCTGCTCACCACAGCATTGACCCTGTTTGCCCTGCGGGCCGATACCCGCGCCCCCTACGCCCGCTTCGGCTTACTGTCCAAGGAGGGGCTGCTCGGCGCCGCCATCCTGCTGCTCTGCGTGGCCTGTGCCAGCGTGCTGCTCGGCACCTTCTACCCCATGGTGTTCAAGTCCCTCCATCTGGGCTCCCTCTCGGTGGGCGCTCCCTACTTCAACACCATCTTCGTGCCGCTGGCCCTGCTGCTGATGGCCTTGATGACCCTGCTGCCGCGCCTGCGCTGGCAGGGGCTGAGTATTGACACCCGCCTTACCCGCTGGCTGCCGCCGCTCTTTGGCCTGCTGGGCGGGGGACTCTTGACCCTCGCCTATCGGGAGTTTGGCCCCTTGAGCTGGATGGGACTGGTCGCCAACGTGCTGAGCCTCTGGCTGGTGGCCAGCCTGCTGATGCACTTCTCGTTCAGGCAGGTGAATGGGCGGGCAAGCCGGCTGGGTAGCCTGCTCGCCCATCTCGGGGTGGCGGTGTGCGCCCTCGGCATCACTCAGGTGAGCCACTACAGCCAGGAGGTTGGTACCGTGCTCGAGGCGGGCAAACCCTACCAGCTCGGTGCCTATGAGTTTCGCTATGAGGGGAGCGAGGCGCTGATCGGCCCCAACTACACCGCCGAGCGCATCACCCTGAGCGTGCACAAGGGGGGTAAGGAGGTGGCCCGCCTGATGCCGGAGCGGCGCCACTACAGCGTGCGCACCATGAACATGAACGAGCCGGGCATCGCGTGGGGGCTGTTTGGCGATCTCTACGTGGTGCTTGGCGAGAAGATGGGTCCGAACGCCTACGCCATGCGCCTGCACTACAAGCCGCTGGTGCGCTGGATCTGGCTGGGGGGCATACTGATGATGGCGGGTGGGGCCCTGCGCCTGCTTGCCCGCCGTCCTTTGCTGGCCTCCCACCCGGCGGCAGCCACCTCGCCTCGCCCTTGCCTCGAACAGGAGTCCCTATGAGATCCCGCCTGCGCCTCTTTCTGCCCCTGCTCCTGACCCTGGGCCTCGGCGCCCTGCTCCTGCTCGGTCTTGGCAACAACCCCTACAGCCAGGATGAGGCTACCCTGAGCCGCACCCTGCCGGCCTGGCAGAGTGAGAACTTGCTGGGAGGGGCGGCCATTGACACCGCCAGCCTGAAAGGGGAGCCATTTGTGCTCAATGTCTGGGCCAGCTGGTGCCCCAACTGCCGTGCCGAGCACTCGTTGCTGGGCGAGCTGGCAAGCACAGTGCCACTCTACGGCCTCAACTATCGGGACAAGGGGGATGCAGCCCGCGCCTGGCTGGTGGAGGCGGGCAACCCCTATCGCGCCGTGCTGGCCGACCCGGACGGCAAGCTTGCCCTGGAGCTCGGCGTCTATGGCACGCCGGAGACCTATCTGTTCGACGCCGACGGCACCCTGCTCACCCGCCACACGGGTCTGCTCACCCAGGAGATCTGGCAGCGCCTGTTTGTGCCCCTGCTCGGCAAGTCGCGCGCCGACGCACAAACAAAATCCGCCGGGTCTGCCCCATCGACTCGGGAGACACAGTCATGACGTGCCGTCCTCTTGCCACGGCCCTGCTGATCCTCGGCCTGTGCCTGAGTGCAAGTTCGTTTGCCAGCGGGGTCGATACCTATGAGTTTCACCACCCCGAGCGGCAGACCCGCGCCCAGGATCTCGCCCGCGCCCTGCGCTGCCCCCAGTGCCAGAACCAGAACCTGGTGGAGTCCAACTCCCCCATCGCGCGGGATCTGCGCCTCGAGGTCTACCGCTGGGTGGACGAGGGGCAGAGCGATGAAGAGGTGATCGCCCGCATGACCCGTCGCTTTGGCGACTTCGTGCGCTACGATCCCCCCTTCAAGGCCAGCACGGCGCTGCTGTGGGGCGGCCCAGCCCTGCTGCTGGGGCTTGCGCTGCTGACGTTCGGCCGCCGCCTGAGGAACAAGGGGACTCAAGCGATCGCCATTGATGGCGACACAGGCCGCGCCGGTGTCGATCATCGCAGTGCGCTGAACCGCCGGATCATGGCCGAGCAGCAAGCCGGGCTCTCCCCCGACCTTCCCCTCTATCGGGAGCTGATCGCCGCCAATCTGGCCAATGCCACCCCGGTCCCCGAGCAGGCACTCAGGGCCCGGCTGGCCCTGGCCCCCAAAGCCCACCATGCCCGCTACATCTGGCTGCTGGGCGCTCTGCTGCTGGCAGGGCTCTCAAGCTTTTACGCCAGTACAGGCCGCTATCAGGCGTGGCAAGCGCATCAGTCGCACCCCGACCCCCTGGCGGGCCTGAGCCCTCGGGATCTGCAAGACAAGGAGCTGGGGGCCCTGCATCAGACGCTGCAGAGTAACCCAGCGGATCTCGACAGCTGGGCGGCGCTGGGCCAGCTCTATCTCTATCGGGATGAATACGACAATGCCTGGCTTGCCTACCAGCGTTTGGCGCTGCTCGAAGGGGGGGCCAGCGCCGCCACCCTGGCCGCCCAGGCCACGGTGCGCTACTACCAGGCGGGCCAGCAGCTCACGCCCGAGGCCCGGCGCCTGCTCGATGCCGCGCTCGAGCTCGACAAGGGGGAAGTGAGTGCCCTGATGCTGCTCGCCTCCGATCACTTCCTGCACGCCCGCTACAGTCAGGCCATTGCGCTGTGGCAGCAACTGCTCGATGGCGAGCGCCCTCGCATCAACCGGGCTGCGCTGATTGAGGCAATTCAGACCGCGCGGATGATGGGAGGCTAGCCCGGCAGATCCGTTGCTTCTTGTCAGGTCGTTAGCGCCTTCTTCCTGCCAAGCTCTGCGTAATGCCAATCAATGCAAACACCCCCATGTAGGGGGTGTTTTGTTATTCGCTCACCTTGGCAGGTTTATCTCGACACCCGCTTAAGGTCTCTCGCCAGCGGCCAGACGACGGTTGATATCGGCGATAACCGGGGCGATATCGGCAAGGGTATCAATCACATAGTGTGCCCCCGCCGCCCGCAGTTTGGCCTCAGCCGGTGCGCGCCGGGCGGCGATTTCGGCTTCGCTCATGGCGGCGAACTCCTCCCAAGTGGCGCCAAACTCGTTGCCGGAGACCGACAGGCCCACCGTCCACATGCCGGCATTCAGCCCTTCGCTGATACCCGGCACGGCGTCATCCACCTTGATGCAGCGATGCACCGCGCTCACTCCCAGCTCAATCACGTTGGCCAGCGCCATCCAGGGACCGGGGCGACCACCAGCCTTGAGATCATCTGTGGCGACCCAGTGATCCGGGCGATAGCCGTGATCGGCCGCAGCTGGCACCAGCGCCTCCATCACCGGACGGGGGTAACCGGAGCAGGAGCCAATGCGCAGCCCCTGACCCCGCAGAGCGTCCAGCACCGGCAGCACACCGGGGATGGGGGCGGCAAAGCGGGTCACGGCGGCAATCTGTAGCGGCATAAAGGTGTGATAGAGGTGATCCACCTCGGCGTGGCTCATGGGGTGGCCGAAGCGAGCCTGCCAGTCGGAGGGAGTCCCCTTTCGCATTAAGATGGGTTATCTGGATTGATGGCGCGGGATCCCGTAACGCCCGCCCCCGCCAGCAAACGGGTGGCCGGAAAACGCAGGGCGGGATCCTGACTGAAAAACTGGCACAGTTGCCGGTATACCGCGGGATAGACCTGCTGCAGCCGCAGCGGATCGGTAAAGAAACACTCGCAGCTGACGGCGAAAAACTCCGCGGGATGTTCGGCCGCATAGGGATCGATAGCGGTCACTTCGTCCCGGTCGAGCTGCTGGCAGATCGCATCGAAGGCTGTCTGAAAGGCCTGTTGCCAGAGTTGGCTGCTCATCTGCCCCGGCAACGGCGGCGCACCGTCCGCCTCACCGCCCAGCATATCGAGCTTGTGGGCCAGCTCGTGGATCACCAGATTAAAGCCGTCCCAGTCGCCATCTTGCTGCAACTCGCTCCAGGCCAGCACCAGCGGCCCTTGCGGCCAGGATTCGCCAGCGTTCTCCTCTTCAAACTCGCTCACCAGCCCGAACTCATCCTGTACCTCCTGGCGCCGGGTTACGGGTTCGGGAATGATGATGATTTCGTGAAACCCGCGATACCAGTCAAGGCCGAGGTGCATAATAGGCAACGCCGCCTGCAGCGCCAGCACCGCCTGTTGACGGCGGCTGAGATCTACCCCGATCAGGGTCAGGGTCTTGCGTTTGAGCAGCTGTTGCCCCAACCCGATAAGCGTCGTCTGCTCGGTGTCGCTGAGCCCTTGCAAGATGGGCACCGCCGCCAGCGCCTGACGCCACAGCGCCAGCTCATCCTCACTCATGGACGTTTGCGGACGACCACCCAGCCATTTGAACCATCCCAGCACGCCTACTCCTTCTTTTGATGCAAACAACAGGTCACAGCAGTTTGACGAACCGTTTCGGCCGCTCCTGATAATCCTGCGCCAGATAGAAACGGTGCGCTGCCTCGCGCTTGAGACTGCTGGATAGCTCCAGCTGGGCGCAACCTGCGGCCCACGCCATCTCTTCGGCTCCCTTGAGCAGGGCTGCGCCCACTCCCGCCCCTCTTGCCCCTTCATCGACAACCAGTGCCGAGATCAGGCCCCAAGCTGGTGCAACATGCAGCGGATCCAGCTTGTGCCACACCAGCACGCCGACCACTTTATCGGCCAGGGAGGCGAGCAGCACAACGCTCGCGGGATCCGGCGCCAACAGGCGCGCCGTCACGTCACCGCCCTCGGCAGGATACCCCAATTGGCTGAACAGGTGGGCGATGGCGCTCCCGTCGTCGGCCTCAGGGGGACGGATCGTCAACGTCTCAGGGTCATTTTTCATTGTTGGCCTCATGTTTGCTTTCCATTGTGTTACGCCCGTCACATTGTCCGGCGCAGATCAACAAGGAGGATCTCATCTTTACTCATAGAAAACGCTGCCTGCCATTATCCCCCCACCCTTGTCAATTCACAAATTTGCAACAATGCAACATTTTTCGCTGGGAAGCACCGATACAACTCGATATGTTACAAGCCATGCATGGCGCGTGTTTGCGCTCTGCTTAACCCCTCAACCTTGCGCTCATTTGTTAACTGGATTGTTAACAAACAGGGCCGAAAACAGTGACAGAGAGCGAGGCCAAGATCTCGCCAAGACAGCGCCACAAACACAACAAAGGAGTTGTTGTACATGAATGAAATCGTCAATGCCATCAATGGTGTAATCTGGAGCCCTGCGCTCATTTACCTGTGTCTGGGGGTCGGTCTTTACTTCTCCCTGCGCACCCGTTTTTTGCAACTGCGTCATATCAAAGAGATGGTGCGCCTGATGTTTGATGGCAAGAGCACCGATGCCGGTGTCTCCTCCTTCCAGGCACTGGCCATGACGCTGGCAGGTCGCGTAGGTACCGGTAATATCGCGGGTGTGGCAACTGCCATCACCTTCGGTGGTCCGGGCGCCCTGTTCTGGATGTGGATGGTTGCCTTCCTCGGCGCCAGCTCTGCTTTCGTGGAGTCCACCCTGGGTCAGGTTTACAAAGAGAAGATCAACGGTGAATACCGCGGCGGCCCGGCCTTCTACATCGAGAAAGGGCTTGGCATGAAGTGGTACGCCTGGACCTTCGCCATCGCGACCGTCTTCGCCTGCGGCGTGCTGCTGCCGGGCGTGCAGGCCAACTCCATCGGCTCCAGCCTGCAGACCGCCTTTAATATCGATCCGAACGTCACCGCCGCCGGTCTGGCGCTGCTGCTCGGCTTTATTATCTTCGGCGGCGTCAAGCGTATCGCCAGCTTCGCCAGTACCGTGGTGCCCTTTATGGCGCTGGGCTACATCATCGTGGCTTGCGTCATCATCGCCCTCAATATCGGCCAGCTGCCGAGCGTGATCCTGCTGATCTGGAAGAGCGCCTTCGGTCTGGATGCCGGTTTCGGTGCCATTCTGGGTCTAGCCATCATGTGGGGGGTAAAACGCGGGGTCTACTCCAACGAAGCCGGTCAGGGTACCGGGCCGCACGCCTCCTCTGCGGCGGCAGTGAGTCACCCGGCCAAGCAGGGTTTGGTTCAGGCGTTCTCCGTCTATATCGACACCCTGTTCGTCTGCTC
This sequence comes from Aeromonas fluvialis, assembly GCF_000819885.1. GTDB lineage: Bacteria > Pseudomonadota > Gammaproteobacteria > Enterobacterales > Aeromonadaceae > Aeromonas > Aeromonas fluvialis. The sequence continues at coordinate 28,237 of NZ_CDBO01000068.1, forward strand.
CGCCACCGGCTTTATGCTGCTGATCACCGGCCTCTATAACGTACAAGGGCCGGACGGCGCCGCCATCTACACGGGTATTGCCGGTATCGCAGCAGGCCCGGGCTATGTGCAGACCGCCATGGAGAGCATGATGCCGGGCTTTGGCAGCATTTTCGTGGCTATCGCGCTGTTCTTCTTCGCGTTCACCACCATCGTTGCCTACTACTACATCGCCGAAACCAACATCGCCTACATCAACCGCAAGATTAATCGCCCCTGGCTCACCTTCTTGCTGAAGATTGCGCTGATGGCTGCCACTGTCTACGGCACCGTCAAGACGGCGGATCTGGCGTGGGGTATGGGGGATATCGGGGTCGGCCTGATGGCATGGCTCAACATCATCGCCATCCTGCTGCTGCAAAAAACCGCCTTCACCTGTCTGAAGGATTATGAAGCGCAGCAGGCACAAGGTATTGACCCCGTATTCCACCCGGAGAAGCTCGGCATCAAGAACGCCGATTACTGGGTGGGCAAGCGCTCCGAAGAGAACCTGGAACTGGAGAAATCTGGCCATCAGTTCGAGCCGGATCAGGATCGCAAGAACTCCTGAACCAGAACGACATAAGACATCAATAAAAATGGCAGCCTAGGCTGCCATTTCTTTTTCCTGTCACCTCATCTCAGAGCGGATTGCGGCGCGGCCCGAATGGCAGCCGCCAGCGAAACAGGCTGTTGAAGGTGGCTCGCCACTGGTTGGGCCGCCCCAGGATCTGTTTTTGCAACCGGGTCTCCTCTTTGAGCATGGCTTCATCGCTGCGGGCCCAGGCCTGGCTGTAGAGCTGCTTGATCCCCGCCAGCGCATCGGGCGACTTGGTGATGAGGGTGCGGGCAAACTCCCGCGCCTCCACCAGCGGATCGGCGCAAACCCGGCTCACCATCCCGAGAGATTTGGCCTCGATGGCATCCAGCTCGCGCCCGCTCATGGCCAGCTCCATGGCGGTATCCACTCCCATCAGGTTGCGCAGGGTGACGCTGCCACTCATGTCGGGAATGATGCCCCACTTGATCTCCATCACCGAGAAGCGGCAATCGGGGGTGCTGAAACGAAAATCGGCGCCAAGGGCGATCTGCAAGCCACCGCCAAAACAGACCCCCTGGGTCACCGCAATCACCGGCACCGGCAGCTGGTGCCAGCCGTAGGCGACCCGCTGGGCCAGATTGGTCGCCTCATCCGCCTCGCGCTTGAGGATCTCGAGGGCCGCCACCGGCTGCCTGAGCATGGATTTCACATCCAGCCCGGCACAAAACGCCCGTCCCTCACCGTGCAGGATCACCGCCCGCAACCCCTTGTGCCGGGCGAGCTGCGTCAGCGTCTCGTCGATGGCGCTGAACATGGCGCGGTCCAGCGCATTAAGTTTGTCCCCCCGTGTCAGCATCACCTCGGCAATCCCGTCGTGGATCTCGCACTTGATCCTTGGTTTTTCCATCGCCCTTGTCCTCTCCTTGATCCCTGAAACTGACTCACTGGTCATACCACCACGTTATCAGAGTGTGAACAGGCGGTACAGCTGAGACTAAAGTCGGCTGGTCGCCTCCCCCTCCCTTTGTCACACTGGGAGCTGCATGAGTGCCGCAAGCCAGCAGAGGACACTGTCATGTCAACCCTGTTCAATTTTGCCAGACCACCGTTCGACCGACTGGGCGAGGAGGCGCGCGAGCGACTCTCACGCCACCTTTCGCTCTGCTATTTTCGGGCCGGGGATCTGCTGCTCAAAGAGGGGGACGAGCCACCCGGCCTCTATCTCATCATCAAGGGAGCCGTGGAAGAGTCGGCCCCTCACCACCAGTTTGGTGATTACGGGGTCGATGATCTGTTCGATGTGCGCGCACAGTTTGACGGCCGCTGCCGCCACCGCTTCACCGCGCTGGAAGATAGCCTCTGCCAGCTCATTCCTCGCCACACCTTTCTGGCGCTCTGTGAGCAGGATCCGCAGTTTGCCAGCTACTTCACCGCCAATCTGGCCGAGCGCCAGCTCCAGCAGGAGCAACGCGAACAACTGGGTCAGAAGAATCTGGCGGAATTTATCCTGACCCGCATCGAACCCGGCCACCTGCAAACACCGCTTATCGTCGACAGCAAGCTGTCACTGCTCGCAGCGACCGAAGCCATGGTGAGCAAGGGAACCGATTGCCTGCTCTACCCGGCCCACGACGGCTCTCTCACGCTGGCAACCCGCAAGACCCTGCTCCACGCCCTGACCCTCAAGGGATTGCCACTGACAGCCCCCCTCTCGGTGCTGACCCCTACACCGCTGATTGGTCTGCCGCTGGAGAGCTATCTGTTTGATGCCCTGCTGCTGATGACCCGTCATCGCATCAAGCGACTGGTGGTGTGGCGCGGCAACGAGGTGGCGGGCATCTTGCAACTGACCCAGGTGCTGGGGCTCTTCTCGACCCACTCCCACGTGTTGACCCTGCGCATCGCCCGCGCCGACAGCCTGCCGGCACTGGAGGCGGTGGCCCGCGAGCAGCAGCAATTGACCCGCTCGCTGTTTGCTCAGGGGATCCACACCGCCTTTTTGATGAAGCTGATCGCCACCATCAACGAACAGTTGATCGCCAAAGCCTTTGCGCTGGTGATCCCCCCCGAGGTGCAGGATAACGTCTGCCTGTTGATGCTGGGCTCGGAGGGGCGTGGCGAGCAGATCCTCAAAACCGATCAGGACAACGCCCTGATCCTGTCGGAGGGGCTGGCCTGGCCCACCCAAGAGGCCGATCTGGCGGCCTTCAGCACCCTGTTGGAGCAACTCGGCTACCCGCTGTGCCCCGGGCAGGTGATGGTGAACAATCCGGCCTGGGTAAAAACAGGCAGCGAGTGGCAAAGCGCCATTGCCAGCGCCTGCACCACGGCAAAAGAGGATGAGCTGCTCTGGCTCGCCACCCTGGCCGATGCTCACCCCATCGCGGGGGATCGCCAACTGCATCTGCCGGTTGCCAGAGCGCTGCGCGAGCAGTTGGCGGACAGACGGGATCTGCTGGCGGAGATGGTGCGACCGGCAGTGGCCTTTCATGCCCCCCTCACCCTGTTTGGCCGGCTGGAACAGCCACCGGAAGGGCTGGATCTGAAGCGGGGCGGCCTGTTCCCGCTGGTGCATGGTATCCGCATGTTGGCCCTTGAGGCAGGCATTCTGGAGACTTCAACCCTGGGGCGTATCGACGCACTGGTGGCCGCCGATCGGCTCAGTGCCGACTATGGCAGCAATCTGGCAGAGGCGTTCCGGCTCTTTATCCGGCTGAGGCTGCGCAGCCAGCTCAAGGGGGGCAATAGTCGGGTGCAGACAAGCGAGCTCAGCCACAGCGAGCGGGATCTGTTGCGTCAGGCGCTGCATCAGGTGAAGAAGTTCCAGCAGTGGCTCACCTTGCACTTTCGTCTGAGACAATAGCCATGTTGAGCCGCGTTCGACGCTACTGGTATGGCCGTGCGTTCCGAACGGGCGAGTTCGCGCCACTCTTTGCCACCCCACCGAAAGATGAACGGATCGCCCTCGATTTCGAGACCACCAGTCTCGATCCCGAGCAGGCCGAGATCGTCTCCATTGGGGCGGTGCGCATTCAGGGTAACCGGCTGCTGACCGGCGAGGCCCTAGCCATCAAGGTGCAGCCACCGGCCAGCCTGACCGGACAATCTGTGGTGATCCACGGCCTGCGCCATCACGATCTGCAACAGGGAATGACGCTAGAAGCCGCGCTGCGCCTGCTGCTCGACTTTATCGGCCCCCGTGAACTGGTGGGCTATCACATCGCCTATGACCTGCGTATTCTCAATCTCGCCTGCCAGAAATTGTGGGGATTGACCCTGCCCCAGCGAGGGGTCGAGGTGAGCCAGCTCTATCACGACCAGCTCTATCGCCGCTATCCCGATGCAGCCATCGACCTGCATTTGAGTGCCATATGCAACCACCTGCAACTGCCCGCCCTGCCCGTCCACGATGCCCTCGCCGATGCCACCACGGCGGCGCTCATCTATCTGCGCCTCACCTGCGGCTCGCCACTGGCTTATCCCAAAGTCTAATTGCCCGCCAATAACATTTAATTCACATTTTAGTTACATGGGCAGGTCCCCTGCTCGTCGGGGTTACCCCATCCACCGCTGACACTTATGTCATGGAGAACTGCAATGGAACAGCAAAGCTATCTGAGGATCCAGCAAGATCCCAACTTCCAGGAGCTGGTCGCCAAGCGCCAGCGTTTTGCCTGGGCCCTCTCGGCTCTGATGCTGGGACTCTACCTGGCGTTTATTCTGCTCATCGCCTTTGCCCCCGGTTGGCTCGGCACCCCGCTCAGCGACAGCACCACCGTCACCCGTGGCATTCCGGTCGGGGTGGGACTGATCCTCTCCTCCTTCGTGTTGACCGGCATCTATGTGTTTCGTGCCAACGGCGAGTTTGACGAGCTGAATCAGAAGATCCTCAAGGGAGTGCAGTCATGAGAGCAAAAAGCATGAAAGGCAAGTGGCTGCTGTTTGCATCACTGGCCTCATCCCCCCTGCTGGCGGCGGATGCGCTCACTGGTGATGTGCAACGACAACCCCTGAATATCTCGGCCATCGTGATGTTTGTCATCTTCGTGGCCGCTACCCTGTGTATCACCTACTGGGCCTCCAAGCGCAACCGCTCGGCTTCCGACTACTATGCGGCCGGTGGCCGTATCACCGGCTTCCAGAACGGTCTGGCCATCGCCGGTGACTATATGTCCGCCGCCTCCTTCCTCGGGATCTCCGCGCTGGTCTACACCTCCGGTTACGATGGCCTGATTTACTCCATCGGTTTTCTGGTGGGCTGGCCCATCATTCTGTTCCTGATCGCCGAGCGACTGCGCAACCTCGGCAAATACACCTTCGCCGATGTCGCCTCCTACCGTCTCAAGCAGACTGAAGTGCGCACCCTCTCCGCCTGTGGTTCGCTGGTGGTTGTCGCTCTCTACCTGATCGCCCAGATGGTCGGTGCCGGCAAACTGATCGAGCTGCTGTTTGGTCTGCAATATCACGTTGCCGTGGTGCTGGTCGGTATCCTGATGGTGCTCTACGTGCTGTTTGGCGGCATGCTGGCCACCACCTGGGTGCAGATCATCAAGGCAGTGATGCTGCTCTCCGGTGCCAGCTTCATGGCCATCATGGTAATGAAATCGGTCAACTTCGATATCGGTGCCCTGTTTAGCGAAGCGGTCAAGGTGCACGAGAAAGGGATCGCCATCATGAGCCCGGGTGGCTTGGTAGCTGACCCCATCTCCGCCATCTCGCTCGGTCTGGCATTGATGTTCGGCACCGCCGGCCTGCCCCATATCCTGATGCGTTTCTTCACCGTGAGCGATGCCAAAGAGGCGCGCAAGTCCGTGTTCTACGCTACCGGCTTTATCGGCTACTTCTACATCCTGACCTTTATCATCGGCTTTGGCGCCATCCTGCTGGTCAGCACCAATCCGGCCTTCAAGGATACCACCGGCGCCTTGCTGGGCGGTACCAACATGGCCGCGGTGCATCTGGCCGATGCGGTGGGTGGCAGCCTGTTCCTCGGCTTCATCTCTGCGGTCGCCTTTGCCACCATACTGGCGGTGGTCGCCGGTCTGACCCTGGCAGGTGCCTCTGCGGTCTCCCATGACCTCTACGCCAGCGTGCTGAAGAACGGAAAAGCCAACGAAACGGACGAGCTGCGCATCTCCAAGATGACCACCCTGGTTCTGGGTGTAGTTGCCATCGGTCTGGGGATCCTGTTCGAGAAGCAGAATATCGCCTTCATGGTGGGTCTGGCCTTCTCCATCGCCGCCAGTTGCAACTTCCCGGTGCTGTTCCTCTCCATGTTTTGGTCCCGTCTGACCACCCGTGGCGCCGTCTACGGTGGCTGGTTGGGACTGGTGAGCGCCGTGACCCTGATGATCCTGGGCCCGACCGTGTGGGTGAAAGTGCTGGGCCATGCCCAGGCTATCTTCCCCTACGAGTACCCTGCCCTCTTCTCCATGGGGCTGGCCTTCGTCGGGATCTGGTTCTTCTCCATCACTGACAGCTCGCAAAACGCAGCTGACGAGCATGCCAAGTTCCTGCCGCAGTTCGTTCGCTCGCAAACCGGGCTGGGTGCTTCTGGCGCCACCTCCCACTGATATCGGGATGACACAAACATGCCGGCTTCGCGCCGGCTTTTTTATGGTCACTCCCTGCGCAGCAAAGTGCACAACAGACCGCTCTGGATCACACTTCTTGCTAAAACATTTGGGGGATCTGTGCCATAATGCGCGCCATTTGACAGACCAACCGGGACACTCACTTTGTTAAGCAGCAATAACATCACCATGCAATTCGGCGCCAAGCCGCTGTTTGAGAACATCAACGTCAAGTTTGGCGGCGGCAACCGCTATGGCCTTATTGGCGCCAACGGCTGTGGCAAGTCCACCTTTATGAAGATCCTCGGCGGCGATCTGGAGCCCAGCGGCGGTAATGTGAGCCTGGACGTCAATGAGCGCATCGGTAAGCTGCGCCAGGATCAATTCGCCTACGAAGATACCCGGGTCCTGGACGTGGTGATGATGGGCCACACCGAGCTGTGGGCCGCCATCGCCGAGCGCGATGCCATCTACGCCAACCTGGAAGCGACCGATGACGACTACATGAAGGCCGCCGAGCTGGAAGGGCTGGTCGCCGAATATGACGGCTACACCGCCGAAGCCCGTGCCGGTCAATTGCTGCTGGGCGCCGGTATCCCCATCGAACAGCACAATGGCCCCATGAGCGAAGTGGCGCCGGGCTGGAAACTGCGGGTGCTGCTGGCACAGGCGCTGTTCTCCAACCCTGACATCCTGCTGCTTGACGAACCAACCAACAACCTGGATATCAATACCATTCGCTGGCTGGAGCAGGTGCTCAACGATCGTGAAAGCACCATGATCATCATCTCTCACGACCGCCACTTCCTGAACTCCGTCTGTACCCATATGGCGGATCTGGATTACGGCGAGCTGCGCGTCTACCCGGGCAACTACGACGATTACATGCTGGCTGCGACCCAGGCGCGCGAGCGTCTGCTGGCCGACAACGCCAAGAAGAAGGCCCAGATCGCCGATCTGCAATCCTTCGTCTCCCGTTTCAGTGCCAACGCCTCCAAGTCCAGCCAGGCGACATCCCGCCTCAAGCAGATCGACAAGATCAAGATTGAGGAAGTGAAGGTCTCCAGCCGTCAGAACCCCTTCATCCGCTTCGAGCAGGAGAAGAAGCTCTACCGCAACATCCTGGAAATCGAAGGTGTATCCAAAGGTTATGGCGAAGCGCCCCTGTTTAAGGGCCTCAACATGATGCTGGAAGTGGGCGAGAAGGTCGCCATTCTGGGTACCAACGGTATCGGTAAATCGACCCTTATCAAGACGCTCGTTGGCGATTTGACACCGGACACCGGCACTATCAAGTGGTCCGAGAACGCCCAGATCGGTTATTACGCCCAGGATCATGCCGAAGACTTCGACACCGATCTCAATGTGTTCGACTGGATGGCCCAGTGGAAACAGGAGAACGAAGACGAGCAGGCGGTACGCTCTATCCTCGGTCGCCTGCTCTTCTCCCAGGATGACATCAAGAAGCCGGTCAAGGTGCTCTCCGGTGGTGAACAGGGTCGTATGCTGTTCGGCAAGCTGATGATGCAGCGCCCCAACATCCTGATCATGGATGAGCCGACCAACCACCTGGACATGGAATCTATCGAATCCTTGAACCTGGCCCTCGAGATGTATAAGGGTACCCTGATCTTCGTCTCCCACGACCGCGAATTCGTCTCCTCTCTGGCGACCCGCATCCTCGAGCTGAGCGAAGATGGTATCCGCGACTTCGGCGGCACCTACGAGGATTACCTGCGTACTCTGGGCGTGGTGTAACGTCACCCTGCTCTTACCCGCAATGATCAACCGGCACTTGGTGCCGGTTTTTTTATATTCCCTGTTTATGTTGCCCATGGTAGTGGGGCGCAAGCACAAAGCCACTTCGTAGTCTTGTGCTCCGTCACGCTATAGCCCAGGGACTTCCGCTCCCATGGCCTCGCCACCGCGATCTTCTGCACATTCACCTGTAGCTTCAGCTTCCTCTCCAAGAACTCGCTGATCTCCTTCAGTAGATGCTCTCCCGCTTTGCGGCTGTGGCCTACATATAAGTTGCAGTCGTCTGCGTAGCGGCAGACGTGGTGCCCACGTCTTTCCTGCTCCGCCCTTGACGAGTTCTGCTCGTCTCCTGCGTTCATGGTCACGGTGGCCTGGGCTTTTGTGCGTCATTAATCAACATCGAGTATTCATTGTCCTAATCACGGTTAATCATGTTCGGTCCTTCGTGCTGGCGGTTGCCCATCACTACTACGGCTTCGGCTGACTTCTGCATACCCATCCCGACACCTCCCGATGTCAGTAGCACCATGGCAGGTGTGTGCAGACCTCCCGAGGTAATTCGCGCGACCTTCCTGCTTATGCCTGTCGGCTTTACGTCGTAACGTTCCGTGCAAGTATTGGGCGTTGACGATACTGGCCGCCTTGCCCCGTTACGCCGCCTCAGCCGCTTGCTGTTCGTCAGGCCAGCATTTTGCCTTCGGCTTCCTTCAGATGTCACCTCGCGGTGAACACCTTTGCCGGGTGTGTAGAGGACTTACACCTCCAAGTCATCCTGTCACCACCACAGTGACCGGATAGCGCCATGCTCGGCGTACCAGATAAAAAAACGGCTCCATTAAGGAGCCGTTTCATGAGGTAGCCCTGAGGATTACTCGACAGTCGCTTCCACGCTGGTGAAGTACTCGATCTTGGCTGATTTGCGCAGCTCGTCGATCAGTGACTTGTAATCCACCTGCGCCTTGCCCTGACCCAGCTGACCTTGCAGCATGGCGGCCATCCCAGATGCTGCCGCCGGGACATTCACCTTGTCCAGCGCAACCACCACACGGTCACCGTTGGCCTCGGCAACCAGCGCCACGCTCGGCTTGCCGTCGATCGGATGGGGCAGCGTAAACGCCTGGGCAATCAGATTCTGATCAAGCTGACGATCGAAGCGGGCCACCCCTTTGTGGGTCTCCACTTTCAGACTGAGCGCAGTCAGATCGTCATTGATGCTCTCACCGACTTTCAGCTTGTCCAGCAGGCCCTGAGCCTTGCCACGGGCCACTTCGCTAGCCTTGTCATGCTTGATGGCGGCAATCACCTGCTCTTTCACCTCGGCCAGCGGCTTGACCGCTTTGGGCTTGTGACCAGTGATGTGCAGTACCAGCGCCTTGCCATCGGAGAGCTCAATCACGTCGGAGTTGGTGTTGTCATCACGCAACTGCTCGGAGAACGCCACGGAGAGCACCTTGGGATCGTTCAGCGAAGCCGGGGCAGTCGCCTGGGTGAAGTAATCACTAGACTCAACCTTCATTCCCATGGCCTCGGCGGTCATGTCCAGCGAATCCGGGTTTTCGAAGCTGTTGTCAGCCATCTTCTGCTGCTCGGCGAAGAATTTCTCCTTGGCCTTGTCAGCTTGCAGACGAGTGATGGTCTCTTCCTTCACATCGGCAAACGGTTTGGTCTGGGCAGCTTCAACGCCGAGCAGCTTGATGATGTGGAAACCGAACGGGCTCTTCACCACGCCGGAAAGATCCCCCGCCTTGGCCAGGGCAAAGGCGGCTTTCTCGAAGGCCGGATCCATCACCCCTTTCTCGAACCAGTCCAGCTCGCCGCCTTTTTTGGCAGAGAAGGTATCGGAAGAGTCAGCTTTGGCCAGTGCTGCGAAATCTTCACCCGCCTTGGCCTTGGCCAGCACGGTTTCTGCTTGCTGCTCAGCCGCTTTCTCGTCCTTGCCAAACGGGATCAGGATATGCGCTACTTGACGACGCTCGGCACGCTGGAACAGATCCTGGTGCTGATCATAGTAATCCTGGGCATCCTGCTCGGTGACCTTGATATCCTTGGCGAGGTTGGCGGCGTCCAGCAGCAAATAGTCGACCTTGACCTGCTCGTCGTTCATGAAACGGGCGCCATTGGTCTTGTAATACTGCTCCAGCTCGTTGTCGGAGACCTGAACATCGGCCATGTAGTTGGCGGCAGCCAGACGCACCAGACGCAGATCGCGCGTCTGGTTATAAAGCTTGTCGAGCTGCTCCGCTTCCCCCTTGAGGGAGAATTCGGTGCCCAGCAGCGCCCCCATCAGCTGTTGACGCACCATGTCCTGACGCAGAGAGTCACGGAACATCTCCGGCGTCATACCGGCACGACGGATCAACTGCAGATAGCGGTCATTGTTGAACTTGCCGTTTTCAGCAAACTCCGGCATAGCCACGATGGCTTGCTTGATCTGTTCGTCGCTGATGCGCAGACCCAGTTCACGGGCCTTGCTGTCCAGCAGGGCCTGATCGATCAGCCGATCCAGCACGCCGCGGCGGAACTGTTTCATGTAATCGGGGTTCGTGGCCAGCTGGCTAAAGGCCTCTCCCATCTGGGATTCCATGCGGGCGCGCTCGTTACGGTAGGCATTTTCCAGTGCCGCAGCACTGATCTCGGTGCCATTGACGGCGGCGGGGGCGGTACGGGCCGGGCCGTTCAGGTAACTACCTACACCAGCCAAGGCAAAGGAGAGGATGATCAGGCCCAAGATAACCTTGGCTACCTTGCCCTGCGCCCCTTCGCGTAGTTTATCCAACATCATGTTTGTACTTATGCTCCCGAACTCGATGGGCGTAAACAATAAAAAGGCGCACCGATTGCGATGCGCCTTGGTCAATCAGTATGAGAGAAGACTCTCTAACTTGTCTGGTCTGCGACCAAGGACGGTAGCCGACGTATATCAGCGTCCAGATTAGTTAACAGCGTCTTTCAGGGCCTTGCCGGCTTTGAAGGCAGGAACTTTACCAGCAGCGATTTCGATGGTCGCGCCTGTTTGCGGGTTACGGCCAGAACGGGCAGCGCGTTCGCGCACAGCGAAGGTACCGAAACCAACCAGAGCAACCTGGTCACCCTCTTTCAGTGCTTCACCAACAGCATCAATGAAAGCATCCAGCGCACGGCCAGCAGCGGCTTTGGAGATATCAGCACCGTCTGCAATCTTGTCAATCAGTTGAGATTTATTCACTCTTATATTCCCCTTTTATCGAACATCGCTGCGGCGCCGATTTCCCTGGCCACAACAAGTGGAGGTTTTATAGCAAGCCTCCTGATCAGTTGCAAGTGACAATCTGGCGCAAACCCGCGCCACACAACGCATTGCGACTCATCACGAGTACCCGATCGGTGGTCAAGGCTACTTCCGTTATCAGACGCATGCAAGCCTTAACCACCCACCGAATGCGCCAAATTTGCGGCGCATCAACATTTACACAGCAGAAACCCGTTCAAACCCCTGCGGATTCTCCTGCAACGCCAGTTCCAGCACCTCGTCAATCCAGCGAACCGGATAAATTTCAAGGTCTTGTTTGACGTTGGCCGGGATCTCCTCGAGGTCACGCTCGTTCTCTTTCGGAATAAGCACTCGCTTGATGCCGCCACGATGCGCTGCCAGCAACTTCTCCTTGAGACCACCGATGGGCAGCACTTCGCCGCGCAGGGTGATCTCTCCTGTCATCGCCACATCAGCACGAACCGGATTACCGGTCAAGCTGGAGACCAGGGCGGTACACATGGCGATACCGGCGCTCGGACCATCTTTCGGGGTTGCCCCTTCCGGCACGTGCACATGGATATCGCGCTTCTCATAGAAGTCCGCATTAATGCGCAGCTTCTCGGCACGGGTCCGCACCACCGTCATGGCAGCCTGGATGGACTCCTGCATCACTTCACCGAGAGAGCCGGTATAAGTGAGCTTGCCCTTACCCGGCATGTTGGTGGTTTCGATGGTGAGCAGATCGCCCCCCACTTCGGTCCACGCCAGACCACACACCTGGCCAATCTGGTTCTGATCGGTCGCCTTACCGTAGTCAAAGCGCTGAACCCCGAGGAACTCCTTGAGGTTCTCCTGGTTGACCAGAACATGCTTGATGCTCTTGTCCAGTAGGATGCGTTTGACCGCCTTGCGACAGATCTTGGAGATTTCGCGCTCCAGGCTGCGTACCCCCGCCTCGCGGGTGTAGTAACGGATCACACCGATCAAAGCGGAATCCTCGATGGTGATCTCGGACTCTTTCAAGCCGTTACGCTGGATCTGCTTGGCAACCAGATGCTGCTTGGCAATGTTGAGCTTCTCATCTTCCGTGTAACCGGAGAGACGGATCACTTCCATCCGGTCCAGTAAGGGGCCCGGTATGTTCATGGAGTTGGAGGTGGCCACGAACATCACGTCCGACAGGTCATAGTCCACTTCCAGGTAGTGATCGTTGAAGCTGTTGTTCTGCTCCGGATCCAGCACTTCCAGCAGCGCAGAGGCGGGATCACCGCGCATGTCCGAGCTCATCTTGTCGATCTCGTCGAGCAGGAACAGCGGATTCTTCACGCCGACTTTCGCCATCTTCTGGATGAGCTTGCCCGGCATGGAACCTATGTAGGTGCGGCGATGACCGCGGATCTCCGCCTCGTCACGCACGCCCCCTAAGGCCATACGCACGTATTTGCGACCGGTCGCCTTGGCAATGGATTGGCCCAGCGAGGTCTTGCCCACACCGGGAGGTCCAACCAAACAGAGGATGGGGCCCTTGAGCTTGTTCACCCGCGCCTGTACCGCCAGATATTCGAGGATGCGATCCTTGACCTTTTCAAGGCCATAGTGATCGGCATCCAGCACCTCTTGCGCCTTGCCCAAGTCTTTCTTGACCTTGGAGCGCACCTTCCACGGCACCTGTACCATCCAGTCCACATAGCTGCGAACCACGGTAGCCTCGGCGGACATGGGAGACATCATCTTCAGCTTGGCAAGCTCGGCCAGGGCCTTTTCACGAGCGTCTTCCGGCATGCCCGCCTCTTCAATCTTGCGATTGAGGGCTTCAAACTCGTCCGGACTATCTTCCAGCTCACCCAGCTCTTTCTGGATGGCCTTCATCTGCTCGTTGAGGTAATACTCGCGCTGGCTCTTCTCCATCTGCTTCTTGACGCGCGTGCGGATGCGTTTCTCGACCTGCAACAGGTCAATCTCCGACTCCATCATCGCCATCAGGAATTCGATGCGCTCGGAGACGGAGACAATTTCCAGCACCTTCTGCTTGTCTTCCAGCTTGAGCGGCATGTGGGCGGCCATGGTATCGGCCAGACGCGCCGCATCATCGATCGCCGAAATCGAGGTGAGTACCTCCGGCGGGATCTTCTTGTTAAGCTTGATATAGCCTTCAAACTGACCGATGGCGGAACGAACCAGGACTTCCTGATCCTTGTCGTCAATAGCCTTGGAAGGGATGTACTGGGCCTCGCAGACAAAGAAATCCTTGTCGTCGATCATCCGCTCCAGGCGGGCACGCTGTCCCCCCTCTACCAGCACCTTGACGGTGCCATCCGGTAGCTTGAGCATCTGCAGAATATTGGCCACTGTCCCGACGGTGAAGATCTCCTCCACGGTCGGCTCATCGGTTGATGCATCCTTCTGGGCCACCAGCAGAACTTTCTTGTCCTGCTCCATGGCCGCTTCCAGACAGCGAATGGATTTTTCCCGCCCCACAAAGAGTGGAATGACCATATGGGGGTAAACCACCACGTCACGAAGAGGCAGGACGGGAATCTCGATGCGTTCTGAACGCTCTAGGTTCATATATGTCCTCTCGGCTTGTTATACCGTTGGCAAAGCGCTTGGCTGAGTATATGGGGGCGCTGAGATGAGATTCAATCGCCGAAACCGCAAAAAGCATGAAAGGGGCAAAAAGCCCCTTTCATTTGATTAAAAATCAGACATTTACTCTGATGCGGCCGCCTGGGTCTCGGCATTTTCATAGATCATCAGGGGGGCAGAGTCCCCTTTGATCACGGTCTCGTCGATCACCACCTTGCTAACCCCCTCCAGAGAAGGTAGGTCATACATGGTATCGAGCAGCACGGCTTCCACGATGGAACGCAGGCCGCGGGCGCCGGTTTTGCGCTCCATCGCCTTGCGGGCAATGGCGTGCAATGCATCTTCACGGAACTCGAGTTCAACCCCTTCCAGATCGAACAATGCAGCATACTGCTTGGTCAGCGCATTTTTCGGCTCTTGCAGGATCTGGATGAGGGCAGCCTCGTCCAGCTCGGTCAGGGTTGCGACCACCGGCAGACGACCGATGAACTCGGGGATCAGACCGTACTTGATCAGATCTTCCGGCTCCACCTTGGCGAAGGTCTCGCTCAGGGTCGCCTTGGCATCCTTGGATTTCACCTCGGCACTAAAACCGATACCGGTTCCTTTCACGGAACGCTGCTCGATCACCTTGTCCAGACCGGCAAAGGCACCGCCACAGATGAAGAGGATCTTGGAGGTATCTACCTGCAAGAACTCTTGCTGCGGATGCTTGCGACCACCTTGCGGCGGCACGGAAGCAATGGTCCCTTCGATCAGCTTGAGCAGTGCCTGCTGTACCCCTTCCCCGGAGACATCGCGGGTGATGGAGGGGTTGTCCGACTTGCGGGAGATCTTGTCGATCTCGTCGATGTAGACGATGCCACGCTGGGCCTTCTCTACGTCGTAGTCGCACTTTTGCAGCAGCTTCTGGATGATGTTCTCTACATCCTCGCCCACATAACCGGCTTCGGTCAGGGTGGTCGCATCGGCCATGGTGAACGGCACATCCAGCAGACGAGCCAGAGTCTCGGCCAGCAGGGTTTTGCCACTACCGGTCGGGCCAATCAGCAGAATGTTGGATTTTCCGAGCTCCACACCACTGTTTTCGCCGCTATTACGCAGACGCTTGTAGTGGTTGTAGACGGCAACGGCCAACACCTTCTTGGCATACTCCTGCCCGATCACATAGTCATCGAGATGAGCGCGGATCTGATGGGGGGTCGGCAGCTCGTTACCATCTCGCTTGGGGGAGATCTCACGGATCTCTTCGCGGATGATGTCGTTGCACAGCTCGACACACTCATCGCATATGTAGACGGAAGGGCCAGCGATCAGCTTGCGCACTTCATGCTGGCTTTTGCCGCAAAAAGAGCAGTAGAGCAGCTTGTCACCCTCACCCTTGCGTTTCTCTGTCATTCAGCAACCTCGTTTTATCAATAGAGGATGGATCGGCCTGTTGAGTTTACAACAGACCGGGACACCCTGCTCAGCTACGCTGGCTCAGAACACCGTCTACCAGACCATAGGCCACGGCCTGCTCGGCGGACATGAAGTTGTCGCGATCGGTATCACGCTCAATGGTAGCAATCTCCTGACCGGTGTGGAACGCCAAACGATCGTTCAAGGTATTCTTGATCTTCAGGATCTCCTGGGCATGGATCTGAATATCAGATGCCTGACCCTGGAAGCCGCCCAGCGGCTGGTGGATCATCACCCGGGCACTCGGCAGACAGAAACGCTTGCCCTTGGCACCCGCAGCCAGCAGGAAGGCCCCCATGGAGCAGGCCTGACCCATACAGATGGTGCTGACATCCGGCTTGATGAACTGCATGGTGTCATAAATTGACATACCGGCAGTCACCGAACCACCCGGTGAGTTGATGTAGATATAGATGTCCTTGTCCGGGTTCTCGGACTCAAGGAACAGCAACTGAGCCACCACCAGATTGGCCATCTGATCTTCGACCTGACCGGTCAGGAAGATCACCCGCTCTTTCAGCAGACGGGAATAGATGTCGTAGGAACGCTCCCCCTTTGCGGTCTGCTCTACCACCATAGGGATGAGTGCATTGCGCGGGGATTCCGTTACATCATTATAGTTTTTATACATAAGGCATTGTCCCTAAAATAAAATGGCCCGAGTGGAGATCACACGAGCCATTATACTTAACAGTCTTGACCTTAAGTCAAATGTTCTTAGGCAGCGGTGCCAGACTTGTTGATCACGTCGTCAAAGGCAACTTCTTTTTCGGTCACTTGCGCTTTGGAGAGGATCAGGTCGATGGCTTGATCTTCAACTGCCAGGTTACGAACGCCATTCAGCATCTGTTCGTTCTTCTGGTAGTACTCGATCACTTCCTTCGGATCTTCGTAGGCAGTCGCCATGGACTCGATGATGCTGGTCACCCGTGCATCGTCAGCCTTGATCTCGTTGGTGCGGATCACGTCGCCCAGCAGCAGGCCTACGCGTACACGACGCTCGGCTTGAGCCTGGAACAGTTCAGCCGGCAGCTCAGGTGCGTTGCCGCCCTGGAAACCACCGAAGCGCTGCAGAGCCTGCTGACGCAGGGTGTCGATCTCTTGAGCAACAGCAGCCTTCGGCAGGTCGATCAGGTTGGCTTCAACCAGACCGTTCAGAACCTGCTCTTTCACACTGTTTTTCAGGGCTTGAGCCAGTTCGCGCTCCATGTTCTTGCGCACTTCGGCTTTCAGCTCTTCAACAGAACCGCTCTCGATGCCGAAACGCTTGACGAACTCTTCGGTCAGCTCAGGCAGGATCTGCTCTTCAACCTTGATCAGCTTGGAAGCGAACTTGGCTTCTTTGCCTTTCAGGTTTTCAGCATGGTAGTCAGCCGGGAAGGTCACTTCGATGGTGAACTCGTCGCCCGCTTTCTTGCCCAGGATGGCGTCTTCGAAGCCCGGGATCATGCGGCCAGCGCCCAGTACCAGGTTGAAGCCTTCGGCTTTGCCGCCGTCGAACTCTTCACCGTCAATGGAACCGACGAAGTCCAGAGTAACACGCATCTCATTGGCAGCGGCGGCGTCGACGTCAGCCCAGGTAGCGTGCTGCTTGCGCAGGGTGTCGATCATGTTGGCCAGATCTTCATCCTTGACAGATGCAACCGGCTTCTCGACCTTGATTGTATCGAGACCAGCAACTTCGAACTCCGGGTACACTTCGAACGTGGCAGTGAATTCGAAATCCTGACCTTCCTGGATCTCTTTCGGATCCATGGTCGGGGCACCGGCCGGGCTCAGTTTGTTCTCGATGATGGCCTTGATGAAGTTGCTCTGCATCATTTCATCAGCAACACGGGCGTGAGCCATGGCGCCGAACATCTTCTTGATGATGGCAACCGGAGCCTTGCCAGGACGGAAACCGTCGATACGACGGGTTTTGGCCAGGCCATTCAATTCTTTACGCACAGCGGCGTCTACGGTAGCGGCCGGTACAGTGATGGTAAGACGGCGTTCCAGACCCTGGGTTGTCTCTACAGAAACTTGCATTCTTCTACCTCGTTCAACTCAGCACTGGGTGCTGACCCTTTATTGCCCCTGGGCAAAGCCCGGAGTCTTCCTGTTTATAAAGACAACGATATGTCTTTGTGATGAGAAAATATGACGCGGCATTATAGCGGCGCACTTTGGTCGAGTCGAGCCACACATCCCCCACATTGAGCGGCGTGCAAGCACAATTCATGCAAAACTCCCCTTTATATGGGGAGAGAGGGCCCAGACTTCAACCATCACCTGTCGATTATTTTACGCTGGTTGACCTTTTTTCTGCATAAATCCGGTTGTTCTCTCATATTGAATGCCAAAATGCGGGGAAATTGACCTGTCATCCCCGGCAACGACTCGATTTATTCCGCCAAATGGCGATTGGGCCAATCAACCGTTGCGTCCCTCCCCCTCCCTCGTTATGGTGGCAACCAAAATGATGTATCTGGAGTCACTCACATGGCCTTTTTCCGCTTCTTGTTCAATCTGCTCTGGTTTGTACTGGGAGGTATCTTTATGGGCCTGGCCTGGTGGCTGGCCGGTCTTATCTGCTTTATCTCGCTCATCGGCATCCCTTGGGGACGTGCCTGCTTCGTGATCGGCACCTTTACCTTCTTCCCGTTTGGCAAGCAGGCGGTCAATCGCAAGACCATGACCGGCCAGTGCGATATCGGTACCGGCACCCTGGGGCTGATTGGCAACATCCTCTGGTTCGTGTTGATCGGTATCTGGCTAGCCATCGGCCACATCGCCTCCGCACTGGCCTGCTTTGTCACCATCATCGGTATCCCGTTCGGTATCCAGCACCTCAAGCTGGCACTCATCAGTTTGGCTCCCATCGGCCAGATGATAGTGACCAACCAAGAGGCGGAAACGGGCCGCTATATCCGCTAACTGCGGGAAATGCGCGGGCAGACGCTGCCCTGCCACGAAAAAAAGGGCAGACTGGGGTCTGCCCTTTTTTATTCTCTTTTGTTGAGGCCATCATGTTACCCAGCCACTTTTTCGCCAATCTCGCCCGCATGAAACTCATCTACCGCTGGCCCCTGATGCGCAACATCCAGCCGGAAAACATCGCCGAGCACAGCCTGCAGGTGGCCATGGTGGCCCATGCCCTCGGCATCATCAAAAACCGGCTGTTTGGTGGCAGCGTGAATGCCGACCGCGCCGCCGTGATGGCGCTCTACCACGACAGCAGCGAGGTGTTGACCGGCGATCTGCCCACCCCGGTCAAATACTTCAATCCCGAAATCGCCCGTGAGTACAAAAAGATAGAGCTGGCCGCCGAGCAGCGTCTGCTTGGCATGCTGCCGCAGGAACTGGTGGAGGATTTTCGCCCGCTGCTCGATTCGGCAGCCCAGGATGGCGAGCTGGCCAGGCTGGTCAAGGATGCCGACACCCTCTGCGCCTATACCAAGTGCCTCGAAGAGATTAACGCGGGCAACCGGGAGTTTGAACCGGCTCGCAAACGACTCGAAGCCATGCTGACAGCCCGGATGAGCGATGAGATGCGCTACTTTATCGATGTCTTTGTACCAAGCTTTTCGCTGCCGCTCGATGAACTGAACGCACACTAAGCAAGGTCACTCGACCTGAAAACCGAAGGGCCCGCCGGTTTGCACCGGCGGGCCCTTTGTTATTTTCAACCATTCAGATGCGACGCATCAGTGACCCAGCTCGCGGGACGGCACCAGACCGCTCGCCCGCCAGGCGGGATAGAGGGTCGCCACCAGACTCATCAGGATGGCGGCGCCTGTCACGATGAGCAGATCCTCCATATGCAACTCGGTCGGCAAGAAGTCGATGAAGTAGATATCCGGATTGAGGAAGCGGTGGCCAATGAGCTTTTCGACAACGCTCAGGATCTGGGTCAGCTTGCTGGAGAGCAGGCCACCCAGCAGAGCCCCAAGCAGCGCACCGGCCACCCCGTTGACCATCCCCTGAATGACGAAGGTGAGCCGGATCTGGCCGGGGCTCGCCCCCATGGTTTTGAGGATGGCAATTTCGCTGCGCTTCTCGTTCACCGCCATCACCAGGGTGGAGACGATGTTGAAACAGGCGACGGCCACCACCATCAGCATCACCACATACATGACGGTACGCACCATCTGGATGTCCTGATAGAGGTAACCCTGGCTGTTCATCCAGCTGCGGATATAGACGTGATGGGGGAACTGCTGCGCGGCGGCCACCGTGATGGATTGCGCCTTGAGCACATCGCTCACCCGCAGGCTGAACCCCTCCACATCGCTGCCCATACCGGTGATCGCTTGCGCATCAGCCAGATGCATAAAGCCGAGCAGACCGTCGAGCTGACCGCCGATCTCCAGCAGCCCCACCACGGTCAGGGCTTCGCGGCGGGGATTCTTGATCCCGGCCTGATCGCCCCCTTGCGGCAGCAGCAGGGCGACCGAATCCCCCACCTTGACTCCCAGCTTGTCGGCGATGGTCTTGCCCAAGATCACGCCACGTTCACCCGGTTGCAGTTCACGCAGGCCGCGATCCGTCATGTATTTGCCCGCATCCGACAAGTTGGCTTCCAGATCTGGCAGCACGGCGCGCAGCTGCACCCCTTTGAGGGCGGAGCCGTGCTCCAGCAGGCCATTGAGGCGAATGACCGGCGCTGCGGCCTCGACACCCGGCTGGGCCAGCAGGTAGTCGCGCAGACGGGGCCAATCCGGCAATGGCCGCTCGACGGCGTCCAGCTCCCCTTGCGGCACGACCGAGAGCACCCGATCTTTGAGCTCCCGCTCGAAACCGTTCATGGCGGAGAGGCCCAGGATCAGCGCCATCACCCCGAGGGCGATACCGATCAGGGAAGAAGCAGAGATAAAGGCGATAAAACCGTTGCGACGGCGGGAGCGGCTGTAACGCAGGCCCAGAAAGAGGGGCAGCGGTTTGAACATCAGGCAACCTCCGCCATCACGCCGCTCACCAGGGTCACCCGGCGATGAAGCTTGGCCGCCAGACTCAAGTCATGGGTCACCACCACAAACGCAGTGCCCAGCTCACGGTTCAGCTCACACAGCAGTTCGTAAACCGCGGTGGCACTGGCGTGATCCAGATTGCCGGTGGGCTCATCCGCCAGCACCAAGCTCGGTTCGTTGACCAGCGCCCGGGCGATCGCCACCCGCTGCCGCTCGCCACCGGAGAGCTCGGAGGGACGGTGATTCAAGCGATGGGAGAGCCCCACCCGACCCAACATCTTGGTCGCCTTTTCGGTGGCAACCGCCACCGACTCACCGGCGATCAGCAGCGGCATGGCCGCATTTTCCAGCGCACTGAACTCGGAGAGCAGGTGGTGGAACTGGTAGACAAAGCCCAGCTCGCGGTTGCGAAAACGAGCCTGGGTGCGGCTGTCCCAATGGTGGATATCCTCCCCCTTGAACAGCACGGCGCCACTGGAGGGGTTGTCGAGGGCCCCCATCAGATGCAGCAGAGTGGTCTTGCCGGAGCCCGAACTCCCCACCACCGCCAGCATTTCGCCGGGCGCGACGCACAGATCGATTCCCTTGAGCACCTGAGTCTCCAGCTCCCCCTCTTTATAGACATGATTGAGCGCCTGGCAGCGCAGCAGAGGTTCACGGGATACGGCTTCATTCATAACAGGGGCTCCACTTGCCTCGGTAACAACGCTGGCACCCGCAACAACGGGGGCACCAGTCACAACAGAAGATGCATTATTCACGGCATTATTCATAACGCAGCGCCTCGGCCGGTTTCACCCGCGCGGCGCGGGCCGCCGGATAGAGGGTGGCACTGAAGCTCAGCAGCACGGCGCCCAGCAAAATGGTGATGACCTGAGCTGGCTCAACGATGACCGGCAGACCACTGCCGCCCGCCGCCATATAAAGGTTGAGCCCGACCGCATTAAGCAGAGGGTTGAGACCCAGGCTGAGCGCAAGGCCCGCCAGCCCGCCACACAGGGCGCCAATCACCCCGCTGGAGGCGCCAAGCACCATGAAGATTTTGACGATCCCCGATTCACTCATGCCCATGGTGCGCAGGATGGCCACTTCGCCCTCCTTGTCCGTCACCACCATCACCAGCGCAGAAAGGATGTTGAAGGTTGCGACGGCGATGATCAGCACCAGCATCAGCCCCATCATCCGTTTTTCCATGGCGACCGCCTGGAACAGCTCGCCCCGCTCGCGGCGCCAATCCTGCCATAGCAACCCGTCCGGCAACGGCGTCTTGATCACCTCATCGGCCGCAAAGGGATCATCGAGCCAGAGGCGAATGCCACCGACGGTGTCTGTCGGCAGGCGCAGCAGCCGCTGGGCATCCCCCAGCGCGATCAGCGCAATCTGGTTATCCACATCCGCGCCGACCCCGAAGATGCCGGAGACGGTAAAGAGGCGCTGGGCCGGTACTCGGCCAAACGGGGTGAAGCGGGTCCCTTCGGTCAGGATCAGACGAACCTGATCGCCGATGGAGACATTGAGGCGGCGTGCCACCCCCTGCCCCAGCACGATGCGGTAGTGACCCGCCTGCAGGGTATCGAGGCGTCCCCCCAGCATCTGGGAGTGCAGGATGTCATCCTTGGGCCATTGCGCAGGGTCGATCCCCTGCACGCTCACCCCGGTCAGTTGGCCGGGGCTTTGCAGCATCCCTTCGCTATCGAGCATGGGGGCCGTGGCAACCACATGGGGTAGTTTGGCCAGATCCGGCAACCCTTGCGGGTCTGCATCGATGCGGCCAGCCTGATTGGTCACCACCACATGGGGGATCACCCCGAGGATGCGCCCCTTGAGCTGCCCTTCGAAACCGTTCATCACCGAAATGACCACCATCAGGGCGGCAACCCCGATGGCGATACCAAAGGTAGAAAACAGGGAGATAAATGAGACGAAGCGATTGCTGCGCTTCGAGCCTGCATAACGCAGGCCGATGGCCAGCGAAAGGGGCTGAAAAAGTCCGATCTTCAAGGATATGTACGTTGCCAACAAAATAAGATACCGGATAATAAAGGGAAACAGTCCATGACAACAAGGGATAGCCTCCATGCAGGAACAGTTCTTCAGCGTCACTCATGCCACGCCGGTCAATGTGATCCCCATGCCGGCCGACTTCCATCTTCCCTCGCTGGCGGAGCTGGACGCTGAGTTGCCGGAGCCCTTTCGGATCTCGTCCTCCATCACATCCATCGATCTGGTCACCACCCGCCTGCTGCGTAACCATCACGAGTCGATGCACGACCTGATAGAGATCGTCAATCAGCAGTCGCGCAAGATCGACATGATCATGGGTTATGTGCTCTCCCTGCAGGATCATCCCGAGCAACGCTTCCACACCTTGCGCTTCAGCGCAGGCCAGCTCACCTACCTGCACCCCCATCAGGGTCATGGAGAGGCGCCCCACCAGAACCAGATAGTGCGCCTCAAGATCTTCCTGCGGGAAGAGGCGACCGCCATCTACTGCTATGGCCAGGTCAAGCAGGTCGAGCCCGGTGAGCATGGTGCCCATGTGGTGCTCGACTATGCACGGATCCGCGAAGATGACCGTGAACTGCTGGTCCGCGCCAGCCTCCACGTGCAATCCAAACAACTCAAGCTGCGTGCCCAAGAGCGTCAGCGTTAATCACGGCCAACGCCAACGTTAAAAGAATCGAACCATGCCAATGACACTCCCCGCCTTGCCCGCCAAAGCGGGCCAAAAGATCACACTCGGCCAGCTGGTCGGCAGCAGCCTCTCGCTGATTGCAGCCCGTCTCACCAGCGAAGCCAAGGGCCCGGTACTGCTTATCACCGCCGATACCCCGAGCGCCCTGCGCCTGGAGCAGGAGCTGCACTATTTGCTGGCAAACAAGCGGCTGGCAGACAAGCAGCTGGCCGATCAACCCGCGCCCGTATTGCTGTTCCCCGATTGGGAAACCCTGCCCTACGACACCTTCTCCCCTCATCAGGACATCATCTCCCAGCGACTCGAGACCCTCTACAAGCTGCCGCAGATGAACAAGGGGGTGCTGATCGTCCCCATCTCCACCCTGATGTTGCGCTGCGCCCCCCGGGTCTATCTCGACAAATACAGCCTGATGGTAAAGGCCGGTCAGCGCCTCAATCTGCAACAACTTAGAGGGCGCTTGGCGGAAGCGGGTTACGTGGCGGTGGATCAGGTGCTGGAACATGGCGAATTTGCCGCCCGCGGCTCCCTGCTCGATCTCTTCCCCATGGGCAGCAACAGCCCCTATCGCATCGACTTCTTCGATGACGAGGTGGACTCCATCCGCCCGTTCGATCCCGAAACCCAGCGCTCCAGCGAACCGGTCAAGACGGTCAGCCTGCTGCCCGCCCGGGAATACCCTACCGACGAGGCGGCCATCGAGCTGTTTCGCGGTCAGTTCCGCGAGCAGTTCGAGCTGTCGCGGGCCGAGGGTTCCGTCTATCAGGAGGTGAGCAAGGGGCGCTGGCCCGCCGGCATCGAGTATTATCTGCCACTCTTCTTCAACCAGACCGCCAGCCTGTTTGACTACCTGCCGGAAGAGACCCTGCTGCTCACCGTGGGGGATATCTACCCCGCCGCCCAGCGTTTCTGGAACGACATCGGCCAACGCTATGAAGACAGGCGTTGGGACAACACTCGCCCCCTGCTACCCCCGGCCCAGCTCTACCTGCCGGTGGAGCAGCTCTTTGCCTCTCTCGGCCAATATGGCGCGGTGCGGCTGCAAGAGGCCGCTACCGCAGGTGATGCCGGTCAGCACGATCTGCCCATCTCCGCGCTGCCCGACCTGCAACTCGATCACAGCAAGGAGCAACCCCTGCTGGCGCTCAACCAGTTCCTGCAAGGTTTTGCCGGGCGCACCCTGTTTGCAGTGGAATCCGAAGGGCGACGGGAGGTGCTCGGCGATCTGCTGGCGCGCATCTCGCTGCAACCCAAGGAGTTCCCCTCTCTCGACGCCTTTATGGCGAGCCAGGATCGCCACGGCCTGCTGGTTGCGCCGCTTGAGCGTGGCTTCCTGTGGCAGGAGGCAGGTCAGGATCCACTGGCCCTGATCACCGAGACCGAACTGCTGGGCGGCAAGGTGCGCAGCAAGCGGGCGCGGGAGAAGAGCAAAAACTTAAGCTCCGATGCGGTGATCAGAAACCTGGGCGAGCTGACTCAGGGCCAGCCGGTGGTGCATCTGGATCACGGGGTCGGCCGCTATCTGGGGCTCGAAACCATCGACGCCGGTGGTCTGCCCACCGAGTTTTTGACTCTCGAATATGCCGGCGGTGACAAGCTGTTCGTGCCGGTCACGAGTTTGCACCTTATCAGCCGTTATACCGGATCGGATAACCCGCCCAGCCACAAGCTCGGCGGCGAAGCCTGGGTCAAGGCGCGGCGCAAGGCAGCCGAGAAGGTGCGCGACGTGGCAGCAGAACTGCTGGATGTCTACGCTCATCGCGCCGCCCGCGCCGGTTTTGCCTTCAAGCATGACAAAGAGGCCTATCGCCAGTTTGCCGCCAGCTTCCCGTTCGAGGAGACCGACGATCAGCTCAACGCCATCAATGCGGTGCTGGGAGACATGTGTCAGGCCAAGAGCATGGATCGACTGGTGTGCGGCGACGTGGGTTTCGGCAAGACCGAAGTCGCGATGCGGGCGGCATTTGTGGCCGTGCACGGCGGCAAGCAGGTTGCCGTGCTGGTGCCCACCACCCTGCTGG
This sequence comes from Aeromonas fluvialis, assembly GCF_000819885.1. Taxonomy (GTDB): domain Bacteria; phylum Pseudomonadota; class Gammaproteobacteria; order Enterobacterales; family Aeromonadaceae; genus Aeromonas; species Aeromonas fluvialis. Next base: position 53,071 of record NZ_CDBO01000068.1, read on the forward strand.
CGCAACAGCACTACGACAACTTCCGCGACCGCTTCGCCAACTGGCCGGTGCGGGTCGAGGTGCTGAGCCGCTTCCGCTCCGCCAAGGAGCAGACCGCTGTGATGAAAGAGCTGGCAGAAGGCAAGGTGGACATCATCATCGGCACCCACAAACTGCTCGGCGCCGAACTCACCTTCAAGGATCTGGGACTGTTGGTGGTCGACGAGGAGCACAGATTCGGGGTGCGCCAGAAGGAGAAAATCAAGGCGCTGCGGGCCGACGTGGACATCCTCACCCTCACCGCCACCCCTATTCCGCGCACCCTCAACATGGCGATGGCCGGCATGCGGGATCTCTCCATCATCGCCACCCCGCCCGCCAAGCGACTCGCCATCAAGACCTTTGTCCGCCAGCACGAACCGGCTGTGGTGCGCGAGGCGGTGCTGCGGGAACTCAAACGCGGCGGACAGGTCTATTACCTGCACAACGACGTGGAGAGCATCGAGAAGTGCGCCGCCGATCTGGCGGAGCTGGTGCCGGAGGCGCGCATCGGCATCGCCCACGGCCAGATGCGCGAGCGCGACCTTGAGCGGATCATGTCCGACTTCTACCATCAGCGCTTCAACCTGCTGGTCTGCACCACCATCATCGAGACCGGCATCGACGTGCCGAGCGCCAACACCATCATCATGGATCGGGCGGATCACTTAGGATTGGCCCAGTTGCACCAACTGCGGGGCCGGGTTGGCCGCTCCCACCATCAGGCCTATGCCTACCTGCTCACCCCCCATCCCAAGCTGATGACCAAGGATGCGGCCAAGCGGCTGGAGGCGATCGCTTCGCTCGAAGATCTCGGCGCCGGGTTTGCGCTGGCGACCCACGATCTGGAGATCCGTGGTGCGGGCGAACTGCTCGGCGACGATCAGAGCGGCCAGATTGAATCGGTCGGCTTCACCCTCTACATGGAGATGCTGGAGCAGGCGGTCGAGGCGCTGAAAAATGGCAAGGAGCCGTCGCTGGAGCAGCTGATGAGCCAGCACACCGAGGTGGAACTGCGCCTGCCTGCACTGTTGCCGGATGATTATATTCCGGACGTCAACATGCGCCTCTCCATGTACAAGCGGATTGCCAGTGCGGCGGACGAGCAGGAGCTGCGAGAGCTGAAAGTGGAGCTGATCGACCGCTTTGGCCTCTTGCCGGAGGCGACCAAAACCCTGCTGGAGCTGGCCGCCTTCCGCCAGCGTGCCACTGCCCTTGGCATTCGCCGCGTGGAGATGAGCGAGCGCGGCGGCTATCTGGACTTCACCCAGGAGACCAAGGTCAATCCGGCCTATCTGGTCAAGCTGCTCTCCAGCCAGCCAAGGGTCTACAAGATGGACGGGCCGACCCGGCTGCGTTTCCAGGTGCCGACCCAGGATCGCGCCATGCGCCTGAAACTGGTCGATGGTTTGCTGGCAGATCTGGCCAACAACAGCCTGTGAGTCTATGCAACGCTGGCGGCAAGCCAGACAGATAACACCAACTAAAACGGGAGCCAAATCGGCTCCCGTTTTTTATTTGCTATCTGTCAGCTGCGTACTATCAGCCCTGGTTGGCCGGATCCTCGTGGGCGGAGAATTCACGCATAAAGGCCTCGGCACGCTCCACCATCTTGGTCGAGCCCACGAAGTAAGGGGTACGCTGGTGCAGCGCGGTGGGCTGGATATCCATGATCCGGCCAAAGCCGTCGGAGGCCTTGCCACCGGCCTGCTCCACCAAAAATGCCATCGGGTTGCACTCATAGAGCAGGCGCAGTTTGCCGTTCGGCGAGTTGGTGCCGGACGGATAGATGTAGATGCCGCCCTTGAGCAGGTTGCGATGGAAATCGGAGACCAGAGAGCCGATATAGCGGGAGGTGTAGGGCCTGCGAGTCGCCTCGTCGCGCTCCTGACAATATTTGAGGTACTTCTTCACCCCGTCCGGGAACTTGATGTAGTTGCCCTCGTTGATGGAGTAGATCTTGCCCTCTTCCGGAATACGGATGTTCTCGTGGGAGAGGCAGAAGCAGCCGATAGAGGGATCGTAGGTAAAGCCGTTGACGCCAAAACCGGTGGTGTAGACCAGCATGGTAGAGGAGCCGTAGACCACATAACCGGCGGCAACCTGACGGTTGCCCGGTTGCAGAAAGTCCTCCAGCGTCACCGGCGAACCCTGCGGGCTCAAACGACGGTAGATGGAGAAGATGGTCCCGACCGAGACGTTGACGTCGATATTGGAGGAGCCGTCGAGCGGGTCGATCAGCACCACGTACTTGGAATTCTTGGAGAGCGGCGAGTCAAAGGCCACGAAGTCCTCTTCCTCTTCCGAAGCCATACCGCACACCTCGCCGCGCGCCTCCAGCGCCGCCTTGAAGCGTTCGTTGGCGTAGACATCCAGCTTCTGCTGCACCTCCCCCTGTACGTTTTCAGCGCCCATGGAGCCGATGATGTCCGCCAGCCCCGCCTTGTTGATCTCCCGGTTCACCACCTTGGCAGCAAGACGGATCGAGCTGAGTAACGAGGTCAGCTCGCCGGTCGCGGTAGGATAATCCGCCTGCTTTTTGACGATGAACTCACCCATGGTGATCATATTTCGCATTTTTGTTCCTTTAGATCGCATTCGTTGACCCTGAAAACGTTTGCAGGCGTCAGCAAAAAAAATGCCGATCACCGGCGGCCTTGATTTGTAACCTAATGTAACATCTGTTTTTTGTTTTTGCAGCGAATTAAGCGGCCTATTAAATAGGCTATTTCGCCTCGCGTTATGGTAAAAGGCGCTTTTCATTCGGTTTCAATCGATAACTTCCGGCCTCTTAATTCGTGGCAATAACCTGCGGCAAGCCATGAGCTGACTGGCCTTGGGCCATTAAAAATGGAGTCTGATGGGACTGCTGCTCCCTCAGCCATTGCCTCTTGAGATCCAATCGCCAATCCAGCACACTGATTTCGCTTTGGAAGCAAATAAAACTCAAGGATTATCAATGAACAAGACTCTCATTGCCGGCATGGTAGCCGGACTGTTTGCCCTTCCCGCCTGGGCTGCCCAGGTGCCTGCCGGTACCAAGCTGCTGCCGGATGCCCAACAAATCTACGTGACCAATATCGGCACCGAACCCACCACCATCGACCCCCAGCTGGTAGAAGAGACCGCCGGTAGTGCCATCGTCAACGATCTGTTTGAAGGGCTCTATGAGCTGGATAGTACCGGCAAGATCAAGCCAGCAGGCGCCGTCAGCTACGACGTCGACAAAACCGGTACCGTCTACACCTTCAAACTGAGGCCCGAGGCCAAGTGGTCCAACGGTGAACCAGTCACTGCCGCCGATTATGTCTACGGCTGGCAACGGGCGGCCGATCCCAAGACTGCCTCCAACTACGCCTGGTTTATCGAGCTGACCGGAGTAGTCAATGCAAGCGAGGTGACCCAGGGCAAGAAGAGCCCGTCAGAGCTCGGGATCAAGGCGCTCGATGACCACACCCTGCAGGTCACCCTGAAAAATCCGGTTCCCTTCTTCCTGAAGACGCTGGCCCACTACACCACGTTCCCGGCCCCCAAGGCCACCATCGAAAAATTCGGCAAGGATTGGGTCAAACCGGGCAATATCGTCTCCAACGGTGCCTTTGTACTCAAGGAGTGGACCCCCAACGAGCGGCTGAGTGCCGAGCGCAATACCCACTACTGGAACAACCAGCACACCGTCCTGAACAAGGTGATCTATCTGGAGATCGTCTCTGAAACCGCCGCCTACAACCGCTATCGCACCGGTGAACTGCACTACACCACTTATCCGCTGGAGCAGTACAAGCAGCTCAAGAGCAAGAGCCCGGAAGAACTGGTCAGCGTCCCCACGCTGGCCAGCTATTACTATGTCTTCAATACCCAGCGCAAACCGTTCGATGACCCGAAAGTACGCAAGGCGCTCTCGCTGGCCATCGACCGGGAGACCATCACCGACAAGATCCTGGGACAGGGACAAATTGCCGCATATAGCTTCACGCCCCCCATTGTGGACGGTTTTGAATTGAAAAAACCGGCCAGCCAGCTGCAGAGCAAAGAGGCGCGGATCAAGCAGGCCAAAGCCCTGCTGGCCGAAGCGGGTTATGGCCCGGACAAGCCACTCACAGTGGACATTCTCTACAACACCAACGAGAGCCACAAAAAGATCGCGCTGGCCGTCTCCTCCATGTGGAAACACACCCTGGGGGTCACTGCCACCCTCAACAACATGGAGTGGAAGACCATGGTATCGGCACTGAACGAGGGGGATTTCGGAGTGAGCCGCTATGGCTGGAACGGGGATTATAACGATGCCTCCACCTTCCTCGACATCATGACCTCCAGCAGCAGTGCCAACAGCGGCAAGTGGTTCAACAAGGAGTACGACGCCCTGCTGGCCAAGGCCCACGACTCGCTGGATCCCGCTGAACGCAATGCCCTGTATCAACAGGCAGAGGCACTCATTGATGCGGATGCCCCCATCGCCCCCATCTATTTCTCGGTCAAATCCAGGTTGCTCAAGCCTTTCGTGAAAGGCTACCCCCACCTTAACCCGCAGGATGTGGTCTACAGCAAGGAGCTCTATCTGGTTGCCCAGTAACAGGCCCGGCAAGATGTGACCATAAAAAGCGCCTGCATTGCTGCAGGCGCTTTTCATTGGCGACCAGCAGGCCACTTGGCCCATCTACGCTTTCGCGCAAGATTACTCTTCGGGACAAGGAGCCAACACCACCCTACGGCGCCCCACCACCACCGGCCGCACCAGCAGCTGTGCCAGCAAGACCCCCAGCAGGGTCAGACCGCCCCCGATCAGGTGATAGCTGGTCAGTCGCTCGCCCAGCAGGGTGATGGCAAGGCCAGCCGTCATCACCGGCAGCAGGTTCATGAAGATGGCGGTACGGTTGGCACCGAGCAGGGAGATCCCCTGCATCCAGAGCCAGGGAGAGAGCGCCGAGGTAGGAATGCCGGCATAGAGGATCAGCCACAGGGCGCGTCCATCCGGCCAGTGGCCATCCACCAGCAGGAAAAAGGGCGTCAGCAACAACACGCTGCAGAGCACCTGACCATAGAGCAGCGACCAGTTGTCGAGCCCCAGATCCCACTTCTTGAGCAGTACGCTGTATAACGCATAGGTGCTGGCCGACAGCAGCATATAGACAGAACCGATATGAATGCCCCGGGTCAGCAGTGCAGCAGGATCCCCCTGCCCCAGCAAAATAGCCAACCCGGCAAGAGAGAGGATCCCCCCCACCAGCGCGCCCCAGGTCGGACGCTCATGCAGCAGCCAGATGCTGAGCAGCAGGGTGAGCAAGGGGGTCAAGCCCATCATCAGGCCGATCTCGGTAGCGCCGAGGGTCTGCGCGGCGTAATAACCAAAGGTCTGGTTGAGCACCATGCCCAGCAGCGCCAGCGTGGCGATTTGCCACCACCCGGCCAGCAACCTGGCCCGTACACGCCAGACGCGCCGGATCAGAAAAGGGGTCAGGATCAGAGCGGCGACCGTCCAGCGTGACCAGGCCAGCGCGGCAGGAGAGAGGATACCAACTGCCAGTTTGCTGACAATGCCATTGCCAGCCCAGATGGCAATGCAGGAGAAGGGAAACAGAAAAGCAAGGGGCATGAGAGATCCCAGATCACAGAAAAGAGAGGAGCCGGGAAGTATAGGGGGCAACGAGGGATAAACAAAGACATCAACAGGATCGGGCCATTACCAGAGCCCCTTCACCAGATACAAATATGCCCGGAAAGTGCGGGCATATCGATGCAGAAACAGGTTCAGAAGCACATCAGGCTGCATCCATGTGCAGTCTGGAGATCAGCTCGTTGACCTCGGTGACTGTCTGGCGGTGGGGAATATCCGCAGGATTCGGCATCAGCAACAAACCGGATTGGAAATCAAACCGCCCCCGACCATGGATGTAAATCCGACCTTTAAAGAAGGTTTTGACATGCTTTGCCACCATGAGTGGCAGGTACTTCTTGAACACTCTCATCGTTTGCAACCTCTTGCAGTTGTATCCGTATGACAGCAGCTTCTGCGAATTAATTCCGTAAAATATTTATAAAAATCCGGAAAACTCGCCCACCTCTTCCCGAAAAATTCAATTCATAACTTTTTATTAACTTTTAGCCTATTGTATGCGGCCCTTCGAGCCAGAGCAAGGTGCCTTTGCCATCGCACCACTCGATACAGGCGATGCCCGAGGTGGCGAACATGGGGGCTCCTGCGGCCGGGCAGAGACTTTGCACCAGATAACCCACCAGCGGCAGATGGCTGACCATCAGGATCTGGTCGTGTTGTGCAGCCAGGGCGGTGAGGTAGCTGGCCACGAACGCGGTATCTCCGTAAGGGGTAATATCACCGCTCTCTTCGACGGCTGCTGCGTCAGGCAAATCATTGCATATGGCTTGCCAGGTTTGGCGGGCTCGCAGATAGTTGCTGTGTATCACCCGATCCAGCGGGCCGACCAACTGAGGTGCCAACCAGCGAGCCATTTGAATCGACTCGTCAATACCCTGCTCGGTCAATGGACGCTGTTCATCTGTTTTCGCATTCATGCCAGCTTGGCCATGACGCATGATATAGATCTTCATTACAACCTCGCCCAACGGGCCTGTTTTGATAGCCGGGGGATCTTACCCCGCTACGGGAGTGGAAACAATTGCGCTACCTCTCAGAAAAGGGTTTGCCTGACGGGATAGCGGGGTCGATAATCATGTTTAAATTCAAATAAATCCAACGTGAGTCACACGCCAATGAGCCCATATGCCAGTCCCAACGACCATCGGCAATACCATTATCTGGAGCTGGCCAACCGGCTCAGGGTCTTGTTGATTTGTGATCCCGATACCGACAAATCCGCCGCCTCGCTGGCCGTCAATACCGGCCATTTTGACGATCCCGCCGACCGGCAGGGGATGGCCCATTTTCTGGAGCACATGCTATTTCTCGGCACCTGCACCTACCCCAAACCCGGAGAATACCAGCAGTTCATGAGCCGTCATGGCGGCAGCAACAACGCCTGGACCGGTACCGAATTCACCAACTTCTTCTTCGAGATCGATAACGGCTTCTTCGAAGCGGGGCTGGATCGCTTCTCCCAGTTCTTCATCTGCCCCACGTTTGATCCTGAATGGGTGGATAAAGAGCGCAACGCCGTCGACTCCGAGTATCGCCTCAAGCTGCAAGACGACATGCGCCGCAGCTATCAGGTGCATAAAGAGACGGTCAATCCGGCGCACCCCTTCTCCAAATTCTCGGTGGGCAACCTCGATACCCTGGCCGACCTGCCTGGGCGCGATCTGCGCTCAGACCTTATCCGTTTTTACGAAAGTCACTACAGCGCGGATCGCATGGCGCTGGTGATGATCTCACCGGAATCCATCGATACCCAGCTTCAGTGGGGCTGTCGCTATTTTGCTCCCATTTTGAATCGCAATTTGGGAACGCCGACCCTAACCATGCCGCTCTACCGGCTCGATGATCTCGGCGTGCGCATCCACATCAATCCGGTCAAGGAGACCCGCAAGCTGTCGCTCAGCTTCCCCTTGCCCAATGTGGACGAGTTTTACGACAAAAAGCCCCTCACCTTCCTGAGCCATCTGATTGGCTACGAGGGGGATGGTAGCCTGCTCTCCCTGCTCAAGGCGAAAGGCTGGGTCAACCAACTCTCGGCGGGCGGTGGCATCAGTGGCGCCAACTTCAAGGATTTTGGCGTCAACTTCGGCCTCACGCCCCTGGGACTTGAGCATATGAACGACATCCTCGCCGCCCTGTTTGGCTATCTGAAGCTAATTGCCCGCGAAGGGTTGCAGAGCTGGCGTTACGACGAAAAACGGACCGTACTCGAATCGGCGTTTCGCTTTCAGGAGCGCGGCCGCCCCCTCGATACCGTCTCAGGATTGGTGCTCAATCTCTTTAGCTACCAGCCTGAGGAGCTGCTCTACGGCGACTACATGATGCGCGAATATGACGAGCCGCTGATCCGCCGCTTTCTCACCAAGCTCACCCCGCACAATCTGCGCATCACCATTACCGCACCGGAGGTAGCGACCGATCGACTGGCGCGCTGGTATCAAACCCCTTACAGCGTGGCGACCATCACCGAGACCGAGAAGATCCGCTGGCAGCAGAGCGAGCCGGATCCGGCGCTGGCCCTGCCCAAGCCCAACCCCTTTATCAGCAGCCGGCTCGATCCACGCACGCCAAAGCTTACCGCTGACATGCCTACCGGCCTTATCGATCGCCCTGGTTTTCGCCTCTGGCACCTCCATGAGCACCTGTTCAACGTGCCCAAAGGCAATCTCTATATCTCCATCGATAGCGCACATGCGGTGAAAAATCCGCGCAATATCGCCATGGCGCGCCTCGCCGTGGAGCTCTTGGCCGATCACCTCAACGCTCTCACCTATCCGGCAGAGCTGGCGGGACTGGGCTACCAGATCTATGCCCATCAGGGGGGGTTTACTATCAACCTGAGCGGCTTTGCCGACAAGCAACCGCTCTTGCTCGATATGATCCTCAGCAATCGCACGTTGGGGTATCCTGATCCGGACCGCTTTAGCGAGATCAAAGAGCAGCTCATTCGCAACTGGGAAAACCAGTCCAAGGCGCGCCCCATCTCCCAACTCTTTAACCAGCTCACCAGCCTGTTGCAACCAAACAACCCGCCGTTCGAGCAGTTGCTGCGCCACCTGCGCACCGTCGAGCTCTCCGAGATGCCCGCCTTCGTGGCCCAACTGTTTGGTGAGGTGCATGTCGAGGCGCTGGTGCACGGCGACTGGACCGCCGCCGAAGCGCTGGAACTGGCGGCCCTGATGGAGCGCCACCTGAGCGATATCAATGGCACCAGTAGCAAACCGAGCGATGAGACCCGCCGCCCGCTCATCTCCATTCAGGACAGGGGCACCCTTATTCGCGAACAGGGTTGTGATCACGAGGACTCGGCGCTCTTGGTCTACTACCAGTCCCGCACCACCCGGGCGCGGGATCTCGCCTGCTTTACCCTGGCGAACCACATTATGTCCTCCACCTTCTTCCACGAACTGCGCACCCGCCAGCAACTGGGGTATGTGGTGGGCGCCGGCAACCTGCCCCTCAATCGCCACCCGGGGCTGATCTTCTATATCCAGTCACCCGTGGCGGGGCCGCAGATCCTGCTCGATGCGGTGGAGGAGTTTATCGACCTCTTCCCGCTCGCCATGCTCGAATTCACCGAGCAGCAGTGGCAGGAGAGCAAGGCGGGGCTGCAAGCCCAGTTGAGCGAGCGGGATGCCAACCTGCGCAGTCGCGGCCAGCGACTGTGGGTCAGCATCGGCAACAAGGATCTGGGGTTCGATCAGCGGGAACGGGTCTGCGACGAGGTGGGCAAGTTGAGTCGTGCCGATCTGGTGCGCTTTATTACCCAGCTGCGTTCGCGCACCTCCGATCGGCTGATCCTCTGCAGCTATGGCCAGGGGCATGAACATGATGAGCGGATCACCGGCCAGTTTATCGATGATCCACAGGCATTTCGGCTCAATGCCGCCACCTTCGAGGCCTGATCAGGCCTCGCTATCCCCCGTTTTTCCTTCCCACCGCAAATCGCAAGCAATAAAAAGCCGACCCATCAGGGTCGGCTGGAAAAACCATAACAAGTGCGACCAAAGCCGCCAAAAGTGAACATGAGCGTGAAAATCAGACACTGATCTGCCGATCAGCAAGCGGGACAGACCCGATACTCGCTTTTCAATGCCAACAGTGATTGAGAAACAGCCTCATAGTAGGCTCTCCCCCCGAGAGTCACGTTGATCTACGTCAAAGGAGGTAGCGAAGAGCGCGCAGCCCGACGATTTGTCAGCGCGGATCACGCTTTGGCCGACCGTTAACCCCGGCGAACCAGCCGGTAGGCCACCTCATCGAAGTAGGAGAGCTGACCCGACAGTACACGCGGGTGATCCACTTCGGCGGCGCGCCCCAACACCTCAACCCGAAAGTCCCGTTCAAACAGCGCCCGTACCTCCATCTCCCCCACCGAGAAGGGGGGCTGAGTCTGCTGCTCAGGCTGATATTCAAGGGTCACCAGCAGGATCTGGCCACCGGTCTCGACAAGCGAACTGATCAGGGCCGCATACTGGCGGCGCATCGCGGTCGGCAGGGCGATCAGCGCCGCGCGATCATAGACCAGCCAGTAACGGCGACCCAGACTGGGGGCGGCGAAAAAATCCCCCTGAAAAATGCGCAGGCTGTCCACTTGATGGCACTGATAAGGGCCCACCTCGCTCACGGTCGCGGCGAGCTGGTTTTCACTGAAGAACTGGCTGACGGCAAGGCTCGATAGCTCGAAACCGTCGATTGGATGACCCTGAGCGCTCAGCCAGAGCATGTCGCGGGACTTGCCGCACAGGGGAACCAGCACCGGCTCGTCCGCTTGCTGGGCCGACCACCAGGTTTGCAGCCAGTGGTTGAAGTCCGCCTGATGAAAGCCAATCCGGTTCTCTTCCCAACGCTGATGCCAAAACGCAGCTTCCATCGTTATTACCCTTCTGAACTAAAGATGCCTCAATATCACAACTTAACCGGCACCGCGCAACCCTCTGCCCTCCCCTTTTTGCCGCGTAGCCCCTGCCTGTTATCGGGCACATGACAGGCGATCCCCTTGCCACACACCTCGCTGTCGCAATGGGCGCTATTGGGTGCGTTAATGACAGGCAGAGGCACACCAATCCATGCAAAAACGTCATGGGTGTATGGCGATGAATGAATAAGAGGAATGGCGTTGGCAGGCCAACCCGTGCCTGCCAACGCAAGAAAGGTCATCAGACTGTGGCGCGAGCGACCGCCAGTTGACGTTCTATATCAGCAAAATCGGGGCGATCTGCGGGGAATTCGGAGAGACAGGCCGCTTTGAGCTGATGCAACCTATCCAGCTGTGAGCCTTGCGTATCGCAATGGGCCAGCAGCTCCTCCAGCAGGCAACCAAAGGCGCGCACTTCCAGTCGTTCAAGGCCCACGGCCCGCTCGCGATCGCTGCGGTTATACAAGGACGCTGCACCAAAATCCCCCAGCAAGGCGCGAGCCGGCGCGTCAGTCCCGCGGGCAAACAAAATATTGTGGCCGTAGAGATCCCCGTGCATGATGCCGGCGCGGTGCAGATGACCCGCTACCGAGGCGATGCTGTGGGCCATCGCCAGCGCATCCGGCACACTCAGACGCAGCCCCTCGGGATAGACATCCCGGGTGCAGGAGTTCAGGCTCGGCGGCCCGGCCAGATTGGCAAAAGCCGGGTCGATCAGCTCCATCACCAGTGCTGGAATGCCGGAGGGGTGATCCGCCACCTTCCCCATCACCTTGATAAGGTTGGGGTGGCTGCCAGCCGCCAGCGACGCCGCCATCTCGCAGCGGGGCAGCCCATCGCTGGTCACCTCCCCCTTGAATAGCTTGACCGCCACCTGACTGGCATCGCCTCTGTTGCTCACCTGACTCATGTCATCAGCAACAGGCAGGTCGCCAGCAAGGGTGGCGCGATGGATCACGCCGGATGCCCCCTGCCCCAGCAGCTCGCCCAGCGCCAGCGTCTCCCAGACAAAAGGCGTGACATGGACCTCTTCGATGGCCCGCGCCTCCTCCCCTTCGCTAAAGGGGTTGCCGGAGTAGGCAAGCCAGGCGAGACGCGGCAGAACCAGCAGCCACTCGGGGAAGCGTTCAATGCGGTTGGCGGCGATACGCAGCAGCTCCAGACGGCGGCAATTGGCAAGGCTTGCCGGCAGCTCGCGCAGGCGGTTGCCCGCCAGCATCAGTTTTTGCAGGCCGTCACACTGGCCCAATTCATCCGGCAACTGTTCCACCGCGTTATCGGTCAGGATCAACCAGCGCAGCCCGGCAGGCAGCGCCCTGGCCGAGACGGTGGCAATCCGGTTGGCCTTGAAGCCCACAATGGTGAGTGCCGGGCAGCGCCCTAGCACCTCAGGCAGTTCGGTAAAGCGGTTCTCGGAGCAGAAGATGATGCGCAGGTTGCGAAACCCGGCCAGCTCGTCAGGGAGTGTGCTTAGCTGGTTGCCGGTGAGATCCAGCACCTCCAGCGTCTCTTTCAGGCTCAAAATCTCGTGGGGGAAAACCGCGAGGTTTTCAGAGAGTTTCAAATGGCGGGCACCGCACAGTTCACCTGCGCGCAGCTGTTCCAGAGTATGCATAACCGTTTCTCAATCCTGATGATCTGCCTGATGGCGCAACGGCCATCAGCGCACGCCGAACCCGGGGCCGGCGATTTTAAAGGGGGGCATTATAAATAATTCGGGGCACAGATCGCCCCTTGCAGCTTGAAAGGGTGCTGCTCACGCCACGGGTTTTATCATCAACACCGCGACAAACAAGGGGACCTCTCTTGCACGCCCTCACGACAGAGGGGAATGACTCGTTATTTCCGACCACTCCCCAGCGATTGAATAAACGCCAACGTACGGCGATTAAACTGCTCCGGTTGTTCTACATTGCAGACATGGCCGCACTGCTGGATCACCGCCAGCGAGGAGCTGGCATCGCGGGCCACCTGTTCGCGTACCGGTGCCAGAAACATATGATCCTCCTCCCCCATCACATAGAGGGTGGGAATGGGCAGGGAGCGTTCGCGGAAGTAGCGCATCAGCGGGTTGACCTCGGTGGCGAGGCGGAACCAGCGTTTGAACTCTTTCTGGCAGAGCTTGCGGGCCTCACGCACAAAGAGGTTGCGCGACTCCTGATGGTGCTGGCGCGGCATGATAATGAAGGCAAACAGCCGGTAGAGCCACATATAGGGCAGGATATGCTGGCCGAGTCGGCCCAGCTGTACCAGCACCCGCGAGCGGATATCGAGCCGCAAAATGGCGCCCCCCAGTACCATACTCTTGACCCGCTCCGGGCAGAGCTCCGCCAGATGGCGAATCAGGATGGTACCAAGAGAGATGCCGACAAAGTGGGCGCGGCGGATATTGAGATGATCGAGCAGCCGAACGATATCTTCGGTCACTTCCCGAAAGCTGTAGTGGCCCTTGACCACCTGTTGCAGCTGGTGGGACTGGCCGTGGCCGCGCAAGTCCAGCAGCAGCACGTTGAAGTGTTCGCGATAGGCACGCAACTGCTTGAACCAGATGGAGGAGCTGCCACCGGCCCCGTGGACAAACACCACCCAATCCCGCTCGGGACCCAGCTCGAAAGTCTTGTGATACAACATCCAATAGGCTCCCTTGGTGATGGGGGGTATACTCGGCAGCGGGCATATTAACAGAACAGACCCGCCGATAGATATGCGCCTGACATGACCCGGATCACCCCTTGCGCGAGAACTCTCCATGGATTTGACCCGTTTGCGCCACTTTCTGCTGACTCTGCCGGGTGCCACCGAAGATACCCCGTTTGGCCCGGAGATCCTGGTCTACCGCATCGCGGGCAAGATGTTCGCCCTGGTGGATTGGCAGGCCGAGCCTCTCACCATCAACCTCAAGTGCGAGCCAGAGCTGGCGTTACTGCTGCGCGAGATCCACCCCGAGGTCAAACCGGGCTGGCATATGAACAAGCTACACTGGAACACAGTGACCCTGAACAGCACCTTGCCGGATGAGCAGTGGCAAGGCTGGGTGCACCACTCCTATGAACAGGTTGTCGCGGGTCTGCCCAAAGCCAAACGGCCACAGGCGCCGCCCCCTCCCCCCATTGATGATCAGACCCCATGATACAACCACTTCACCCACCGCTTTGCATTGTCCCACTAAGCGAGGCGCATATCCCCGCCCTCGTGACCCTCTTTGAGCAGGTGGTGCGACGCAGCGGCCCCGAGCACTACAGCGCCGAGCAGGTCGCGCAGTGGGCCCTCGGCGTCCGCCATCCCGGCTTTATCAGTCAGCTGCGCGAGCACCACGGCTGGGTAGCGGAGATCGCAAATGTTCCCCTCGGTTTTGTCACTCTGAGCCCCGATGGCCACCTCAGCCTGCTCTATGTCAGCGCCGACTATCAGCGCCAGGGACTGGGCAATCTGCTGCTCACCACGGCGCTCGCGGGGGCCAGAGGACTCGGACTGACGCTCATCACCACCGAGGCCAGCGCCTTCAGTTATGAGCTATTTTTACGACATGGCTTTACGTTGACCGGGCTGGAGTGCGTGGAGCGAGGTGGAGTCCGTTTTACTCGCCATCGCCTGCACTGCAGCTTGCCAAGCTAGGGCAAGCCACTAAAATACGCTTAATTTTCGTCTTGTTACTGTATTGAGGCAGCAACCATGGTGGTAGAAAGTGAAGGCTATATCTCGCTGATCGAGTATCTGGTGGAGAGTTTGGAATTGTTTGAATCCCAACAGCAGAGCAACGGTGAAGAGACCATCGAAGATCTGGTCAGTGGCCGTGTTGCCAGCAACCTGATGGCCATTTGCGAGCAAAACCCCCAGCTCGATCCCAAGGTGCGTTTCGCCATTATGCAGGAGGCCGACGCCGTGGTCGCCGATCTGGAAGAGGTGCTCTCCGCCGTCTGGCTGCGCGCCCCGACCACGGAACAGAAAACCTTCCTCATCGAGTTTATTGACCTGATCAAGAACCTGTTCGACAGCGTCATCGGCTGATCTGCCGTCCAGCTCTCCCGCCCAGCGCAAGATTACAAAAACGCAGAAAGGAAAAGGGCCGCCTTGGTGGGCAGCCCTGCTTGCTATCATTTTCAATCCACCCATGGGTTCATTCATGGGGTGGCTTTCAAGGCAACAAATGTGTCTGGACTTTGCATCCGATCCCTGGACGCTACCTAGTTAGTCCCGACTGGTCGTAATAAGTTCCCTCCTCCGACCATTTATTTTCACTTTTATTAAGAAATCGACTATAAACCTGTTCAGCGGTTCAGGCTGGGCGGCAAACAGACTCCAATACCACCCAGCCCGCAGTAACCATCCGGGTTCTTCTCCAGATATTGCTGATGGTAATCCTCGGCATAGTAGAAAGGCGCCAGCGGCAGAATGCGGGTGGTAATGGCACGACTGTCGCCGCTCGCCGCCATCGCCTGCTGATAGGCCGCCATGCTCTGCTGGGCAATGATCTGCTGACTCTCGTCGCCATAGAAGATCACCGAGCGGTACTGGGTGCCCAAATCCCCCCCTTGCCGCATCCCCTGCGCCGGATCATGGTTCTCCCAGAACAGTCTGAGCAGCTCGCCGTAGCTGATCACCGCCGGATCAAACACCACCTGCACCGTCTCGGCATGGCCGGTCAGCCCGCTGCACACCTCTTTGTAGGTGGGATTCTGGGTCACACCGCCCTGATAACCGGCCGCGGTGGAGTAGACGCCCGGCTGCTGCCAGAACAGGCGCTCTACCCCCCAGAAACAGCCCATGCCAAACCAGGCCACCGCCATCCCTTCCGGCCAGGGGCCCTGGGTCGGGATGCCATTCACCGCATGCTGCTGACCAATCACCATCGCTTCGCGTCGTCCCGGCAGGGCATCTGCCGGTGAAATAATCTGTTCCATGAATTTTGTCCTTGTATAAAACCCTGTGAAATCACACAGCTGACGAAAAGGAGCATCGAAGATAGCAGTTTATCGCGCCGGATCAACCGGCAGGCCCCTCCCCGCTCGCCCCAGCGGCCATCTGCGCTTCCTGCCACCTGTTCCCGATCCGTACGGCCAAGCCGCCTCTACTAGACCAGAAACAGCCAAAATCAATATTTAGTCTTGATTTGTGAATTAATTTTCATATATTGAGCCAATCGCTGTTTTTTTATGGAAGAAATATCAAGTGCGTGAACGCGAACCCAGTCTGGTCAATGCCTTCCGGCAATCCACCCCCTATGTCAATGTGCATCGGGGTGCCACCTTTGTGCTGATGATGGGGGGAGAAGCCATCTGCCACCCCAACTTCGCCAATATCGTCAGCGATATCGCTCTGCTGCAGACACTGGGCATACGCCTGGTGCTGGTATTTGGTTCACGTCCGCAAAATGATGAGGCGCTGGCCCGCGCCGGCATCGAGGCCCAGTACCACAAGCGGATCCGGGTCACCGATGACGAGAGTTTTACCGTCATCAAACAGGTGTGTGGCGGCCTGCAATATGACATCACCGCCCAGCTCTCCATGGGGCTCGCCAACACCCCGATGCAGGGGGCGCGGATCAGCGTGGTGAGCGGCAACTTCGTCACCGCCCAGCCGCTGGGGGTGGATGATGGCATCGACTTTTACCACAGCGGCCGGGTGCGCCGCATCGACGTGGAGGGGATCACTCGCCAGCTCGACCAGAAGAGTCTGGTGCTCATCTCCCCCATCGGCTGCTCGGTTACCGGCGAGAGCTTTAACCTCAGCTCCGAAGAGGTGGCCCGCCGGGTGGCGGTCGATCTCAAGGCGGACAAGCTCATCTGCTTTAGTAGCACCCAGGGGGTGATGGACAGGCGCGGTGAAGCCATCTCCGAGCTCTTCCCCGAGCAGGCCGAAGAGCTGCTGGTGGAGCTGGAGCAGGCAGGCGAAGAGATGTCCGGCACCGCCCGCTATCTGCGCGCGGCGATCGCCTCTTGCCGTGGCGGGGTGCCCCGCTCCCATCTGGTGAGCTATCAGGATGACGGTGCCATGCTGCAAGAGCTGTTCAGTCGCGACGGCCTCGGCACCCAGATCGTGCGGGAAAGCGCAGAGCAGGCCCGCGCCGCTACCATCGAGGATATCGGCGGCATTCTGGATCTTATTCGTCCGCTGGAGGAGGAAGGGATCCTGGTGCGCCGCTCCCGCGAGCAGCTGGAGATGGAGATCGACAAGTTCACCATTATCGAGCGCGATGGCCTCATCATTGGCTGCGCGGCGCTTTACTGCTTTATGGAAGAGGCGATGGCGGAGATGGCCTGCGTCGCCATCCACCCCGACTACCGCAACTCCAACCGGGGGGATCAGCTGGTGGCCAAGGTAGCCGAGCGGGCCAAGCGGCTCGGCATCCGTCGCCTGTTCGTGCTCACCACCCGCTCCCT
Source organism: Aeromonas fluvialis (assembly GCF_000819885.1). GTDB lineage: Bacteria > Pseudomonadota > Gammaproteobacteria > Enterobacterales > Aeromonadaceae > Aeromonas > Aeromonas fluvialis. Next base: position 70,001 of record NZ_CDBO01000068.1, read on the forward strand.
CCACTGGTTCCGGGAGCGGGGCTTCGATCCGTTGGAAGTGGAAGATCTGCCGGTGGCGCGCCAGCGTCTCTACAATTGGCAGCGTCGTTCCAAGGTTTTGTCAAAGACAATCGCCTAAGCCATTGATTCTGCGTCGAGTTATCCGAAAATTTGAACTTTTTCACAAACTCGATTGACAATGCAATCCAACGCAGGTTATTTCTAACTGCACTCCACCGCCCTGGTGGAGCCAGAAGAGGAGCGCTGCCCAGGCAGCCCAAGGGAGGACGCCAGCGTCCGGTGAACTTGGGTCAGGGGGAGCAGCGCCGAGACGAGTGAGGAAACTGGTGACCTCAACGTCGGCTGCGGGGGCTGAATCCCCCGGGTTGTCATCGGTAGTGATCATCCCCCACCGTGCCCTGTAAGGGGCGGTACGGGATGGGCTCTGCAGGTGGAGTGCTTCTGGCCGGGATAGCTTCGTTCATTCCTGCCATTTTTAGCCTCCTCCTCTCTTTTTTGCCCGACGGAACCGGAAACTTAAATTAAGACAGGAGTAAGCAATGAGCCCGATCAATGTCGCCAAGTTTGGCGGAACCAGTGTCGCCAACGCCGCGGCCATGAATCACTGTGCCGATATCGTACTGGCCAATCCCGCCACCCGGGTAGTGGTACTCAGTGCCAGCGCCGGTGTCACCAACCTGCTGGTCGCCCTGGCACAAGGGGAACTGAACGAAGCGGACCGCGATGAGCAGTTGGCCAAACTGGCCGGGATCCAGCAGGCCATTCTGGCCGATCTCGGCAACCCTAGCGATGTGAGCGCCCTCATTCATGACCAGCTGGGCGAAATCCGACTCATGGCCCAGCAAGCCCATCAGCGTACTGATGCAGAGCTGGCCGATCGCCTCATCGCCTGTGGCGAGCTGATGTCTACCCGCCTATTTACCGAGCTGCTGCGCCAGCGCGGCGTCAAGGCCCACTGGCAGGATGTGCGTCAGCTGATGCGCACCGACAGCCGCTTTGGCAAGGCCACCGTCGATCTGGCCACCACCCGTACCCTCTGCCAACAGACGCTGGGCCCGCAGTTGGGCGACAGCCTCATCATTACCCAGGGCTTTATCGGTGCCGATGGCGATGGCCGCACCACCACGCTGGGGCGCGGCGGCTCTGACTACAGCGCAGCCCTCTTGGCCGAAGCCCTTGATGCCGCCAGTATCGAGATCTGGACCGATGTGCCCGGTATCTACACCACGGATCCGCGCCTCGTCACCCGCGCCCGCCCCATTCCCGAAATCAGCTTTGTCGAGGCGGCCGAAATGGCCACCTTCGGCGCCAAGGTGCTGCACCCCGCCACCTTGCAACCGGCGGTGCGCCAGAATATTCCGGTGTTTGTCGGCTCCGCCAGGGATCCCGCCGCTGGGGGCACCTGGATCCGCGCCAGCACCGATTCAAGCCCGCTGTTTCGCGCCGTCGCCCTGCGCCGCCAGCAGGTGCTGGTGACCCTGCACAGCCTCAACATGTTCCACGCCTACGGCTTTCTGGCCGAAGTGTTCGGCATTCTGGCCCGTCACCGCATCTCGGTCGACCTCATCACCACATCGGAGGTGAGCGTGTCGCTAACCCTGGATCACACCGGCAGCCAGAGCAACGGCGAACCGATCCTGAGCGACAAGGTGCTGGCCGAGCTGGGGCAGCTTTGCAAGGTGGAGGTGGAAACCGGTCTGGCACTGGTGGCGCTCATCGGCAACCGGATGAGCGAAGTGAACGGGGTGGGCAGTCAGGTCTTTGACGCCCTGCGCGAGCACAACATCCGGATGATCTGCTACGGCGCCAGCGCCCATAACCTCTGCTTTCTGGTCAAGGAGAGCGAAGCGGGCAATATCGTCAATCGCCTCCATCAGGAGCTGCTGGACTGACCCTCACCACGAGGCAATTCCGGCCATGCAACAGGGCGCCTACAAGGCGCCCTGTTTATTTGTGTTCCGCTGAGGAGTTGGCTCAGGCAAGGCTGGTGGCGGGCAGCTGGCAGGCCACCGCCTCCCGGCGCAACTGTTGCAAACGGGCCAGCAGCCCGGTCTGGCCCAGCTCCGTCTCCTGTGGCGACAGATGATCCACCAGCAGCGGATAGTGATCCGTCACCGCCTGCTCCAGCCAGTCGAGGCGACGCAGGGTGAGCGGACCGCAGCTCTGGCCGCTCAGATCATCGGCCACATCGAGCCGGTGGCTACGATACATGTCCCGCCACCAGTTGGCGGCCAACGCGTCATCCGTTGCCAGTGCGGCGCGCCACTCCCCCTGCAGGGCGTATAAACGGGCCAGCACAGGGGCTCTGGCCCCTTCCCGTATCAGGTGTTGGATCTCCCGTTTGACCCACTTGAGGCAGAGTTCGCGCCAGTAGCGAAATGGCGGCAAGGGATCGGCTTCATCGAGCCAGAGCCCTGACAGGGTGCGGGTCTCCAACCGCTCCGGCACATGGAACTGCGGGTCGACCAGTCCGTTGGAGTTGTATTCAAAGCGGGGATCGAAGGTCCACATGTAGCCAAAGTCGAACGCGCTGATCTGCTCGCCGTCATCGAGCAGGTTGCCCGGACTCGGATCCCAGTCAAACCAGCCCCAGCGGGCCAGCTCTCCCTGCACCTCCAGCATCTGGGCCAGATTGCGCTCGTTGAGCTGATGGACCGGCACGCCCCGCAACCAGGGGGAGACCAGCACCCCGGCCCGCGCCGAGCCGAAGCTGGTGCAGACCACGTGGGAGAGGATGGTGGGGTGCAGCTCGCGCAGCGCCTCGATTTCACGCCGACGCTCCAGTTCGGTCAGAAAGGCAGTCTTGCCATCGAGGTTGGCCACCAGCGAATCCTGACGCCGCCGCTTGAGGCACCAGTGATGCCCCTCCACCTTGAGGTGAAACACCTCGGCGGTGAGGCCGTGGCGATAAACCTTGACCACCGCCGGATGACTATCCTGCAGTTTGACCAACTGGGCCAACGGCAGCGGGCAGTCACGCTCGCGTCCGATCCGGATCTCTTCCTTGCTCTCCAGCATGCGCAGCAATCTGGCCTGACGCGCCATCACCTTAGGATTCATACATACACCTCCCGTCGCTATTGAGAGACTAAACAGCCCCCCCCCTCCCAGGCCAGCGGCAAAACACCATGATGATGCTTTCATCACATATTCCATGTCACCCCTCGACCGGGATCACAATTTGCAAGGCTGAACCGTAACCAAATATTCATTAAGTGGTCATTAAATTGACAAGCAGGAGCAAGGCCCGCACCATCGGGTCAAACTCTATGCGGATGAACGATCTCTCCCTCACTCGCTCAAAGGATGAGCTTATATGAATCACCCCTCCTCAGGCCGCCCCCGCGTCCTGAGTCTGCCCTCTCTGCTGCTTGCCCTGCTGGGCGGATTGCTGCTGCTGACCCTGTTGTTGCCGCTGATCAATCCCGGTAGCTGGCTCGGCCGTACCCAGCCGCTGGTGCTGGGCCCCGCCGATAATCCGCTGGCCACCCTCACCCGCCACGCCCTGCTCTATAAAAGCGACAGCCGCGGCCTCTATCTGGTGGTGCGCAGCCAGTGGCAGTTGCGAGGGCCTATGCAAGCGGGGGACAAGGTACGGGTGGAGCTGCTCAACGACAAGGGGGAGCGGATCGACCAGCTGAGTCAGGCGGTGGATAAACGTCAGGTGTGCCGCAATAACCGCTGCTCGCTGGATCTCAACAGCACCCTGCGCGCGCCGGACGATGCCCTGGCCAGCCGCTATCAGCTGCGGATCGGTCTGCTCCTCAAAGATCGCCCCGAAAGCAGCAATTTCAGTCAGATCCTGCAAACCCTGCCGGAGCAGGGCTTCAACCTCACCTATCTGGTAGTGAGTCTGACGCTGGTGCTGGCCCTGAGCGCCGCCGTACTCAAAACGGTGCTGCCCAAGCTGCGCCGCAGCCTGCGCTGGCGGATCATCGGCAGCCTGCTGCTTGGCAATCTCACCTTCGTGCTGCTGCACGGCTTCGTGGTGTTCAAGCTGGGGGAGTTTCTGCTCTGGTCAGGCTTTCGGCCGGAGCACTACTATCTCGCCTGGGGCAGTATGGTGCTGGGCTGGAGCCTCTGCGCGCTGGCGGGTTTCAACCTCTATATGGGGCTGGTCTTTACCGCGCTTTCGGGAATAGGCCTGCTCGCCAACTTTATGAAGATCGCCATCTACGGCGTGCCGCTCGGCGGGGATGATTTTGGCAATCTGCTGGCGCTGCTGCGGATCCTGCTCGATCAACATCCCATCCTACCCATCTTTACCGTCTTGTTGGCACTGTTTCTCTGCTGGCGCTTTGCCCTGTCACGCTGGGTGTTGCGCACCGTAGCCGCCACCGTCGCCTTCTTTGCGCTGTGCGTCTTTGCCACCCAGACCGGCAACAAGCTGCTGGGGGCCAACATTCGCTACGTGGATCGCGCGGTCAACTACCACAGGGACATCATCCGCTCCGGCCCGGGCCTCTATCTGTTCAATCTGGTGGACGAGATGCTGCAAAGGGGCAGCGTGTTTCGCTACCCCTTGCAGATCAACGAGCTGACCCCGCAACTGAGCCACCCACCCCAGAGCACGGCGCCGCGCTGGGATCTGGTGATCGTGCTGCAATATGAGTCGCTCTGGCTCGACTGGAAGGGACGGATCTGCGCCCCGGCCCCGACGCTCTCCCTGCCCGCCAGCGTGCAGCAGTGGCACAAGACCATTCACTCCCCCACCACCGGCGGTATGACGGTATTGGCCGAGTTCGAGATGAATACCGGGCTGCCGGTTGGGCTGCTCAAGGAGGGGGTGGTGCCCTACTACTACCTCTCGCAGCAGGTGCCCGGCCTGGCCCAAAGCGCCAGACAGAGCGGCTACCAGACCCTGTTCGCCCACCCCTATGTGGAAAAATTCTGGGGCCGCGCCAAGGCGATCCCAGCGCTCGGCTACGAGGAACGCTGGTTCGATACCCGCTTCACCACCCTTGAGCACAAGGGGCTCTATATCTCCGATGATGCGCTGATCGATCACCTGCTCAAGCGCAGCGAACAGGACAGCCAACCGCTGTTTGCCTATGCAGTCACCATGCAGGGGCACGGCCCCTTCGATGGCCCCCGCTATCAGGGGCAGGAGCGCAGCGGCGCCTGCCCGAACCAGAGCGAGAGCGACACCCAGCTGCTCAACACCTACTACACCGGGGTGGTGGATGCCATGGCCTCGCTGGAGCGGCTGCTCAAGACCCTCGACCAGTCGGGCAAGCGCTATCTGGTGGTCGCTTTTGGTGATCACCAGCCGTTTTTGATGTCCGCCGGCAAGGGGATTCACGGCGACAAACCGGCGCGCGATGCCACCTATCAGATCCCCATGATGGCTTTTGCCCGCGCCGATGATCCCCTCAATCTGGCAACCCAGTTTGCGCCTGTGCGCCAGCTCTACCAGATGGGTCAGGCCACTCGCCTGCTGCTGGCGGGGGATATCACCCCCATCGAAGAGAAGCCCCGGCTCCATCCGGTGCTGGGCGAGGAGAAAGGGTTCGACCCTTCAAGCCTGGTGCCGCAGATCCGCGCCAGCTTCCGGCCCGATGCCCTGCCCTGATCCTCAGCCCCGCAACATAAATAGATGAGGCCGCAATAGCGGCCTCTGGTTATCACGTTTTCTCTGTCAACTTCGGCTGCGAAAGCCTCTCTTTAGCGGGCGTTGCGGGTTGCCACGGCATCCGCCAGATTGCGCAGCAGCACTTCGGTATCGGCCCAACCGATACAGGCATCTGTGATGCTCTGGCCGACGGTGAGCTCACACCCTTCCACCAGATCCTGACGCCCTTCGACCAGATGGCTCTCCACCATCACACCAAACACTGCCTTGCTACCGGCACGCAGCTGGCTGGCCACATCCTCGGCCACAAGCATCTGATTCTTGAACTGCTTGCTGCTGTTGGCGTGGCTGAAATCGATCATCACCTTTTGCGGCAGACCGGCCTTCTCCAGCCCCTTCACTACCTCGTCCACGTGGGCCGCGCTGTAGTTCGGCTCACGGCCGCCACGCAGGATGATGTGACAATCCGGGTTCCCCTTGGTTGCCACAATGGCGGAGTGACCATATTTGGTGACCGACAGGAAGTGATGCGGCGCACTGGCGGCACCAATGGCATCGATGGCGACCTTGATGGTGCCGTCAGTGCCGTTCTTGAAGCCCACCGGGCAGGAGAGACCGGAGGCCAGCTCGCGGTGTACCTGGGATTCGGTGGTACGAGCACCGATCGCGCCCCAGCTCATCAGGTCAGCCACATATTGCGGGGTGATCATGTCAAGGAACTCGGAGGCGGTCGGCAGCCCCATGTCGTTGAGATCCAGCAACAGCTTGCGACCAATGCGCAGACCGTCGTTGATCTTGCAGCTGTTGTCGAGGTACGGATCGTTGATCAGCCCCTTCCAGCCCACGGTAGTGCGCGGCTTTTCGAAGTAGACCCGCATCACGATCTCCAGCTGACCTTTCAGCTCGTCGCGCAACGCCTTGAGGCGCTTGCCGTACTCCAGCGCGGCAACCGGATCATGGATGGAGCAAGGGCCAATCACCACCAGCAGACGATCATCTTCGCCAGCCAGGATATTGTGAATGGCCTGACGGGATTCAAAAACGGTGGATGAGGCGACCTCGGTAGCCGGAAACTTCTCAAGCACCGCAACAGGAGGTAATAACTCTTTGATTTCACTGATACGAACGTCGTCGGTTTGATGCTGCATGATAAGGTTTCCTGCTAAATGACTGCGATTAAGAAATCTCAACATAGCCCGCGACAGAGCATGTGTAAATAGTAAATTACAGCAATCGCAAAACTATTTTATGCGGCAGCCTTGCAAGTTATTGAAATAATGCTAGACGAAAAGGCGATGCGGGTGAAAAGGGTAAAAGGCCCGCTCAGCGCGGGCCCGAAGGGGTGGTGATAACAGATTTGTCAGTGATCAGTCACGCTGGCTGATACTGGCCAGCTTGTCGAAGTAATCCGGAAAGGTCTTCGAGGTGCATTTGGGATCATTGATAGTGACCGGGGTATCCGACAGCGCCACCAGCGAGAAACACATGGCGATACGGTGATCGTTGTAGGTATCGATCTCGGCGTGCTTGAGCTGGGTCGGCGGGGTCACAGTGATGAAATCATTACCCTCTTCTACCTCGACGCCCAGCTTGCGCAGCTCGGTCGCCATGGCGTGCAGACGATCGGTCTCCTTGACCCGCCAGTTGTAGATATTGCGAATGGAGGTCGGCCCCTCGGCAAACAGCGCGGCAACGGCGATGGTCATGGCCGCATCGGGAATATGGTTCATATCCAAATTCACCCCGTTCAGCGGCGCTTGCTCCGCCTCGATGAAATCATCGCCCCAGGTGATACGTGCGCCCATCTTCTCCAGCACGTCGGCAAAGTGGATATCACCCTGAATACTGTGCTTGCCAATGCCGGTCACCCGCACCTTGCCCTTGATGGCACCCGCCGCAAGGAAGTAGGAGGCGCTGGAGGCATCCCCTTCCACCAGAAAGTCTCCCGGGCTGATATAGGTCTGGTTGCCTTTGATGTAGAACAGCTTGTAGTTGTCGTGCTCGATGACCACCCCGAACTGCTTCATGATGTGCAAGGTGATATCGATGTAGGGCTTGGAGACCAGCTCACCCTTGATATGGATCCGGGTATCACCGGCCGCCATCGGCGCCGCCATCAAAAATGCGGTCAGGAACTGACTGGAAACGGAGCCATCGACGTGCACGTCGCCGCCCCACAGCCCCTTGGCATCGACCACCAGCGGCGGATAGCCATCTTTTTTCAGGTACTGGATATGGGCACCTGCTTCACGCAAGGCATCCACCAGATGGCCGATGGGGCGCTCTTCCATGCGCGGCTCGCCGCCCAGGGTATATTCACCGGAGCCAAGACAGAGCGCGGCGCAGAGCGGTCGCATGGCGGTGCCGGCGTTGCCGAGGAACAGATTGACCGGCTCTTTCACCGCGAAGCTGCGACCCAGACCGTGCACGGTGCACTCGGTCTTGTCGGCGGAGAGCTTGTACTTGACCCCTAGCTGGGTCAGCGCCGCCAGCATGTGACGAATGTCATCGCTGTCGAGCAAGTTAGTCAGACGGGTGGTGCCACGGGCCAGCGCCGCCAGCAGCAGCGCACGGTTAGAGACACTCTTGGAGCCGGGCAGATTGACCTCGCCGGCCACACGAGAAATGGGATCCAAACGCAACGAATTCATAGACTTCCTGTGCTATCTCAAAATTAACGCCTGTCCGGACGTTAACAGCCTGCGTCCCGCTCGGCAAGGGCACTTTTCAGGGGAAATCGCACGGCGAGCGCCATCGTGCTGGTTCTGTTGCAAAAAAGACGCCAGGGTATCCCGGCGTCTTTTGAATCACTGCAATAGCTGCAAGCGGGTCACGGGGTGTCGCGAGAGGCTGCTTGCAACCACGTGAGTACTCTCTTCTCAGCCGTTGCGCGTGGCAAAGCCATCCATAAAGCTCACCAGGGCCTTCACCCCCTCCAGCGGCATGGCGTTGTAGAGGCTGGCGCGCATGCCACCGACGATGCGGTGCCCTTTGAGGGCCAGCAGGCCGGCCGCTTCTGATTCGGCCAGGAACTGCTTGTCCAGCTCGGCATTTTTCAGCTGGAACGGGATGTTCATCCGCGAACGACAGCTGACATCCACCTGGTTGCCGTAGAAGCTCGACTGATCGAGATAGTCGTAGAGGAAGTCTGCCTTCTCCTTGTTGCGCGCCTCCATCGCCTCGAGGCCACCCTGCTCTTTGAGCCATTCGAACACCAGACCGGCCAGATACCAGGCGTAGGTGGGCGGCGTGTTGAACATGGAGTCGTTCTTGGCGGTCAGCTGGTAGTCGAAAATCGAGGGCACATCGGCTCTCGCCTGGTTCAGCAGATCGTCGCGCACGATGGCGATGGCCAGCCCCGACGGCCCGATATTTTTCTGGGCGCCGGCATAGATGATGCCAAAGCGGCTCACGTCGATGGGACGGGAGAGAATGGTGGAGGAGAGATCCGCTACCAACGGCACCTCGCCGTTGGCCGGGATGTCGAACATCTCGATACCGTCGATGGTTTCGTTCGGGCAGTAGTGAACATAGGCCGCATCGGCGCGAAACGCCGGCGTCGGCAGCAGGTGAGAGATCCCCTGCGCGTTCTTGGCAACCCCCTGGAAAGTCTGGATATCGCCATACTTTTTGGCTTCATCCACCGCACTCTGGGACCAGACCCCAGTCAACAAAAAGTCCGCTTTCGTGTTGGCGCCGCCCAGCAGATTCATGGGCACGGCGGAGAACTGGCCACGGCCGCCGCCGTGCATAAACAACACCTTGTAGTTGTCCGGCACAGCCAACAGGGAGCGCAGATCTGCTTCGGCCTTCTCGGCAACCGCCATGTAGGGCTTGCCGCGATGGGAAAGCTCCATGACCGAGGCTCCCAGCCCTTGAAAATTACAAAATTCGCGCTGGGCGCGCTCCATGACTTCAACCGGCAGCATGGCGGGGCCGGCGCAGAAGTTGTAAATCTGTTTGCTCATGACGCTTTCCGTGAGTGGATGAGAGTAATCGATGACTTGTCAGGTTTTACACAAGAGCAGCCAGCGGATCAAAGGCTTTTTGGGAGCTGGCTCAACCTTTTACCGTCACTCTGCATCCCCCTTGCAGCAGAAAAAGCCCTGAACGGGTCAGGGCTTGCAGGGAACATGCACAGAAATGGCGGGCAGAGCGCATAAACGACCACAGTTCAGCCATTTCTGACAAATTTACAGTTTGGCGGTGAGCTCGGGCAGCAGGGTGAAGAGATCCCCCACCAGCCCGTAGTCCGCTACCTGAAAGATGGGGGCCTCGCTGTCCTTGTTGATGGCCACGATCACCTTCGACTCCTTCATCCCCGCCAGATGCTGGATGGCGCCCGAAATGCCGACCGCGATATAGAGCTCGGGCGCCACCACCTTGCCGGTCTGTCCCACCTGCAGATCGTTGGCGACATATCCTGCATCAACGGCGGCCCGCGATGCGCCAACCGCCCCACCCAGCTTGTCGGCCAGCGCCTCAATCAGGGCAAACTGCTCCTTGGAACCAAGCGCCCGACCACCGGAGACCACCACCCGGGCGGCGGTCAGTTCAGGCCTGCTGGAGCGCACCGCCCGGCGCTCAACCAGCCTGGTACGGCCAGTGAATTCGGGCACGGCCAAGTGCTCGATGAGAGCCTGCCCGCCCGTCGCCGCCTTGGCAAAAGCCGTGGCCCGCACCGTCATCACCTTGACGGGCGCCGAGCTTGCCACTCTGGCAATGGCATTGCCCGCATAGATGGGACGCAGGAAGGTATCCCTGCTCTCGATAGCCGTCACCTCGGAGAGCATCTCCACACCGAGTCGGGCCGCCACCATGGGCAGTAGCGCCTTGCCCATGGTGCTCGCCGCCATCAGACAGTGGCTGTAACCTTCGCACCAGCCGGCCAGCAGCTTGTCCACCCCATCCAGCAGCCCGTCGGCCAGCAGGGGATGATCGGCAAGCAACACCTTGTCGACGCCGCCGAGAGCTGCCGCCTGTTCACCCGCCTCGGTCAGCCCCTGACCCAGCAACAGCAGATCGATCTGACCGCCGATGGATCCGGCTGCGGTCACCAGTTGTGCAACGTTGTCGGCCAGATGGCCCTGATGATGTTCGGCAATGATCAGCACGCTCATGGCAGCACCTTCGCTTCGTGTTTGAGTTTGTCCACCAGCTCGTCCACCGAGCCCACCTTGATCCCGGCGCTGCGGGCTGGCGGCGCCATCACCCCGAGCAAACGGGTCTGATTGGCCACCTCAATGGCGAGTGTCAAGAACGGGGCGCTATCAAGCGGCTTGCGCTTGGCCTTCATGATGTTGGGCAGCGAGGCAAAACGCGGTTCATTCAAACGCAAATCGGCGCTCACCACCGCGGGCAGTGGCATGCCGAGGGTCTCGAGGCCACCGTCGATTTCGCGGGTCACCAACAGCTCCCCCGCGTCCACCTGGATGGCTGACGCACAGGTCGCCAGCGGCCACTCATTGAGGGCTGCCAGCATCTGGGCCACCTGATTGTTGTCTGAATCGATGGACTGCTTGCCGAGCAGCACCAGATCCGGCTGCTCCTGCTCACACACCTTGTGCAAGGCGCGGGCGACGGAGAGCGGGGGTAGCATCTCGTCAGTCACATAATGGCGCGCCCGATCCGCTCCCAGCGCCAGCGCATGGCGCAGTTGCTCGGCCGCTGCGTCCGGGCCGAAGGTCACCACCACCAGCTCGCGAGCGATACCTGCTTCCCGCAGCCTGACCCCCTCCTCCACCGCAATTTCACAAAAGGGGTTGATCCCCATCTTCACATTGGCGAGCTCCACGTCGGAGCCGTCTCCCTTCACCCGGATCTTGACGTTGTAGTCGACTACCCGTTTGATCGCGACCAGCAGCTTCATGGGGTCATGCCTCGTCTCTTTGGATTGAATTCATTCGTGTGCCTCTGCATTTGTTGCAGTACGCCCTTGCCTGAATTTTTGTTTTTTCTTGCTCAGTGTTGCTTACAACTACTTTACGTTTACGTAAACTACCGTCACTACCCTAGGCCAACCAGAGCGCAGAGGCAAGATGGAACAGGAAGCAATGGAATTTGATGTCGTCATCGTCGGCGGCGGTCCGGCGGGGCTTGCTGCGGCTATCGCCCTGAAACAGCAGGATGCCACTCTCTCCGTCTGTTTGCTGGAGAAGGGGGCGGAGATCGGCGCCCACCTGCTCTCCGGCGCCCTGTTTGATCCCATCGCCTTGCAAGAGCTGCTGCCGGATTGCTGGCAGCAAGCGCCGCTCGGGGTGCCGGTCAGCAACGATCAGGTGCATCTGCTGCAAAACGAGCGCCGCGCCCTGCAGCTGCCCGCCTGGGCCGTGCCGCCGCGAATGCACAATGAGGGCTGCCACATCGTCAGCCTTGGCAATCTCTGCCGCTGGCTCGGCCAGCAGGCGGAACAACTGGGAGTCGAAATATACCCGGGGTTTGCCGCCAGCGACCTTATCATGGAAGCGGGCCGGGTCAAGGGGGTCATCACCGGCGATCTGGGACTGGATCGGGCGGGCAATCCACGGGCTGACCATGTGCCCGGCATGGCACTCTATGGCCGCTACACCCTCTTTGCCGAAGGGGCCCGCGGTCATCTGGGCAAACAGCTGATAGCTGCATTCCAGCTGGAAGCCCCCGCCCAGCCCCAACACTATGCCATCGGCTTCAAAGAGCTGTGGCAACTGCCCCCGGGTCAGGGCAAGCCCGGAGAGGTGCTGCACGGCAGCGGCTGGCCCCTTGGCAAGGAGGGAGAGAACCACAGCCACGGCGGCTTCTACCTCTATCAGATGGAGGGGGATCAGGTGGCGGTCGGGCTGATTGTCGATCTCAATTACCAAAATCCCTGGCTCAGCCCGTTCGACGAATTCCAGCGCCTCAAGCATCACCCGCTCATCGCTGGCGTGTTACAAGGGGGCGAACGCATCAGCTATGGCGCCCGCGCCATCACCAAGGGAGGCTGGCACTCCCTCCCCCGCATGCACTTTCCGGGCGGCCTGCTCATCGGTTGTGATGCAGGCACCCTCGACTTTTCCCGTATCAAGGGGATCCACACCGCCATGAAATCGGGGATGCTGGCGGCAAAAACCGTCGCGATGGCACTGCATGGGGGCGATGAGGGGGGACGGGATCTGGCCCAGTTTAGCGACGCGCTGCAACAGAGCTGGCTAGCCCGCGAGCTCAAGGCGGCGCGCAACTTCGGGGCCGCCCTGCACCGCTGGGGTCCATTGTTCGGTGGCGCCTTTAACTGGTTAGAGCAGCGGCTGTTTGCCAAATCTTCCCGCTTTAGCTTGATCGACAAGGAGTCTGATTATCGCCAACTGCGTCTGGCCAGACGCTGCGAGCCGATCCCTTACCCCAAACCCGATGGCAAGCTGAGCTTTGACAAACTCTCGTCTGTGTATCTCGCCAACACCAGCCACGACGAGGATCAACCCTGCCACCTCAAGCTGCAGGATGAACAGATCCCGGTGAAGGTCAATCTACCCACCTGGGGCGAACCCGCCCAGCGCTACTGCCCGGCAGGGGTGTTTGAAGTACTGGAAACGGAAGGCGCAGCCACACTTCAGATCAACGCAGCCAACTGCATTCACTGCAAGACCTGCGACATCAAGGATCCCAGTCAAAACATTGTCTGGACCCCGCCACAGGGGGGCTCCGGGCCCAACTATCCGAATATGTGATGGAATACGGCGATGCCAAGATGCGGTGACATCAAAGATACTCAGCCCCAAAACATCGTCTGGTCCCCGCCACAGGGGCTATCCCCATCCCCAGCCATTCCAGATCCCAGGGGATGCAACCCCTCACCGGTCTGTTCGGGAACGGAGCGGTACAGGCGAGGGTGGCGCGGCTGCTCCGACCTCGCTGTTTTTTTGAACAAACAGGCTGAATCCCTGATGAATAGCCCCTGACAAGCGCGGCCCGCCCCTGTATAGTTCGCCGCATTCAGGTTTTCCATCGGCCCGATCTGCTTATCCACGGGATCGCCTTCTGCAGCGATCTAAGGCCGCATGACCTGTGCAACCATCCCTGATTACCCATGACTTTTTAAGGGGGGACAGATGATCACCGCCTACATTCTCAACAACAAGGTGCTGGACATAGTCACGCTCGGGCCTGACGACATAGTACCTGACAACACGGTCTGGCTGGATGCCTACAAGCCGGACACGGCAGAGCGAGAATGGTTGACGGGCCTGTTCCTGGAAGAGGTCCCCGACAAGGAAGAGCTCGACGATATCGAAGCATCCGCCCGTTTCTACTGGGATACCGATGGTCTGCACATTCACTCCCTGTTTCCCCAGCGGATCGGTCGTGACACCAAGGGTGTCCACGTCTCCTTTACCCTGCGCAACAACCTGCTGATCAGCATTCGCGAAGATGATATCGGCCTGGTGCGCCTGCTGCGCCACTATATGCGTCAGGATCGGCTGGAGGTGGAGGATGCCCTCGACATCCTGCTGGAGGTGCAAAACCTGAAAGTGGAGTACCTCTCCGACCTTATCGAAGATGGTTACAAGACCTTGGAAAACACCGCCGATCAGATCTTCGAGCCGGATCAGATCAACCCCATGCTGAAAGAGTTGATGGCGCAGGAAGAGGCTAACGGCCAGATCCGTCTCTCTCTGCACGATACCCGCCGCGCCCTGCGTTTCCTCAAACGCAGCCTGCGCCAGCGCATGAGCCTTGAGCAGAACAAGTGGATCGACGAGATGCTGCACGACGTGGAATCCCTGTTGCCCCACACCCAGTTCCTGTTCGACAAGATCAACTTCCAGCTGGAGGCCTCCATGGGGGTGACCAATCTGGAGCAGAACAAGGTGATCAAGATCTTCTCGGTAGCCGCCGTGATCTTCCTGCCGCCGACCCTGATCGCCAGTATCTACGGCATGAACTTTGGCCGCATGCCGGAGCTCGCCTGGGAGTATGGTTATCCCATGTCACTGGTGCTGATGGTGATGTCATCGCTCGGCACCGGCCTCTTCTTCAAGCGCAAAGGCTGGCTGTAACGCCGCCGACGCGCGCTGCGATATCTGAAGAAACGGATTGGGGGGCATGGCCCCCCGATTAATTTGCGCCACGCCCAACGCCTTGCAAAGGGCGCTTCGTCGCCCCATATCCCCTCCATCACTCAATTCACGTGGCTAACGGGCAACCATGACCCTCTACCCCGAACACCGATATGACGATCACGGCCAGTTGCGCCCGCCCCTCTGGTTCTGGCCCATCGCCCTGTTACTGACCCGCTCGGTCTGGCTATTTCTGATGGCGGGAGTGACCCGCGAGAGCGGCAGCGAGATCCTGACCCTCTTCTATCCGGACAAGATCACCCTCTACATCAGCCTGCTGACCGACCTGCCCGCCATGCTGGCGTTGCTCGCCTGCGGCGGCACCTATCAGCAGACCCGTAACTTCCGGGCCAGGCTCAGGCGCCACAGCCCGCTGCTGTTGCTCTGCTCTGCTGTCAGCGGCCTGTTGATGCAACTGCACAGCCTCAACCTGCAAAAGTGGTCGTTTAGCTGGCCCACCGCCCTGGTGCTGGTCGCCAGCCTCTGGTCTCTCTGGTATCTGCTGCGCAGCCGTCAGCTGCGAGAATATGCCGCCGATGAACCTCATCAGGAGCCTAACAGTTAGCCGAACTTTATCGCTAATCAATTGAAATAAATATAAAAAATCTCGTTACTAGCGGAGCGCCCGGGTGCTGGAGCCGTTATAACAAGCCTTTCCCTCTCACCCCGACAATGCTGGCAGTGGCTGGCCTACCCTCATCAG
The DNA here is from genome assembly GCF_000819885.1 of Aeromonas fluvialis. Lineage (GTDB taxonomy): Bacteria > Pseudomonadota > Gammaproteobacteria > Enterobacterales > Aeromonadaceae > Aeromonas > Aeromonas fluvialis. The sequence continues at coordinate 85,347 of NZ_CDBO01000068.1, forward strand.
GCCGCCGAGGGCACCCTCTACCTGATGTTCTTCTCAGGCCTGCTGCTGTTTGGCGCCTTTGCGGCTCTTCACCCTCACCGCGGCGGCTGCGGGAGATCACAGCTCTGCCAGTGACGGACGGCTGGTACAAGGGTGATGCCCACCGCGGTGCGCCTGCGCTGGTTTGCCCCGCGTTTTGCTGCCGAACCCGGACGCTGGCTAGCCATTCCTTCGCTGCAGGCAATCAATGGACAAAGTGACAAGCAACATAAAAAGAGCGCGAAAACCCACCAAGACCACTGAAAAATAGGGGAACAACTCGGTTACACTCACTGCGCATCCATAACAGATGAGTCTCCTTATGCGTGTAACCAGAGAGTGGCTGTGGGTTTTGTCGGTGCTGACCGGGGCCTGCGCCCTCCTGTTGCTGCCATTCTGGCTGCGCGGCGGCAGTCAGGGCCATGATCTGTTTCACCATCTGCTCTCCGGTCACTTCTTTGCTGTGCAGCTATGGCAAGGAGAGCTCTATCCGCGCTGGCTAATGGAGATGAACGGCGCCTTTGGCAGCCCGGTCTTTTTCTTCTATCCCCCCCTGCCCTACTATGTAAGCGCCCTGTTCGCCGGCCCCACCCCACTGGCCCACGAGGCGATGACGCCGCTACTTTGGAGTAGCAGTGTGGCACTCTGGCTCTCCGGCCTGTTTGCGTATCTCTGGTTGCGCCCCTTTGCCGGCCACGGGCGGGCACTGGCGGCCAGTCTGCTCTATATGGCGCTGCCCTATCATCTGGCTATCGATATCTACGCCCGTTTTGCCCTGGCGGAGAGCTGGGCCTTCGTCTGGGCGCCGCTGGCACTGCTGGCGCAGGATCGCCTCTGCCGCCACGCCCCCTTTGCCTTGCTGCTGCTCGCCTTCGCGGTAGCCATGCTGGTGCTCTCCCACCTGCCGAGTACCCTGCTTGTTCTGGGCTTGCTCACCCTGCGCAGCCTGCTGCTGGTCTGGCGCTACAAGCGGAGCACCGCGCTCGTCAGTGTTCCTGTCACCACCTCCCCATTCATCGGCACCCTGCTGGGCCAGCTCTGGGGGTTGGCGATGGCCAGCCTGTTGCTGCTGCCCGCTCTGCTGGATCAGGGGGGGATCTCCATGGAGCAGATGCGCACCGGCATGTTCGAATTTCAGCGCAACTTTCTCGAGCGCTTGCCCCAAAGCCGTGATGACTGGCGCTTTCGCGGTCATCTCGCCTGGCTGACGCTGCTCACCCTGGCCCTGCTGCTGGTAGGCTGGGCGGCCGCTCGCGAGCCGCGCCATCCCGAGTTGCTGCTCTGGGGGGTCATTGGTACCCTTATCTTTCTGATGATGCTACCCCCAAGCGAGCCCCTGTGGCGGCTGCTCACCCCGTTGCAACTGGTGCAATTTCCCTGGCGCCTCAATCTGCTGCTGGTCATCGCTACCGTCGCCGTGGTGGCGCTGGGCAGCCCCACCTATCGCCCTTGGCAGTGGGTCTGGTGGCTGCTGCTTGCCGTCACCCTGCTCTCGCAGGGACTCTATATACGCGAGGCGCCGCTCACCCAGGCCCCCGTCAAGAGTCAGCTCGACGGGGAGTTCGATAGCAAGCGCAGCGCCCGCGAATACCGGCCAAAGCAGGTGCCACGCGGTATGTTTGCACCCACCCTGCTGGCCTGGAAAGAGGAATTCCAGCCCGCCATCACCAGCGACCACCAGGGGGTGAACTGGCAGATCCTGCGCTGGCAGCCGCGTCATATCGAATTGACCGTGGAGGCCCCGGCGCCCGCCAAGCTGATCCTGCACCAGTTTGATTACCCGGGCTGGCAGGCAACCCTCGACCAGCATCTGCCCCTGAGCGTCAGCAGCACCCGCAACGGGCTGGTGCAGGTCTGGGTGCCCGCCGGACAACATAGTCTCACCTTTACCCTCACCGCCCGCTGGCCGGAGCGGCTCGGTTACACCATCTCGTTGCTGGCCTGGCTGCTCTGGCTGGGGGGCGTGATCCGAGCAGTACGCCGGCTAGAACGCAAGCGTGATCCCCAAGGGGCCTGAGCGGCAGGGCACCTTCCCCTTTTGAGGGGGCAGGAACGTCATGCCGAGCGGGGGCAAACCTGATAGACTCACCCCTCTCCTTTTTTCACCAGCGGATACCCTATGCCCCACGCACAGCCCTCCCAGGCCACCCAGCTCTCCCCCCGTTTCCTGTTTATCCTGCTCGGTACCCTGGCGGGGCTGACCCCGCTGGCGGTGGATATGTATCTGCCCGCCATTCCGGCCATCGCCCGGGATCTCGCCACCAGCATCGACGGTGCCCAGCTCACCATCAGCGCCTTTCTGGGCGGCTTTGCCATCGGTCAGCTCTTCTACGGCCCGCTGGCCGACAGCTTTGGCCGCAAGCCGGTGATCCTGGCGGGGCTAACCATGTTTGCCATCGCCTCTGTGGGATGTGCCATGGCAGACTCCCTGCCCGAATTGCTGGCCTGGCGGATGTTGCAGGCCGCTGGTGGCGCGGCGGGTTCTGTGGTGGTCAATGCCCTGCTGCGCGACCTTTTCGAGAAGGATGCGTTTTCTCGCGCCATGTCGTTCGTCATTCTGGTGATGACGCTGGCGCCGCTGGTGGCCCCTGTGGTGGGCGGCTATATCAGCGCCCACGCCGACTGGCGGGTGATCTTCTGGCTGCTGGTGGGGATCAGCCTGCTGGTCTGTCTGGTGATGCAGTGGAAAATTGAGGAGACCCTGAAACCCGAACACCGCCAGCCCCTCCATCTTGGCCAGATCCTCAAGAACTACTGGGGAGTGCTCTCCCATCGGGGGGCCATGGGCTACGTGCTGTGCGGCTCCCTCTCCAGCTCCGGCATGTTCGCCTTCCTGAGCGGCTCCCCTTACGTCTATATCGAATACTTCAAGGTGCCGACCGAGCATTATGGCTGGCTGTTTGGCCTCAATATCCTGCTGATGATGGTGGTCACCTTCGTCAATAGCCGACTGGTGAAAGGGGTAGGCGCCGAGCGGATGCTACAGTACGGCCTGCTGGTGCTGCCCTGCGCGGGCGCCCTGCTGATCTACAACGCATGGAGCCAGACCGGCGGCCTGTGGGGCATCGTCATTCCGGTGGTGCTCTTTATCGGCCATATCAGCCTGGTGGGGGCCAATGCCATGACCGGCCTGCTGGGCCACTTCCCGCAATCTGCGGGCACCGCCTCGGCGCTGGCGGGCACCCTGCGCTTTGGCATCGGCGCCGTGGTCGGCATTCTGGTCAACCTCAATCCCCCCCAGTCACCGCTGCCCATGGCCATCGCCATCGCCTGCTGCGGCGTGGGTTCCACCCTGAGCTACTGGCTGCTGGTGGGCAGAAGAGGACGCTGATGAACTGGCGGGCCTGTGCTCGCAGCCAAAATCAAGAGGCGCCCGCGATGGGCGCCTCTTTGCCTCTCACCACCGATTCAGAACATGGCGCTGTTGAGCCAGAGGTGCGCGCCTATGCTCACCAGATAGCCGAGCAAGATAGCGGGCAACCACTTCAGGTGGCCAAAGAAGGTATACATACCATGAGCCTGTCCCATCAGGGCAACACCGGCAGCAGAGCCGATGGAGAGCAGGCTGCCCCCCACCCCGGCGGTCAGGGTCACCAGCAGCCACTGCCCCAGTGTCATGTCGGGGCTCATCGAGAGCACAGCAAACATCACAGGTATGTTATCGACGACGGAGGACAAGACCCCGATAAAGACGTTGGCCATGGTCGGATCCGCACCGTCATACAACCAGTGTGACACCAGACCCAGATAGCCCATAAAACCCAGTCCTCCTACGCACATCACCACCCCGTAGAAAAACAGCAATGTATCCCACTCCGCCTTGGCAAGCTTGTTGAATACATCAAATGGCACCACCGACCCCAAACTGCGCAGCCTTTCAGTATCGCCATTGCGCGCATAGAGCGCCCGTTTGCGTGCCAGCGAGCGCGGCAACGACTTGCGCAGATAAAAACCGAAAAACTGCAGATAACCGAGTCCCAGCATCATGCCCAGCACGGGTGGCAGGTTAAGGAGGCTATGGCACATGACCGCCGTGGTAATGGTAAGCAAAAACAGCAACACGATACGCCTGGCGCCTCGCTTCAGTTCGATCTGCTCGTTGTCAGCGTCTGGCACATGACGCGGCACCATCAGGCTCATCAGGATGGCGGGCACCATAAAATTGAGCAAAGAGGGAATGAACAGTGCGAAGAACTGGCCAAATTGAACCTTGCCAGCCTGCCACACCATCAGAGTGGTGATATCGCCAAAAGGACTGAAGGCACCACCGGCATTGGCTGCCACCACGATATTGATGCTGGCCAGGTTCACAAAACGCCGATCACCATTGGCCACTTTCAACACGACGGCACACATCAGGAGCGCTGTGGTCAGGTTGTCTGCCACCGGCGAGATGCAAAATGCCAGCCCGCCGGTTAACCAGAACAGGGTGCGCAAGTGAAAGCCGGAGCGCACCAGCCAGGCGCGCAGGGCATCAAACAGCCTGCGATCCTCCATGGCGTTGATATAGGTCATCGCCACCAGCAGAAACAGCATTAGTTCGGCATATTCCAGCAAGGTATGGCGAAAGGCCTGCTCGGCCGCAGGGCTCATCCCTTGTTGCTGGTAGGCGATGCCGATCAGGATCCAGATCACCCCCGCCGCGACCAGCACGGGTTTAGATTTGCGCAAATCAAGATACTCTTCTGCCATCACCAGGGCATAGGCCAGAATAAACAGCACCAGAGAGAAGATCCCCACGGAGGACCCTGTCAGCAAAAGCGGACCGCTGCTGGCCCCGGCGGGAAAAACTGCGAGTGTCAACAAGGGGGCGACACGGGTGAGCAAGACAACAGGAGGGTGTGCAGACATGGAGCTATTCCTTATGGAACCATATGTCTGAAAAACTAGCACCTGGATGAAAAGAAACGTTCATCCAGGTCAATAAAAGATCAGTTAATTCAGCGCTGTGAGCAATCTCTTACTTTTTGCCAAAGCCCGACTGCTTAAGGGTATAACCGGCGCTGTTCTGCCAGGCATCCAGTCCGCTGCGGTTGTTGCCCGCCACCAGGCTGGCCGCCAGACTCGGGCTGTTGAACAACTGATCGACGGTGAAGATAAAGCCCCCTTCGCTGCGGGGCACCAGGATCCCCTTCTCCAGCAACTCCAGACGCAGCTCGATCACCGCCTCGCGCAGGGAGGCCGCATCCTCGCCATTGGCGGTAGAACCCGCCAGCACCATGAAGCCGGGATTTGGCCGCTTGCCCACCGGATAACCGTGCGCCTCGGCTCCCTTGCCGTTGAAGTGGTAGAGATCGCGCTCCCCCGGTTTGTTGTCGGAGAGCGCCTTTTGCAGGGTCATCAGCTCGTTGTAGATCTCGATGGGGACCACGGCAGCCTGCTTGTTGCCTTTGCTGTCGATGATAAAACTGACTTGCTTGTGTAACATCCTTGCGCATCCTGTGACCCATTGAAGCCACTATTCTAACCAGCTCGGGCGAGCGGGATCCAGCGAGGATCTGCACCTCTTTTGCCGCCTTGATCACTAACTGGCACTCTCGTCCAGGGATGCAAGGAGCGTGATCATTAGGCAGGGTAGCCACGTACATGGCATGATGAAAGCCATTGGCCATCAACCGGTTATTCCATGCTGATCCTGCGTAATCTCGGCAAGTGCTTCGATAACGGCAGCGAACGGCTGCCACTGTTCCAGCATCTTGAGCTCGCCCTCCCTGCCGGCGAGATCATCCTGTTACTGGGTCAGAGCGGCTGCGGCAAGTCGACCCTGCTTAACCTGATCGCCGGCCTGCTGGCCCCCGACGAAGGGGAGATCTGGCTGGGGCAGACCCGTCTTGACAACCTGTCGCCGGACGAGCGGGCCCGTCTGCGAGGCCAGCATTTCGGCATCGTCTATCAGGATTTCAATCTGCTGCCGACCCTGACGGTGGGCGAAAACCTCGCCCTACCGCTCGCCATCAACGGCCTGCCACGGGATGAGGCCAGAATTGACCAACTGCTGCAACAGCTCGATATGACCCACAAGCGCCACGCCTGGCCGGAGCAGCTCTCCGGTGGCCAGCGCCAGCGGGTGGCGCTGGCCCGCGCCCTCATTCACCAGCCCCGCTGGCTGCTGGCGGACGAGCCCACCGGCAGCCTCGATGAACACAATGCCAAACAGGTGATGGCACTGATGATGGCGGCGGTGCGCAATACCGGCGCAGGGCTGCTGCTGGTGAGCCACAACCCCGCCTATGGCGCGCTTGCGGATCGGGTGCTACGCCTCGAAGGGGGCCAACTGGTCGAGCTCAAGGGGCCCTGCCATGACTGACCCCCGCCACCGAGCCATGCCGGATTGAGACAGATGTTGCCACTGCTGGCGCTGCTGCGCCTCTATCGCCGCCATCCCTGGCTGCTCTTGATGAGTCTGGCCGGCCTCACCTTGGGGATCTCGCTGGTGGTGGCCATCGAGCTCCTCAACCACAGTGCCCGCACCAACTTCGTCGCCGCCCGCAGCCAGCTTGCAGGAGAGGCCAACTACCGGCTGGCCCCCACCGGCGGGCTCGATGAGCAGGTCTACGTCCGGCTGGTGCGCAGCCAGCCCGCCCTTGAGGCCATACCCCAGCTGCACGCCTGGATCAAGGATGAACAGGGACGCAGCTTTCAGCTGCTGGGGATGGATCTCTTCAACCCCGGCCCCCTGCGCCAGCTGTTAGGGGCCTCTGAAGAGCGCGAGCCTGCCTTTTCCCTCAACCGCGCCGACAGCGTCTGGCTGGCGGCCCCCGAGGCAAGCCGGCTCGGCTGGCTGCCGGGCCAGAGCCGGCGCTTCGTGCCTGATGGCAGCGCAGGATCGCCACCCCACCCACTGACCCTCACCCTCGCTGGCACCTTCGAGCCCGGCGCCATGCCCATGGAGCGGCTGCTGGTGACCGACATCGGCCTTGCCCAACCGCTGCTTGGCAAGGAAGGGCGGCTCGATCGCATCGTCTTCAAGCTAAGCGAGGCACAGGCCACTTCCCTGCAGGCCGCACTGCGAGCCGACTTCCCCCATCAGCCACTCTGGCTCGAACCCGTCAGCCCGGCGCTGGATGCCAGCCAGCTTGGCGATGCCCTGGCCCTCAACCTCACGGCGCTCTCCCTGCTCGCCATGGCGGTGGGGCTGTTTCTGGTGTTCAACGCCCAGCGCTTCGTGCAGAGCGTGCGCCGCCCCCAACTGGCCCAGCTCATTATTCTGGGGATGGCGCCACATCGGCTGCTGCGCTGGCTCGCGCTGGAAATATTGATCCTCGCCTCCATCGGTACCCTGTTCGGGCTGCTGCTAGGGAGCCTCTTGGCACTTGCCCTGATGGGACAGCTCACCCAGGCACTGGCCGACCTCTATGGCCCCAATCCCATCGACCTGCTGCGCCTCTCTCCTGCAACCCTTGGCAAGGCGCTGGTGATCGGCCTGGTAGGGACGCTGGCCGCCAACCTGCCCGGTTGGTGGCAGTTGCTGTGCCAATCCCCCCTTGCGCTGCGCGATGGCAACAGCCACCCGCCTGCTCACCCCTGGCAACGTAGGGGGCTCGCCATCGCTATTCTGTTGCTCTGCGCTCTCTGTCTGTGGCGGCCAGAAACCGGCCTTGGCGGTGCCCTCTTTATCGCTGGCGGCTGGCTGCTGGCCATGGCACTCATCCTGCCCGATGCCCTGCGCGCCCTGCTGGGGCGGCTGCGCCGACGCGAGTCCAGCCCCCTCACCACTCGGCTCGGGGTGGCCGAAACCCTCTATCATCTGGATCGCACCGCCATCGCGGTGATGGCGCTGCAGCTGGCCATCGCCGCGGCCATCGGCATCGGGGTCATGGTGTCGAGCTTTCGCTCAAGCGTGGAGATCTGGCTCGGCCAACGCCTGGCTGCCGATCTCTATGTCACCTCCCCCAGAGGCGCGGCAGGCAGCAAGGGCACCCTCGGCGAGCAGACCCTAGCTACCCTGCTCGCCGCCCCCGGCGTGAACGCTGCCTCGCGCCGCTCGGTCCATCCCGCCCGCTGGCAGGGTCAACCCATCGAGTGGGTGCAGATGGATTTTATCCCCGAGCTCAAGGCCGCCTATCCGCTGCTGACCGGGCGCTGGCCCGCCACCCCAGACGAGGTGCTGGCGAGCGAACCCTTGACGGTACGCCTTGGGGTCAGAGTGGGACAGACCCTCGAGGTGAGCGGCGAACAGGGGCCACGACCGTTCACCGTGACCGGCGTCTATCAGGATTATGGCAGCGACAAGGGGCAAGTCATGCACGCCTTCGAAGGGGGCGCGGTGCAATCCCTCGCCCTCTTCAGCCACCAGCCTGATCTGCTGGCCGATCACCTGCGCGCCCGCCTTGGCGATCGCGTCAACCTGTTGCAGGCCCCCGCCATTCACGCCGCCGCCCTCAAGGTGTTCGACCAGACCTTTGTGGTGACCGAGCTACTAAAATTGCTGATCCTGGGGATCGCCTTCGTCGGCATCGGCTCGGCCTTTATGGTTCTGGGGCTGGCCCGCCGCGGCGAGTTGCAGACCTTGCAAAGCCTTGGCCTGAGCCCCCGCCACTGCCGCCGGTTGCTGGTGTGGCAGGGGGCGGGGTTGGGGCTGCTCACTGCGCTCTTGGCCCTGCCGGTGGGGTATGGCCTCGCCTGGGTGCTGATCGAGGTGGTCAACCCTCGCGCCTTTGGCTGGCGGCTCGCCTTCGAGGCGGCCCCGCAGCACGCCGTCATCGCGCTCTTGCTGGCGCCGGTGTGCGGCGCGCTCGCCTCCTGGTACGCCGCAAGGAGAGTGGTATGAAAAAAATCAAAACGTGGCCGCTGGTGCTGATCTGCATCCTGCAGAGCGCCGGGATCAGTGCCAGCGATCTGGGGGCCATCCTTGGCGGTGGCAGCGATCACTTCAAAAAGGCGCAGCCGGGCCAGCGCGTCATCCTGCCCGCCGATCACGCCACCCACCCCGACTACCGCTCCGAGTGGTGGTATCTCACCGGCAACCTCAAAGACGAGCAGGGGCGTCACTACGGTATGCAGTGGACCCTGTTCAGGCAAGGCATCGAGCGGGAGTTCAAGTCCAACAACCCCTGGCTTGTGCCCCAGCTCTGGCTGGCCCAGTTCGCCATCACTGACGTGAGCAAGGGGAGCCATCAGCAGGATGAGCGCACCAGCCGTCAGGGGCCGGGGCTGGCCGGCGCCAGTGGCGGCCACTATTGGCTGAAAGAGTGGATGCTCGCTTCCGAAGGAAAAGCCCTCTTTCCCGCCACCCTCAAGGTACAGAGCAAGGCGGGAGATCTCGCGCTCAGGGTCAGCGCCGCCAAGCCGGCGGTGCTGCAGGGCAACCATGGCTATAGCGAAAAGAGCCCGGGCAACGCCTCTTTTTACTACTCCTACCCGCGTCTGACACTCAGCGGCACCCTGACACGGGATGGGGAAACCCGCAACGTCACGGGCCAGGGCTGGTTTGATCACGAATGGAGCAGCTCGGTACTGGCAGAGTGGCAATCGGGGTGGGACTGGTTTTCGCTCCAATTGAACGATGGCCGCGAGCTGATGCTGTTTCGCCTGCGCACCAAGGCGGGCCGCTCCGAGCCGGAGAATCGCTACGGCATTCTCATTGAGCGCGACGGCAGCAGTCAGGTGCTGAGCCCGGAACAGATCCGCTTTATGCCGGACAAGAGCTGGCGCGGCCCCAAAGGCCAGCCCTACCCCGTCGAGTGGCGGCTCGAGGCGGCCGGGTTACAACTCACCATCCAAGCCCGCCAACCCAATCAGGCGATGAGCGGCCGCTTTGAGTACTGGGAAGGGGCGGTGACCGTCTCGGGAGAGGCGCAAGGTGTCGGCTATCTGGAGATGACCGGCTATTGAGCCAGGGGTGTGGCTGTTGATTGCAACGGGCATAAGTCGCCGTCAATACCCAGGGTTTTGTGACGGGGCAGAAAGCTATCGCGGAGGAATTGGTGTGGGCCAGTTTGTTGTCGCTGGTGCTGAATCTGTAGTGGTTCAGACACTGATGAACGATAACCTGTTGTCGCTCAAAGCAGCGAAGAGTGCCGTGACATGGTGATTACCGATATTGGAAGCTGTATAACCATGAGCATTGCAAATAATTTAACTATCAGCCAACCATTGCGAAGTCTCAGCAATCATTCGTTCTAGTGTGTGCTCAAGCAGACATATTTGTTCTTTTACACAGCCCTCCCGTTTGGCAATCTCTTGTAATGTAGCCGCCTCGGCTGCCAAGTCAACCAACCCCACCATGGCTGCAGCTCCTTTAATGCGATGTGCAAGTTGCACAATCGTCTCAAATTCAGTCTGCTCACTAGCCAAACGCAAATGTGCGTAATCGATACGGGCCGCCTCCAGAAAAATAGTTGCAATCTCTCGGCAATCATCCAGATCAGGGTATAAAGCATTTAAAAAAAATGGTTCATTCATTGTGCTGCAGTCCTACTATCGGGTTCTTTCAGGCGAGAGTTTACGTGGCATTTACTAATCACCAACTCACTCTTTATGATTATTTACAAAAACACAGGCTCGCTCGTAAATATCCTGATATTTGAGCTGCTCTAGTACATCCTCTGTAAGCATTTCGCGGATCACCAGATCAGAATGAGCGATCAACTTTCTGACACTATCGACACCAAATCCTGTAGGCCAAACAATCGATAATAACTTCATAATATTTAGCGATACCCGATACATATACGGCATTGCATCCTGAATTTTCAGGTAAATATCCATTGCTACTATAAAGCGCCTTTGCTGACATGCAAAATGAGCAGACTGATAAGCGCTTGCAATGAAGTTACTGCGCTCCTGATGTTTATCATTCAACCGTTTGAGCATCAGTAGCTGACTTTTACTAATAACATCAGATCCCAAAGTGACAATTTGGGTACCGGCATATTCCAAGTATTCCCGAAACTCTCTGTCTATCACCAACTCAGAAAGGAGACTACAGAGATGATAACGGGCGTAGAAGTCAATATCCTCCGCCATCGAGAGAGCACTCTTTAAAAGAGTCATCAGCGTAGGCAAATCATTATCAATTAATGCCAAGTGACAGGCTATGAGAGATAATTGGCAGCTAAGAGCATTGTTCGGTTCAAACTTGGACAACTGGCCGAGATGAGACTGGATTTCGTTTCTCAAACTTGCCATATCGCACTCATCGGGACAAACTGAAAGCTGCCAAACCAATCCCCTAACCCAGTTCATATGAGACACTAGCGTATCACGAAAGGTTTCACGATTTATCTCATGGTAAAACCGATATTTCATGGTCGCACTAGCATAATCCCCCTCAATCAAGCAGAGGTTAGCCAGCAGCAATTCACGCTCCGCATGTCCAGGCACTAGCTCAGATGCCATAGTCACATGACGGATTGCAGCAGGAATATCCTCCCGATAAAGCTCAAAACGGCTGACAGCATTGAGTGTTGCAACGCTAACTACTGGCTGAGCTAGCAAGCTGGCAAAACATTTTTCTGCCTCTTCATAATCTGCAATATCAACCAAGGTATTACATAAACCCAACTGAGCCCACTCGTAATTATTAGTGCACAATATTGACTCATATAAAACCTTGGCTTCTTCCGCCCTGGACAGATCCCGTAAAAACTGGCCTCTAAAGCGTTTGATAAGTGTATGATAAACAGGGTATTTGGCTTCAAGCTCATCACAAGCCTTCAAACCAGCTGTGGGATTTCGCTCTTGTTCAGCACTGTAGATAGGCAATAAAGAGTGCTTGCGTTTGATCGCTGTGCGCAATCTTTCATGCAAGTTTTTTTCGGTATAAGGCTTAAGGAGGTACTCATCAGGTTCCATTTCAATGATAGATCTGACGATTGGTCCTGAAGCCTCCCCTGTCACCATGATAAATACTGATCTCGGTGTCATCAGATGATAATAACTCAGCTCTTCGAATATCTGCTTACCATTGAGTCCACTACCGAAGTTGTAATCACAGATAATTATATCGTAAGCGCGATTACGAGCGAGATGCAGCGCGCTGCGCGCATCCTTAGCACTATGTATGTGATCATCAAGCAATCCCATCTTGCGAAGCATCACACGAAGTGTTGCCACCACAACAGGTGCGTCGTCTACAATCAAGGCATAAATATATTTATATATTGACATATTATCTCAATAACAAACCAAATTTCCAATATTTTTAGACACTTTGTTTTTTAAAATAGACAGAGCACAAATCTAATTATCATCTGACACCGCTTTCAAACCGACATTTTACATGTGCTACTTTAGTGCACACTTCCTTCGGTATCAAGCTCAATCCAGTGCCTCCACATTGAGCATGAGTGTTCGTTTTGTGAACAGGCTTTCTATGGCAACCGACATTCCGCACCTGATTGGGGATTTTTTTGGTTCTTCGCATTATCGCGGGAAAGAGAGGATTGACAGTCAGTGACTCTGGTAAATGGGTCGTCGCCACCCCCCCCCCCTGAGCCCTGCTGTCACCATGCATCCTATCGATCTTGCCACTTTTTGGCCAGGCTACGCTGTCGTAGCCAGCCACCAAGATACCAACAACACCCTCACGCACACGCTAGAGCCGCTCACCACTGAGCTTCCACGCTGCGGTCGCTGTCTTGAGCCAAGCCCCCTGACCCAGAGGTTGCGAACGTGGGTCGAGACCTTGCTGCAGATGCTACCGCTATGTCATATCAGTCGCCTCACCGGGCTGCACTGGTACACTATCAAGGCCATCGACAAGCGCCGCCTACAAGCCGGCGTGGTTGACTTCGATCCTGGAGGTGAAGCAGCACTGCCCTCAGGCCGAGGTGGTGTACGACCTGTTCCATGTCGTGGCCCGTTATGGTCGCGACGTGATTGACCGCATTCGGGTCGACCAGGCTAACGCACTGCGCCATGACAAGCCCGCCCGCAAGGTGGTGAAGCAGAGTCGTTGGCTGCTCCTGCGTAACCGGGACAATCTCAACGCTGGGCAGGTGGTGCAGTTGCAGGAGCTAATGGCCGCCAATCAGCCGCTGGCCACGGTTTACGTGCTCAAGGACGCCCTGAAAGAGATCTGGTATGCCCCGAGCGTGCGTGAAGGCTGGCGACGCTGGAGGAGTTGGTTACGGCATGCGCGGGACAGTGAAATGGCCCCGCAGCAGCGTTTTGCCCGCAACCTCAAACGCTACGCCAGAGGGATCCTCGCCAGTGCTCGCTTCCATATGCATACCAGCCTGCTGGAAGGGGTGAACAACCACATCAAGGTGATCAAGCGGATGGCCTATGGCTTCAGGGACTCGGACTACCTCTTCCTGAAAATCAAGGCGGCCTTCCCCGGAAAAGCGCGATGAACCTTTCATTTTGACAATTTAGGTTGTGAATCGACCTTATTGATCACATCCGACGCCTAAATAGCAGTATTCCATCAATTGTGATTGCTCAATTTACTGACTGCTGTCAGCTGACAGCTAGCTGACCGTTACAACTACTTATCTGACCATCACTGGCCTGCGACATAGGGGGACGCCGTTGGTGACCTTTCACACCCGCGACCAACAGGCCCAGTGACGAGGCGTGATTCGGATCACATCCATTAACTTAAATTACCTCCAATTGGCTAGATTAATCATACTTTGCTTTGGTTGATCAGTTTGGCCGTTCACGCTCGGCTGGAGCCCCCAGTGTTGGCCAACACCTCAAGGAGCATGGGATGAAACAACGTTTAATTTTCAGCGTACTGGCGGTGGCCGTCAGTACCGCACTGACTGGCTGTGGTGGCAGTGAGGGTGAGGGTGAGGGTGAGGAAAACGCGTCGCCCTCTTTTCTGCAAGCGACGGCTATCGATGGCTATCTCAGCAATGCGCTGGTGTGGCTCGATCTCGATCGTAACGGCGAACCAGACAGCGATGAACCTCAGGGTCGGACCGCTGCTGGCGGCAAAATCACGTTAGAGGTCAGCAACATTGATCAGCCTGAGCAGTTCCGTTTGATGGTTCGGGCGATCGCCGGGGAAACGGTGGATGAGGTGCGTGGCCCCGTGACCAAGACGTTCTCTCTCTCCGCGCCTCCCGGCGTCAATGAGGTCACTCCGCTCACGACCCTGGTTGACCTGAAGATGCAGCAAGATCCTGCGCTCGATCGGGACGGGGCGGTGGCGGCCATCGCCAGTGAGCTCGGGCTGCAGCCGGCGCAGATCCTGGCGGATTTTATCGCCTCCGGCGATATAGAGGCGCAAATCTATGCCATTAATCTGGCCGATCAGTTGCCTGATACCCTGCCTGATGACCCGGGCCAACTGTTGGATACCAGCAAGCAGATGGGTCAGGCGCTGGCTCAATATCTGCAGCAGAACCCCATCACGGCAGATACCGATCCCGACACCATCAATGTGGTGCAGGATGATCAGGGCAATCTGATCACCATTGCCGATCAGGATCGTGATGGCGTGAGTGATAACGATGATGCCTTCCCGCTCGATGCCACTGAATCCAAAGACAGCGATGGCGACAAGGTCGGCGACAACGCAGACGCCTTCCCGCTCGATGCCACTGAATCCAAAGACAGCG